>CAVZUX010000037.1:0-29446 GCA_963778435.1 uncultured Actinomycetota bacterium
CCGCCGCTGCCGCCGACCCGCCGCCTGCCGCGTCCCAGCGGCAGAAGTCCTATCCCCCGGCACTTCCGTCACCTATCCGGGGCTGCACATAACGAGGCGTCAACGAGGGTTCAAGCAATTCACCCGCCCGGCCTTCCCCTTGCCCGCCGCCCCGGGATGACACCAGGGCTGCTTAGCGTTTCCCCCGGGCCCCGCACCCGCACGAACAGGACCCGTGCACGCACGCCGGGGCGGGGACAGGCTAATGGGCACTAGCCTGGAACTACGCCGCCGATCTGCAAAGATCGACCCTCCAATCTGCGAGTCCACTCAAAAGTGTGCGACCTCGCGTCGCACGCAGCGCGAATGCTTTTCCCGCAATATCCAGGGCAGTTTTAGTCTTGCCGAGGTCCCGGACCAGCTTCTCGTTCTTTGCCTGCAGCTTCCTGTTCTCCGCGCGCAGCCGCGCGAGCTCTTCCGAATCAGCGCCCTTCCCGCTCTTTTCCTTCTTCCCGCCCGGATCCAGGCTCCCGGCGTCCCGCTGCCTTCTCCAGTCCTATTCGGCCGTCCGGGCTTGTCGCTGGTCACCCGACCATCATGCCCCGGGAGCGCGGCCTGGTCAGCCAGTGTCATCGTCACAGTCAGGTGGGCCAGCATAGGGAACTCACGCGCGGCAGCGAGCAGGTTCTGCTGGCCGCACTCCTGTGAGGTGACGCAGCGCCTCGAGTGCAACACTTACCGGCTGTCGTGACCGCCTCCTTGTAGCGGTGAAGTTGCTGTCCGTGAGTTCTGGGTGCGCTCGGCTCGTAGCGGTGAGAGTATGGGTGCGCTCCGTAGCCGGGGAGGGTGCTCATGCCGTCTTCGAAGAGGGCAGATGAGAACGGAGGCGCCCCGTGCGGGTGACTGATATCCAGCGCTGCGAGGTCAGGCCCGGACTACTCATTGAGTGGACGCTCAGCCCAGCGGCCATCAAGGCGGCGACAGGCGTGCCGGAGGATCCTCGGCCGCCAGCGTATAACCAGGAGCAGCACATCAGGACGACTCGGTCCGTGCGTGCAGGCGGCCTGTTCGTTCCGACATGGCTTGGCACGGCATTTGACATCCCTGGCGTGGTCAATCTCGATGTACTGCAAGATGCGCTGCGCGAGTGGACACTGCGGCACGAGACGCTGCGCAGCGGCTTCCGCTGGATGGGCGAGGAGCTGCGCCGGTTCACGGTCGGCGCCCAGACACTGTCACTGCATCGCAAGGTGGTCGGCCACTTCCCCGACGCGGAACGACTGGCCCAGCACCTCCAGGACCGCTTCGACGTCGCGGCGGACGCTCTCAACTGGCCGAACTTCATCTACACGGCGATTGTCAGAGATGACTGCACGAGCGTCTACATGGCCTTCGACCACAGCAACGTCGACTCGTACTCCATCCAGCGCATCCCCGCCGAGATCCACGAGCTCTACACGGCGGGCGAAGAGGGCCATCCCCTGAAGCGGGCGGCCAGCAGTTACATCGACTTCTGCGAGATCGAGCGGGCGGGCGCCGACCAAATCGACGACACTCACGCGATCGTCGCCCGCTGGCGGGAGTTCATTAGCCGATGCGAGGGGAAGCTGCCGGGCTTCCCCGTCGACCTCGGCTTGGGCCCCGGCGGCGAGCTGCCCGCTCAGAAGCTCATGCAGGAGATGCTGGTGGACGCGGACGACGCCGCCGCGTTCGAGTCGCATTGCCGGCCCTTCGGTGGGAGCCTGGTCGGCATCCTGGCCGCCACGAGCCTCATCGTCCGGAAGATCGGCGGACAGCCCGTCTACCGCACGGTCGTGCCGTTCCACACCAGGTCGAGGTCGCAGTGGCTGGAGTCCGTGGGCTGGTATGTCGGAGGCGCGCCAGTCGAGATCCCGGCGGCGCAGCTACCCGATTTCCGCAGCGCCCTGGAGGTGGTGCGCACCGCTCTGCGGGCCGGCAGGCCGCTGACGCGTGTACCCCTCGCCCGGGTACTTCGCTTGCTTGGCCCGGACTTCCGCCCGACGTCGCCAGACCTGTACTCGATCGTCTCGTTCGTCGATGCCCGGAGCATCCCCGGGTCTGAGCGTTGGACCGAGCTGAAGGCATACGGCCTGCTCAGGGTGTCCTACGGCGACCAGGTATGTGTGTGGATCAACAGGCTCCATGAGGGCCTGCAGTTCGCTAGCCGCTACCCAGACAATGACACCGCGTACAAGAACATGCGGCTGTACGTCGAAGGACTGCGGAGCATCATCATCTCTGTGGCTCGGAATGGTCCGGACACCCCACTCTGGCCTCGGCCCAGAGTAGCGGGCCAGGTTTCGTGATGAACCCGCAGGACCCGCACCTGCACAGGCGGTCACCTCTCGCGAAAATTGGATTCGCGGGCCACTGCTCGAACCTCATCGCCGACGCACTGAATGAGGCTAGCGGAAGTCCGCTTTTCCCGGCGTGCCTTCGAGGGTGCTTCCTCAATACCCTCGGCTGTGTAGGTCCGGACCAGGCGGTCGTGGCCGATCAGCGCGCCCGCCTCGCAGTCGGCGTGCGCCCGCATGGCGTCCGCGGTGAGATCGCTGAACGTACTCGGGTCGCTGGCCGCGCCTAGGCCGCCAGCTTCGGCGAGCAGGCCGGCCGCTCGCGGCGGCTGCGGTTCCGTCATTCGTTTATCCCGTTCATCCGCCTATTCGAAGGGACGACGCGCCGCGGCGGCGTCCCGACCTGATCTCTAGGCCAAGCGCCACGGCCGCGAGCACGGCCAGGCCGGCCAGCGGCACCGCGAAGGATGCCACGTCGGCCGCGAGCTTCACGGCGACGGATGACCTGGTGAACACCGACAGGTCGAGGTCCGGTGCGAGCACCCGGGGAAGCGCCAGGGCGCAGGCCCAGGCGGCCACCGCCGCCGCGATGACGGCGGGCAGCACCTCGAGGGCCACCACCCACGCCCGCTGTCCCTCGCCCAGGCCCATAGTTGCGAGACGAGCGAGCGTCGCTTCCCGTTCCGCGGCGCCGAGCGCGAGCTCGAGGAGCATGACGGAGAGGCCGATGATCGCGGCGACCACGACCGCGAGCGAGAACAGCGTGAACGCCCCGTGCTGCAATGGCCCGCTGGTCAGTGCGGAAAGCATGTCGGAACGGAAGGCGGCGACTCCGTCTGGCAGCGCGTGCCGCAGCACCGCGGGTAAGGGCTGCTCGGTCGATGGACCCGCCGGTTAGCAGCATCTCATTGACGGGGATCGGCTCCGGCGGCGTGATCGCGGATTTGATCGCGGCCAGCGGCATGATCACGAACGCGCCGCCGGCGGGCAGCGCGGGGGTGCTTGCGATCACGCCGGCCACCCGGACCCGGACCGGCTGGAGGGACGCCTGCCTGGTGCTGAGGGTGACCGCGCCGCTGCCTTGGCCGGGGGCCCCTAGGAGCGCCGCGGCTTGCGGGGACACCAGGACGGGCTGGGGCGTCCCGGCCTTGCCTGGCGTCGCGAGCAGTCCGGCCGACACCTGCGGGAACCCAGGGGTGTGGGCGACAAGCTCGGCGTAACTGGCGGGGTCCACGGCAAGGACGTTGACCTGGCTGCCCGCCGTGGTGGTCCAGGACTCGTTCATGACCTCGGCCGCGTGCGTCACGCCGGGCACGGCGGCGACCGCCCGGGCGGCGGCCGGCGAGATGGTGAAGCTCTGCGCCGTGTACGAGGAGGTGACCGTCGCGTCCGCGCCGGCCGTGCGCCAGGACGCCGCGACCTCGCCGTTGATCACCGCGTCGCGCACCATGCCGGCGAAGGCCGCCACGGTGAGCGCGAGGACAAGGGCGAACGCGGGCAGCGCCGGGGTAAGCGGCGGTCCGGGACGCCCGGGCGAGGCCGAGGAACGCGGGCGCGCGGGAGCTGCGCGCGGAGGCTCGCAGCAGTCCGCGCAGCACCAGCGGGTACAGCCGGAGCACCACGATCACCGCTGGGATGGCCACCAGTAGCGGCGCGGAGCTGGTGTAGAAGTTCACGCCCGAGTCGGCTTGCACGCCCTGGTCGTGGAAGACGACGATGCCCGCCACCGACGCGGCCACCAGCGCCGCCTCGATGACCAGCCGGGTCCCGCCCAGCGGGAGACGGAGGACGGCGGTCCGGCGGCGGGGCAGGCGATGCTGCCAGGCCGCGATCAGGGCGGGTCCCACGACCGCGGCGGCCACCACCGCGATCGGCGGCCACCAGCCCCCGGCCGATCCTGCGCCTTGCGCGGAACCGGCCCCGGGGACGACGAGGATCGCCAGGACGGCCGCGATCACGGCCGCCGGGACGCCCAGGAGCGTGGCATCGCGCCCGGTGCCGATGGCGATCTGCCACAGGGACCCGCCGCGCGCCCTGATCACCGTGATCTCGGCCGACCGGCGCATCGCGACCATCCGCGCGGCAAGCAGCAGCACGGCCAGGCCGGCGACCGTCAGGCTCACGTAGAGCAGCCAGAGCAACGCGTCCACCGACTGCGCGGTCGCGATGAACGCGTTGAGCGCGAACAACATGCTCGAGGAGGCGGTCAGCGTAGAGGCGACGGGCGCGAAGGGACCGGAGAGCGTCGGCGTATCGGTGCCGATCTTGTCGAGCGCGTCGCTCAGCGGCTGCACCTGCTGGCCGTCGAGCGAACTCACGTCCAGCGGGAACACCCACTCCATCTGGGGATTGCGCGAGCCGAAGTACGACTGCAGCTCGCTGGCCTCGTCCGGCCCGACCATCACCCCGCCGGCCCAGTACGGGCTCCGGCCGGCCCTTGGAACTGGAGGTCGGCGGCGAGGACGCCGGGGTCGATGCCCCAGAACGACGACGACGGGTCAACCGGGACCACGATTCCCGTGACCAGGACGGTGACCGGAGTGACCACGCCGGTCGATGCGAGCTCGGAGCCGGGCATCACGAACTCGGAGCCCGCGTGCAGGCCGAACGTCGCCGCCGTCTGCCTGGTCATGACGACCTGGAGCGTCGCGGCCGGCTGTCTGTCGCCCGGCTCGCCGGCGCCGGCCGCGGGCGAGGGGACCGGCGTGGCGACCGGGAGGCGCCCGCTCAGCAGCCGCACCTGCGGGCCGAGCGGCTGCCGTTCGGTTATCTCGATCTTGACCGGCGTGCCGCCGGTGCCGGGCAGGTCGCCGTTAATCAGGTTCAACGGGACCGTCATCGACGACCAGTCGGTGCCGGCCGGGGTGAGGCTGACCGGGGCGCGGTTGAAGTCGGCGTGCAGCGATGAGGTGATCGCGTCGATCGTGGCCGGCGGCACGATCGTCGTGGGATCGCCGGTGTTGTTGACGATCGAGATAACGCTTTGCACGTCATGCCAGGCCGCTGAGACGGTGATGGTCCGGGTCGTCGGGAGGGTGGCGGCCACCGTCTGCCGCACCGCCTGGGTCCTGCTGGCGAGGGTCTCCCGCGCGCCGGCGGTCGCCGCGAAAACCGCGAGGAAGGTGAGCAGCGCCAGCCAGAGGTACAGGCCCGCTGGGCCGGTATCGCCGGTTCACGCTGCCTCCGCCGCGCGGAGTTCGGCGGCCGGGTCGGGGCGCCGGAAGACGACGAGCGCGGCGGCCAGTGCGGGAAGCACGGCGACCGCGACCGCGAGCGGGATCGTCTGCGGCAGGTCGAACATCGTGATCGGCGGCGGGACCGGTGTCTGCGCGGTGGGGCTGAGAGTGACCGCGGGCACCAGCAACCGGGCGAGCACCGTGCCGAGGAGCAGGCCAAGCGCGGCCGCGGGGACGGACAGCAGCAGCTTTTCCAGGAACAGCTGCGCGGCCGCGGACCGCTGACTGACGCCTAGCGCTGCCAGCACGGCGTTTTCGGCGCGCCGCTGTCTGACGTTCGCCGCGATCGAGACCCAGAAGCCAAAGATCGCAAGCAGCGCGGCCGCCACGGTCATCGCGAGCAGCGCCTGCTGCGGTGCGGCGGAGAGCGGGTCGGCGACGGTCGCGGCGGCGAGCGCGGCGCTGCTCTTAGTGGTCGCGCCGGGCGGCAACGCGCGCGTCAGGGACGCGGGGACCTGGCCGTCGGCCGTGGCCAGCCACCACTGCGTGACGGCCACTGGCGCGGCGCCGTGGCTGACCAGGAACGCCTCGAGGGTGGACAGGTCCATCACCAGCCCGGCGCCCGTGATGGTGGGGAACGCGCTCGCCACGGCCACGATTTTCGCTGGCACGGTTGTGCGGTTGACGGTCGTTTGCACGATGCTGCCAACGCCGGTGTTGTTGGCGCTGTCGAACGCCCTGGTCGCGATGGCGGGGACGGCGGCCGGAACTGTGTTCGGGGCGGAGAGCGAGACCTGCCCGGCTACCGGCTCAGTGAGGACCGGTGACGCGCCCGGAGCTTGCGACCATCGCCCGTACCCGGGGGTGAACGTTAGCGTCGCGCCGCCGGGCGCGCGCTGCCAGCCGGTCACCCGCGGGCCGGCTGACGGGCCGTACATATCGTTGGTGGAGAGTTCCGAGACGAGCTGGGGTGAGCTCGCGACCGCGGTCCACGTACTGGGCGTCGCCCCGGCGACGGTCAGCGTGACGGGAGTCTTCAGCTGTTTCGCCGGCAGCGTGTAGAAGAGGGTGACCTGGCTGAGCCGGAGCGGGTAGGCGGCGTCGGTCCCGCCGAGCGAGGCGGTGAGCACGTGCGGGCGGCCGTCGGCGGAGAACAGCGCCGATGAGAGCTGAAAGGCGGCGCCGGTCGCGTCGGTGACCGTGAACTGCGCATACACCGGGCCGAGGGGGGCGCGGCTGAGCGTGACGGTGAACTGAACTGACAGCGGCCTGCCGCTGATGAGCTGGCCGCCGGACGGCGACGAAGGTGTGATCGACCGGAGCAGGGCGGCTGGCGGCAGGCTCGACTGATCGGCCCTGAGCAGGGCGACCTTAGGCGCCTGGGCGGCGTCGATGGCCACCACCGGTGCGGGCGTCGCCTCCTGGTCAACCGAGACCGCCATCGCCGCCCGCACGCCGGCCGCCCCGGTGATCGAGGTGGTCGCCCCGGCCGGCACCGGGCTGGCCAGGTTTACCTGCGCGTCCCCGCCGGTCACGTACGCCGCCTGATCGGCGGCGGACCTGGTCCAGCTCTGGTGCTGCGCGAGCGCCAGCGTGCCGGTGCCGACGGCCATCACCAGCAGCAGCGCGGCGCCGCCCTGGCGCAGCGGCTGGCGGCTGAACTGCCAGCCGGCCAGCGCCGAGGTGAGCCCGCGGCCGGCCGCCGACACCCGGTCGACGGCGCGGGCCGCGGCGGGCAGCAGCCGCAGCGTGAGCACCGTGCCGCCCGCCAGGGCGAGCGCAGGGGCAAGCACGAGCACCGGATCGATGGCCGGCGGGCTGCCCGCGGACGTCGAGACGGCCGAATACCGGCGCAGCTGCCAGCAGGCCAGCACCGCCAGCGCCACCAGCGCCAGGTCGGCGCCGGCCCCCGTCGCGCGGGAGAGCACGGCCCGCCTGCCCCGGCGGACCTGGGCTGCGGCCCGGCCGGGCCGCAGCACCGGGTAGAGGAGCGCGCCGATCGACAGCACGGCGATCCCCAGCGCGGCGGCCAGCGCGTCGAGCCAGGTGCCCGGGGCGGCCACGCTGATGCCGCCGTCCGGGACGCTGCCGCCGGCGGTGCCAGGGCCGTAGAGGGTACTGCCGAGCAGCCGGGCCAGCCAGATCCCGGCGACCCCGCCGATCAGCGCGGTGACCAGCGACAGCGGGATCACCTCGGCCGCGGTCAGCCTGGTCAGCTGCCACCTGGTCGCGCCGCGCGCGGTCAGCAGCGCGGTCTCGCCCTCGCGCTGGGCGGCGAGCAGCCGGGCGACCGCGAGCAGCGCCGCCACGGTGAGCACCAGGAGTTCGAATGCGCTGATCCCGAGCAGCGACCTGGCGACCGCGAAGTTGTCGCCGATATCGGCCAGCACGGTCGGCAGGTTGGTGGTCAGGGTGAGGGTGCTGAGCAGACTCGAGGTGAACACGACGGAGATAGCGAGCAGGTGGGCAGCGTTGAAGCCGGCCATGTCGGGCTGGGCGACCCAGGTCCCGGTTCCCTCGGCGAGCCGGCCGGGGAACATGCCGGGCGACACGACAAGGGGCCCGTAGGTGGTGTATCCGCTGGCTGAACCCGTTCCGTTGACGGATCCACTGGCGGGAATCGAGTTCAGCTGCCAGTACGAGGCGACGCTGGCGGGCGACTGCCGTTCCGCGTAGAGGCCGGTAAGAATGAACGTCACGGGCGCGCCCGTGTCCTGGTCCTGTACCCGGAGCACGTCACCGGGACGGAGCTTGAGCAGCGCCGCGGTGCTTGCCGGCAGGGCGGCCGGGATCGGGTCGGCAGCCGATGCGGGGAACTGCCCCGGCCATTTCCCGGTCACCAGTACGGCGTGATCCGTGACGCCGTCAAGCGAAGCGGCCAGCAGCTGGGGGATGTTGTCCGAGGTAATGCCGGCCGGCTTGGCAGGCAACGACCCGGCCAGGAAGCCGAGTGGGTCGGACCAGATGCCTTGCCAGAAGCTGAACGACACCCCGCCTAGCCCCGCAGCGATGGATGACCGCAACGCCGCCGAGGTCTGCGCCGGATTGCCGCTTGCGAACGATCCCGCCGCGGCCAGTGTCGTTCCCGGCGCGACGACTAGGTCGTGCCGCACGGCCTGCGGGAGCGCCTGGCCGGCGAAGGCGGCGAACGCCGCGCCGACTGTGGCGGCCACCAGCGTGGTAAGTGCCGCCGCGGCGAGTACCACCCAGTGCGCGGTCATCCGCCGTACGGCCAGCGGGCCACGCAGACTTGTCACTCGCTTCACAATTCCGCATCCTTCAACCCGGCGGCAATCCGGTCAGATAACGAATCGATGCCGGTCGTGACCGAAAAGAGGTCAAACCGCCCCGGGGTCAGTATTTCGTGATGGCTCCCAAGTCCTGGCCACGAAGGAGGAGGACCGAATGAAGACACCACTGATGGTCTCGCCGGAGGAATGGCGCGCTGCGCGCGAGCAGCTCCTCGTCAAGGAAAAGGCGCTAACCCGCGCCCGCGACGCGCTGGCGGCAGAACGCCGGCGAATGCCCTGGCTAGCGGTCGACAAGGAGTACTGGTTCGAGGGCCCGGGCGGCCGCGTGAGCCTCGCTGGCCTGTTCGAGGGGCGCCGCCAGCTGATCGTCTACCGCGCCTTCTACGGACCCGAGGTGACGACGTATGCCGAAGGCGGCTCGTACCCGGAGCGGGCCTGCGTGGGCTGCTCCTTCGGGGCGGATCAGGTGGCGCACCCCGGGCACCTGCACGCGCGGAACACGACGCTCGCCTTCGCCTCGCGCGCCCCCCAGGCCGAGATCCAGCGCCTGAAGGAGCGCCACGGGTGGAATCACATCCCCTGGTACACGATCACCGACGACTTCGACAAGGACTTCGACGTCGACGAGTGGCACGGCACCAACGCCTTCATCCGCGAGGGCGACCGGGTCTTCCGGACCTACTTCATCAACAATCGCGGCGACGAGCAGATGGGCAACACCTGGAACTACCTCGACATCACCGCTCTCGGCCGCCAGGAGACGTGGGAGGACTCGCCGGAGGGCTACCCGCAAACACCGCCGTATCAGTGGTGGAACTACCACGACGTCCACGACGCGGCCAAGTGACCGCGTACCTCTGAAGCTGGCAGCCGGCCCTTTCGGTATCCGGTCCCCGAACCTGGTCGTGCCCGGGGCGCCTACCGAAGGCTCGCTGCGCGCGCGGTCCGGGAGGCCGGCTAGCCAGTCATCTTGTTCCCTGAGCTCGCGGACCCGGTCGACGCACACCTGGACCGCGCGACAAGAACAGCCGAACCATCGGCGAGTTCAGACCACACCCGGGCAGGCTCCCTCGCAAGGATTGTCGCTGCCTGGGAACGTTTCCCGGCCGGACCGCAACCGCGCCAGGCCTTCGGCCGGTAACCGGCTACGGCGCTTGCCTAACGACCTCGGGTCAGAAAGCCGCCGCTCCTGCTTCTGCCACCTGCTGGTCCTGGCCGACCTGGCCGCCGCTGACCCCGACCGCGCCGACGACGGTGCCCTCCGCCTTGAGCGGAATCCCGCCAGGGAAGATGATGAGTCGCCCTTGGTTGCTGGCGGTGATGCCGAAGAGTGGCTGGCCCGGCTGGGTCATGGGGACCAGGTCCTTGGTGCTCATGTCGAAGGCCCGCGCCGTGTAGGCCTTGCCCATGGCGATGTCGATGCTGCCCAGCCAGGCCCCTTCCATCCGGGCGAAAGCGACAAGGTTGTTACCGTCATCGACGACGGCGATGTTCATCGGCACCCCGATTTCCTCTGCCCGCCGCCGTGCCGCGGCGATGATCGCCTCTGCCGAGTTGAGCGATACCCGCATGGTCGTGCCTGTGGTAGCCATGGCGCCTCCCTCTCCCTGCTGACTTCCTGCTGACTCCCTGCTGACTCCTTTGCGCATCCTTCTCTGAACAATTACATCGTGTCACGACACCCTTGGCCTGCTGAACGGCGGCCCTGCGGCCACGAGCGGGACGACGCGGACGCATCGTCCCTGATCAGAGCGGCGCTTGGTGCCAGAACGGGTGGATGCGGACGCCCAGCAGGCGGGTCTGCTTACTGTGGTGGCCGGTGCGTGGTACGGCTGCTCGATGTAGCCACCAAGAACCAGTTCCGGGTGCCGTTCGCGGTATTAGAAACCGGCTGCCCGAACAAGACCCGAACAAGACACGCGCAAGTAGGTTGTCCTAGGAGTTTTCTCGTTTGGCGCGGGGTGCCGGACGGGCAAGTCACACGTACGCCACAGGGCACAGAAAGTCGCACCACTCGGAGGCACAAAGGGGGAGATCATGAAGGCTGTCGTCTACAAGGAGCCGTTCAAGGTGGCCGTGGAGGAGGTCGAGGACGCGCGGATCCAGGACGCCAACGATGTAGTCGTGCAGATCACCACGGCGGCCATCTGCGGGTCGGACCTGCACATGTACGAGGGCCGGACCGAGGCGAAGCCGGGCATCGTGTTCGGCCACGAGAACATGGGCACGGTTGTCGATGTCGGCCCGGGGGTGGTCAGCGTCAAGCGGGGCGACCGGGTGGTCCTGCCGTTCAACGTCGCCTGCGGTTTCTGCAAGAATTGCCTGGCGGGGTACACCGGGTTCTGCTTGACGGTCAATCCCGGCTTCGGCGGCGGGGCCTACGGCTACGTGGCGATGGGTCCCTATCGCGGCGGGCAGGCCGAGTATCTGCGGGTCCCATTCGCGGACTTCAACTGCCTGCAACTGCCCAAGGGCACCGAGCACGAGACGGACTTCGCGATGCTGGCCGACATCTTCCCCACCGGCTACCACGGCGCTGTGCTGGCGGAGGTAAGTCCCGGCGAGACCGTCACGGTAATGGGCGCGGGCCCGGTGGGCCTGATGGCCGCCTACTCCTCGCTCATCATGGGCGCGGCCAAGGTGTTCGTGGTCGACAAGGTGCCGAACCGGCTGGCGCTGGCAAAGCAGATCGGCGCGATCCCGATCAACCTGACCGACGGCGATGTCGTCGGTCAGGTCCGGGAGCAGACCAACGGGGACGGGTCGGACAAGGGCATCGACGCGGTCGGGTTCCAAGCCACCGTCGAGGGGGACGAGGAGCAGCCCGCGATCGTGCTCAACACCCTCGTCGAAACAGTCCGGGCCACCGGGATGCTCGGCGTGGTGGGTCTGTACGTGCCCAGTGACCCGGGCGCGCCCAATGCCGAGGCGAGCCGCGGCGAGCTGCTGTTCAAGGTGGGCAAGTTCTTCGAGAAGGGCCTGCGGATGGGCTCGGGGCAGGCCAACGTCAAGGCCTACAACCAGCAGCTGCGGGACCTGATCATCGCCGGCCGGGCCAAGCCCAGCTTCGTGGTCTCCCAGGAGCTTCCGCTGCAGCGGGCACCGGAGGCCTACGAGCACTTCGACAAGCGCGAGCCGGGCTACTCCAAGGTCGTGCTGCACCCCATGGCGTAGGTCGGGCAGCGGACTCGGCAGCCTGGCCAGCTCGTCGCGTAGCGCGATGAGCTGGCCGGGTCGGCCGTCGTTTTGGGGTCATAGCGTCCATAGCACCGCGGCTCGCCATCCGAAAATGATCATCAAAGTATGCGTCAGCGGTCCCGACCGCTGGTCCTGGCAAACACTGGCGTGCCGCTTCCCTGGCTCCGCCTCCCGGCCGTGGACCGAAAAGTTTCGAATATCGATCGAAACTTCATCACAGAGGGCGTTAACTCCCGGGCTAGCCGATTGCAATAAAACGCCGTCTTGTGCGCGCGTCGTTTCAGTAGTGCAATGAAATGGAAAACGTTCGAAGACTTTCGAGCACCAGAAAGGGTTCGGGTGCCGAAACATTTCGAATCGAAAGGGTCGGACATGAAACGATGGTTGCGCTCGCTGCTGGCCACCGGGGCCGCAGCGCTCACTGGCAGCAGGCTTCCTCACGGCGGCCATGTTCCTCGCGACGACGCCCGCGAAGGCGGCGGGCTCGCTCGTGCAGGTGACGAACTTCGGCAGCGACCCGTCCAACAACCTGATGTACGTCTACGTGCCGACCAACGTCCGGCCCGACCCGCCCATCCTGATGGCGCTGCATCAGTGCACCGGCACTGGGCCGGGCTTCTACTCAAGCACCGCGTTCGCCTCGCTGGCCAATCAGTACGGCTTCATCGTCATCTACCCGGATGCGAACCGGAGCGGCCAGTGCTGGGACGTCTCCTCCAGCCAGGCGCTGACCAGGAACGGCGGCAGCGACCCGGTCGGGCTCATGTCGATGATCACGTACACCGAGCAGCACTACGGCGGCAACCCGAACCAGGTCTTCATCACCGGCGCGTCGTCCGGCGCCATGATGACCAACGTCATGCTCGCCGACTACCCGGACGTGTTTAAGGCTGGCGTCGCGTTCATGGGCGTGCCTTACTACTGCTTCTACACTGGCGCCGTCGACGGGTGGAACTCCGCCTGCGCCGATGGCCAGGTCAGCATGACCGCGCAGGCGTGGGGCAACCTGGTGCGGAACAGCGCCGACCCCGGGTACAGCGGCCCGCGGCCGCGCATGGAGGTGTGGCACGGCACCGCGGACACGACGCTGAACTACAACAACTTCGGCCAGGAGATCCTGCAGTGGACCAACGTGCTCGGCGTGAGCTCCACCCCGACCACCACCAGCACCCCGCAGTCCGGCTGGACTGAGACCACGTACGGCGGCAGCGGCACCATGCCCCCGGTCGAGGGGATCAGCGTCGCGGGCGCGGGCCACGTGCTCCCCATCGAGGGCGAGGGCATGGAAGCCGACGCGATCGCGTTCATGGGCCTGAACACCACCACCACCACGGGCAACACGGTGACGGTGACCAACCCGGGCAGCCAGACCGCCACGGCGGGCACGGCCGCGTCGGTGCAGATCCACGCGGTCCGACTCCGCGTCCGGCCAGACGCTGAGCTACTCAGCCAGCGGGCTGCCGCCGGGCGAGTCGATCAGCTCCTCCTCCGGCCTGATCAGCGGCACGCCGACCACCGCGGGCACGTACTCGGTCACGGCGACCGCCACTGACGGCACCGGCGCGTTGGGGTCCGCGACGTTCACCTGGACCGTCAACTCGTCCAGCGGCGGTGGCGGTGGCGGCGGCTCGTGCACGGCGACGCTGTCTGCCGGGTCGTCGGGGAGCAACTGGTACAACCTCAACGTCTCGGTCAGCGGCTCCAGCAGCTGGACCGTGACGGTGAACATGGTGTCCCCTGCGGTGGTGTACTCGACCTGGAACGTCAACGCCACCTGGCCCAGCGAGTACGTGATGAAAGCGACACCCAACGGCAGCGGTAATAACTGGGGCTTCACGGTCTCGACCAACGGCCAATGGACATGGCCATCGATCTCCTGTACTACCGGGTAGCACCGGCTGCGGCTGCCTGCTGGTCACGCCAGCAGGTCGGCCAGTGTGTCGCGCACGCTCTTGCCGTCCCGCGGCCGGGGGACCAGGCTGGCCGGGGCGGCCGGATCACGGCCGAAGACGTGCAGCCGGCCGTCGCGGCGGGCGAGGACCACGTCGCTACTTGCTTCGGCGGTCTCGGCCGATCCCTGCGCGCTGTACCTGGTGATGGTGACTAGCGCAGAGCGATCGGAGGAGGCGAGCACGGCGTTCGCGTCGACGGGCGCCTCGGGGTCGGCCGCTTCTCCCCGGGGCAGCCAGGCGGCGAGATTGTCGAGGGCTTGGTCGGACGGGTACAGGCCGATCTCGTGGATGCCAAGGGCGTCGATGCGGACGACCAAGACGATGTGCTCAGGCTGCGGGAGGAGCAGGGTTCGCCACGGCTCGTCGGGAATGGTCCCGGTCGCCCGGGCATCCAGGACGATTCTTGCCCGCTGCTGGAAGGCCACCGCGATTCCCAGGTCCCCACGCACCTGCACCTGGTGGTCGCTGGAACCTGCCACCAGGAGCTGGCGGGCCGAGAGCGAGCGGACGGCCTCGGCAAGGACCTCATCCGATGGCCGTGCCTCTAGGAAGTCCACGATCGCATCCACCGCGGTGAGCTCGGCAAGCGTGTAGGCGCCAAGCAGGACGGGACCGGTGTTGACCAGGTTGACCACAGCCGAGACCAAGCCCGCCCCGACACCTGCCTGTCCTGGGCTCGATGGGTCCGGCGCCGGACTTCCGGCAGCGGCCTCGCTCATGACAGCTCCGGATCTGCACGCAAGCCCCTCGTTGCTGGCCGTCTGCGCTCCGGGTCTAGGATCGCGGCCGCCATCGGGGACGGCGTTTCTGTTACCCACACCCCGGAGTTGCCGAACAGGCCCCGACCACCACGCTCCGACGTCATCTGGCCGAGTTCCGCCACCGGGTCCGCCCGTTCCGGCGGCGGGAAGCGGGCCGCGAGATCCTGCGAGACCGCGGTCGTGTCGTCATCGGCCTCGATCTGGCGTAGTGCCGATGTCAAAGACGCCGCGACCGCCGACGGCAGCGGAGTGGGCATGGCCACATTGGGTGATAGGTACATCGGACGCCGTTCGGTTAGTCGCGACAGGCCCCACGGGCCGACGTTGCTGCGGGTGATTCGGTACATCACGTAGTCCATGAGGTGGCGGAGATCATTTACGCTGGGCAACTTGCCCTTGCCAAAGGCAGCCGGGGTCTTTTCCAGTTGCACCCAGGTGCCCTGGGCTGTCCGGCCGTGCAGCTTCTCCCGGACCAGTTGCCCGCGCATCCCGATGTCGGGGTAGCGGCTCTTGTCGATATCGCGGTGGTGGCTAGATATCCGCAGGTGGCTGATGCTGTCAAACCGCCATTTCTCATACAGTTCGGGATCGTCGACCAGCACGTGACCGCCGCACAACACGTCGCGCAACTGGGGTACCTGTAGGCCGTGCCTGGAGAGGTCGACGATGATCGCGGCTTCCTCCGGGCTGAGTTGCGCGGCCGCGGCCAGCAGCCCGTTGCGGTACTTCCCGGCCCGAGCAGTGATGTCGACCAGCAGCCGAACCCGGGTACGCACCAGTTCGGTTTGCTCAGATGTGAGCACGGCGGAGCCTGCGTCACCCGACTGCATTGCCCTGTCCCCCCGGATCTTGATCTGAAACGACAGATACCTCCGCCGTCGGATACATGGCCGTCGGATACATGAGACCGCCTACGCGCGCCTCCGGCCTCTCGAACGTATAGCGGCGGCCGGCGGCGTGAATCACCCTGAGCGGGTGAATGCCGAGTCCTCCTCGCCAGGGTTGTCGGCGTGCCCACGATGGCGGCTGGGAAAGGGTCCCGCCGCCCGCACCTGGCCAGGCGTTTTATCCCGATGGAGCGCCTGGTGGCGGGCGGCTGTCGCTGTGCTGGACCTGGCCGTTAGGGCCGTAGACGGAGGTGGTGCCATCGGGGTGCAAGACGATCCGCCAGCCCCACCGGTGAATGCAGATGTCATGATGGAATTGGCACAAAGTAACACAGAATTTGACGCTCGTCTTACCGCCATCGCGTTTATGTTCTATATGATGCACGTCGCACCAGGCCGCCGGTCGGCCGCAGCGGGGCCACGCGCACTTGTACCGGTCGCGCCACAGGACCGCCTGGCGGATGGCGGCCGGGATGCTCTCGTGGTAGCCGATGTCCAGCGGCAGTGACGGCGCGTCCCAGGGGTGCTCGAGCAGGCCGCGGCGCAGGATCGAGGCGACGCCGGCGGGCCCGGAGACCAAGTCGACGGCCAGCCGGGCCAGGGCGTGCCGCAGCGCCTGCCACGCCTGGGGCGACATCTGGCCCGGCCCGGGCCGGCCTTTCGAGAAGGCGGCGGCGGCCGTGGGAGAGGAAGCGGCGAAGGCGGACCCAGCCTCCCTGCCGAGGCCCTCGATCAGGTCGCGGTGCGCTTCCCGGCTCGGGCCCTGCTCGCAGCCGTCGCCGCCGCCGGATGGATGCTCCCCGGGCTCGGGCCTGGCGGCTGGCCGACGGGCCGTGGCGGCCGAAGGCGCCCAGGACAAGGTCGATCATGTGGTCCAGGGCGGTCGCGTCCATGGTGCCGGTGACCAGCGGCACGATCATCGCGTCGCACGCCGCCGCCTCGGCGCCGGCCCCGGTCAGGTAGCCGCTCTCGCCCAGGACCGCGCGGATCCACGCCTCCTCCAGGCCCGGCGCGCCGTCCATCGCGCGCAGGTCCCGCAGCGAGATGTGCGCCACGACCTTTGTGTCGGCGCCGGCCCGGTCGGGCACCAGATTCGCCCGCAGCAGGAGCTCGCAGGCGAGCTGGAGGGCGTCGTGGAAGCGCTCCTTCTCGGTGCGGTCGTCTTCGGGGCCGGCCTTCTTGCCGAGCGCCTCCAGGACGGCCGTCACCGCGGCGGCGCACTCCGGGGTCAGGTCGCCGCGGATCACGCCCGCGCCGCCGAACGTGCTGCCGATCTGGAGATACCGGTCGGGAAAGCCGTCGTCGCCTTCGTCGGGGCGGCCGGCCTGCCACCGCGCGAGGGCGTGGGCGGTGATGGCCGCCAGGTCCTCCAGCGACGCCCCGGCCGCGGCTGCGTCGGCGAGGATCTTTTCCGTCCCGTCGCGGAGCTCCTCGGGGAGCTTCTTCAGCCAGCCGGCGATCTCGGCCGCCCAGGAGTCGGAGACGTCCCCCGCGCCCAGGGCGCTCTCCAGGTGCGGGCGCTCGCCGAGGACCCGCATCTGCCGGACCGCGGCCTTCGCGTCCTTGCGCGTCATCTTCGTCATCGCGGCCAGCCACGCCGACGACGACCCGTACCCGTCCGCGTCATGACCGTCGAGCGCGTCGAACCGGCGCAGCAGCACCGCCTGCGCGGCTGCCAGCTTCGACCGCACCTCGCCGAGGGTGGCGAGCGACTCCCCGCACGCCGCGGCCGGCAGCCCCGGCGCCACCGGGACCAGGTAGTCCAGGCACGCGACCGCCGTGCGCAGCGCCTCCGCCACGCTCCCCGGCGCCGAGCCGGCCGGAATCCGGCCCTCTGCCTCGCACACTCTGGACCACCTCCCTCCGGGGTGGATTCTGCCTCTCACTATCCACCCCAAGACTACCAGTTCTATCGACTCTAATCAAACTGTGCTACCAAGATCATCTGTTCGATTTGGGACGACAAGCACTTACTGATGAGGCACCCTAAAACCAGCGAGAAGAGTGGATCGCGTGAAGGGGGGATTACCGACAGGACCAGGTCTGAACCAGGGCTTCATGGAACGGACCGCTGCTTCGCCCCTCCCGCGCCGCTAATGCATTCACCGGCCAAGCGTGACTTCGACCACGGCCGCCTCCGCGCGGAGATAACAGCAAGACGCAAAGGGGATCGTGGTTCTCGTGACGGCCTGGCGGCTGCGCGGCTTGAGCGGCGAGGTCGGCCAGCGTGGGGCATTCAGCCGGGACGGCGACCCCTTGAGAACGCGCGGGCGGCGAAAAAACGAAGGCAAAAATGAAGGCAAAAACGAAGGCAAGGAGATTACTCACTCCTTGCCACTTCCAATGTATAGCGCACCCGGGGGCTTGCGGCAAGACCCGGGTCGTGCCGCATAATCGCTGGCCGGAGGCAGAACGGCGGAAGTGAGAGTCGCGATGGGGGTCTTGATGATTGACGTGATCGTGGTGGGCGGCGGACCGACCGGCTTGATGCTGGCGGGGGAGTTGCGGTTGCACGGCGTGCACGTGGTCGTGCTGGAGAGGGAGGCGGAGCCGACTCCGGTTGTGCGGTCGCTCGGCCTGCACGCGCGCAGCATCGAGGTGATGGACCAGCGTGGTTTGCTCAAGCGGTTCCTCGCGCTCGGCAAGCAGTACCCGCTCGGCGGTTTCTTCGCTGGCATCAGCAAGCCGGCGCCGGACCGGCTGGACACCGCCCATCCGTATGTCCTGGGCATTCCGCAGAACATCACGGACCGACTGCTCGCGGAGCATGCGGCTGAGGTCGGCGCAGAGATCCGGCGTGGCTGCGACCTGGTCGCGCTGACCCAGGATGAGGACGGGGTGACCGTCGAGCTGGCCGACGGCACGCGGCTGCGCGCACGCTATCTCGTCGGCTGCGATGGCGGGCGCAGCACTGTGCGCAAGCTGCTCGGCATCGACTTCCCCGGCGAGCCCAGCAGGGTCTGGACACTGCTGGGCGAGATGGAGGTGGCCGTACCGCCGGACACCCTGCAGGCTGTGGTAGCCGAGGTCCGCCAGACCCAGAAGCGGTTCGGCGCCGGGCCTCTCGGGGACGGGGTATACCGCGTCATCGTGCCCGGCGAGGCGGTAGTCGAGGACCGCGCGGTTCCGCCGACCCTTGAGGAGTTCAAGCAGCAGCTGCGGGCGACCGCGGGCACGGACTTCGGCGCCCACTCACCGCGCTGGCTATCCCGCTTCGGCGACGCCACCCGGCTGGCCGACCGCTACCGGGCAGGCCGGGTGCTGCTGGCCGGCGACGCGGCCCACATCCACCCGCCGACCGGGGGGCAGGGCCTCAACCTCGGCATCCAGGACTCATTCAACCTCGGCTGGAAACTGGCCGCCGAGATCGCCGGCTGGGCCCCGGAGGACCTTCTTGACACCTACCAAACCGAACGGCGCCCAGTGGCGGCCGATGTGCTTGACAACACCCGCGCGCAAATGGAGCTGCTCTCCACCGAGCCCGGTCCCCAGGCAGTGCGCCGCCTGATATCGAAACTAATGGACTTCGAAGAAGTGAACCGGTACCTGACCGAGCAGGTCACCGCGATCAGCGTCCGCTACGACTTCGGCGAAGGCCACGAACTACTCGGCAGGCACCTGCGGGACGTAGCACTGAAGCGGGGCCGCCTCTACACCCAGATGCACGCCGGCCGTGGCCTCCTCCTCGACCAGACCGGTCGACTCTCGGTCGCGGGCTGGGCGGACCGCATCGACCACCTGATCGAGGTCAGCGAGGAGCTAGACGCGCCCGCCGTCCTGCTCCGCCCGGACGGCCACGTCGCCTGGGCCGGCGAAGACCGGCAAAGCCTGCTCAGCCAATTGCCCAGATGGTTCGGCGCCGCGAGCCGAGCCCGTTAGCGATACGACCCGCACGGGCAGCTCAGGACTAGACGCGGGGGAGAGGACTGGAGGCGGGGGAGAGGACTAACGCGGGGGAGAGGACTAACGCGGGGGAGAGGACTAACGCGGGGGAGAGGACTAACGCGGGGGAAAAGGACTAACGCGGGGGAAGAAGGTGCGGGCGACGACGGCGATGCCGGGCCGGATCGCCCCTAACGGAGCCAACTCGCAGGGGGAAGAATGACCGAATACCGGACAGAGACCGTCTTCACGTGGGGCGCCCCGCCGCTGAAGTTCGGCGTTGGAGCGCTCGACGAGATCGGCTTCGACTGCGCCCAGTTGGGCCTGGAGCGCGTGCTGATCGTCACCGACGAGGGCGTGGCCTCCACCGGCGTCCCCCACCGGGCAGCCGAGTCGATGCAGAACGCCGGCCTCAAGCCCACCGTCTTCGCCGGCGTGCACGTCGAGCCGACCGACGAGAGCTTCCGCGCGGCGGCCGAGTTCGCCGGCGATACCGACTGGGACGGGTTTGTGGCCGTGGGCGGCGGGTCGTCCATCGACACGGCCAAGGCGATCAACCTGCTGACGACCAACCCCGGCGACCTGATGGACTACGTCAACAAGCCGGTGGGCGGCGGGAAGGCGCCCACCCAGCCGCTCAAGCCGCTGGTCGCGGTGCCGACGACGGCGGGGACCGGCGCGGAGAGCACCGCGATGTGCATCCTCGACATCCTCGCGCTCAAGGTCAAGACCGGCATCAGCCATCCCAAGCTACGGCCGGTCCTCGCGGTCGTCGACCCGCTCACCACGCTCACGCTCCCGCCGCACGTCACCGCCTCGTGCGGGATGGACGTGCTCTGCCACGCGCTCGAGTCGTACACGGCGCGGCACTACCGGTCCTACCCACGGCGGCGGCCGGAGCAGCGGGCCGTGTACGTGGGGAACAACCCGGTCTCCGACGCCTTCATCGAGCGGGCGCTGCCGCTGCTGTCCCGCGCGTTCCGCCGGGCGGTGCTGAACGGCAACGACCTGGACGCGCGGACTGACATGCTGCTGGCCGCGTCGTTCGCCGGGATGGGCTTCGGTAACGCCGGCGTTCACATCCCGCACGCCTGCGGCTACCCGATCGCGGGTCGGGTGACCCACTACCGGCCGCCGGACTACCCGCAGGCCGAGCCGATGGTGCCGCACGGCGAGTCGGTGGCACTGACCGCGCCCGCCACGTTCCGGTTCACCTTCCCGACCGACCCGGAGCGGCACCTGCGCGCGGCCGAACTGCTCGACCCGACCGCCGGCCAGGTCAAGGACCCGCGCGACCGGTTGCCGCAGGCGATCGTGTCGCTGATGCGCGACATCGGCCTGCCGAACGGCGTGGCCGACGTCGGCTACGCCCATGCCGACATCCCCGACCTGGTGGCGGGCGCGCTCAAGCAGCAGCGCATCCTGACGATGGCGCCGCGCGATGTCATGGCGGAGGACCTGGAGGCCATCTTCAGCAACTCGATGCGCAACTGGTGACACCCATCCGCTAGTACGCCCATCCGCAGTCCCCGTTCGGCAAATAACAGCAAGAAGCGCCGCGACTTCAACCGCCCCGTCGCCTTAGAGCTCGGTCTCAAAGATAACAGCAAGAAGACGGCTGCTTGCCACCCGCTTGCTATCAGTTCTGACCACTCAGTTTCGCCTTCCTATCAGTTTTGAACGCCCATATCGGGACAAATTGGGCAGAAAAGTGGTCAGAACCGATAGCAAGGTGTGCCTGGGTGCTGTCGGCTGCGCCAAAAAAGGTCGGTTGCTTCGCCCGTCCCGTCCCGGATTCTGCAATCATCGGGTGACGCAACGGAGGGTGTGCCTTGTCGGGGGACGAGAGGAGAAGCCCGCAGCTACGCCAAGACGTAGCTCCGGCAGGCGATGCTTACGTCGCCGGCCGAGACATGCACCTCCACATCCACGGCTCGACATTCGCGCAGTATCCGCCCCCGCCCGCCCCGCCCCCACCCGCCCCGCCCCCGCCCCCGCCCGCCCCGCCCCCGCCAGCGTCGGCGGGACCCCCCGGCTCGGCGGCACCCGCGCGTATCTGGGGCGCCGTCCCGGCCCGGAACCCGGCCTTCACCGGACGCGGGGAATTGTTGGCCGAGGTTCGCGCGGCCCTGGTGTCCGGTGGCCCCGTCGCGGTCCAGGCGCTGCGCGGCATGGGCGGCGTCGGCAAGACCCAGATCGCGATCGAGTACGCGCACCGGCACGCGGACGACTACGACATGGTCTGGTGGCTGAACGCGGAGAACCCGGCGCTGCTTGGCGAGCAATTCGCGGTGCTGGCGGCCGAGTTGGGCTGCGCTGACCCGGCCGCACCGTTGGACGCGGTCAAGCGCGCCGTGCTCGGCGCGCTGCACCGGCGCACCCGGTGGCTGCTGATCTTCGACAACGCCACCCATCCCGATGACGTGCGGGTCTGGCTGCCTGGCGGTGCGGGCCATGTGCTGATCACGTCCCGCTCCTACGGCTGGGATGAGGTGGCCGTCTTCGTGGATGTGGACGTCCTGGCCCGCCCCGAGTCGGCCGCGATGCTGCGCAACCGGGTCATCGGGCTGTCCGAGCAGGACGCGGACGCGGTGGGGGCGGCGGTGGGCGACCTGCCGCTGGCGGTCGCCCAGGCGGCGGGCTATCTGGCCGAGACTCAGATGCCGGCCGCGCAGTACGTCGCGCTGCTGAAGACCCGGGCGGCGGATTGCTCAACGAGGGGAAGCCGCCGTCGTATACGGGCACGCTGGCGGCGGTCACCCGGCTGGCCTACGACCGGCTGCGAGCCGAGGACAAGGGGGCCGCCGACGTCGCGGCGGTCTGCGCGTTCCTGGCCCCCGAGGCCGTCCCGGTTGACTGGTTCACGCAGGCCGCTGCTGACCTGCCCTATCCGCTGGCCAGCCGGGTGACCGATCCGCTGACCAGGTCCCGGCTCCTGACGCGGCTGACCCGCAGCTCGCTGGCTCGCCTCGACCCCGATGGCCTGACCATGCACCGCCTCACCCAGGCCATCCTCCGCACCTGCCTGCCACCGGATCAGGCCGATGCCGCCCGTTCCCTGGCGGAGAAGGCGATCGCGGCCAGCGACCCGGGCGATGGCGCCCTGCCTGGCAACTGGCCCGCGTGGGCGCGGGTGCTGCCGCACCTGCTGGCCGTCGAGCCGGCCGCCCTGGACAGTCAGGGCCTGCGTGACCTCGCGAAGGGCGCGGCTTGGTACCTGACCAGCCGCGGCGACGCGCAGGCTGGCCATGACCTCGCCAGTCGGCTGTACGAGCGGGCCCGGGCGCGCCTCGGTCCCGACGACGGGTACACCCTCCTGACGGCTAACGCCCTCGGCCAGTCCCTGCGCGACATGGGCCGTTTCGTGCGAGCCCGCCAGTTGGACGAGGATTCGCTGGCGCGGCATCGCAGGTTGTCGGGGGAGTACCATCCCTTGACGCTCCTGTCTGTCACCAACCTTTCCATCGACCGGTACGCGCTGGGCGAGTACAAGAAAGCGCGGGAGCTGATCGAGGCTGTGCTGGCTCACATGGTCCGGGTGCTTGGCGCGGATCACCCCACCACGCTGAAGGCTGCCAATAACCTCGCCTACAGCCTGAACGGGCTGGGTGAGTACAGGGCGGCGCGAGAGCTGCACGGGGATGTGCTGGCACGCTGTCGGAGGGCTCTGGGCGCGGATCATCCCAACACGATGTTCTCTGCGATGGGCCTGGCCTACAGCTTGCGGAAGCTGGGGGAGTACCAGGCGGCCCGGGAGCTGGATGAGGGTGCGTTGGCTGGACGCAGCCGGTTGCTCGGCGCTGATCACCCTGACACCCTCGCGGCTGCGAGCAGTCTCGCCAGCAGCCTGCGGGCGCTGGGTGAGTACCGCGCAGCCCGGGGGGTGGATGAAGACACGCTGGCGCGGCGTCGCCGGATACTGGGTGAGGATCACCCGCACACGCGGCAATCGGCGTCGAACCTCGCGGTGGATCTGCGGCTGCTCAGGGAGACGGAGACGGGTTCCGATTGAGCGCTTCCCCCGTTTAGCCGTTGTTGCGTTTTGCCGATGTCCGGGGAATCCCTTGACGGTGGCGTGGAACCACGGGACCGTTCGGAATAATAGGGTTTATGACTTCTTACCGCATAGAGCCCACCCCGGAGAGCACTGTCAACGTGTTCTCGGCGGAGCACCAGCCGCTGCTGACCATCGATTCCGGTGACACGATCGTGGTGCGGTCGCTGGACGCGGCGGGGTACCTGAAGCGGCAGGAGTTTCCCGGGGACGTCGGGCAGCCGACGATGTTCCCCGGGGAGTTCCGTGGTCACTGCCTGAACCGGCCCGTCGCGGTCCGCGGCGCCGCGCCCGGTGACATGCTCGCGGTGCGGATCGTGTCGCTGACGCCGGAGGAGTGGGGGTGGACGTCGTCGCCCGCGGTGCCGGACTCGCCGGTGGTGCGGCGGCTCGGGCTGGTCGGGGCGGAGCAGGCGTGGCTGCTGTGGGAGATCGACGCCGACGCGCTCACGGCCACCGCCAACGGGAAGTACACCCGGTCGCTCGCGCCGTTCCTCGGCGTGACCGGGGTTGCCCCGGCCGGCCCGGGCGCGCACTCGACGGTGCCCCCGCGCACCGAGGCGGGCGGGAACATCGACTGCAAGGAACTCACCGCGGGCTCGACGCTGTACCTGCCGGTCAATGTCGACGGCGCGCTGCTCTACCTCGGTGACGGGCACGCGGCGCAGGGCGACGGCGAATCGTGCGGGACGGCGATCGAGTGCGCGATGACGACCGAGGCCGTCGTCTCGATCGCGACCGGACGACCCCTCGGGAGCGTGCACGCGCAGACGCCCGCCGGGCTGGTCACGTTCGGGTTCGCCGCGGATCTGAACGAGGCGATGGGCGACGCGCTTGACGCTATGGTGACGTGGCTGGCCGGCCTGTACGGGACGTCCCGGGCGGAGGCGCTCGCGCTCGCGTCCACCTGCGTGGACCTGCGGGTCACCCAGGTCGCCAACGTAACCTGGGGCGTGCATGCTCTGCTGCCCGCGGGCGTGCTGTCCGGTCTGTCCTGAGGCGACAATGGCCGACGCTGATGTGATCGTGGTGGGAGCGGGGCTCGCCGGGCTGGTGGCAGCGGCCGAGGCCGCCGAGGCAGGGCGCCGGGTGCTCCTGCTTGACCAGGAGTCCGAGCAGTCGCTCGGCGGCCAGGCGTGGTGGCCGAAGAAGTGGGCCCGCGCCTACGTCGAGTGGGCCGCGACCGAGAAGCGGCCCTGGCTGAGCCAGCTGGGGCACTCCGTGGTGCCCGTCATCGGCTGGGCCGAGCGCGGCGGTTACGACGGCGCCGGACCGGGCAACTCGGTGCCGAGGTTCCACATCACCTGGGGCACCGGGCCCGGCGTGGTCGAACCGTTCGAGAAGCGGGTCCGGGCGGCGGCCGAGGCCGGCCGGCTCGAGTTCGGGTTCCGGCACCGGGTCGACGCAATGGTCACCGCCGACGGGACCGTCACCGGGGTGTCCGGCGCCGTCCTTGAGCCGAGCGACGTGCCCCGCGGCATGCCCAGCTCGCGGAGCGTCGTCGGCGAGTTCGAGCGGGGAGGACCGAGTGCCGCGGACAGTGCCCGAGACGCGAAAGAGGGTCGCCCGGCGGCGGAACCGGGCGACCCTCGTCCGTGCTGCGCGTCCCCGCAAGTATTCGCGCATGGCAGGTCAGTGGTGCCGAGTCGGGGGCGGCGCTACAGGAGGTTGCCGACGTACGTTGGTTATCGCACGGAGTGTACGGTTATAACCGTACAATATTATCTCGGATAAGTCAAGGCCGAGCATCGCGGCTGATCCCTGCGTATGAATCGGGCCGGATGACTTTAAGTCATCCTTATCAGGAATCGTTTGATCAGAAACGCCGAGCGCCGCGCACTGCGTCGAAGTGCGGGTTCGATATTTCTGGGTACTGATCCCTTGCGTCAAAGGGGGGCGAACGGTTGGACCTGCTTGACCTATCGCGGTGGCAGTTGGGCGTTACCGCCGTCTATTATTTCCATTTTGTCGCGATCGCCATTGGGATGGAATTCCTGGTCGCTGGGTTTGCCCCTTGAAGCCCCTGGACCCGAGGCTGCTGCGGCACGCGCGCCGGGCCGTCGTCCCGATCGCCGTCCTCGCCGCGCTCGGCCTGGCGTCCGCCGCGCTGGTGATCGCGCAGGCGTGGCTGCTCGCCACCATGATCGCCGACGTATTTATCGATAAAGCGACGTTGGCCGCGTGCGCAGTGCCGCTGGCCGCGCTCGCCGCCGTCACGGTGGGCCGGGCGGCGGTCGCGTGGGCGGCGCAGGCCGCCGCGCACCGCGCGTCCGCCGAGGCCAAGACGGAGTTGCGGACCGCGCTGCTCGCCCGCGTCCTCGCGCTCGGCCCCGGCTGGCGGCGGGATTGCGGGGTTTCCGGCAACGGCGGCCTGCTGGGATGCCGCGGCGCTCACCCAGCTCGCCACCACCGGGCTCGACGGGCTCGACGGCTACTTCACCAGCTACCTGCCCGCGCTCATCGGCGCCGTTGCGGTCCCGGTGGCGGTGCTGATCACGATCACCGTCGCCGACCCCGTCTCGGGCATCACGGTGCTGTGCACGCTGCCGCTCGTCCCGCTGTTCGGCGCGCTGATCGGGAGGGCGACCGGGCGCCGGGCCGCGCAGCGCTGGCGCGCCCTCGCCACCCTGGCGCACCACTTCCATGACGTGGTGAGCGGCCTGCCGACGCTGCGGGTCTTCGGCCGGGCGCAGGCGCAGCGCGGGCAGATCGCACGGGTCACGAACTCCTACCGTCGCGCCACCATGGCCACTCTCCGGCTGGCGTTCCTGTCCAGCCTCGCCCTGGAGCTGGTCGCCACCATGTCGGTCGCCCTGGTCGCCACCGAGATCGGCCTGCGGCTTGCCTACGGCCACCTCGACCTGCGCACCGGCCTGCTCGTGCTCATCTGCGCCCCCGAGGCCTACCTGCCGCTGCGCGCCCTCGGCACGCAGTTCCACGCCACCGCCGACGGCCTGGCCGCCGCCGAGGAGGTGTTCGCGATCTGCGAGACTCGCGCGCAGCCGGAGACGGAGGTCCCCGTCCCCGTCCCCGGCTCCGCTGGGCTCTTCTCGCCCGCTGCGACCTACTCGCCGGCCGCCCCCCGCTCCATCCAGGTCGATGCGATCAGCGTCCGCCACGAGGGCCGCGCCGCCCCCGCCCCGGACCGAGCCACGTTCACCATCGAACCCGGCCGCTTCACCGTCCTCGCAGGCCCGAGCGGCTGTGGCAAGACCACGCTGCTCAGCTGCCTCCTGGGCTTCACCGCGCCAACATCGGGATCGATAAGGTCAAAGTCCTTGATCCCGAACGGTTCCGTGGTTCCAGCCGCTGCCCAGCCCTCCGCGTCGCCCGGGCGGAACGTATTCGGCTGGCTGCCGCAGGACCCGACCATGTTCACCGGCACGGTCGCTGAGAACATCCGCCTCGGCTGGCCCGCCGCCCCGGACGAGGCCGTGGCCAGCGCCGCCAGGGACGCCGCCCTCGACGACGTCCCGCTCACCCGCGTCCTCGGCGACCGGGGCGCCGGCCTGTCCGCGGGCCAGCGCCGCCGGGTGGCTCTTGCCCGCGCGCTGCTCCCTGGCCGACCGGTCCTGATTCTCGATGAGCCGACCGCCGGCCTCGACGCGGAGCGGGAGGCCGTCGTGATCGAGTCGCTCCGCCGCTACGCCGCCGCCGGCCACGCCGTCCTCGCGGTGAGCCACCGCCCCGCCGTCATCGCTGCCGCCGACATCCGGGTCGACCTGACGCAGCCGGCCGAAAGCAAGTCAGCTACGCCATCGACCCAGATGGACCTGTCAGGTACGCCATTTGGGTTATTTGGGGATCTTGAATTCTTACCAATGACCGACCGGCAGCACGGCGCAGACGGCTACTGCTGCGAATAGGAGGGTGAGGTAGGCGATGGAGAGGTGGAACAGGCGCATGGGGAACGGCTTTTCGCCGTCCGCACGGACCTGGGCGTGCAGGCGGTGCGCCTCGACCAGGAACCAGCCGCCGAGGCCGGCGGCGGCGGCGGTGTAGAGCCAGCCCGCGTACGGTGCCAGCGCCAGCGTCGCGGCGACCATCAGGTACGAGTAGGTGACGATCTTGCGGGTCACCAGCGCGGGCGCGGCCACCACCGGGAGCATCGGGACGTTCGCGCGGGCGTAGTCGTCCTTGAACTTCATCGCCAGGGCCCAGAAATGCGGCGGGGTCCAGAGGAAGATCACCAGGAACAGCAGGATCGCCGGGATCGCGATCGTTCCCCTGACGGCCGCCCAGCCGACCAGGACGGGGAAGCAGCCGGCCGCGCCGCCGATCACGATGTTCGACGGGGAGCGGCGCTTGAGCAGCAGGGTGTAGACGAAGACGTAGAAGAGGATCGCGGCGTCGGCCAGCGAGGCGGCCAGCCAGTTGGCGAGCAGGCCGAGCAGCAGGGTCGCGGCGACGCCGAGTGCGACGCCCCAGGCCAGCGCCTCGGCCGGCGTTATCATGCCCTGCTTGTTGACGAGCGGGCGGCGGGAGGTGCGCTTCATCACCGCGTCGATGTCGCGGTCGATGTAGCAGTTGATCGTGTTGGCGCTCCCGGCGGCGAGCGTGCCGCCGATCAGCGTGACCAGGACGAGCTCGAGTGACGGGAGGCCCCGCTGGGCGAGCAGCATCGTGGGGACCGTGGTCACCAGGAGCAGCTCGATGATGCGGGGCTTGGTCAGCGCGACGAGCGCGCCCGCGACCGCCCGGGGAGTTCGGTGACGGCCGGCGGCAGCGGGCCGACATCGCCCGCTGCCGCCACGTTCACCGTCACCGGGAGCGCGGTTGGAGAGGAGTTCACCCCTCCCCGCCGTCCTTGCCTTCCGTCTCTTCTGCTGCCGTCTCGGTCGGCGGGGCGGCCTCCTCCGAAGCAGGCGCCGCAGACGCTGACTCCGACGCCGGAGCCGCAGCCGACGTCGGAGCCGGACGGGTCACCCCGGGGCCGGCGCGGGGCCCGGCTCCCGGGTGGTCACCGAGGAGACCTCGGCGGCGCCGTCACCGGACCACCTCAGCCTGGGCCCGGAATGCCTGGCCCTGAAGAGGAAGTACAGCGCGATGTAGGCCACGATGAGCGCCCCGAACGGGAGCGCGAACGTCATGATCGTGCTGCCGAAATACTGCGCGGGTCCATCCGCGAGAGGTGCAAGGTGTAGAGCAAACACAGCAGTCAATTCCTCCAAGCCGCTGGGTCAGCGCACGTAGAACAGCACCCAGAATATGAACGCGATGATGGCGAGGTAGTTCCACACGGTGGTGAAGGCACTCAGCGCCGACTGGAACCGCTGCACCGAGTGCGCCTCCGCGTAAGTGGGCGGCTGCTCCACGAAGGAGATGGCCGGGAAGTTCCGAGCCTGGGCGAGCAGGATCTCCAGCCAGATCATCGCGGCGAACCAGACCGTGAGCGCCACCGGGTAGAACCCGACGAAGACGCTGGCGAAGCCGGACTGGCCGGGCTGGAACGGCAGGTTGAGCAGCTGCCAGACCGTGAGCGCCACCGCGGCGAGGCCGGCGATCAGGGCGACAAGGCCGGCCAGCATCCAGGCGCTCTTGCTGCCCGCCTTGATCCGCTGCAGGCCGACGGTGTTGAGCACGGCGCTGACCACGACCAGGGCCATGATCGCGGCGCCGTACCCGGTTTGCGGCGGGGTCGTCGAGCTGGGCAGCCACTTGGAGTGCCCGTTCGATGACTGGAGGTAGAAGTAGGCGAACGCGAACGCGCCGAACAAGAACGACATCGACCCGATCGCGAGCCTGGAGCCCGTCCAGTTCGCGTTGAGCGCGGCCTCGTGGTAAAAGGCCGTTTCCTCGGTGGCCCGGGTGGCGGCCTCGCCGCCGCCCGGTTGGGTGATCTCCGTCATGGCGCCGTTAGGCCTCCGTTCCTGTTCTTCCGGCGCTTACCGGGCTGACGAGGGCGCCGCCGATCACGCCGGCGGGCGGGTGCAGGTCCGCCACCGGCAGCGC
The DNA here is from genome assembly GCA_963778435.1 of uncultured Actinomycetota bacterium. GTDB lineage: Bacteria > Actinomycetota > Actinomycetes > Streptosporangiales > Streptosporangiaceae > Trebonia. The sequence goes on from CAVZUX010000037.1 coordinate 29,408, forward strand.
GTCCGGGTCGCCGTACTCGTACGGGCCTGCCAGGATCAC
>CAVZUX010000038.1:0-198095 GCA_963778435.1 uncultured Actinomycetota bacterium
ACGCCGACCGGCACCTCGTACGTGGCCGCCCCCGACGACCTACAACGGCGAGAGCGCCTATAAGGTCACCCCGACGGGCCAGGCCGGGTCGCCTACATCACCAACTCGTCCACCCCAATGCTATTGAAGCTGGCGGAGCCGAGCGCGAGCAACGGGGTAATCGCCTTCACCGAGTACAGCGCGCCGCAGGCAATCACCGCGCCATCCGCGGCCGAGTCCATCGACGGCACCAAGCTCGGCATCTGAAAAGTCAGCCACAGCGCTGAAAGTTTGGCCGGTCATCGCCGGTCAAACTTTCAGCGCTAGCCATGTCCATCCGTTTGCCACGGATAACAGCAAGAGGCGGCTAGCCGCCGATGGCGGACGGCGCCTCAACCGCCGATGGCGGACATGGGCCTGTCCGGCTGGAGGAAGGACGGGTCGTTGATCCCGTGCCCGGGCAGCTTCGACGCGACCGCCGCGCGCCATCGGGCGGCGATCTCCTCGTCGGTCGCCCCGGACCGCAGGGCCGCCCGCAGGTCGCTCTCGGACCGGGCGAACAGGCAGTTGCGGATCTGCCCGTCGGCGGTGAGGCGCACCCGGTCGCAGGCGCCGCAGAACGGCCGGGTGACCGAGGCGATCACCCCGACTCTGGCCGGGCCGCCGTTGACGAGGAATGTCTCGGCCGGCGCAGCGCCACGGGACCGTTCGGTATCTTCGGATAGCTTAAACGCGGCGGAAAGCGAGTCGAGGACCTCGCTCGAGGTGACCATCTCCGTCCCTTCCAGCCGTGCTGCGCGTCGAGCGGCATCTGCTCGATGAAGCGCAGCTCGTACCCGTGGTCCAGGCAGTAGGCGAGCAACTCGGGGGGTTCGTCGGAGTTCAGGTCGCGCATCACCACCGCGTTGACCTTCACTGGGGTCAGCCCGGCGGACGCGGCGGCGGCGAGCCCGGTCAGGACGTCGGGGAGCCGGTCGCGATGGGTTAGCTTACGGAACACCTCAGGGCGGAGCGTGTCGAGCGAGACGTTGATCCGGTCAAGCCCGGCCGCCTTCAGTGCCACCGCGCGCTTGTCAAGGCCAATGCCGTTCGTGGTCAGCGAGATGTCGGGCCGCGGGTCGAGCGCGGCGGTCCTGACGATGATGTCGGCCAGGTCGCGGCGGAGCAGCGGCTCGCCGCCGGTGAACCTGACCTCGCGGATGCCCAGCGTCTCGACGCCGATCGTGAGCAGCCTGACGATCTCGTCGGCGGTCAGCACCTCGGGCGTCGGCAGCCAGTCAAGCCCCTCGGGCGGCATACAGTAGGCACAGCGAAGGTTGCAGCGGTCAGTGAGGGAGACGCGCAGATCCGTGGCCACCCGCCCGTAGGAGTCAGTGAGCATCTGCCCAGCCTACGTTCCGAAAGTAATGAAATGAAATAAAGCCGCATCTGTGTGCGGAGTGCTTGCGCTGCGCAAATAGTGGTGGCGGAGGCGGACGGGAATCGAACCCGCCAGCGACGCGGCACGCCGCTCACTGGTTTTGAAGACCAGGGGGACCACCAGGAACCCAGACGCCTCCATGCACGACTGTACTGACTCGCCACGCGCGAGGGAATGATCAAAGTCAACAGTGGGAAGGGACAGCGAGTGGGCAAACCCGACAATCCCTGGTGGGCAGGCGCAGCGGTTTACCAGGTGTACCCGCGCAGCTTCGCAGACGACAACGGGGACGGGAACGGTGACCTGCCCGGCCTTGTCGCACGTCTCCCTTACCTGGCGGCCCTCGGCGTTGACGCGATCTGGCTGTCGCCCTTCTGCCCGTCGCCGCTCAACGACGGCGGTTACGACGTCAGCGACTACATGGACGTGGACCCGCGTTTCGGCACATTGAGCGATTTCGATCAGCTCGTCAAGGTCGCGAAGGACCATGACATGAGAGTGATTGTCGACATAGTGCCGAACCACTGCTCGTGGGACCACCCGCTCTTCAAGAAGGCGCTGGCGGCACCGCCGGGGAGCTCCGAGCGCGATCTGTTCATCTTCCGCGACGGGCGGGGACCCGACGGCGCCGAGCCGCCGAACAACTGGCCCTCCCAGTTCGGCGGCAGAGCGTGGACCCGGGTGCCCGACGGCCAGTGGTACCTGCACCTGTTCGACACGAGCCAACCGGACTGGAACTGGCGCGATCCGCGCGTCGGGCCGATGTTCGAGGAGATCCTGCGGTTCTGGCTCGACCGCGGCATCGGCGGATTCCGGATAGACGTCGCGCACGGCCTGTTCAAGGACCCGGACCTGGCCGACGTGGCCGACCCGACGCTGACCAACGGCCCCTCGGCCTACTACCACCGCCCGGAGGTGCACGCGGTCTACCGTGACTGGCGCGCGGTCCTCGACAGCTACCCGAGCGACGGCTTCCCGGGCGCCCGCACCGCGGTCGGCGAGGTCTGGGCGGAGTCGGCGACCACGCTCGAGCCCTACCTCGCGCCCGGCGAACTGCCCCAGGTGTTCAACTTCGAGCTGGTCAAGACGGAATGGTCCGCGACCGCGGTGCGCGCGGCGATCGACGACACACACGCCTTCACCGACGGCTCGCGCGCCCCCTGGGTGATCGGTAACCACGACGTGGTCCGCCCGGTCACCCGCTGGGGGCCCGACGCGGCCCGTGCCGCCGCGCTGCTGCTGCTCGCGCTGCCCGGCTCGGCCTACGTCTACCAGGGCGAGGAGTTGGGCCTCCCCGAGGTCAACGACATTCCTGACGCCGCCAGGCAGGACCCGACGTTCCGCCGGACCGGGGGGAAGGTAGTCGGCCGCGACGGCTGCCGGGTCCCGCTGCCGTGGACAGCCGGCGGACCTTCATTCGGATTCTCCGGAACGGACCGTGATTTCACGTCGGCCCCGCCCTGGCTTCCGCAGCCTCCGTGGTGGGGCGAGTACAGCATGGCGACTCAGTCCGGCGACCCGGAATCGTTTCAATCGCTCTACCCGCGGCGCTGCGGATCCGCCGCAGCCACCCCGCGCTTGGCATCGGGAGCGGGGGCTGGGCGGGCTGGGAATGAGGACAGCACCTCGATGCGCTGGCTTGCGGCACCGGACGACGCGCTGCTCTTCGCCCGCGACCCGGGCTTCCTGTTCGCGGCCAACCTCGGCGCCACGCCCGTCGTGCTCCCGCCGCACTCGGAGGTACTGCTGACCAGCGGTCAGCTGGACGCGGACGGGGCGCTTCCCCCCAACACGGCCGCGTGGCTGGCGCGCTTACAGCTGACGTCCAGGTATGAGGGGTAATCTGCGTTCGATCAAATCGGGAGCTGGGAGGCATGGTGGGGCAGGTTCGGGTACCGCGCAAGGGGGTCACGGCGGTGGAGCTGGCAGGTGTGCTGAGTCGACGGCTCGGCGTGGAGTTCAAGATCGCTGCCGACGGCGGCGGCGAGGTCAAAGTCCGTCGTTCGCCGGTGAGCGCCGCCGTCGTGCGGATCGGCAACGTCCCGGGCGCGACGGTCTTCCGGGTCCGCGGCGCCGGGGTGCCGCTCGTCAGCCTGGGCACGTCCCGTGCGGTCGCCGACGCGCTGCGCAGGTCGCCGGAATTCCGTGGCGTCTAGCCTATTTCCCCTATTTTTCTTGCCGATTCGGCCTGCCTGGGCCTCCCCTGATTCCATACCTTTGAGGCGCAGGTCATACCATTACTGTGGTCTCGATGGCTAAGCCCGAGACTCGCGTAATGCCACTAACTGTCCTCAAAGTCGTCCGGAGCAGCCCTGATGCCTGCTAGTCTCCGCCCGTGAGCGGGAACCTCTACACGCCTGGTGACGTTGCCAGCGCGCCCGGAAAGCAGGCGAAGCGCAGGCTCTCACCGGAGGCGGACGGTTTCCTGTGGCGGCTGCGCGCCTACTGGCTGAGCAATCCCGGCAAGGTGATCCTGCTCGCCACGGCGCTGGCGCTGGCCATCCGGCTCTTCACGCTCAGCAGGCCAGGTTCCCTGACCGGCATCACCGAGTACGACGACGGCGTCTACCTCGGCGGCTCGATCCGGATGACCGAGGGACAGCTGCCCTACCTGAACTTCGCCACCGTCCAGCCGCCGGGGATCTTCGAGCTGATGCTGCCGGTGGCGTTGTTCGCCAAGCTGACCACCACGGTGAAGGCGCTCGCGCTGGCCCGGCTGCTCACCGCGCTCGCGTCCACCGCGTGCATCCCCCTGGTGGGGAACCTGCTCCGCTACCGGGGCGCCGTGGTGACCGCGGTGGCCTGCAGCGTTCTCGCCGTATACCCGCCGGACATCACCACCGCGCACACGCTGCTGCTTGAGCCGTGGATGAACCTGTTCTGCCTGATCGCGATGAACCTGGCGTTCCGCCGGGGGCACCTGGCCCGCCCGTCCATGGTGGGCTGGGCCGGGGTCGCGCTCGGCTTCGCGGGTGCGATCAAGTTCTGGGCGGCCGCGCCCGCCTTTGTGCTGCTGGTCCTCTGCCTGCTGGTCAAGGCCGACCGGGTCCGCCGGGTGCGCGACTACCTGATCGGGCTCGTGGTCGGGTTCGGGGTCTCGGCCGGGCCGTTCCTCGTCGCCGCGCCGGTCACCTTCCTCCGCTCCACGATCTTCGACCAGGCGGAGCGCCAGGGCAGCGCCGTGGCGTTCGGGGTCAAGCTGGCGAACCTCACCGGGCTCATCGACGTTTACAGCACGTCGGGCAGGCTGACGCTCGACCCGGGCGGGAACTCGATGTTCGCGGCCGGCGCGTCGGCCGGGGTCGGCGACTCCCGCAGCATCGGCTGGCTGCCTATCCTCGCCGCGCTCGTGCTCATCGGGGCGCTCGTGGCCGGCTACGCCTGGCAGTCGCGGCGGCTGACCCCGCTCGAGTGGCTGTCGCTCGCCACCGCGGTGATCGCCGCGGTGATGATCACCGCGTACTCGGCCTTCTTCTACCACTACGCAGACTTCCCCGCGCCGTGGCTCGCGCTCTCCCTCGGCGGCGCGGCCGGCGCCCTGGCAGGCCACCGACGCTGGTCACTGGTGGTACTCCGCGTCTTCGCGCTGGTGATCCTGCTGGTCGCGGTGGTGCAGGTCAGGGAGATGTACCCGCTACGCCATTCCGGTGCCGAGGCGGTGGCGCGCGAGATCCCGCCGAGCGCCTGCGTCGTCACGGACGAGGTGTCCCTGACGATCGCCGCCGACCGGTTCACCAACCTGCCTCCAGGCTGCCCGGACATCATCGACTCCCTCGCCGACACGCTGGTGCTCAGCAACGGCGTGTCCGTCCAGGGCGGCGCGCAGAACATGCCGGCCGTGGTGGCCCAGTGGCAGACCTGGTTCAGCAAGGCCGACTACGTCTGGCTCTCCCCGGATCGGGGCTCCAGGCGGCGCATCCCGTGGACAGCGGGGCTGTCTGCCTGGTTCAACGCGAACTTCGTGAAGATCGGCGTCAACTCCCCGTCCTCCGGCCAGCTCTACCAGCGCGTCAGCTACGTCCCCCCAGCCGGCTACGCGACCGCGGGTTAGTCGTAAATCGAGGCTCGCACGCACGGGTGAAAGTCAAACCCAGGGCTCGAGCGTTACGTCAAGGTCAAACCCGAGCCAGACTTCGTGGCGCAACGTTAAAGCCAAGTCCCGGCCTAGACCTCTGGCGCAATGTCTAGGTCTAGGTCAAGGTCAAGGTCAAGGTCAAGGTCAAGGTCAAGGTCAAGGTCAAGGTCAAGACCCGACCCGGACGCCGGGGTTGGCGGCCAGGGCAAATTTCCGCCGGCGGCTCCTCCGGAAGGCCGGCGGAAATTTCCCTGAGCCGCCCCCCTCTCCATGACGGAGGGATCACGCGGTCGATGGGGTTCCTCGGCCCGGTTCAGCAGTCTCTATCCCGACTTCGCTCGCCTGGTCGGGACTCGTCGCTCGCTGGCTCGCTGGCTCGCTGGCTCGCTGGCTCGCTGGCGGTCGGGGTCGTGGGCGTCCGTGGCACAGCTGATTCCTCGATGGAGATGATGCGACGTTTGCCCACTTATGTCCGAACTTAAGCTTCAGACATATCGACCTAAAGCCAAGATTGTGTGCCGTTCAGGTCGTATGACGCCCCAAAAGTCACACGATGATGGTTTTAACCCGGGATCGGGGTTTGGTTGGGCTGAGATGGCCGGCGGTGGTCAGGGCGGGGGCTGGCGGGTGGGGCGGTAGGCGGGGCCGTGGGAGTCCTCGCAGTGCCGGAGGCCGGGGGGGTGATCCTCGTCGGCGTCGTGGATGTCGGCGTCGGCCGCCTTGAGCTTGGTGACGTGGCCGGGGTTGGGTGTGTCACCGGTTAGGGCGTCGTGGCCGGGGGTGGGGGCGTCGCCGGCGAGGTGGTCGTGATCGTGATCGTGGGCAGACGGGGTGGCGCGGTCGTGGGCGGACGGGGTGGCGCGGTCGTGGGGGAGGGGTGGCGCGGTCGTGAGCGGACGGGGTGGCGCGGTCGTGAGCGGACGGGGTGGCGCGGTCGTGATCATTAGGGGGGTGGGCGGTCTGGGTGGCGTGGCTGTGATCGTTGGGGTCGGCGGTCGGGGTGGGGAGGTCGCCGGGGTCGGGAGCGTGGTCGACCTGGAGGGTTAGGTGGGTGATGCCGTGCTCGCGGGCGAGCAGGGCCTCCAGATCGGCGCGGACGGCGTGGCAGTCCTGGTGAGGTTCGACGAGCACGTGGGCCGAGGCGGCGGGCATGCCGGTGGTGATCTCCCAGATGTGCAGGTCGTGGACCTCGGCCACGTGCGGGCGGGCGGCCATCGCCGCGCCGAGCGCCGCCGGATCGATGTCGGCGGGCGCCGCCTCAAGGAAGATGCGCCCCGACTCATGGATCAGCTCGCTGCCGGCCCGCAGCATGAGGGCGACCACGACAAGGGTGGCGATCGCGTCGGCGCGGGCGAAGCCGGCGGCCAGGATAATGATGGCAGCGATCGCGGTGGCCGCGAAGGCGTACAGGTCGGTGAGCACATGCGCGATCGCGCCCTCCATGTTGAGGCTGCGCCGGGCGCTCGTCCCGTTCGCCCTGGCCAGCAGCCAACTCGCCACCAGGTTGACGCAGACCCCGGTCAGCGCGACGCCGAGCATCAGGGCGCCGGCGACCGGGTGCGGGGTGATCAGCCTGAGGATCGCCTCATAGGCCAGCCAGACCGCGAGCAGCACCAGCGTGATGCCGTTCGCCTGGGCGGACAGGATCTCCAGGCGGCGGAGCCCGTAGGTGTACCCGCCGTGGGCCGGCCGCCCCGCGATCTTGGCCGTGACGATCGCAAGCCCGATGGCGGCTGCGTCGGTGAGCATGTGCGCGGCATCGGAGAGCAGCGCCAGCGAGTGCGCCGCCAGCCCGGCTACCACCTCGCCGACCATGAACGCCACGATGAGCGCGCCGGCCGCCGCCAGCCACCGCAAGTCGGCGTCGGGGGAGGGGCCGTGCGCGTGACCGCGCTCTTGGTGCCGATGTCCCGTCGTCTGTACCGATCCGCTCACTTCCACCGCCGCTCGCAATATGCCACCAGGATATTTACCCCATCGTCGTCCTGGTAAGGCCCCGCCGCCACGTGACAACGGAACTGCGCGGCGACGCTGGTCCTCGGTGTGACGAGGGGTGCTGGTCCGAGTGGGTGTGAGCAGATGATCCTTTATAACCCTGTAAGAACTAGAAAAACGTGAATCAGGCACGCCACAGGTTACGGAACGCTAACGTCCTGTTCCTGGGAGCGTCACGGCCGGAACGGAGACGTTCGAAAGGACCGTGAGCAATGAGACTGCCCTCGGGGCGAGGCAGCCGAGGCGGTCGGCGTCGCCGACGCGGCGTCGCCGACGCGGCGCATGGCACTGACGGACGGGGGCGGACCCGTCTGGTTGGCAGTGGTGGCGTCCGGCGTGAGTACGGAGCGGATCGCGGCGCGCGCGCGTACGAAGAGCGCGGCGACCGCCCGCAGTATCCGCCGCGGACCGGCCTGGTAGGCGGCCCCGGCCCTGGTTCCGGCTACGGTGCACCCGGCTATGGGTTCACCGAGCGTGGCCCGGATCATCAGAGCGGCCCGGATTACCCAAGGCACCGGCCTGTCCGGCGGCGTCGCTACCGGCGCGGCCGAGGCGCCGTCAGGCGGCTCCCGGCCGTCCCGGCGCAGGTGCTCGCGGCGGTGGCGTTCGTGGTGTGCGCGGTCCTCGTGGTGGCGGGCGTAGGACTGAGCCGCGCGAACAGGGTGACCCAGGCGGCGGCCGTGGCGGCGGACAACTCGAACTGCACGCTCATCGTGCCTGAGAACCCGCTGTCCCCCCTGGGCCTGGCAACGCCGTACCTGCTGACCGCGACTGACCCGGGGCAGGGCCCGTGCCATGAGTCCAACGCTGACCAGACGGCCTTCGTCCAGGGCGCGATCCTCAACGCGTTGACCGGCCAGATTTCGATTTATGACCCGGTCGTCATCGACGACGGCACCACGCCGGCCGTCGCTCCTGTGGTTCCCAAGCTCCCGACGAGTTCGGTGGTGGCGCTCTGGTTCGGCTACAACGGGAACAACCTGACGCTGGCCGGCGCCGACCAGATGCTAGGGCTGTCCGCGTCTCAGTCCCTGTCTCAGCCGATGTCTGCGAGCCTGTCCGCGTCTGTCACGTCCGCCGGGTCGGCGCTAACATCGGCCGTGGGCGCGGAGGCAACGGACCGTTCCATATCTCGGACTTCGGTTTTGGCGTCGCATACCTCGGGGTACGCGTTCCCGGCGGCGTCGCCCACCGCCGACTCTCTCCTGCAGCAGGCCAATTGCGTCTCTGGCGAGGACATCGACGGCAAGTTCTCCACGTTCACGCAGGTCGCGGCCTGCAACGCGGCGGCGTTCTTCGTTGCCGCGGACGCCGCGATCGCGGCGGGCAAGCTCGCGGTCCCGTCCCCGGGCACTGCCGTGGACGGCGAGAGCTGCCTGACGACGCGCAGTTTCGCCCTCGTCGATCAGGATCAGAGCGACAACGTGACCACCGAGTACCTGGCGGAAGCGGACGGCCAGATCGCCCAGGACACCGTCGCCAACAGGCAGTCCCTGCCACGCGCGAGCGTGCTGTTCAACGGGAGTGACAACGGGCTGCTCGACCTGTTCGTCGATCCGGCGCTGCACTGTTCCCCGTGGGAGCTGCCTAATCAGGCGGACAATGGCGGCCTAGCGTCCGCCCTGCCGCTCGACGAGCTTCAGGCGGCCGCCTGGGCCGGGCAGCAGGGGAGCGGACCGGTGGCGCTCGTCCCGCTCAACGATCCGATCACGCTGGACAACGACGGCAACTTCAGCACCGACAAAACCGACGCCTACCGGTCGATCGTGGACATGGCGCCGCTGCCCGCCGGGGAGTCGCCGAGCGAGTACTGCTCGGACCTCGAGCAGATCCAGGGCAGTCGGCTGCAGGAGGACGTCAACCTGCTCATCAAGGGACAGAGCCCGGCGCCGGACGAGGCGAACAATCTCTTCACGTTCATGGCGATCCGGCTCAAGCAGTCGTTCGTGAACCTGCACTGCGCGGCGTTCGGCCAGGCCAACGACGTCTCGACCACAGTGAACGGGGCCGGGGTGGTGGTCGCGGCCTGCTTCGTCAACCAGGTGGCGCCGCTCACCCCCGGGGCGGGCAACCCGATGGCGGGCAGGAAGACCTGCCCGGCGACCACCGGCTAGCGACCACCGGCACGCGGCCCGCGCCGATTACCGGAGTCTTACCGCTTCCACCATCGCCGCACGAATACCTCGCGTTTCCCATACAAAGGTGCCGAACGTTCCGTCGGACAACCAGCGAAGGATGATCGATGACTGAAGGGACCCCGAAGGATCACGGCGCGGATCACGCCGCAAGCCGCCGCAGTGTGCTGATGTGCGCGGGACTGGTCGGCGCGGGCGGGGCGGCGGTGCTGCTCACCGCGTGCAGCACCGCCGCCGTTCCCTACGACGCGAACGACGCGGGTCAGGCCCCAGGGCCTGACCTGGCCGTCACGTCCTCCCCATCCGCGGCGGCCGCCAACTCGCCCGCAGTAGCAGCCGCCGGCACAGCAAACGCCGCCGCCAGCCCGACAACAGCCGGCCCATCGGGAACGCTGCTCGGCCAGACCTCGGACATCCCCGTGGGCGGCGGGATGGTCTTCACGGACGCGAAGGTCGTGGTCACCCAGCCGACCAAGGGCGTATTCAAGGGATTCAGCGCGGTCTGCACGCACGTCGGGTGCCTGTGCAACCAGGTCGCGGACGGCACCATCGACTGCCCGTGCCACGGCTCCAAGTTCACGATCACCACCGGCGCGGTCGTCGCGGGCCCGGCGCCCAGCCCGCTGCCCGCCGCCCCGATCACCGTCACGGACGGCAAGATTCTCCTTCAGTAATCAGCATGCGGCATAATCTGCCCATGCCGAATGAACAGCCGATTCAACGCTGGCGCGGTCCGGCCGTGCTGCGGGTGGAGTCGGTCGTCTTCGCCGCCGTAGGCGTGGCGATCGCGCTCGTGTTTTTCCCGCTCTGGTTCGCGATCCCGGTCGCGGCGGTGCTGGCCGCCGTGTTTGTCGGCGTAGCGGTCATCGGCGCGTCCGTGGCGGTGGACAGCGGCGGCGGCCTGCTGGTCCTTCAGTTGGGGCTCATCACCCGTCGGTTCCGACTGACCGATATCACCGCCGTCCTCGTCGACGAGGCCAAGGTCTCCATCGCCGTGTCCACCGGCGTCGAGGTCTCGCTGTACATCTGGGGCAAATCCCGGCTCAATCGGTGGCTGCGCGCCCCCGCGGAGGCCATCGACATCGGCCATGCGATCGCCGGGGCAGTGGCTCTGGCGCGCGATGACCAGGCCGCGGCCGGGGATACCGGCCCCGCGGTGCGCCCGCCGGCGGGCGCCCGCGCGCGCTCGTCCCTGTCGGCTGCCCTGCTCGGCGGCGCCGGCGTGCTCGCCATCATGGCGGCGCTCCTGGTCCGGGTCCATTGGCACAACGCCGCCATGACCGTGCTGGCCGTGATCCTGGCGCTCGTCCTCGGCATATCGGGCTTGGTCTACCTGCTGGTCGCGCTCTTGATCCTGCTCACCAGGCGCTCCGCCCGCACGCCGGCCCACAGCGTGGCAGGATTACGCTGTGGGATCCTTGATGCTGCTTGACACGGCGTCGCTGTACTACCGGGCGTTCTACGGGATGCCGGAGACGGTGACGGCGCCCGATGGGACGCCGGTGAACGCGATCAGAGGGCTGCTCGACGCGATCGCCCGGCTGGTCCGGGAGCACCGCCCGGCGCGCCTGGTCGCCTGCCTCGACGCCGACTGGCGGCCCGCGTTCCGGGTCGCCGCGATCCCCGGGTACAAGGCGCACCGGGCCGAGCCCGACGGGTCGGAGCAGACGCCGCCGGGGCTTGTCGTGCAGATCCCGCTGATCACCCAGGTCCTCACCGCGGCCGGGATGGCCCTCGCCGAGGCTGACGGCTACGAGGCCGACGACGTCATCGCCACCCTGGCCACGCTCGCCGACCAGCCAGTCGACGTCGTCACCGGCGACCGGGACCTGTTCCAGCTGGTCGACGACGCCCGCGGCGTCCGCGTCCTCTACACCCTGCGCGGCCTCGGCAAGCTTGAGCCGATGACCGAGGTAGGAATCGCGAAAAAGTATGACATTCCCGGTGACAAGTACGCCGACTTCGCCGTGCTGAGAGGGGACCCGAGCGACGGCCTGCCCGGCGTCCCCGGCATCGGGGAGAAGACCGCCGCCACCTTGATCAGGACCTTCGGCGACCTGGACAGCCTCAAGAGCGCGCTCGACAAGGGCCACGGCGGCTTCCCTCCCGGCACCCGCAAGAAGCTCGAGGCCGCGCGGGCCTACCTGGACATCGCCCCGCCGGTGGTGCGGACCGCCACCGACGTCCCGCTGCCTGATGACATCGACGGCACCCTGCCGGCCACCCCGCCGGACCCGGAGCTGCTCGCCGAGATCGGGGCCGCGCTCGGCCTCGGCTCCTCGCTGAGCCGCTTCCTCGCCGCGGTAACCCAGTGAGATAAAGAGATTAGGAGCGACGTGACTACCGACACCGCCCTTTACCCGCCCGAGCGGCTCGCCCTGGTCCAGAAGGCCGTCAGAAAGGCAGGCATCGACGCCCTGCTGCTCACCCCGGGGCCCGACCTGCGCTACGTGACGGGCTACGACGCCAAGCAGCTCGAGCGGCTCACCTGCCTCGCGATGCCGGCCGACGGTGAGCCGTTCCTTGTCGTCCCGGCCCTTGAGCTGAAGGCGGCGGAGGCCTCCCCGGCCGGCTGAACATGGAAATGGTGCCGTGGGGTGAGACCACGGACCCGTTCGAGCTGGTCAGGCATAGAATCGGCGACCCGCGGCACGTCGCCCTAAGCGACCGGATGTGGGCGCTGCATGTGCTCCAGTTCGCGAAGGCCCTTCCGGGGGCGGGCCAGCGGCTCGCCTCCGAGGTCCTGTCGCCGCTGCGGATACGCAAGACGCCGGCCGAGGTGGCCGCGCTCAAGGAGGCGGGCGAGGCGATCGACCGCGTGCACGCCAACGTCCCGAACTGGCTCAAGGCGGGGCAGACGGAGCGCCAGGTCGGCGTCAAGATCGCCGAGGCCATCTTCGCCGAGGGCCACATCAGCGCCGACTTCGTGATCGTCGGCTCCGGGCCGAACGCCGCCTCTCCGCACCACGAGGTCTCCGACCGGGTCATCCGCAGCGGCGACGTCGTCGTGGTCGACATCGGCGGCACCATGCCGTCCGGCTACTGCTCGGACTGCACACGGACCTACGCCGTCGGCAGCGCCCCAGCCGATTTCAGGTCCTATTACGAAGTGCTGAAGCGCGCCCAGGAGGAGGCCACGGAGGCCGTCAGGCCGGGCGTCCGCGCCGAGGACATCGACCAGACGGCCCGGCGGATCATCGCCGACGCGGGCTACGGCGAGGCGTTCATCCACCGCACCGGCCACGGCATCGGGCTGGAGACCCACGAGGACCCGTACATCGTCGAGGGCAACACGACCAGGCTGGAAGACGGGATGGCCTTCTCGATCGAGCCCGGCATCTACCCCGGCCCGCACGGCGCGCGCATCGAGGACATCGTGGTCTGCACCGAGACCGGCTACCAGCGGATGAACAACGGCACCCGTGACCTGGTGATCGTCTAGTCTTCGTTTCCGCCCTGCTCGGCGAGGAACTGCTCGAAAGCCGCGGCGAGCTCGTCGGCGGTCGGCATTTCCTCGCCGTCGGCGAGCAGGTTCTCGCCGTCGCGGCTGATCGCGGCGTCGTACTGCGCCTCAAGCCCCTGGACCAGCTCCGCGACCTCGGACGACTCCTCGACCTGCCGGTCGATCAGCGCGTTGGTCCGGTCGGCCGCCTCGCGGAGCTCAAGCGCGGGCAGGTCGAGCCCGGTGACCTCGGTCAGCGCGTCGATGAGGGTCAGCGCCGCCGTCGGGTACGCGGCCTGGGACAGGTAGTGCGGCACCTGGACGACCAGGCCGATCGCATCCCGGCCGGCCTCGCCGAACCGGAACTCGAGCAGCGCCGAGGCGGAGCCCGGCACCTGGAGCTTGGACGGCAGCGGCACCTTGCTCGTCACGAGCCCCGGCCGCGACGCGTGCGTGATCATGCCGAGCGGCCTGGTGTGCGGTATGCCCATCGGCACGCCGAAGTAGGTGATCAGCGGTCCGGCCCCGAGCCGGTCGGCGAGCAGCCGCGCGGCGGCCGCGAACGCCTCCCACTCGTGGTCGGGCTCCGGCCCGGTGAGCAGGAGGAACGGCTTGCCGGAGGAGTCGGCAAGCCGGAAGACGGTCAGCTCGGGCGCGTCGTAGCTCTCCCACGTGCCGGCGTCGAAGGTCATCAGCGGGCGTCGTGACCGGTAGTCGAGGAGCCGGTCGGTGTCGAACTTGGCCACCGCCACGTGCTCGAAGGCATCAAGCAGGTGCTCGGTCAGCAGGCGTCCCGCCGCGCCCGCGTCCATGAACCCGTCCAGATGCACAAGCAGGGCCGCTCCTTCGAGGTCCGACGTCTCCTCGGCGTCCAGTTCGTAGAGTTCTTCCGGCTGCATACTTCCAGTCTCCCACCACGGATCGGTAGCTTTGGCCGTGCAACGCACCGCAGGTCCATATTCATCCACCCGAGCGCTCGCCCGCGCCGTCGGCGAAGAGCGTCGGTCGCGCCTGCGCGGCCCATGAGATTAAGCCGTTACCTCTGCGGTCACGGCGCACGCACATTTCACGTTAAGTTGTCGTAGTGGAACAGATCGACCGCCGGATCGTGTCCTTGCTGTCCAGGAACGGGCGCATGAGCTTTACGGAACTTGCAAGGCAGGCTGGCCTTTCGGTGTCCGCTGTGCACCAGCGAGTGCGCCGTCTTGAGACCGATGGTGTGATCACCGGGTACGTTGCGCTCTGTGATCCGCAAGTGATCGGGCTGCCGCTTACCGCGTTCGTGTCGGTCAAGCCGTTCGACCCGTCCGCCCCGGACGACGTGCCGCTCCGCCTTGAGCCACTGACGGCAATCGAGGCGTGCCACAGCGTGGCTGGTGACGAGAATTACATCCTCAAGGTGCGCGCCGCGTCCCCGGCGGCGCTGGAGGAACTGCTCCAGCAGATCCGCACCCTCGCCAACGTGTCCACACGCACCACAGTCGTGCTGTCCACCGCCTACGAGAACCGGCCCCCCGCGATCTGAAAAATAGAATCAAGATCAGGCCAGAGTGAACGGACGGTTGCTCCGCGTCCACCGTCCATTTCTCTGTCCTCGCGGCGGCCGCGCCCGCGCCTGCAAGCAGTACCGCTTTATCGGTCCTGGCCAGGCGAAGCAGCGGCCCGTTCAGATTGATCCAGATCTTGACTTCTCTGCTGCGGCCGCAGTCCGTCGAGCACGAGCGCGAGCAGTCGGTCGGTGTCCGCAGGCGCCTGCTCGGTGGCGATGGTGATCCCGTGCACCAGGCGGAGCACGTCCTGGGCGGTGATGTCGGCGCGGAGCACCCCGGCCTGCTGCGCGTGGGCGAGCAGTCGGTCGGTGGAGTCGCGCATCGCCATCCAGCAACCGGAAATGAGCTCGGAGTCCTTGCCGACGGCCTCGATCAGCGCTCGCGACAGCCCCCGCTTGGTGGCCAGGTAGCCCGTCATCGCGCGCACCCAGCCGAAGAACGCCTGCTCAGGCGGTACGGTGGTGATGAGCTCGTCGGCCGCCGCGCAGACCGTCAGCACCTGGCTGCGGTAGACCGCCGCCTGCAGGTCGGTCCTGGTGGGGAAGTGCCGGTAGAGGGTGCCGATCCCGACGCCTGCCCGGCGGGCGATGTCGTCGAGCGGCGCGTCGGCGCCATGCTCGGCGAACGCGGCGGTGGCCGCCTCGAGCAGCTTGATGCGGCTGCGGCGCGCATCCGCGCGCATCTTCGCGGACGGCTCGTCCCAGCAGTCGTTCCGCATGACATCGTTCCGCGCGACGCCGTCGTCTGCCGCGGGTGTCTCTGCTGTAGTGCTCATCGCTCATCAATCCAGTTTGCTAAACGGAGGGACTCTCCGTATAGTAACCGGAGTGAACCTCCGAATCTTTCCTCATCGTACCTCGGTGACCGTTTAAGTGAGAACCACCATGAATGTAGCCGAATCCGTTGCGCCGAGCCGCAGGCAGGGGCGCCGCGGCCTGGCGCTGACTATCATGCTCGGCGCGCAGCTCATGATCATCCTGGACGCGACGGTGGTGAACATCGCGCTGCCGCACATCCAGACCGGCCTGCACTTCTCATCGACCAACCTGTCCTGGGTGATGAACGGGTACACGCTGACGTTCGGCGGGCTGCTCCTGCTCGGCGGGCGGGCGGGCGACATTCTCGGCCGCCGCCGCATGTTCATCGCCGGGCTCACCATCTTCACGCTGGCCTCGCTGGCCGGCGGCCTGGCGACCACGTCGGGAATGCTGCTCGCCGCCCGCGCCATCCAGGGTGTCGGCGGCGCGCTGGCGTCGCCCGCCGTGCTCGCGCTGGTGGTCAGCTCCTTCCCCGAGGGCCGGGAGCGGGTCAAGGCGCTCGCCATCTACTCCGCCGTCGTGACCGGCGGCAGCTCGCTCGGGCTGGTGCTCGGCGGGCTGATCACCGAGTGGCTCTCCTGGCGCTGGGTGCTCTTCATCAACGTCCCGATCGGCATCGCCGTGGTCGCGATCACCCCGCTGTTCGTCGCGGAGACCAAGCGCCAGCCCGGCAAGTTCGATCTGACCGGCGCGATCACCTCCACCGCGGGCATCGGCCTCCTGGTCTACGGCTTTATCAGGGCCGCGTCGAACGGCTGGGGCGACACCACGGCCATCGCCTCATTCGTGATCGCCTTCGCGCTGCTCGCGGTCTTCCTGCTCAACGAGAGGCGCGCACCGCAGCCGATCACGCCGCTGCGGCTGTTCGCCGACGGCAGCCGCTCCGGCTCGTATGTGGCCCGGCTGCTGCTGGTCGCGGGGATGATGGGGATGTTCTTCTTCCTCACCCAGTTCCTCCAGGACGTGCTCGGCTTTAGCCCGATCATGGCCGGGGTCGCGTTCCTGCCGATGACCTTTACCCTGTTCGCAGTCTCCCGCGCCGCTCCCCGGCTGATCCCGAGGTTCGGGCCGAAGCCGCTGATGATCGTCGGCATGCTGCCGGTGATCGCCGGGATGACCTGGCTGTCCCAGGTCTCGCCTGGCACCAGCTACTGGAGCGGCGTCTTCCCGCCGATGATGTTGTTCGGCCTGGGCATGGGCGTGGTGTTCGTGCCGCTGACGACGGTCTCGCTCGCCGGGGTGCGCCCCGAGGAGTCGGGTGCCGCGTCCAGCATGGTCAACGTCATGCAGCAGGTCGGCGGCGCGCTCGGCCTGGCGGTGCTCGTCGCGGTCTACGGCACCGCGAGCCGCAGCGCGGCCGCGAACCCGATCGCCGGCCTGACCGCGGTCGCGCAGCAGCACCACATACTCGCGCACGGCATGTCCGCCGCCTTCGCCCTGGCGGCGATCTTCGACGCGGTGACCCTGCTGCTCGTCATCGTCGTCATCCGCGGTCGGCAGCGCCCGGCGGTGCCAGACTCGATCGAAGAAGTGATGTTTTCCGAAGAGCAGGCGCTCATCGAGTAGCGGCTGAGAGCAACCTGACCCCCGGCGTGTGATGAGGCGCCGGGGGTCTTTGCTTGCCCGGGAGCAGTGCAAATCAGGCGGTTCGGCTGCATTCGTACAGCGTGCCTCCGGCGGCGCCGAAGCCTCCGCCGGCACCGAAGCCTCCGCCGGCGCCGACGCCGAAGCCTCCGCCGGCGCCGGCGCCGGCGCCGCCGGTGCCCGTGCTGGCCTGATAGTCAGTGGCTGGAACCGTCGCGCACGCGCCCTGCACCCAAGAGTCGATCGTCGCGGCGGTGGCACCCCGGCCGCCTGGCGCGAAGCCCGCCACAGGCCCGCCGCCGGCCTCATCGGCGCCGTCGATTAGGAAAAACCTGAGCTGGCCGGTGCGCACCAGGCCCTGGACCTTGGCCAAGGTGGGCTCGGGCACCGTGCCGCTGAACCCGCCCATGGGCATGACCTCCTGTCCGGTCACCACGATGTACGGCGCCGCCGCATCCCAGGACCCGACCGCCATCAGGTACCCGGCGCCGTCGCGGTGCGCGCTGACGTAGTCGTAGATCCGCTGCTCAGCGGGGCTGAGGGTGGTCGTGGAAGTGGCCGCTATCCCGGCGCCCCCGCCGCCGGGGAAGTTCAGGTCGGCCCGGGGCCCGCCGAAGCCGGCGTCGCCGGATTGAACGGGGGCGCTGGATTGAACGGGGCTGGGGATGGGGCCGCCGTAGCCTCGGATGACCCCGGTGAACGTTCCCCCGCCCATCGCCCCGGCCGGGCCGGCGCTCGCGTTCAGCGAGGTGCCGCCGTACTTGGTGTCGAGGACGGAGGCCGCCCAGACGCCGGGCGCCGCCAGCATGGCCGCGACGCCGACGGCCAGCCCGACCGTCGCCAGCCGGGCCTGGGCGCGCATGGACAGCCAAGCGGCTACCAGCGCCACGATCGCGACCACCCCGGCCACGACGATGGCGTCCCGCGCCCACGGGAGGAAGCCGCCGTAGCCTCGCCACAGGAACAGCGTCCAGGCCAGTTCGGCCGCGACCGCGACCGGCAGCATCCAGCCGCGCCAGCCATCCGCCCGGTAAGCCCGCCAGAACATGACGATGCCGGCGGCGGACAAGGCCGCGAGCGGCGCCGCCAGCGCCGCCAGGTAGGCCGTATGCGGAATCACGCTCATCTTGCTGAACACCAGCCCCACGGTGAGCAGCCAGACCCCCCACATGACGAACCCGCCGCGAACCGGGTCGCTTCGCTTGGCCCGGCGTGTCCAGCACAGGCCGCAGACCAGCGCCAGCACCGCCAGCGGGTAGAGCCAGCCGATCTCCGGACCGTAGGCGGTCCCGAGGAGCTTGGTCCAGCCCGTGCCGAACCCGCCGCCGCCGGGCGTGGCGAGCGTTACGTCCCCGGCCACTGCGCCGTTGGCGAGCCTGATGACGCCGATGCCCCCGCTGGTGACACCCGGCCCGGAGGTGACCGCGCCCGGCACGCTGATGCCGAACCGCTCCAGGCCGTTGTAGCCGAAGACCATGGTGAAAGCGCTGTTGTCGGTCGACCCGTCCACGTAAGGACGGTCGCCCGCCGGGGTAACGGTGAAGAGGGCGATCCACGACAGGGACACCGCGAGCATGACGACGCCCGCCGCGCCCAGCTGCCACAGCCGGCGACCAAGCCCGGTCGGCGCTGCCACCAGGTAGCCGATGGCGAACGCGGGCAGCACCGTCCACGCCTCGAGCATCTTGGCCTGGAAGCCCAGGCCCACCCAGACGCCGGCCCAGACGAGCGATCGCAGTCGCGCCTGCATGACCGCGCGCTGGTAGGAGTCCGCCGCCAGCACCAGGCACAGGGTGAGCGCGCCGTCCTCCATGCTGTGGCCGAACATGGACGCCCCGATCGGCGTTAGCGTGAAGATCCCGGCCGCGAGCAGCCCCGGCACCACGCCTGCCCACCGCCGGACCACCCGGTACATCACCAGGACGGCGATGGTGCCCTCGATGACCTGCGGTAGCGCCAGCGACCAGGCGGAGTAGCCGAAGATCCGGGCGGACAGCGCCTGCGGCAGGAACGAACCAGCGAGCTTGTCGATGGTGATCGTCGCCTTGGGGTCGAAGGCGCCGAAAATGAACGCCTTCCAGCTCACGGACATGCTCTTGACCGCGACCGAGTAAAAGGGCGCGAGCCCGGCCCGCGTGATGTTCCAGGCGAAGAGCAACGCCCCCACCGCGGCGATGCCGAGCAGCACTGGACGGGCCCACGGCGGCTGATCATCGGGGGAACGCCACAGCTGCCAGCGGGGCCGCGGTCGCGCGGGGCCGGGACGGCCGACGTGCGCGGACGGATCCTGCGGATCCGCAAGGATCATGGCCATAGCGGCCCCTCCAAGGAGCAACGTTCTGCTGCGCTTAGATTACCGTTCTGCAAGCCGCCGGCGTCGTTGACGCTGCGCGGTCCACACCGGTCGAACTTGCGCCATGCCGCCGGCGGCGGCTACGGTCGGGTTTGCCGGCGATTCCGGAAATGTCTTTGGCCTGGGGGCGAGCGGGGCGTGCGGGGCGTGCTATGACATCTCCAGATGCAACTCCGCAGGCGGCGAGTTCAGAGGGCGCGGCGTGGGTGTTCAACGCCCCGCCCGGGTGGCCTCCGGTGCCGCGCGGGTGGCGGCCCGCGCCTGGCTGGCAACCCGAGCCGTCCTGGCCGGCCGCGCCGCCCGGCTGGGAGTTCTGGCTGCCGGCGCCCCAAGCCGGACAGCAGGGTGCACAGCCCGCCGAGCAGCCTGCCGACAGCAACCCAGCGGGCACGCCCGGCGAGCTTCATCTCCAGCTTGACGGCCACTCCTATGTTTTCCAGCCCGGAGAGCTGGTCCGGATCGGCCGCGCGCCCGATAACGATGTCCTGGTGGCCGAACCGACCGTCTCCCGCCAGCACGCCCGGATGGTCTGGGTGGACGGCGGCTGGATTTATGAGAGCGTCGGCCACGCGGCCACGTTGCTGCATGGTCAGCCGGTCACCCGACTCGCGGTAACCCAGCCAGTGGACCTGATGCTCGGGTCGGCGGAGGGGCCGGTGCTCCGCATCGAGGTGCGGTCGGCGCCCGGCTCGTGGGCCGCCGCCGCGCCCGCAGGGCCCTCTCGCGAGCCCGCAGGGCCGTCCTACCAGGGGGATCACGGCCACGACTACCCCCACGCCCACGCTGGCTTGACCGTCGAGGGCGAGGTGGCCGAGGCGGTCCACATCCTTTTCCCGGTCAGAAGCTGGCTGCATCTCTCACCCTGGCGGCAGGGCCTGCGGCTCCTGGTCATCGTGTACGCGCTGCTCCCGTTGGTGTTCCTCGCGCTGTTCGCTAATTCGCAGAGCCTGACCACGCCGGGCTGGACCTACAGCCTCTACATCGCGCCGCTGTGGGCGATCGGTTTCTGGCTGCTGATCCGCCCCGGGCACATCAAGGTGCTCGAGATTGAGGTCGGCATCGGGATCATCGTGTGGGTCCTGGTGTGGATGAACGCCGTGACGGTCAATATCAACGGCTCCCTGCATCACTCCGGCCAGTCGTTTACCCTGCTTGCGGCCCTAGGCATCGGCTTCAACGAAGAGATCACGAAGGCCCTGCCGATCCTGGTCGCCGGGCTTGTCCTGCGGAAATGGAGGTCAACAAAGCTGGACGTCCGGATGTGGATGTTCCTCGGCACCATCGCCGGTCTCACGTTCGGCGTTTTCGAGCAGGCCTTCTACACGTCCCAGGACATATTGCTCATCAACCAGGCGCGGGTCTCAAGCCAGGCGGTCGAGGCGGTCCTTGCCTTCGCCGAGCGCGTCTTCGTGGACGGCTTCCAGCATGCCGTCTGGGCCGGTATCTCGGCCTTCTTCATCGGCATGGCGGTGAACTACAAGCGGCGGCGCGTCCTCCTCGTCGTCGTGGGAGTGTCGGTCCCCGCCGTCCTGCACGCCCTGAACGACTGGAGTCAGGGCGCCTTCGACTCACTCTGGCCCTCCATCGTCATCCAGGCCGTCTCATTGCTCCTGTTCCTCGGCTACACGATTTCGGCAACGTCGATCGAGAGCCAAGTACGCGAGACACCGCTTTTCAGGGGCGACTCGGTGCTCATGGAAGCATTCCCACGCCCAAAGAGAACGAATAGCCCCTAGCTGGCGGGCTGCATCGCCGGCGGTGCCGCTAGGTGTTCTGTGCCTGCGCAAGTCCGCGAGGCTGGGCCGCGTGGCCGTCCCCAGGGAGCTGTAGTGGCTGAACAAGCTGAGCATCTGGGACGGTGACAGCCTGGCCAACACCGCAATAGACCAGCTCATGGGGCGCTCCGGGTCTGCAGAAATTGCGCTGGATCATCAAGTTTTTGCACGATAAGCTCAGTTTCTGTCATCCCAATTGAGCCAGGGCCGGCACCTCGCGGTCTGCTACTTACGCGGAGTCAAAAAGTTGCTGCGTCTTGCCTTTGCTCAGCTCCGGTTCCGTGCCGGGCGGTCGGTGGTGCTGGTCGTGGTGCTGGTCGCCACGGTGGCGTGCTTCGCCCTGGTGGGTGCCTCGGCCAGGACCGAGCAGGTGACGGTGCATGGCACGCTGGAGGCGGACTCGCGTGCGGCCTATGACTTGCTGGTGCGCCCGGCGGGGTCGGTTAGCGCGGCGGAGCAGCGGGGGAACCTGGTCTCCTCGATCGCGATGAGCAGCATCGACGGCGGGATCACGCTGAAGCAGTGGCAGGAGATCGAGCAGATCCCCGGCGTGTACGCGGCCGCCCCGGTTGCCGTGGTCGGCTATGACTACCTGCAGTTCGACGTCGCGGTGCACGTGCCGAGCCCGGCCGCGGGGCAGTCGCAGGTGCTGTACCGGCTGGCCCCTACGTTCGCCTCGGAGAACGGGCTGACCAAGATCCCTGCCGAGGACCAGTACGTGTACACGACGACGGGCCCGTTGGCGGCCCCGTTGAACCAGTATGACCCGGAGATCCGGCAGCCGGACGGGAGCCATGCTGCCGATCTGCCAGGCCGGCGACGACCCGGCAAGCACCAGCGAGATCGTGCCGGCGTGCGGCAGCACGAACCGGCAGGACGCGTGGAACACCCCGTCCGCCGGCGAACCCGCACGCTACCGGCAGCGGCCAGCTGCCGACCGGGACGCAGGACTTCGCCTGGTAC
The DNA here is from genome assembly GCA_963778435.1 of uncultured Actinomycetota bacterium. GTDB lineage: Bacteria > Actinomycetota > Actinomycetes > Streptosporangiales > Streptosporangiaceae > Trebonia. The sequence continues at coordinate 22,090 of CAVZUX010000038.1, forward strand.
TTCCCGTTCCTGGTGGAGGCGATCGACCCGGTGCAGGAGGCCAAGCTGGACGGCCTGGACCACGCGATCACCTCAGGTGCGTACCTGGCCGCGTCGGCCGGGCCGGTCAGCTACTCCGTCGCCAAGCCGGACGCGCAGACCAGGAAAATCGGCGGCTGCACCTGGGCGTTCAACCTGCACAGGCCGGCGCGGGGCACGCGGTGCCAGTGGACCAGCGTCCCGGTGCTGGCCGCCGACGCCAGCCCGATGCAGGAGGCGCTGCAGGTCACCGAGTACCGGATGCCGCAGTCGGCGGCGGCCATGGTCGGCAAGGGCGCCGACGGCGACACGCTCGCCACGGCGCTGCCCGGCCTGGCCCCGGCGGCCAAGGCGGGCAGCGTGACCGTGACCGCGCAGCAGGTGTACGGCCAGCTGCTGGACCAGCTGGCCGGCAAGGACCTGGCCAACAGCACCGAGGCCCTGATCGGCACTTGTGGTGGGCGCGAATGACTTCCGGACGCTGATGACCGCGTCGCCGGTCCGCTATGCCAGCCACGGCACCGCCCAGGTCCCCCAGGGTCGTGCCGCCGGGGCAGGTCCTGTCCGACAGCGAATTCATCGACCCCCCTATGACGGTGTCGCTGCAGGACGTGTACCCGGACCTGACTGACACCGCGGTGCGCCAGCTGGTCGAGCACGACACGCCGGAACTCCATGGTTATGTCCCGGTCCCCGCGGGCATTCAACCTCAACGGCTGGCAGAAGGAGCCGCAGCTGAACCTGGTGGGGACCTTTAATCCCGCCAGGGTTTCTGACGGGTCGTCGGCGTTGTCGGCGGTGCCGATGCAGACCTACTTCCCCGACACCGCCACCGGCGCGAATCCCGCCTCGGCCAGCGCGCTGGGCGGCGAGCCGCTGCGGCCCAACGGCAACACGGCCGGGCTGCTGTCGGTGTCCCCCAGCCTGCTGACGACCATCTCCTCGCTGCCGGAGCTGGAAAGCGCGCGACAGCTTCAGCCACATGGATGCCGCCGGCGGGGTGAACAAGGCCGCGCCGATCAGCGTGATCCGGGTCAAGCTGACCGGTCACGTTGGCCTGGACGCGGCGTCGCAGGCGCGGCTGCGGCTGGTGGCGCTGGAGATCTACCAGCGCACCGGCCTGCACGTCGACATCACCGAGGGATCCTCGCCCGCGCCGGTGACCGTCACCGACCCGGCCGGCAGGTACGGCCGCCCCGCGGTTGGAGCTGTCGCGAGATGTGGTCGCGGATAGGCGCCGCCGAGCTCGATCTCCAGCGCGATCGACCAGAAGACCCGGCTGCTGATGCTCCTGGTGCTGGTCCTGGGCGCGGTGTTCACCGCCAGCGCGGTCGCCGCCTCGGTCCGCGCCCGCCGGCCGGAGCTCGCCGTGCTGGCCTGCACCGGCTGGCCGCGGCGGTCGCTGGTCGGCCTGATCCTGGCCGAGTGCGCGCTGCTTGGCTGCGCCGCCGGGATCGGCGGCGCCGCGCTGGCCGCGGCGCTCGCCCCGCTGGCCGGGGCGAGGTTCGGGGCCGGGACCTACCTCGCGCTGGCGGTCGCCATCGCGAGGCGCTGACCTGCCTGGCGGGCCTGTACCCGGCGCTGATGGCGGCCCGCGCCCACCCCGGCACCGCCACCGCCCAGGTGCCCGGCGGCCGCCATTACCGCAAGCTGCGAGGTCGGCTCGCTGGCCCGGCTGGCGGTGGTGAACGTGGCGCGGGTCCCGGGCCGGTCCGCTGCTGGCCGCCGCCGGGGTCGCCCTGGCCGTCGCCGGGCTGACGCTGCGTCACGGTGCTGACCCTGGCCTTCCACGGCGCCGCTGCCGCGGCACCCTGCTCGGCCAGGCCATCGTCGTGCAGGTCCATGCCGCCGATTACGCCGCCGCCGCGCGTGTGCGCGGTCCTCGGGCTCGCGCTGGCGGGGGACATTTACTACACCGCGACCCGCGACCGCGCCGGCGAGCACGCGCTGCTGCGCGCCACCGGGTGGACGAACGCCGACCTGACCCGGCTCGGCGCCGCCGAGACCGCGATCACCGCGATCGCCGGCGCGGTCGCCGGGTGCGCCCTGCCGGTCCTGGGCGTCTGGCTCGCCACCGGCATCGCGCCCGCCGAGCGCCATCGCCGCCGCGGCCGGGATCGGCGCCGTGGCCGTGGCGCTGACCCTGCTCGCCGCCCTCGCCCCCGCCCGCCGGCTCATGCGCACCCCGCCCGCCCGCCACCTGGCCGAGGCATGACGGACGCACCGGAACGACAGCGCCCAGGAACGGAGCAATCGTGACCACGACCGGATTCGCCCTGCACCTGGCCGGGGTGCAAAAGACCTACAGTCCCGGCAACGCGGAGCCCATCACCGCGGTCGACGATGCCAGCCTCGACCTGGCGGCGGGCGACACCGCGGCGCTCACCGGGCCGAGCGGATCGGGCAAGTCCACCCTGCTGCACCTGCTCGGCGCGATCGACGCGCCCGACAGCGGCACCATCGAGGTGGGCGGCACCGTCATCACCAGCCTCAGCCGCGGGCCGGCTGGCCGCCTACCGCGCCACCGTCGGGTTCGTGTTCCAGAAGTTCCACCTGCTGCCGGCCCTGTCGGCCCGCGACAACGTCATCGCCCCCGCGTTGCCGCGGCGACGGCGCCTGTCCTTCGACCCGGCCGCCCGCGCCCAGCAGCTGCTGGAGGCCGTCGGGCTCGGCGACCGGGCCGGCGCCCTGCCGTCGCAGCTGTCGGGCGGCCAGCAGCAGCGCGTCGCGATCGCCCGCGCCCTGATCATGCAGCCAGGCCTGCTGCTGGCCGACGAGCCCACCGGGAACCTCGACTCGGCCACCGGCACCGAGATCATCGACCTGCTGCTGGCCCTCAACGCAGAGCACGGCACCACCCTGGTCATCGCCACCCACGACCCGGCCATCGCCGGGCGCTGCCACCACGTCATCCGCGTCCGCGACGGCTCCATCACTAGCCAGCCCACGGCAAGCATCAACGACGACACCCCGGCAGCGAACCGGGCCTGACCGCCCGGGCGGACGCACCTAGTACTAACGGGGCGACGGTGAGGCTGATCGCGGGGGAGTAGCGGACGCGGCCGAAGTACATGAGCTTCACCAGGAGCCAGGATTCCCAGCCGGGCTCGGCGGTCGCGGGGACCGTGACGCTGAAGCTGACCGTGGCCTCGCCGCCCGGTTCGACCTCGACCGCTTGCGTCCACGGAGCGGTGGTCTGCCAGGTGCCGATGGGGGAGATGAGCTGGACCTCACCGCGCAGCTGCGACCCGAGGCAGCTGCTGACCTTGACGGTCAACTCGCCGCTCTCGCCCGCCGTCAGCCGCAGCTTCGGCGTGAGCACCTCGACAGCGGCCTCGCCCGCGAGGGCCTGGACGTCGGACTGCATGCGGAAGAACAGCTCCTCGGGCTCAAGGCTGGCATCCGGGGGACCCGCCTCGCCCACCGTGACGAGCAGGGTGTCCTCAAGCACCTGGCCGAGCGCGTCGCTGATCCGGGCCGCGACGAAGTACCGCCCGTCCGCCGTCCCCTCCGCCGCCCGCACCGCGATGTCCCAGCTGGCGAACCCGTTGGCCGGCAGATCATAGCGGAGCGAGCTGCTATCGGCTGACCCGGCGACGGGGGCGCCGTCGATCTCCGCGATCAGTTCGCCCCCCACGACAAGGTCAAGCGTTCCGCTGGCGGGCTCGGGTCCGCAGGCCACGGTGAGGGTCGTCCGCCCGTCCTGCGCATTCTCGTTGAGCGTGATCCTGGTCGGCGTGAAGTGCACCGCGACCGGCACGTTCCCGGCCGGCGCCGGCCCCTTGCCGTGCAGCCAATACCGCGCATACAGCGGCTGCACCGGCTCGGGGAGCGCCGCCGCAGGTCCCGCGTCGGTCGCGCCCGCGATGGAAGCGGGCCTGACGACTACTGTGGCCGTCGAGAACGGGGCGAGGGCGACGCTGACGCTGCCGTCCGCCACGGTCAGCGCCGCGCCCTCCGTCTCCTCGAGCAGGTCGGTGCGCCAGGCGGCCTCGATTCCCCCGGACATCCCCAGCTGGGCGGTCGCGGCCCGCCCGTCGGTCTCCCGCAGCCGGACGGTCACCGCCCGCCGCTCGGCCTGCGGAGTCCCGGGCCGGCCGGCGGCGAGCGGGTTGCCAACCGGTTTCAGCGCGGAGAGCGTGATGCTCGGGGCGCCCGCGATCCAGAACCCTGCGCCCGGCATTTCGGATATGCCGGCGTCGCGCTCGGCCGGCCGGCCTGCAGCCTCCGCCACGAGCTCGTGGTTGTAATCCTCCGCCGCCGCGCTGAACCCCGCCTCACGCCAGCCGCCCCCCGCACGCGTGGAGGCGAGCGCGTACCGGAAGGTGTGCGACCAGTGCTGCCAGGCGAACGAGGACCCATCCGGCGCAGTCTGCCGGTCGCCGTCGATCCACACCCCGCTCGGCCAGCCCCCGCAGGCGCGGAAGAGCGACATCCAGAGCGTCCCGTCCGGGGTGACCGCGCAGCCAAGGGTCCCTCGGTTGAACAGCGCGACCGCTCCCTCGCCGAGCAGGTCATGCGGCCACTTGAACTGGCCCGTCTCGGTCCCGCCGGACGCCGCGTCCGGCGCAAGCTCGACCGGCGCGATCAGGCTGCCGTCCCGCAGGTCTGCGCACAGCTGGGTGATCGCCTGCGGAAGCTCGGCCGGGTCAGACGGCGCGACGATCAGCACCGGCAGGTCGCGGGGGCCGCGCAGGTCCGCGTCGGGACCGAACGCGTCGGCGCGCGAGCGCATGGCGGGTACCCACAGCCGTGCCGTGCCGCCGTCCGCGACCAGCGCCGCCAGGCGCTTCGCGACGGCCGGGTCGGCCGCTGCCAGGACCTCGGCGGTGAACGAGTTGCCTTCAGGCCCGCCGAGCGCGATCCGGAAGTCCGGCAGGTTCGAGTCCAGGTCGATCGACCCGTAGCGGGTCCCGGTGGCACGCGAGGTCGTCGCCGTGACGCCGGCCCCGGCGAGGGCGACGACAAGATCCTTAACCAAGCCCCGCTGGTCCGTGGGCAGAGCATTAGGGGTGACGACCTCGGCCACCCCGATCGCCTGCAGGGCCGCCGCCGAGGTAGCGCCGTTGGGGGCGGTCAGCGCGATCTGGGCCACCGAGCCGATCCCGAACCAATGGTGCGCCGGGTTGTCCAGCGTCCACCAGTGCTCCGCCACATCGGCCTCGGGCACCCCGAAGGGCCGTCCGACGACGGCCGTCGCCGTCTGGTAGACGGGCAGCCCGCCGTGCACCTCGGACGGGAACCTGACCCGGAGCAGGCGGTCCCTTCCGATCGACCCGGAGACGTGCGTGCGGAACTCGACCCGCTCCGCGCCGTCCCACAAGATCGTCTCCGCCGTCACGGCCAGGTCCCCGAGCGAGTACGTCGCCACCAGCCGCGAGCCGACCGGGGACCGCTGCGCTTGCACGGTGGCGGCGACGGACACCGAGCCGACACCTGGCCCCTTCGGTGACAGGTGCCACGGCCCCTCGCCCCACCGGGGGTGCTGCTCGTACTCCTCCTGCAGCACCAGGTCATTGCCCTGCCCGCTGAGCACCTCCCGGCCGGCCTGCCCGACCCGCCTGTCGAGGATGGTGACCGTCCCCCCGCGCGCCGGGTCGGCGGTCACGCCGAAGGCGTCGTTGGAGATCGTGAACCCGTCAACGTCGAACCAATCGCAGACGCGAGCCGCTTCGGACGCGTCGGCGCCGACCGTGCCCCCGTCTGCCCCGGCAGCGTCTGGCCCGGCAGCGTCTGCCGCGCCCGCGTCCGCCGCGCCCGCGTCGGCCGTGCCCGAGAGGGCGGCCGGCGCCCCGGTGTCGTCGGGCATGGGGACCGCGCGCAGCGGGTACCGCTTGAAGCCGAGTGCGGGCACGTCCGTCGCGCGGAAGGTCAGCGTCACCTCGGCGAGCGACCCGTCTTCGTGCCACTGCGTCCCCTCGGCCAGCACGGGGAGGGGCTCGGCCGAGACCGGGTCGAGGACCGTGAGCCACACGCTGCCCGGCGCATCGAGCCGCACGGTCGCCGTCGCCATCCCGTCCCGCGTCCGCGCGAGCCCGTTGGCCACCGTCACCGCGAGACCCGCCGCGGGACCCGAGCCCGAGCCGGAGAGGAACGCCATCGCGTCCCGCCGCGCCGCGTCGCCGCGCTGCCAGGCCTCCCGCCATCCCGCCAGCAGGTCCAGGTACACCTGGTCGGATTCGGTCCCGGTGATCGCGTCGTGGTGCGCGCCGTAGGCGAGCTGCCGCCAGGCCTTGTCGAGCGACTCCGCCGGGTAAGGCGCGCCGCCCAGCCACGCGAGCGTCGCGAGCCGCTCGCCCTCGAGCAGCGCGGTCTCCCCGGCCCGGTGCGCGAGCTTGGTGTCGGCGTAGGAGACGTCCTTGCCGGTGTACAACGGGTTCATGTCCCTGGTCTGCGGCATGATCCAGTACTTCGCGGGCGCGGCCTCCGCCGCCGCGCGCACCGCCGCGAAGAACTCGCGCGGCACCGCGGGCACGAACCGGGGCCACACGTACCGCGCCGCCCATTCTCTGGCCACGTCGGTCACCCACCGCGCCGGGATCACGTGGTCGGACCCGACCGGCAGCATCACGTTCGGCGTGGCGGCCACCGAGGCGAGGGATTTGAACTGCGCGTAGGCCGCGTCCAGGGCCCCGTCGAGGTCGCTCGCCGTGTGCAGCGTCCACCCGGCGCCGTAGTGGTTGGCCATGTAGGCGGTCAGCAGCCCGGAACCGCCGGGGGAGAGCCACTCGAACTCGGCGGGGAACTGCATCCGCGTGTTCTCGTCGGGCCCCCACTGGTGGAACGGGCCGCGTGCCCACGACGATGAGGTCAGCCCGGCGTCGGCCATCAGCCCGGGGAACCCGGGGTCGAAGCCGAACGCGTCGAGCATCCACGCGGACCCGACCTCCGCGCCGAGCACCCCCCGCTGGAACCCCATCCCGTACACCGCGTTCCTGATCGTCACCTCCGCGCCGGTCAGGTTGGTGTTCGGCTCGTTGTAGGTGCCGCCGACCAGCTCGACCCGCCCGTCGGCGAGCAGCGACCGCAGGTACGCCCGATCCTGGGGGAACGCGTCGAAGTGCGGCTTGAGGTAATCGAGCTCCGCCAGGACGAACTTGTAGTCGGCATCCCGCCGTGCCTTCTCCAGATGCAGCCGCACCAGCTCGAACGCGGTCCGCACGTCGGGGAGCTCGCCGTCCTCGTCCGGCAGCACCAGCCGCGCCTCGGTGAACTGCCCCTGCGTGTTCCACCACACCGGGTCGTAGTGGAAGTGCGACACCATCCACATCGTCCACCCCGGCTCCGCCACCGTGATGGTCGCGTCCGAGGTGACTCGCGCCCCGTCCCTCTCGCAGATCACCGTCACCGGCAGCGAAACGCCGGGCGCCCCGGTCACGGCGACGCTCACCTCGCCGCTGCCGCCTTCCCCTGGCGGGCCAAGGGTCATCCCGAACGGAGCCGTTGTTTCTACCGACCCGCCGACTACTCGCACGGAGACCGCCGCGCCGGCCTCTCCAGCCTCGGTAGCCTCAACCCCGACCCGCAGAACCTGCAGTGGCCGGGCCGCGCTTCCGGTGAACAAATCCGTCGATTCGACCCCAGTGATCCGCATAGCCCCATAGTCCCATGAGCCCGCTGCACGCCGCGCGGCCTCGGCCGATACCGAACAGCTGACCTCCATTTACCGCGTCACCTGGACCCGCGTCCGACTGGCCCTGAGCGACGGCGGGCGCTCCCGCACCTCGTGGACTATCGTAATCTCCGCGACCCGCGCCCGCTGACCGCAGGGAAATGAGCCCCGCTGACCGCAGGGAAATGAGTACTGTGAGTTAAGAGGACCGACGCGAGCGACTGGAGCATGATGGCCCACCACGACCGGCCTGCGACGCTGCGGGATGTGGCCTCGGCGGCGGAGGTGCACCCGGCTACCGCGTCGCGTGCGCTTAACCCGGGGACCAGGCTCCTGGTCAGCGAGGAGACCGCGCGGCGGGTCATCGAGGTCGCCGAAAGGCTCGGCTACCGGCCCAACCCGGTGGCACGGTCGCTGCGCACCCGGCGCTCGAACACCATCGGCGTGCTCATCCCTGACCTGAACAACCCGCTCTTCCCGCCGATCATCCGCGGCATCGAGGACCGGCTCGCCGAGCACGGCTACGTCGCGCTGATCGGCAACACCGACGCGGACCCGATCAGGGAGCGGCTCATTTTCGACCAGATGCGGGCCAGGCACGTGGACGGGTTCGTGCTCGCCACGGCGACGTTCAACAGCTCGATCCTGGCCGAGGCGGCCGAGGCCGAGCTGCCGGTTGTGCTGGTGAACCGGACCGCGCAGGACTACCCATTCTCGTCCGTCTCGGTCGACAACGAGCAGGGCGTGCGGGCGGCCGTCGGGTACCTGGTCTCGCTCGGGCACACCAGGATCGGGCACATCGCCGGACCGCAGGACATCTCCACCGGTACCGCCCGACTGCGCGGCTACCAGGAGGCGATGAGGTCGCACGGACTCACGGTCGGCGAGGGCGACATCATCTACTCGTCCGGCTACACCGTGGAGGAGGGGCTGCGCTGCGGCAGGGAACTGCTCGAGTCGGCCAGCGATCTCACCGCGGTCTTCGCGGCCAATGACATGCTCGCGGTCGGCTGCTATGGCGCGCTTGACGAACTTGACTTGCGCTGCCCGGGGGACGTGTCGGTGATCGGATTCAACGACATGCCGTTCGTCGACCGGCTCCGCCCGCCGCTATCCACCGTCAGGTTCCCGCACTCCCAGGTCGGCACCGAGGCGGCCAGGCTGCTGATCGAGCGGATCGAGACCGGAGAGGGCAGCCCGGTGAAGATCCTCTTCCTCGCGCCCGAACTGGTCGTCAGGGGATCGACGATCGCCATCGAGCAGTCGGGCGCGGTCCCGCTCCGCCCCGCCGCGCGACGCGGGCAGTGACGAGCACTCAGGCAGTAAATAGATACCTGTGAAAGTAGCGAACGGTCACAACGATCGTTGGTGAAATCTGTGCTGACCTGGGGAGTTCCTTTCGGATGCCATGAACGGTAGTTGCCGTGTGCCCCAGTAGTCACACTAGTTCTGCAACAGTCGTTAAATAACGAAATGGACATCCTCTGTACAAACCCCCCCTGCCTGGTGCAATCTCTTGTGCAAACGATTGTTTCAGTGAGGGTTCCGGAGAGTGACGGGCGGTGCGTTGGTGGCGGTTGAGGGTCGATGATCACTGCGACCGTCGGTCACGGTGCCGTACAGATGGTGGCAATTGTCGGACGCACCGGGCAATCCGCCGGTATACCCCTAGATGTGAGCACGCGGAGTTATCCCCGTGCTCGATTCCGAAGCTTTTCCGAAGAATCCTGAGCGATTGAGGAAGGAGGAACCGGGCGTGAGTGCACACCTCCCCTGGTTCTCCAAGAACGCTGTCGTGCTGGGCGCCGTAGCCGCGCTCTCCGTTGGCGTTCTTGCCGCATGCAGCAGTAGCAGCAGTAGCAGCAGTAGTAGTAGTAGTTCCACCACGAGCACGGCCTCTGGTTCCAAGGCGCCGATCACCATCGGCATCTCGCTCTCCCTGACCGGCGACTTCAGTGCCGACGGCGTGGCGTTCGATCAGGGTTACAAGCTCTGGGCCAAGGACGTCAACGCGGCCGGCGGAATTCTGGGCCGTCAGGTTGACTTGACGATCCTCAACGACGACAGCTCCACCAACCAGGTCGTCACCAACTACAACACGCTGATCAGCTCCGACCACGTGGACCTGACCTTCGGCCCGTACTCCTCGCTGCTGACCGGCCCGGCGTCGGCGGTGGCGGCACGGGCCGGGTACGCGTTCGTCGAGGGGGCCGGCGGCGCGCCGACCGTCTTCGACACCCAGTCCAACGAGGCCGACCACAACACCTTCGACGTGTCGCTGCCGGTCGCGGACGAGATGCTGCCGTTCGTCAACTACATCAAGTCGCTTGGGTCCACGGTGGACCACAGCCTGACCGCGGCCTACCCGATGGCGAACGACCCGTTCGCCGACCCGCCGGTCCAACTCGCGCAGACCGAACTCCAGGCCCTCGGCGTTAAGACCGTCTACTCGGAGGTCTTCCCCGAGGAGCCGGCGTCCTACGCGCCCGCCGCCTCAGCCGTGGCGCAGAAAGCCCCCGACATCGTGATCCTCGGATCCGCCGACGTGCCGACGGTGACGGCGTTCATGCAGGGCTTCCAGCAGGCGCACTACACGCCGAAGCTGTTCATGGCCGCAGCCGGCCCCGACCAGGGCACCGCCTTCACCCACGCGGTGGGTGTCACCGCCAACGCCGGCGCCATGATGGTGCCGAACGGCTGGTACGGCGGTTACGTCAATGCCGAGAGCCAGAAGATGGTCGCCGAGTACGACACGGAGTACCACTCGACCCCGTCCGGGGTGAACGCCGACGTTGCCGAGGCGTACTCGGTCGGACAGGTTGTCGAGCAGGCGATCCTCAAGACCGGCGGCACCGACAACAAGGCGATCATCGCCTACCTGCACAGCGGCGTCACGCTGAAGACGGTGCAGGGCAATGTCCTGTTCAACTCGCTCGGCGAGAACTCGACCTCGGCCGCCTTCGTGTTCCAGTGGGACAAGACCGGCACCGTGTTCAACCAGGTCCTGCCGCAAAGCGACCCGGCGTCGAAGCCGATCATCGCCACCAAGCCGGCCTGGGCCGGCGCGGTCTAAAGCCGAAGTCCCTTCCATACCCCGGGCGACACCGGGACGTTTTAACCGACCAGGACGGAGTGGTTTATGGCGCAGGAGATTCTGCAGGAAATCATCGTCGGCATCCTCGTGGGCGGCGTGTACGCCCTCATGGCGGTGGGCCTGACGCTCATCTTCGGCGTGCTCGACATCATCAACATCGCCCAGGGTGTCCTGGTCATCCTGGGCGCCTACCTCAGCTACACGCTCTCCACCAAGGCGCACATCGACCTGTTCGTGGGGCTGCTGATCACGATTCCGGTGATGTTCATCATCGGCGTGGTGATCCACTGGGCATTCATCAGGCGGCTGCGCGGCACCGAGCGGACCGCGATGACGCTGCTCGTCACCTACGCGGTCGCGCTGATCATCGAGGGCGTCCTCTACAAGTTCTACGGTGCCACCGACGTGGGGCTGACCGCCTCCTACACGGGGACCAGCGTCCATCTCTTCGGCTTCTACCTACCGTGGATCTACATCTACGGGTTCATCCTCGCGGTGGCGCTCGTCGGCCTGATCTACGCCATGCTCTACCGGACGCGGTTCGGCCGGAGCGTGCGGGCCACCATGCAGGACGAGACCGCGGCCCGGCTGGTGGGAATCGACGTGAACCGGGTCGCCGCGCTGACCTTCGGGATCGGCGTGGCGGTGACGGCGGCGGGCGGCATGGTGTTCGGCGCGACCAACCAGTTCGACCCCAATAGCGGCTATGACCTGATCTCCCGGCTGCTCGCCATCATCATCCTCGGCGGGCTCGGCAGCATCAGCGGCGCGCTCGCCGCGTCCGTGTTCATGCTCGTGGTGGAGTCGCTGGTGACGATCTGGTCGCCCAACTGGGCGGTCGCCGTCTTCTACGCGGCGCTGGTCGTCGTCCTCGTGGTCCGCCCGAATGGCTTCTTCGGCCGCAAGGAGGTGCGTGCTCAATGAGCACGGTACGCAGGCGGCTTCCCGCCGCGCTCGAGCTTCCCGCCGCGCTCAAAGGCGGCGGGCTGGTGGCGCTCATCGCCATCGCGATCGCCTTCCCGCAGATTTACAGCAACCCGGCGGTCACCAACTACGGCGTGCTGGCGCTGATCTACGTCACCGCGGCGACGGCGTGGAACATCTTCTCCGGCAACACCGGCTACATCTCACTCGGCCAGGCGGTGTTCTACGGCAGCGGCGCCTACACGATGGGCATCGCCGCGCGGGACTGGAACATCACCGGGGACTCGGTCTTCGCGCTGCTCCCGCTCTGCGGCCTGGTGGGGGCGGTCATCGCGGTCCCGTTCGGGCTCGTCGCGCTCCGAGTCAAGCGCCACACGTTCATCGTCATCACGATCGCCTTCTTCTTCATCTTCCAGCTGATGGCGTTCAACTTCAGCTTCACCGACGGGTCGAGCGGCCTGCAGTCGCCGTTCCTCAGCTGGCCGTCGGCGACCTACAACGTGCCCTTCTACTACATCGCGCTCGCCTTCGCGGCCGGCGCCATCGCCATCGCCTGGCTGGTGCGGCGGTCCCGGTTCGGCCTCCAGCTCCGGGCGATCAGGGACGACGAGGACCGGGCGCGCGGCCTCGGCGTCAAGGCGATGCAGGTGAAGCTCTCCGCGTTCCTGCTCTCTGGCACGATCACCGCGATGATCGGGGCGGTGTGGTTCTACTACATCAACCAGGTCGAGCCGCAGACCGGGTTCGACCCGATCTTCGACCTCACGCTCGTGCTGATGGCGTTCCTCGGCGGCTACGGGTCGATATCGGGACCGGTGCTCGGCGCGCTGATCATCGAGCCGCTGACGCTCTGGCTGAACACCCAGCCCCAGTTCAGCGGTTACCTCAGCCAGATACTGCTCGGCGCCATCTTCCTGATCGTGGTGCTGTTCCTGCCGAGGGGGATCATCCCGACCGGTGGCGAGCTCATCACCAAGATCCGGACCCGGGGTCGCCCGGCGGTCATCCCGGCCACCAGGATGGGTCCGCCCGCCCCGGCATCAGGGACCACGGCCGCGTCCGGCCCGTCGTCAGTCAGCTCAGGAGGTGGCAGGTGACCGCGCTGCTGCGCACGGAAGGGCTCATGAAGGCCTACGGCGGCGTCCAGGCGCTCAACGGCGCGACGATCGCCGTCGAGGAGGGCACCGTGGCCGGCCTGATCGGGCCGAACGGCTCCGGCAAGACCACCCTGTTCAACGTCATCACCGGCTATGCGAGCCCGGACGCCGGCCAGGTCTTGTTCGGCGAGCGGGCGATCACCAACCTCGCCCCCGACAAGGTGTTCGCCGCCGGCATCGGCCGGACCTTCCAGCTCACCCGGATCTTCGCCCGGCTCACCGTGCTTGAGAACATGCTGGTCGCGGCGCAGGCCAAGGACAGGCCGAGGAACCTGCTCTCCTGGTTCGGCCGCGACGCGTGGACGCACCACCGACGGCACGCCATGGAGCTGCTCGAGTTCGTCGGCATTGAGCGGCACGCGGAAGTCCTCGCGGGCTCGCTCTCCTACGGCCAGCGCAAGCTCCTCGAGCTCGCCTACGTGCTCGTGGCCGATCCGGCGGTCATCCTGCTCGACGAGCCGGCCGGCGGCGTGAACCCGACCCTGATCAACCACATCACCGACCGCATCCGCCAGCTCAACACCACCAAGGGCACCACGTTCCTGCTGGTCGAGCACAACATGGAGTTCGTGATGGGGCTCTGCTCCACCATCACCGTGCTCGAATCGGGCAAGGACGTGGTGAGCGGGCCGCCGGACATCGTCCGGACCGACAAGCGCGTGCTCGACGCCTACCTCGGCGCGGACCTGGAGGAGGACCCCCGATGACCACGCCAGCGAAAAAGGCGGACGGGGCGGGCGAGCAGAGCGAGCCGGCCCTCGTCCTGGACGGCGTCGTGGCCGGCTACGGCGGCGGCGACGTGCTCCGCGACGTCAGCTTCACGGTGCCCGAAGGGTCCATCACCTGCGTGGTGGGGCCGAACGGCGCGGGCAAGTCCACGGTGATGCGGGTGATCAGCGGCCTGCTCCGCCCCCGCATCGGCACGGTGACGCTGCGCGGGGAGAAGCTGGCCGGCAAGTCGCCACGGCAGATACTCCAGCTGGGCGTGGTCCAGGTTCCGCAGAACCACAGCCTGTTCAAGGACATGACGGTTGCGGAGAACATTGACCTGGGCGGCTACCTGATCTCGGACCGGTCGAAGGTGGTCAGTCGGATCGACGCCGTCTACGACTTGTTCCCCCAGGTCAAAGAGTGGGCGAACATGAAGGCCGGGTCACTGTCGGGCGGCCAGCAGCGCCTCGTGGAGTTCGCGCGCGCGCTGATGCTCGACCCGGTGCTCATCCTGCTCGACGAGCCGTCGATGGGGCTGTCCCCGATGGTGCTCAAGTCGGTCTTCGACGCCGCCAGGCAGATGAACGTCAACGGCGCGACAGTCCTGCTGGTCGAGCAGAACGCCCGTGCCGGGCTCAAGCTCGCGCACCACGGCGTCGTGATGGAGAACGGCACCGTGCGGCTGACCGGCACCGGCCGCGAGGTCCTCGAGCACCCCGAGATCGGCGAGCTCTACCTCGGGGGCGCGGTCAAGAAGCAGTAACCCCGTGTCAGTGCCGCAGCGCCACCGTCAGGCCGTCGCCGATCGGAACCATGATGAGGTCCACCCGGTCGTCGGCGGCCGCCAGGTCGTTCATCGCGCGCACCGCGATCACCGAGGGGTTGTCGTTGCCGGCGTCGAGCACGCGGCCGTGCGAGAAGGTGTTGTCCACCATGACCACGCCGCCCGGCCGCACCCGCGGCACCAGTTCGGTCCAGTACCTCGGATAGGAGAGCTTGTCCGCATCGATGAACGCGACGTCGAACTGCTCCTGTTCGGGCAGCGCGCGGATGGTGTCGAGCGCGCTGCCGAGGCGGAGCTCGATCCGATCGGTGAGCCCTGCCTTCTCCCAGTACTTGCGCGCGACCGAGGTCCACTCCGGGCTGACGTCGCAGCAGAGCAGCTTCCCGCCGTTGGCCAGGCCGCGGGCGAGGCAGATCGAGGAGTAGCCGGTGAACGTGCCCACTTCGATCGCCGCGCGGGCGTTAGCGAGCCGGGTCAGCAGCGTCAGGAAGGTGCCGAGCTCCGGGGCGACCTGCAGGCCGACCTCGTTCGGGTACCGCTCCGCCGTCTCCGTGGCCAGTTCCCGCAGCACTGCGTCGGGTGGGGTGGAGTGCGCGGTGAGGTACGCGTTGAGGTGAAGGCTGATCTGCTCGCTGCGCCGTGTCATGGCACCAATCTAGTAGGGCGCCCCGCGCTAGTAGAGCAGCCCGCGTGGCAGCGCCTGGCAACTCTATGATCACTAGTCAGCATATGACCGGATTTTCACCAGAAGCCGCATTAAAGTAACTCAAGCACCGTCTGAATGAAGTCGCGCGGGGCGGTATGGCACTGGGGCCCGGTCACCTCCGGGCTGTCGTTAGAGCGACGTGGAATAAGTTCGCTTTCCAGCGAGGACACTGATTAATGGGAACCCATGGTGCTGCAGGCACGCGAGCGCGTGCTCTCCCACGCGGCAGAAACGCCAGTGCATCGACTGTCGTCGATTTTATCGGGCGACGGCGGCTGAATTTGTCCGACTGGCCAGTGGCCCGCCGCCTGTTCGCGGTTATCGTGGCGGCGCTGCTGATGGGCGTGATCTTCGGCGGGCTGCGGGTTGCGGACGCCGAGAGCAGCGCCGCCCAGTACTCGCGGGTGTCGCAGCTCGCGGACCTCGGCGAGAAGCTCACGGTCCTGGTCAACGACCTGCAGAACGAGCGCGACGAGACGCTCAGCCTGCTGAACGGGTCCGGGTCGGTCGGGCTGACCACGATGAAGCCCTTCTTTGTCAAGACCGACGCCGGGGTTAGGGCGGTCCAGCAGGCGTCCGATATCGGCGGCCTGCCCGCGAACATCGAGAATGACATCACCACCGTCACCGACGACATCGATTCCGCGCGCATCGCGCAGCTGCAGCAGACCCTCAACCAGCCGCAGGACGTGTTCTCGGTCATCGGGAACTACGCGGCCGACATCAACGACATGATCGCCCTGGCCGACCAGGTCGATCAGGGCGTCGCCGACTCAACCCTGGCCAGCGACGTCCAGGCGTACGACGCGATGGCCCTGGCCAAGGAGCAGGCGTCCGAGCAGCGCGCCCTGCTCAACTACGCATTCAAGAGCCCGACCGAAGTCCAGGTGGGCCCGCCCCCCGCGTACGCGATCGGGGCCGTCGGCAAGGGCTCAACACTGATCGACACCTTGGACCCGAACACCGAGGCGGCGCTCTCGGTCGCCTACGGCCAGGAGTTCACCGACGAGCACGCCTTCTACCAGGCGGCCACCCCGGCCGAAGCGACGAACTTCAGCGAACAACTCGGTCCGCTGGCCGTGGGAATCGCGCTGGGCCTCGAGCAGAACATGTTCGCCAACGTCAGCAGCGACCCCTTCATTGGCGGCAGCAACGACCCCGTACCGGGCAGCCAGCTCGTCCCGAACGTGCAGACGCTGGTGTACCCGCCCGGGCCGCCGCCAAGCGCCAGCGTCACCGCGCCGGGGGCAAGCAGCGGCGTGCTCGGTTTCCAGCTCAGCACCAGTCCCAGCATCCGGGCGCTGAAATCATCAGACCTTCGGACCCTGGCGCAGGGCCAGGCCGCCTGGGACGCGGGCGCCGACGACGAGCTCGCGGCCATGCAGAGCACCGAGACGCTGATCGCGGGCAACATCGCCACCCGGGCGGGCCAGCTCCACCAGGCCGCCCAGCAGACCGCGCTGACCTACGGCATCATCACCCTGGTCGTGCTGCTCATCGTCTTGCTCGCCGCGCTCGCGGTGGCCAGGTCCGTGGTGCTGCCGCTGCGCCGGCTGCGGCGGCGCGCTGAACATCGCCTCGGTCCAGCTGCCCGAGCGGGTCAGGCTGCTCACCGAGTCGCCTGATGCCGCCGCCTCCATGGAGGTAGCGCCGATCAACGTCCCCTTCAAGGACGAGATCGGTGAGGTGGCCCGGGCATTCGATCAGGTGCACTCCGAGGCGGTCCGGATGGCGGGCGAGCAGGCGCTGCTCCGCGCCACCTTCAATGCGATGTTCGTCAACCTGTCGCGCCGTTCCCAGACGCTGATCGAGCGCCTGGCGCGGATGATCGATAACCTGGAGCAGAACGAGGCCGACCCGGACCGTCTCGGCTCACTGTTCTCGATGGACCACCTGGTCACCCGCATGCGCCGCAACTCGGAGAACCTGCTGCTGCTTGCCGGGCACGAGAACCCGCGCAAGCGGTCGGAGCCAATCGCGCTCGCCGACGTGGCCCGCGCCGCGATCTCGGAGATCGAGCAGTACAACCGGATCGCGCTGAACATACCGCCGGGCATCGCGCTCATCGGCGTGGCGGTCTCCGACGTCGCGCACCTGCTTGCCGAGCTGATCGAGAACGCCACGATCTTCTCGCCCAAGGACACTCAGGTGCGCGTCGCGATGCAGGAGCTGTCAAGCGGCGGGGTGCTGATCGAGATCAGCGACAAGGGCATCGGCGTCTCCGACGCCAGGCTCGCGGAAATGAACTGGCGGCTCGACAACCCCCCGACCATCGACGTATCGGTCTCCCGGCACATGGGACTGTTCGCCGTGGCGCGCCTCGCCGAGCGGCACCGAGTCCGGGTCCGGCTGCGGTCGGCCACCCCGCAGGGACTCTCCGCCCTGGTCTGGCTGCCGGACAGCGTCGTCGAGCGGACCAGCATCTACGGTCCCGTCGGCGGCTGGCAGAGCCAGCCCGTCGGCGCCGCCTCGGGGGCGCAGCCCAACGCGGGCGGCCGGCAGCTTGGCGGGACGCCCGAGGGCGTCGTCGCTCTCGCGTCGAACGGCAACGGCAACGGCAACGGGCTCGGTTCGCCCGCCGAAGGCCCGCGTACCGCGAAGGGCTGGTTCCGCGGCCGAGAGGGCGGCCCACAGGGCGGCACGGAGGGCGCCGGCGCCGCGCCGGACTGGAGCGCTCCCCGCAGCCAGTCTTTCGATCAGACGTCCACCGGTCTGCCGGTCCGCTCTCCCAGGACTAACCTGAATTCCGACGCCGGGTCTGACACGCAGGCGGGGCTGCCGGACTGGGCCGACTCCGCCCGAGGAGGACCGGTACCAAGCATCGGCAGCTCGCCGGGCTTGAGCTCGGCCCGCAGCCAGTCTTTCGATCAGACGTCCACCGGTCTGCCGGTCCGCTCTCCCAGGACTAACCTGAATTCCGACGCCGGGTCTGACACGCAGGCGGGGCTGCCGCAATGGGGCGACTCCGCCCGAGGAGGACCGGCACCGGGAAGTGGGACCGGGACCGGTAGCCAGCGGTTGCCGCAGCGGTCACCGGACCAGGTCCGCAGCCGCCTCGCCGGGTTCCAGCGCGGAACCAGGCGTGCGGAGACCGAGCAGGGTCAGTCGCCCCGTTCAGGAGAAGGAAGCGAACGTTGAGTCTCGTATACCGCCAGGATCTGAATTGGCTCATCAGCGACTTCACGGCGCGAGTCACCGACGTGGCGCACGCTGCCGTTGTATCTGCCGACGGCGTGCCGCTTGCCCTGTCCGAGGGCATCCCCGACTACTTCGCCGAGAACCTCGCGGCCATCACCGCTGGCCTTGCTAGCCTGATGGCGGGGGCGGCGCGGATCTTCAAGGCGGGGCTGCCGACCCAGGCGTTCGTCGAGATGGTGGGCGGCCTGATGATCATCAAGGCGATCAGTGACGGATCGAGCCTCTGCGTCCTGGCCGCTCCCGACTGCGACACCGAGTTGGTCTCCTACGAGATGTCGCTCCTCGTCGAGGCGGTCGGCGAGGTCCTCTCGCCCGCCCTGCGGGGCGGCAGTCAGCAGCGCTACTGACCGCCGTCAGTCCTGGCAGGCGGGTCGCGGGGGGCCCGCCGGTGGCAAAGGAATAGACCGAAGGGCGGACGACAGATGAAGATTGAGCACGGTCGCAAGGGCGGGCCGTCACGCGCCGGAGGAGCCGACACCTTCAGCGGGCGGGCGATGCTCGATCCGCTGCTCGAGGATGGGAACGGCGAGGTCCGGATCAACTCCGTCCTGTTCTCACCCGGCGGGCGGACCTTCTGGCACTCGCACGCCGGCGGTCAGGTGCTGATTGTCGCCAGCGGCCATGGCATGGTCGAGACCAAGGACGGCGACCGTGAGTTGCTCGATCCGGGCGACGTGGTCTGGGCGCCGCCGGGCGAGGTGCACTGGCACGGTGCCGCCCCTGACTCGTTCATCAACCACACCGCGATCTCCCTCGGCACCACCGACTGGGCGGAACCGGTCGACGACGAGCACTACGGCGTCGTTTTCGACGCGGAGCAGGGGAGGCGGAGAGTAGGGGAGTAAGGGAGGATGGCAGACTACCGGCCATCCTTAAAAGCAGAGGCAGGAGATACCTGGTGGCGAAGAACAGCGTGCTCGCGGTCAGGTACGGGCACCGCGTTACCAGCTACGCGGAGAGCTACCTCAACTACCACCTGTACGGCGAGCCGGACGCGGACCTGGACATCGACTACTACTTCTGGGTCATCCGCGACGAAAGCGACGGCAGTGGCGGCAACGGGGTAACGCTCGTCGACACCGGGTTCTCGCCGGAGGTCGGCGGCCGACGCGGCCGGGCGCACCACACGACGCCCGCCGAGGCGCTGCCGGCCCTCGGCATCGACCCGGCCGACGTCTCCACGATCGTCATCACGCACGCGCACTGGGACCACATCGGCAACATCGGCCAGTTCCCGCACGCCCAGCTCGTGCTCGCCGAGGCCGAGTACGACTTCTGGACCTCGCCGATGGCCGCCCGCGCCCACTTCGCCGCGCATTCCGAGCCGGACGAGATTGCCCTGCTCAGGCAGGCCAGGAAGGATAACCGGGTCACGCTCTTCAACGGCCAGCTGACCTTGGCGCCCGGTGTCGAGCTCGTCGAGGTGGGCGGGCACACCCCCGGGCAGCTCATCGTCGCCATATCGACGACGGAGGCCAGCACCGTGGTGCTGGCCTCCGACGCGCTGCATTTCTACGCCGAGGCCGAGCGCGACCGCCCGTTCGCCGTCGTCGCCGACCTGCCCGCCATGTACCGCGGGTACGACCTGCTCAGCGACCTGGCCGGCCAGCGGGCTACGCACCTGGTGGCCGGCCACGATCCGCTCGTTCGCCAGCGGTTCGCCGCGCACCCGGCCGGCCCCGACGTGACCGATCTAGCC
The DNA here is from genome assembly GCA_963778435.1 of uncultured Actinomycetota bacterium. Lineage (GTDB taxonomy): Bacteria > Actinomycetota > Actinomycetes > Streptosporangiales > Streptosporangiaceae > Trebonia. Next base: position 41,993 of record CAVZUX010000038.1, read on the forward strand.
GCGCCCCGCGCCTAGCGCGGCTAGATCGGTCCCGCGCAGGAATCGCTCAGGTCACTTCGGCTCGGTTCACGCCGGAGTGACCGTGACCAGCGTCCCGTAGGGCAGCAGATCGTAGGCCTGCTGCGCGGTCGACCACGGCAGCTCGACGCAGCCGAGGGACTGGTTCCACCCGTAGCTGCCACGGGGGAAGTAGTGCACGGCGTCCCCGCCGTTGAAGTACGACACCCACTCCACCGGGTCCGCGTAGGTCGACCCGCCTGGGTTGGTGCCCTGCATGATCTGGAAGGGCAGCCTCTCGTACACCGGGAAGGTGCCGACCTCGGTCGGGGAGACGGAGATCCCCGTGTTCGCCGGGGTGGTGAGCCGCTTCTGGCCGTCGTGCCAGATGGTCAGCGTCTCCGGCAGCACCTGGTTGGCGACCGCGTAGCTGTACCCGCTGGTGTTGCGGTCGTCCGTGGCCGCCGCCTTCAGCAGCGACGCCCACACGGCCTTGGTCATCGCCTCGGTGATGGCGAACCCGTGGTCGGCCTCGAACCCGCTGATCGCGCCCTTGTCCACCAGGTTGGAGCTGCCCTGCGACCAGAGCGAGCTCAGCGATGACGGGTACCCCGGCTGCCAGGTGAAGGTGCCGGCCGGCGGGTCGTAGGCCGCGGCGAGCTGTGCCTGGGCGTTGTCACCCGGTACCGACGCGCCGACGGCGGGCTTCCAGGTCAGCGGCAGGTAGCCGAGCTGCGCGAGGATCTCCTGCAGCCGCAGGGTGCTGTAGCTGCCGGTGGTGAAAGTCGATGATGTGGAACGGTCGGTTGCTTTGTCCTGCTCCGCCACGGCGGTGACCGTGACCGTCGTGTCGGCCGGGTACCCGGCGGCGGGCGTGAAGACGGCGGTGTTCCCCTGCCGCTTCCAGGACCCGGCGACGACCGGCTTCAGCGTCGGCATCGGCGCCGAAGACGGCAGGGGCTCGTTGTAGGTGACGGTGACCCCGGTGGTCCCGTTGACGGCCCGGGCGTCGTCGACCGGGCTGATCGAGACCAGCCGGAGCTGCACGGTCTTGGCGTGCGCGGCGACGGATGCGTTGGCGGTGGCGCCGCTGCCGGCCGCCGTCCCGCCGCCCGATGAGGTGGCGGCAATGATGCCGGCGGTGGTACCGCCGACCGCGATTACCGCGCCGGATGCCCATGCTGCGGTCTTGCGCGATATACTGCGCACAGTGAACCCCCCGATACTCCGTGCGTACAGCAGGTCCTTTGTTCGCCAATGTTGGTTACATTGCGTACTCCGTTACTTCCCTCAGTAGTTATCGGGTATGCATCAGCGAGACACTGCTTGACCTCGATGGCGGCAATGGCAAGTTTCTTCTTCAGGCCGCTTGCCAAGTTCGCCCGTGACCTCCGCTGGCGTACCATTAGTCACGCATCACGGTGAGGGCGGAGACAGCCAGTCTCCGGCTACCGTGCGCGGCAGCAGGGGCCGGTGTGCGTTTCCGGCTGTCAGGGGGTTGGGCCTGGAAAGGGCCCGGGTGGCTCAGTAGACAACGGAGTCCGTGCTCGTGGCCGACGGGCCGACTCCGGACCAAGGCGCATACCCGGGCCCTCTTCCACTTTGACAGAGCCGGACATGAACAGAGGGTGATGCTGGCGATGGGCGAGTCTGGCGCGGTAGTGGACCGCGTGATCATTGTGATGCCGACCTATAACGAGCGGCAGAACCTGGACGGCATGGCCGGCCGGATCAGGGAGTCGGTGCCCGACGCCGACCTGCTGGTCGTTGACGACAACAGCCCCGACGGCACCGGTGACCTGGCCGACAAGCTGGCGGAAGTCGATCCGCGCGTGCACGTGATGCACCGCACGGAGAAGGCGGGCCTCGGCCGAGCCTACGTTGCCGGCTTCGCCTGGGCGCTTGATAACGGTTACAACCTGATCGTCGAGATGGACGCCGACGGTTCGCACCGTCCCGAGGACCTGCCGAAGCTGCTGGCCGCCGCGGCGGCCTCTGATGCGGTGATCGGCTCCCGGTACGTGCCCGGCGGCACCGTGGTGAACTGGCCGAGGTCCCGGGAGATCCTCTCCCGCGGTGCCAACATCTACAACCGGCTGATGCTGGGCGTGCGGATCAAGGACGCGACCGGCGGCTACCGGGTCTACCGCGCCTCGACCCTGCGGGCGATCGACCTGAACAGCATCGACTCGGCCGGCTACTGCTTCCAGATTGACATGACCCTGCGGACGCTCCAGGCGGGGCGGACCATCACCGAGGTGCCGATCACCTTCGTCGAGCGTGAGCTCGGCGCCTCGAAGATGTCCAACGCGGTCATCGTCGAGGCGTTCACCCGGGTAGCGCAGTGGGGCATCGGCGCTCGCCTGCACGGTCACTCCGCGGCATCGATCCGTCGTTAGCTCAGGGTGTGCGCCAACCCCCCGGGGGCTGCTCAGGGCATGCGTCAACCCCGGGGGGCTAAAGCTCCCCGGGGTTACGCGATTGAACTGCCTTTTGAAGCGGCTGCGCTAAGCGCTCTTGCGCTGCTGGACGTGGTTGGCAACGTCGGCGATGGCACGGGCCTCGACGGCGCGCCGCTCCCTGATGACCTCGAGCCGCTCGGCGAGAACGGCCTCCAGGTCCTCCTTGGTCCGCCGCTCCATGAGCATGTCCCAGTGGCTCCGTGGCGGCTTTGCCTTCTTCGGGGAAGGCGAGTCGCCCGTGCTTGCCGTCGCCATGGCACCGCAAACGCGGCACTCCCACATCGGAGGTAGTTCCGCCTCGGCGGCGAAGGGCACGCTAAAATGGTGCCCGTTAGGGCAGTCGAACGGAACGTCAAGGCGTGGTGCCAGGTCCGTATTCCGGTCGTTCTCGTAGCTCGTGGCGCCGAGCCGGGTTCCGCGAAGTGCGCGTTCGGCCATTACTTACTGCCTCCCAGGCGGTTGGCGATCTCTTTCGGCAACGCTGGATACCCGGACAAGATTCCCACCGGCGAAGATGTCCAACCCCGTTTCGGCAGTGTTTCCGCCCGTCCCCCCCAGGCAACCTCAGTCAGCCTGGTGTTTCCGCCCGTCAGGCCCGTGTTAGCAGTTCACGGGTGTCCGTGATGTTTCGCTCGGCCGCGTGAGCACCCTCGGATGCCACTGGCCGCGCTCGATGAGGACATCGCGGAGCAATTCCACCTCGTCGGTCATCACCCCGTCCGCGCCGAGGTCGAGCGCCCGCTCGATTCCTGCCCTGGTGTTCAGCGTCCAGACGTGAACCTGAAGGCCGAGCCGGTGGGCGCGGCTGATGAAGTCGCGCGTCGCGACCTGCGGCGGCACTTGCGCGCACAGCGCCCCCGACCGGACCAGCCTGCGGGCCAGCGTGCTGGCTGACTGCCCCAGGTACCTGAGCGCCACGAAGGCAGCCGGGGTGACCGAGAGGCAGACGGGGCGGTCCAGGGAACGCTGCGCGGCCAGCAGCCGCCAGCCGGAGAACGAGGTGATGCAGACCCGGTCCCACGCCCGGGTCCGCTTGAGCACCCCGGCGAGCGGCCCGATGGTGCCCGCGCCCTTGAGGTCGATGTTGAACCGGAGGTCGGGGAACGTGCCGAGGACTTCCTCAAGCAGCGGAATCGGCTCCGTGCCGCCCACCAGCGCGGCGGACACCTCCCGCCAGGGCAGCTTGCCGACCTGGCCGGCCCGGTCGGTGGCCCGGTTAAGGCCCGCGTCGTGGAAGGCGATCAGCTTCCCGTCCGCGGTCGACCGCGCATCGGTCTCCAGGTAGGCGTAGCCCAGCCGCGCGGCATGATCGAAGGCAGGGAGGGTGTTCTCCGGCTGCCGCGCCGCCCCGCCCCGGTGCGCGAACGCCAGCGGGCGGGGGTGATCGAGGTATTCAGCTGCCACGCTCCGAGTATCACCGCCGCCCAGGCACGCCCGGTGAACGCCGGTGATCGCCGACGTAGCGGCAGAGCAAAGAGAAGATCAGCGTCAATGCAGCCTCGGATAACAGCAAGAAGCGCGGAGCGCTAACGATTCCCGCTAGATAACAGCAAGAAGCGTGCACGCGCACCTACTTGGCGGACGCGTCGGTCCATTCGCGACGGCGGGCCTCGGCCAGGGCGATCGCGGTGGCGACGGCCACGTTGAGTGAGCCGACCCGGCCGACCTGGGGGATGTACGTGACCCCGTGCACGGCCGACAGCAGGGCGGGGGAGCAGCCGTGGTCCTCGTTGCCGATCGCCAGGCACACGGGGCCGTCCAGGGGCGCCTCGAAGAGCGGGCTCGCGCCCGAGGCCAGTTCCACCGCGATGACCCGGTAGCCGTCCTCGGCGGCCTCCTTCACCGCGTCGACCGGCGAGGGCGTCCGGTGCACGGAGAGGAACCGCTCGGTGCCGAGCGCGGTCTTGCCGACGGCGGGCAGGCTCAGGTCGGGCGTGTTACCGCAGAGCCAGACGGACTCCACGCCGAACGCCGCGGCGGTCCGGATGATCGAGCCGACGTTGAACGGCTGGCCCACCGAGTCGAGCAGCAGCGCCAGCCGCCCCTCGGTGCGGCGCCGCCACTCCCGGTTGAGCCGCTTCACGTCCGTGGGCCGCAGCTGCCGGGGCGGTCCGCCCGTTGTGCCTGTCGTCGGGCCGACCGGGTCGGCCGCTCCGTCGGGTGTCTCAGTTTCCATGGGAAGTCATCCTCGTGTGCCGATCGGGCGCGGCGATGGTCTCATGGGCCATCGGGCGAAGCACCGGTCCGTTCCATATCATCGGGGGCAGTTGCCCGCAGCAGACGGTAGCCGCTGCGCGCGGCCAGCCGCCGCACCTGCCATCCTTCGGTTTTCTCCAGCCACTCGTGCAGAGAATCGGCGCCCAGGTTACGGCCCATCACCAGCGTCGCGCCCGCGCCGGGGGCGAGCCGGGCGAGCCAGCGGCGGAGCAGCTCGTGCAGGGCCGGCTTGCCGATCCTTACCGGCGGGTTGGACCAGATCCCGGCGAAGCTGGCCGGCAGGTCGGGCGAGCCGGGCGGCACGGCGCGGACGTTGGTCAGCCCGGCGCGGGCCGCGTTGGCGGCGCACAGCGCCAGGGCGCGCTCGTTCACGTCGATCGCCCAGACCGTCGCGCCGGGCGCGCGGACCGCCAAGGCGCAGGCGATCGGGCCGTAACCGCAGCCGAGGTCGAGCAGGTCGCCGGTCGCGAGCGGGGGCGGACCGGATTCGAGCAGGAACCGGGTCCCCGGGTCGAGGCGGCCGGGGGAGAACATCCCGGAATCGGTCTCAAGCTCCAGGTACAGATCGGGCAGCACGACCCGGACCAGCCCGGGCCGGTGCGCGACCTGCGGCTGCGCGGCGAAGTAATGCTGGGACTCCGTCAACGGCCCACGGGCTGCTGCGCCGCGCCCGCAGTGTCTGCAGCGAGGGCCGGCGCGATAAAGCTCCGGTTGACCCAGCGCTCGACGACGAACGTCATCACCGGAATGGTCCCCGCCAGCATCATGATGACGGTCTGCTTGCGGGTCAGCCGGAGCTTCTGCGCGAGCATGTAGGCGAAGATCACATAGATGATGTAAAGGAAGCCGTGCAGGGTGCCGATGTTGTTGTCGATCCACGGGTGGCCCGCCGCCAACTGGAGCGGGACGCCGACGAAGCAGACGATGATGATCAGCACGCCGGTGATGTAGGCCATCACCCGGTAGCGCAGCACGGCCGCATGCATGGTTAGGCGTCCCTTCCTGGACATTGCTTCGAGTCAGCGTCTTGCCGATTGCGGGCGCCCCCAGGCGGTCACCCGTACCCGCGCCACCGGCCGTGGCGCGTGACCTCGGCGTTGAGCCTGGCTAGGTAGTTGTTGTAGCTGGCGAGGTCGGAGTCGTCCGCGTCGTCGTCCGGCCGCTCGATCGGCCGGGTGCCGATCCCCTCGGGGAGAATCGGCCCGGCCGCGGCCTCGGCGGCCGCCGCCTGGACTTCCGCCATAGTCGGGCCTCGCCGGGTCCGGAACTCGTCGCGGACGGTCCGCGCCCAGAAGATGATGCCGAATCCGGCGAACAGCGGCCATTCGAACGTGTATGCCCAGCTCAGCCCGTTACCGGCCATGGCCCGGTGGAGCTGCCAGTCGCCCAGCCAGAGCATCCCCCAGAACGCCACGACGACGAACACATGCCAGGCCAGCCACCGCGGCGTGATGAGGAAACGCCAGACGGGGCCCGAGGCCTTGGCGGGCTGGTCGGCAACGGCCGAGACGTCCGCGGTGGCCGCGTCCACTGGCGCGGAACCAGGGGTTTCCATGTCAATGAGCGTATCGCGCTTCCCGAGGGGGTCGGCAGCCACGATGGCCGATGTGCCATTGTTGTGTTATGCGGCGTTGTATCTTGCGGGTTAACGGGACGAGGGCGAACCGGATGAACGCGGAGATCGTGATTTTCGGGGGGAGCGCCCATCCGGAACTGGCCGATGAGATCTGCCGGTACCTGAGCGTGCCGCGCAGCCCGGTGCGGATCACCCGGTTCGCCAACGACTGCCTTCAGGTGCAGCTTCAGGCCAACTGCCGGGAACGTGACGTGTACCTCATTCAGCCGCTGGTGCCGCCGGTGCAGGAGAACCTGGTGGAGCTGCTGCTGATGGCCGACGCGGCGCGCGGCGCGTCCGCCGCCCGGGTGACGGCGGTCATGCCGCACTACGCCTACGCGCGCTCGGACAAGAAGGACGAGCCGCGCATCTCCATCGGCGGCAGCCTCGTCGCGGACCTGCTGGTCACCGCGGGCGTCAACCGGGTGCTGACGCTGACCCTGCACTCGGCCGAGGTGCACGGGTTCTTCTCCGTGCCGGTCGATCACCTGCACGCGCTGCGCGAGCTCGCCGCGTACTTCAGCAAGAAGGACCTGTCCCGCGCCGTGGTGCTCTCACCCGACCTCGGCTACGCGAAGTCCGCGGCGGCCTTCGCCCGGCGGCTCAGGGTGCCGGTGGCGGCCGGGGCGAAAGAGCGGTTCAGCGACTCGAAGGTGTCGATCTCGGCGATCATCGGCGAGGTCGCCGACCGGGACGTGATCATCCTCGACGACGAGATCGCCCGCGGCACCACAGTGATGGAGCTGCTGCAGGTGCTCCGCAGGCAGGAAGTGCGGTCGATCAGCATCGCCTGCACGCACGGGCTCTTCGCCGACGGCGCGCTTGAGAAGCTGGCCGCCGCCGAGGACGTCGCCGAGATCGTCTGCACGAACTCGGTGCCGGTCCCCGTCCCGCACCCCAAGCTGACCGTGCTCTCGGTCGCCCCGGCCCTGGCCGAGGCGATCCGCCGCACGCACGACGGCGAGTCGGTGAGCGTCCTGTTCGAGCAGTGATTCAAAGGCTTTCATGAGTAACGGGCCGTTGCTTCGTCTGGCGCCGCCCGTTGCCCCGTCTCAGGACCGACAACACGACACTGAGGAGATGACATGAGCGACGATCACTGGCACCGGCCGCTGACCCATATCCGGGCCGGCGAGCTGAGCGGCGACACCAGCCAGACCTCGGGCATGGCCCGCTGGGAGGCGATCTCCGGCAAGAGGGCAGGGGCGGAGAAGGTCTGGATGGGACAGACCCACGTCGCCGCCGGAGCGAAGTCGGGGGACCACCACCACGGCGAGGCCGAGACCGCCATCTATGTGGTCTCCGGCACGCCGGCGTTCGTCTTCGCCGACGGCGACCGCGAGATCCGCCTGGAGGCCAAGCCCGGCGACTACATTTTCGTCCCCCCGTGGGTGCCGCACCGCGAGGAAAACCCGGGCGCGGACGAGGCCGTCGTGGTCATCGCCCGCAGCAGTCAGGAGGCCATCGTGGTCAACCTGCCGAGCCTGTGGGCCACGGAGTCGTAGGGCAGCACTTGTAAAGCCGACATTAAGGTCAAGAGTTTTACTGTAAAATCTACTTGACCGATCGGATTTATCTTATTTATGCTCCGATTGTCGGGCAGCCAGGGCCGAACCTGGCCGCCAAGCTCGCTCGCGACCGAGACTTCACGCTCAGGCAGACCGCTGAGTTCATCTCCTCGCCCCGCCCGACCCCATTCGCCGGCGCGCCGGAAACGGTCGCCAGCCAGACCCAGGAGTGGAACAGGCGAGGAGAGGGAGACACCGCATGCCCGTCGAGTTCATCGGCATGATCGGCACCAAGGACGAGTCCGAAATCCGGCTTTCCGACGGCCCGGTCATCGACCCCGACTACGTAAGGCGCTTCGCCAGAGCGCACGAGGACGCCGGCTTCGACCGCGTGCTCATCGGCTACAGCTCCACGCGGCCCGACGGCACGCAGGTCGCCGCCTACGCCGCCGCGCAGACCGACCGCCTCAGCTTCCTGGTCGCGCACCGCCCGGGATTCGTCGCGCCCACCCTGGCGGCCAGGACGTTCGCCACCCTGGACCAGTTCACCGGCGGCCGGATCGCGGTGCACATCATCACCGGCGGAAGCGACGCCGAGCAGCGCCGTGACGGCGACCCCTGTCCAAGGACGAGCGCTACGACCGCACCGACGAGTACCTGGACATCCTCAAGCAGGCCTGGACCTCCGAGGCGGCGTTCTCCTATCCGGGCAAGTACTACCAGATCGAGGACTCCTACTCCGAGGTCCGCTCTCCCCAGCAGCCGAGGATCAAGCTCTACTTCGGCGGCTCCTCGGCCGCGGCGTACCGGATCGGCGGCAAGCATGCCGACACCTACGCCCTGTAGGGCGAGCCCTTGGCGGAGACGAAGGAGCAGATCGACTCGGTCAACCAGGCCGCCAAGGCGGCGGCCCGCACCGACACCCCCGGCATCAGCGTGAGCTTCCGCCCGATCCTCGGCCCCACCGAGGAGCTGGCCTGGGAGCGCGCTCACCGCATCCTCGACACGACCAGGGAGAACGTCGGGAACTTCCGCGCCCGCCGCCACCGGGAAACCTGGGGCCTGGGCGGCGCCAGCCCGCAGAACGTTGGCTCGCAGCGGCTGCTCGCCGCAGCCGAGAAAGGCGAGCTCCACGACCGGGCGCTGTGGACCCCGCTGGCGGCGGCCACCGGCGCGGCCGGCAACTCGACCGCGCTGGTCGGCACCCCCGAGACGGTGGCCCAGGCGCTCCTCGACTACGTGAACATCGGCGTCACGACCATCCTCATCCGGGGCTACGACCCCTACGACGACGCCATCGACTACGGCCGCTACCTGCTCCCGCTGGTCCGCGAGGAGGTCGGCAAGCGCGACGCCGATGCTCTCCCAACAGCGCACGTTACGGGCAGCGGACCAGCATGAGACGCGCATATCGGCTCCTCTCTGTCAAGGGGCACCGTTCTCAGCTGAGGATTTCCGCTTCTTCGAGCAGGTCGGGATGGAGGCGGCTGCTGGCGTCGAGGATCTCGATGCCGACGAGGCGGTCGTCTTTCCAGTCAAGGACGATGAACGCCTGGACGCCTTCGGGCGGGGTGGCGGGGATGCTGGTGCGCCGCGGGTGAGCCGTTCGCCGGTGAGGTGGATGTAGGCGGCGTCGGCGGCTGGGTCGTAGGTGATCCGCACGTTCCGATTCTGCCCTGCGCATCGTGCACGAGCTGACGGTAGACCTGGTCTGACAGCTGCCGCTTGAGGCAGCGCAGCGCCTCCTTGGCGGGTGTTGCCCTCGGCGCGCTTGCGCTCGTAGTAGCGGCGGCCGTCGGTTCCGGGGTAGCGGATCTGGGTGACGGCCATCATGTGCAGCGCGTGGTTGATCCGCCGGTTCCCGACCCGCGAGAGCCGGTGGCGGGCCTGGTCGCCGGAGGAGACGTCGGTCGGGGCGGTGCCGTTGTAGCTGGCGAACTTGTCCTTGGCGGCGAACCGGGCGATGTCGCCGACTTCCGCCAGGATCCGCCGGGCGATCAGCGGGCCGATCCCGTAAAGGCTGGCGAGGGTCGTGCCGGACGCCGCGACCAGGGCGCCGATCTGGCCGGAGATCTACTTGAGCCTGGCGTCCAGGGCGCGGATGTCGGCGAGGTGGTCGCGGGCGATGCGCAGCCGGACCGCGGCGACGTCGTCTGCCGGCCGGATGAGGGCCAGCACTGCCTGGGCCTTGTTCGCGGTCAGCTCACGGTGCATCCCGCCGGGGGTGAGCTCGGCGAGCAGCCGACGCAGCCGGCACGCCGCCTGGGCTCGCTGCGCGGCGAACTCCTCCCTCCGGCCGCAGCAGCCGCAGGCTGACGGTCACGTCGTCGCGGGATACCGGGAGCACGCTGGCGCTCTCGAGGGCGGCCAGGCCGATCGAGACCGCGTCGTGCTTATCGGTCTTGCGGCCGTGCCCGCTGGAGTAGACCCGGACCCCGGGCGGCCAGCTTCGCGGGCACGTCGAGCACGTGCTCGCCGTCTGCGACCAGCCGATGGGCCAGGGACCGGCCCGCGCCATGGCAGCCCTCTACCGCCCAGCGCCGCTGCTCCCACCGGCGGGCGAAGCCCGTCAGGCGCACGTAGCCCTCGTCGCTGTTCGCGAACCGGGCGGTCTCGATCAGGGTCTTGATCACCGGGTCCAGCATGACAGCGGTATTGCTGGCCTTGTGCGGGTCAACGGCGATCATCACGTCGTCGCTCAAGGGGGTCCTCCTCGCTAGGAATCCGAATGGCGAGGAGGGCAATGCAACTTCTGGCAGCGCAGACCTCTCTTGAGCCACATCCTCACCGGGGCGGCAGGAGCGGGCCGCGGGCCGTTCGTGAGCCAGAGCACCCCCTCGCGGGGGAGACGGCAGCCGATTCGCGAGCAAGCCCGCCCTGCCGATCGTCCGAGCATCCCAGATCCCCGGACTCCCAAGAAGATCTAAACAAGTTGCCGATTACGGACGACCTTGCCGCCGTGCCAGTAGGTTCTTTCCCGGACGCCGATTGTTTATTCTGTGCGCCGGGGCAGCGGGCCAAATTCTCCTGGTTTCGGGTGGCGCGTCCCTGACTGTTTACGCCCTGATCCATTGTCGCTGCGACATGTGACCGCGATCCATCGCAACTGGTTTTATCGCAGCAAAATTAATCAATTCCGTAGCCCGGTTCGCCTTTAGCGCGCAGCTTTGCGTGCGCGCCGTCCAGCAGCTGAAGATCGTCGCCTGAGAGCCTGTAGTTAAGCGATGCGCAACCGTGTGCGCGCAAGTCGAGGAGGAACTGGTCATACGATCGCCGCTCCTTCTTGCGCAGTTGCCCAGCCTGCTGTGCGGCTCGTTCCGTTATGAGGGTGCTTGTCGCCACTGGAAAAGGTTACCGGCGATTACGGCGCCCTTTGCGTTCTTCGTCGGAAGTGAGAGCAGGACGCACATTGCCTGCATTCATCTCAGACAGGCTCTCCGCCAGATCCGCCCTGTCCAGCAGCGCCTCGTCCTGCAGCCTATTCCACAGATTGTCACGGAAGTCCCGGTCCTGGCCTGCGGCCCGCAGGTCGTCCAGGAAGCGCAGGACGGTATGCAGACGCTCCGCGTCCAGGAGCAGGCGTGGCCGCACCGCCCGGGGCGTTAGAAGGCCGTCGTCCGCCCAAGCGCGGACGGTCTTATCGCTCACCAGCAGAATCCTGGCTGCAATCGGGACGCGGACTGGTTCAGCAGACGACAGCGCACCGTGGGACACGTGGACCAGGCGCGCGGCCTCCTTCGGGCGTTCGCCTTCGATGGAATGGGCGACCTCGAGCACCTCGTCCACCCGAGCGAACAGGTCCCTGACAGCCGTTTCCTCGCGTTCCATGGTTGAAGTTGCCATGCTTCCGATTATGCATCAGAAATCGGAAGCATTCCAGGTGTCGGTGTTGTCAGGCGGACCCACGCGGCCAGACGCAGGCTCAGCGGTGCTGTCCGGGTTCAGCGCCCTCATGAGCAGCGACCGGGTGCCTGTGCGCCGGCATCCTTGTGTGCACTATCCGGCGCTGGCCAGTCCAGATGCGCCTCATCGCGGCATGTGCGGACGATCTGTCTTCTGCCGGCGAGGCCAGCTATGGTGCCGTCATGTACGCCAAGACCGAAGAGCTGAGGGCTGCCCACGACGTGCTCGCCGAGTTCTACGCCGACCGCCTGGCTGACGCCCTGGACCACATGCCCGCTGACCGGGCGGTGCTCAGCCTGTTCTGCGACCTGACGCTGGCCGCGGGCCTCGGCGCCAGCGTCGGGGACATCGGCTGCGGGACGGGACGGCTCGAGCCCTACCTGGCGGCCAGGGGCCTGTCCCCGCAAGGAGTCGATCTTCTCACCCGAGATGATCCGCGTGGCCCGGCGTGATCATCCCGGCTTCGGCTTCGGCGTCGCCGACCTGCGTGCGCTGCCGTTCGAGGATGCCTCGCTGGCAGGGGTGGTCTGCTGGTACTCCCTGATGTTCCTGCCTGCGTCCGACCGGCCGGCCGCCTTCAGCCAGCTTGCCCGCGTGGTTAAGCCGGGGGGCTACCTGGTGACCGCATTCAAGGCCGGCGACAGCCGGGTCCGACGCGGCGGGCGCACCACCGGCCTCGGCGTCGAATTCGACGTCTACTGGCTGTCCCCGGACGAGATGGAGCGCCGGGTGGCCGACGCCGGCTTCGCGACCGTGTTCCGGGGCGGACGCCCCGCCGAGGGACAGGAGGGTTCCCCACAGGGATATCTGCTCGCCCGGAAGTCCTGAGGCCCACCCCATCTGCGTCGGTGAACCCTCAACCTGGTCAGCCGCGCGGCGCCGCCGGTTCGAGCTCTAGCGTCTCTCCGCCAGGCGCGCCTAGTCGGCAGTCACGCTCGCCACCTCCAGCCGTGGCCGGTGCGCCGCTAATAGCTTGCGCGGAGGCCGTCAGCCGGAACAGGGCGGTGAAACGACCGTCGGCCCGCCCGGCGTCACTTTCAGCGGACGTTAAGAGGACAGCAAGAGGCGTTGTGCGACTCTTGACGGACTGAACGCGAGCGGACAGCCTTGCGGGACGGCGCTGTCAGGGAAAACCTGACCGGCAGTAAGAGCCCCAGGTAGAGCGAAGCACGCAGGCGGCGGAGGCAGGGAGGGAGGGAGGGAGGGAGGAAGGAAGCAGAGATGTTTAGCGAGGAGTGGGAACCAGCGGAAGGCGAGCTCATCGACATCCGCTACGGCGGCAAGCACGGCGACTGGTCAGGAAATGGCTCTGTTACGGCGAATTCCGTGCACTACCTTATGGAAGTGCGGCCTTTGTCTGGGACGAGCCGTTCCGGTGTGAATGCGAGCCTCCGAGTTTGATGTTGTCCTTTAAGTCCCCTCCGTTCGGCGTGCTCGTAAAGATGGAATGCGTCCCTTCTAAAAAGAAGGCCCGATTCGACAGGAACGACCCGGCTATCAGCAAGAGGGACGCGGGGAAGCGGCAGCGTGCGGCATACGAGGCTGAGCTGCACGCTGACATTTCAGATCCGGGAAGGCACCGCCCGGATTCCAGCTGGAGACATGTGATGACGTCCGATAGTCTCGGCCTCGACGCTTCTTCGATCTGCTCTACGGCAATAGCCAGAGCTCCGATTAGATTTGCTGGGTCATTCTGAATTTCCGGGTATCGCTGAAGCGCCCGGACCTCACTCTCTGTAAGTTCGCGGCTTTGGATTACAGCCCTATCGTTAGATTCATTATTTTATTATTAGCGTCGAACTAGGGGTAAGGAAATGTTCAGACGGATAAAGCACCCGCACATTGGCCGATTCGGACGACGAACGGCGTTGGCCGCAGTCGGAGGCCTGGTCGCGGCTGTCTTCCTGGCCGCGGGCACTGCGGCTGCCGCGGGGGCCACGACGGCAAGCTGCACGCCGGGTTCCGGGCCGGATCTCGCCGGCCGGCACCTGACAAGCGGCGATCTCTCCAGCTACTCTTCGGGCCTGCAATGCGCCAACCTGACCGGAGCTGACCTGAGCGGTCTCAGCTTGGCTCAGGTCGATTTCACAGGCGCCGTCATGCGTGACGCTAACCTGCGGGGCGCCGATCTCAGCCAGGCGACATTCGATCAGGCGGACCTGTCGGGCGCCAACTTGTCGAACGCGCAGATGATTCAGGCCTCAGCCCGGTACGCCAAACTGGTCGGCGCGGATCTGGCCCATGCGGACTTCACCCAGGCCGACCTGACCGGCGCCGATCTCGCTAGGGCCAACCTGAGCGGCACCACTTTCTCGCAGGCCACACTCGATCAGGCCAATTTCGCGGGCGCCACGGGAGTCCCGCCGTACAGCCTGTACCTGCTGATCGTCGCCGGGATCATCCTCACGCTGCTGATATTGGGATCGATCAGGAAAGGCAGACGCGTCCTGCGCCTGAACAGGCAGGCCATGCCAAGCTTCGCGATGGGCCGCACGGGCATCGCGCTGGCCCGCGGCCTGGCCGGCTCGCTTGTCGTCGCGCTCGGCTTCCATCTGGTCCTGGGCGGGCTAGCCGATGAGATCGTCAGCTCGTTCGGCCCGCCCTTGGCGCAGACGTGTTCCGCGGGAGCGCTCTGCACCGTTGGCGTGGCCAGCGGATTCTTCGGCCTTTACGGCGGCGTTTTCGTCATCATCGCGGGCTTCGCCGTACGGCGTGTGCGTTACCCGGCGCCCAGCTACATCGGCATGTCTCGCGGGCCAATGGGCGCAGGCCCAATGTTCGGCGGGCTCCCTGGCCCAGGATTCGGCGGGTCGCCTGGTTCCGGGACGGCAGGTCTCTTTGACTCGGGGACCGGGGGGCCACCTGACCCGGGAAGCCCTTGTTCTTAGCCCCGGTCCACGCGCGCCGTGGGGCGCTGACGATCCTTGTGGAGGTTCATCCCGGCGGCGCGCGAGACCACCTGTATAAACATCCAGGCGCGGCGTCAGCCGAATAGCGGGTCAGACCGGGTCCGAGGTCTGACCCTACGCTCAGACCACCCCAAAACCGGGGAAGCAGTGCCCGTGTCGGACACAACCTCATCCTCCCTGCCGATTACGGGCGCCCGCCTGGTGGTCAGCTACCCGAATGGCCAGCTGCCTACAGATCACCCAGTTCTGCATGTGGTGGTTCCCCAGCGATAGCACTTCGGGTGATCAGATCATTGGTTCCCAGGAGCACAAAAGGGCACGGTCTGTGGAGCGACCTGGGGTCGTCATTGAGACATAGGTCCGTTAGGCACTTCGGCCGAATTCAGGATCGTTGCAGTCTGGCCGCCCATGGCGGCCAGACTGCCTTCCGGGATCGGGTTGCGGCCTACCTCGGTGCCGCAGTGATGTAGGTGGCCACGATGTACGTGGCGTGCCGGTCCCGGCTGGTCCGCGTCGCGACCATTGTGGGACTCCTGCACGTTCCGCAGCGGCACCCTGGCGTCGAGCGCGGTCCACCTTCGCCGTCTTCCCGCCCGCCACCGCCTGTCGCATCTTGGTTCTTACTTTGGCAACGGATAGTGGATCTGGGTTCACTGCTCGCTTGTCTGTGTCTGGGACGGTCAGCCGCTGACTTCGCGCAGCGCTGCCGCTCGCGGGCTGCCGACGCGCTGGTAGATCTCAAGGGCCCGGCTGAGCCTGGTCCGCCCGGCGTCAGTCTCCCCGATCGCCAGTAGGCACCGTCCGAGACCGGCGAGCGCGTCTGCCTGCTCTAGAAGGCTCCCTGTCTCGACTGCGAGGTCAAGGGCGGCGGTGTGCTGCTCGCGCGCTCGCGTTGTCTCGCCTGCGTCCAGCGCGAGCGCGCCAAGCTGGTTCAGGGTGTCGGCTTGGCCTCGGAGATCACCAATTTCGCGGAAGATGTCCAGGGCCCGGCCGAGCGCAGCCGCCGCCGCGTCAAGCTGCCCGGCTCGTCGGCGCACGTCGCCGAGGGCGGCTAGGGCATCAGCCTCCCCCAGGCGGGCGCCGTCCTCCTGGTAGATGCTGAGCGCACGCTCAAGCAGCGACGCGGCTGCCTGGTCGCCCGTACGGCGAGCGATCTCACCGCGAACTCGGTAGACGTTGGCCTTGCCGGGGTTGTTTCCGATATCTAGGTAGATCCCAAGCGCCTGATCGAGAACCTCCGCCGCCTCGGCGAATTGGCCGGTCGTGGTGTAGGCGTCTCCCAGGTAGGTGTACGCATTGCCCTGGCCGAGCCGGTCTCCTAGGTCGCGGTAGATGTCCAGCGCGTCGGTGAGCGTCTCGATTGCCTCGGCGTACTCGCCCGTCGCGACCTGAATGCCGCCGAGGTTCATCAGCGCGTGCGCCTCACCATAGGTGCTACCCAGCTGGCGGTAGAGAGGGATGGCCGCCTTCACGGACCGGATGGCGGCCGGGACGTCACCGGTCAGGTACTGGGCTGCGCTCAGGTAGGTCAGCGCACGGGCCTGGTCGCGACTATCGCCGATCTCCCGGCTGACCGAGAGGGCCTCAGTCAGCGACCTCATCGCAGCGGCGTAATCGGCCCGGCCGACCTGAATTCCCCCGATGTAAGTGAGCGCCCGAGCCTCTCCCCAGGGATCCGTGATCTCCCGGTAGATGCCAATCGCCTCGGTCAGTATGGCAACCGCCTCCGCATAGTGATGGTCGAGCATCCTACGCGCGTCGCCGAGGATGACGAGGGCATCCGCGAGGCCTTGCCGGTCATCAAGATCCCGGTACTGGCGGACCGCCTCCGCGGCGGCCTCGACCGCGGCACCGTAGGAGTCACGCATGTAATGGGTCTCGGCCAGGCGGGTAAGGCTCCACGCTCGATCGGCGCCGTCGGCACTCTGGCTGGCCGCGGCGCGTGCCAGCTCATGGGCACGATGAGCCTGGTCCCAGTGCCCGTCCGCGACGAGATGCTCGCTCACCGTCCGGACAAGGCCCAGGGCATAGGCGGAGTAAGGTCCGATCGCCGCGAAGGCGATGCAGTCCAGAATGTTTCCGCGCTGCATTGCGAGCCAGCCGGCGGCCTCGTCTCGGCTGGCGAACTCGGGCACTGACACGACCTCGCCTGCCGGGAAGGGGGGTGCGCCTGCCCAAGGCCGCTCCGCGACCTGTCGGCCCGCTGCCGAGGCAGCCCTCAGGAAATAGCCGAGCAGTCGGCCAATGGCCGCGTCTCTGTCGGCCGGCGGGTCCCGTTCGATGGTCAGCGACCGCGCGTGCTCCCGGATGAGGTCATGCATCCGGTACTGATCACGGGCGAGTTCCGCAAGCAGGTAGTGATCGTAGATTGCGGCCAGGTTCCGCCGAGTGGCGCCCAAGCCGTCGGCAGTGAGCGCCGCGGCGGCGTACGGGTCAAAGTCGGTGCCGGGGTGCAGGCCCAGGTAGCGGAAGATCCGCTGCTGCGCGTCGCTCAGATCCTGATATGACAGATCGAAGGCCGCGATCACGGAGATGTTCTCCACCGCCATCATCTCGAGCCGGTCTCGGGCGGCCATCAGTTCGGCCATCACGTCGGTTACCGTCCAGGCGGGGTGGTGATGCAACCGGGCAGCGAGCATTCCGAGCGCCAGCGGCAGGTACCCGCACAGGCGGGCGATCTTCCGGATGCCGGGGTCCTGCGGTGCGAGGCCCGGACGCGCCGTCAGCCGGACCAGCAGCTCGGCAGCCTCGTCCGCGGGGAGCGTGTCCAGGCTGACGGTCTGGGCGCTGTCCAGGGCGGGGAGATGGCGGCGGGTAGTCACCAGCACTAGGTTGCCTTCGCCGCCGGGGAGTAGAGGGCGGATCTGCTCGCTGTCGGTCGCGTCGTCGAGGATGAGGATGGCCCGCCGGTCCGCTAGGCGATCCCGCCAGAGCGCGGCCCGTGTCTCCGGGTCGGCCGGAATGCCCGCGGCCGGCACCCCGGACATGAGCAGCAGGCTGGCCAGCGCATCTGCTGAGTCGGCCGGGCGCCGGCCGGGGGTGTGCCCGTGCAACTGCAGGAAAAGCTGGCCGTCGGGAAATTCGTCGGCGAGCTGGTGCGCGGCGTGCACCGCGAACGCCGTTTTGCCCACACCGGCCATGCCGCCGATCGCGTGGACGCGGAGCACTCCCTCTCGCGCGGTCGCCGCCGCGAGAGCGCTCAGCTCCGCTTCACGGCCGGTGAAGAAAGGGATGTCCCTGGGCAGCGTCCGCCGCGCGACGACCACGGCGGCGCCCCCGGCGAACGGGTGGCCGCGGGCGAGCGCCTCGAACTGCGCCCGGACCTCACCAGTAAGGTGCAGCCCGTCGGCGAGCCGACGGGCTGTCTCCTTCTGGGCGGTCTGATTAATGCCCCGCTCGAGGTCGCTGATCGTGCGCACGGCTACCAGCGCGGCTGACGCCAGCTCCTCTTGAGTAAGATTCGCTTCGATCCGAAACTCGCGTAGTAATGCGGCGAATGCGCCCGGCTCAGCCAAAGCGTCCCCCCAAGCACGTTCGCCGATAGTGGCCGTACAGGGCATGAGGATACTCCGTTGACAGTCGCGCGGATAGTGCCGAACCGGTTCGCCACCGGGGCTAGCCCTTCTTCTTCTTGAAGCCGTCGCGCATGGCTTTCCTCAGCGCCTCCTTACTGCGCTCGCCCTTGAAGTAAGCTTTGCCGGTCTGTCCGACGGCATAGGCAATCGCCGCGCAAGCGGTGGCCTCCATGGCGACGGCGCCGGCATATCCGATTCCGGTGCTGGCGAGGATGAGCGAGATAAGCTGCCAGCCAACGTACCCTCCGGCGAAAGTCAGGCCCGCCGCCCTGATGAATGAGACGATAAGCTTCCACGCCTCGTCCCTGGTGATTGTGACTCCGTAGCACAGGCCGATCCCCATGACGCCCGTTCCCAAGGCCGCCGCGAGGACGGGAAACGAGATGACGACCGGTGCGATGGCACCGCCGGTGGCGGCGGTCACCATAGTCGCGATAACGAGATCAGCCTTTTCGTCCGCACTACTCATTACTTCTCCTGTGGTTGATTCGGTCCTGTCATGGAGCGCCTGTCACGAGCTTCCGGTGCCGTCAGCGATCTGCTCCGCGGCCCGCTTGGCGTAGTACAGCTGCCAGTCGATCTGATACTGGGCGTCTGATGCCGCGTCGCCGAACTTGAGGCCGCCGAGGCGGAACTCACGGAAAATCTGGATGATGTCGTCATACGTAAGTCCTGATAGATCGACACCGCTGTTAGACAGCTGCTCGATAAAGTGGTCAACGCTGTCTCCTGAATGGACGCCGATCAGCTGCATAATCTGATCGGTCCAAGAATCGTGGTCCATTTATTTCCTCTTTCTGCCGTTGTCATTTAACGGTAGAAAATCTTGGGCGGAGACAACAGGCGGAAGACCCACGTAACGACCCACAGAACTTGAGTCGTGTGCCGGCGGAATAGGCATCGTGAGCCATGCCGTACGAGCCGGATCTGCTGGTCAACGTCAACGTGCTCACGATGGATCCGGTCGGGCGTCGTCGTAGACCGCGGGCAGGTCCGCGGTCTACGAGGGCCAGTCGGACGCGTCCGACGGAAGGCTGATCCCCAGGCCCAGCGACGGTAACCGACACCGGGTACATACTTGCTAGCAAGAAGGTCGTGGCGCGTAGTTCGGATAGCCCAGATGTCCGCTGCGGGCCTGTGAGCAGATACCTCGGGGCCGCCCGGCTGTCGATCCGGCGCGAGGCTGGCCGCGAGCTTCTGCGCCAATTACGTGCCGAGATCCTCCAAGGCATCGGTTTAAGTGCAGGTTAAGGGCGTCTCTGCGGTAAGCCTGCACTGTCATCTGGTAACTCCATTGCTCTGGCTACAGAACGGCCGGTTCTGTATGCGCCAACTGACGACATGACGGCGCCCTGATCGTCCGGGTGAGCGCGGGCCGTGGACGGCAAGGCGACCGAGGCGGCGCTGACCGCGGTGGCCGATTCGTTCGGCGTCCGCCGCAGCGCCGTCCGCCTGGTTTCCGGAGCCTCGAGCCGCACCAAGATCGTCGACATCGACGCCGACGCCCCTCGCCTCCTCGCGTCGCTGCTCGCCGCGCCCGGTCGCTTACGCCCGCGACGCGATGCGATTCTGGGCTCATCCGAAGGCCGCCCGACACAACGTGGATCGTTGTGTACACCCCGCTGTACATTTTGATCCACCATCTTGGCCGCGCGCAGATCGGGGGGTATTTGCGCCGTCTGCGCTGGCCCGGCCGGATCCCAGGAGCATCCTTCCGGCACCTATCGTGAGCACGGCCATGACGATACCTCTCTCGCCCGCCAGCGACGCGATCGTGAGCATGCGCGTCGCGGCACGGCACGTCGCGGCACGGCAGATTTAACTGGGGAGAACGGGCGGAACGTGTAGTACGGCTAAAGATGTCATTCCATGCTCAGCCCACAGCTGCGAACCTGGTTCGAAACGTCTGCTGGTCATATTCGGGGCGCCAGAAGACCTGATCGGCGCGATATCACTGGCCATGGAACCAGCAGTGTCCGGCGTGCAGGCGGTTATTGCCCGATGCATGGTTCGATCAGGCAGAGGTGCTCGCCTGGCGGGCCACCGGGCTATTTCGCGGGCAACGGCACCAGGGTACCGTGATCGCGTGAGCCTATCCTCGGCGTGGGAGGACCACGCGGACCAGTGGATCACGTGGGCGCGATCGTCTGCCCATGACGGTTTCTGTCTGGGGACGTGGCCGACGCTGCGCGCGATGCTCCCCAAGCCGGGGCCGGGGCCGGTCATCGACGTGGGGTGCGGTGAGGGCCGGGGGTCCAGGGAACTCCTCAAGCTCGGCTACCGGCGGGTTATCGGCGTCGAGCGGTCGCCGACGCTGGCCGCAGCGGCATCGGCCGCCACGCCCGGGCTGCCCGTGCTGCTGGCCGACGCGGCTCGGCTGCCGATCGCCGATGCGAGCGCGGATCTCGTCCTGGCCTGCATGTCGCTGCTCGACATGGACGACTTCCCCGGCGCGGTGCGGGAGATCGGCCGGGTGCTGCAGCCCGGCGGACGGCTGTGCCTGGCCGTGGTCCACCCGTTCAACTCGGCGCAGGACGGCGACACCATGCACACCCCGTCGTTCCACGTGTCCCAGCCCTACCTGGAGCCGCGCCGGTACACCGACCACATGGAGCGCGACGGGCTGGCGATGACGTTCATCAGCATGCACCGCCCGCTGAGCGCCTACACCTCGGCCCTGTTCGCGGAGGGCATGGCGATCACCGGGCTGACCGAGGTCGGCGAGGGCCCCGTCCCGTGGCTGCTCACCCTCCGCGCCGACAAGCTTCCCCGCTAACCGTAGGTCAGGAGGCGTCGAGGAAGGCCTTGACCTCCGGGCCGGCGAACTGGGCGCCGTAGCCGGCGTTGAGCACGAGGGTGGCCACCGCGACGTCCGTGATTCGGGTCGAAGGCGACAAGCCAGCTGTTGGGCTGCTCCTGGCCCTTGATGTCGGCGGTGCCCGTCTTGGCGTAGACGTCCGGGCCCGAAGCCGATCCCGGCCGCCGTGCCGTAGGTGACAACGGCGCGCATCATCTCGCTTGAGGTAGGTGTCGGTGGTGGCCGGCAGCGCGGTGGCGGTCACCTGCTTGGTCCCCTCCACAAGGATCGGCTGCTTGAAGGAGCCGTAGTCCACGGTGGCGGCCACCGAGGCCATCGCGATCGGCGAGGCGGTCGAGCCGCCCTCGCCGAACGCCTCCTGGGCGAGCTCAGACCCCGAAGCGGTGGCCGGCGCGTTGAAGTACGACGCGGAAAGGTGCCGGGATGCCGATGTCCCAGTTCTGGTCCAGGCCGTAGTAGTCTTGGCCGTGCTCGCGAGCTCGCCCGTAGAGGTGCGGCCACTGGGTGGTGAACGCGTTGTTGCAGGACTGCGCGAAGTCGTCATGAACGGCGTCCCGGCCGGCTCGGACTCGCCCTGGTCGTTGTGGTAGGTGATCCCCTGGACCGTGTACGCCTTGGGGCAGGCGACCGGGGACTGCGGGGTGAGCACCCCGGCGTTGAACAGCGCCGTCGAGGTGATGATCTTCATCGAGGAGCCCGGCGCGACCGCCGCGGTGAGCGCGAAGTCGTTGAAGCCGTCGTTGTTGGCGACGGCGAGGATGTCGCCGGTCGACGGCTGGATGACGACCATCGAGCTGCTGGTGTGCATGGCGACCGCGGCGCGCGCCGCCGTCTCGTCGGCGCGGTGATCGTCGTGGCGATCGACGGGATGTTGTCCGGCGAGATGAGATCGCCGCGCTGTTCGGACCGGCTTGCCCTTGGTGGTCTCGATCTGGACGTCAAGGCCCGGGTTGCCCTCGACTTGGCGGCGCGGACTTGCTGAGAAGGTCGGCGATATTGGTCAGGCCCGCATCGCCGTAGGTGGTGAGGTTCTCGCCGCTGGCGTCGGTGACCAGGCCGACGGTCGGGGCGACCGCGACGGCCGCCAGCCGCGTGGTCGTGGTGAGGTTGGGCGCGGCCACGTCTGGTTGCCAGTAGATGAACCAGATCGACGAGTTCGCCTGCTGGTAGGCGATCAGCGTGGAATGGTAGCTCCACGCGCCGCGCAGCAGCTTGCTGCCGTCCTTGGCCGCGACCGAGGCGTCGATCGCGAACTTAGCCGTCTCACGGGGCAGCGCGGCGGTGGAATCGGCGGCGCCAGTGACGCTGTCCGTCTTCGCGGTGATCTTCCCTAGATCGAGGTACTTGGCATAGGTCGCGAGCGCGGCCTTGGCCGCCGCCGGGTGATTGGTGTAGTTGGCGGCCTCGGTCAGGTTCCCGGACTCCCATGCCTGGAGGAACGCGGTGGTGATCTGCTGCCCGTCCGCCTGCGGCGTTGACCCGGTCGGGATCAGGCCGTAGGTCGGCGTGCCCGGGCCGTTGTGCTTGAGCACGACCACCGTTACCCCGGCGATCACCGCGATCACGGCGACCGTCCCGGCGGTGATCGCCCACAGGAGCTTGCGCCGCTTCCTCGGCTGCTTCGCCGGCTTCGCCGACCGATGGTGCCCGGTTCCCCCGGGACCTCCAGCGTTTGCCGTCCAGGTCGGGGTCGTGCCCGTCCCTTCCGGCCGCGGCCCGAAGGGCCCGAGCCCGGGCTGGCCGCTCCGTCCCTGCTGGTTGTAGTCGTACCCCTGCTGACCGTACCCGGATCCCTGCTGCCCGTAGCCGGGCTGCCCTTGCTGCCCGTAGCCGGCCCCTGCTGCCCGTAGCCGGGCTGGTCCTGCCAAGGCGGCCCGCCCTGCGCCTGCGGCCCATTGCCTAGCTGGGGCGACTGCGGCGGCTGGGTCGGCTCCCACGGCGGAGCACCATGCCCGGCCCCCTGCTGCCCGTAGTCGGCCCCCTGCTGCCCATAGCCGGGCTGGTTATAGCCCTGCTGCGGGTACCCGGACTGCCCCTGCCCGTGCTGGGGGTACCCCTGCTGCCCGTACGGCCGTGTTCCATCTTGCCCGGAGGAACCCTGGGGACTCGAACCACGTCCGCCTGGTGTCTGCCCAACCCCCGGCATTCCGGCGGTTGGGTCCTCGGGCTCGCCCCACGGTCCGGCTGAACTGCTGTCGTTCGAGTCCCTGGTCACCCAACCGACCGTACCTATGCCCCGGCGATGCTTGGTGAAAATCGGATCAAAATCACAGGGATTTGTCAGCCGGACACCGCGGCCGAGATGGGTTAGCCCTTGCCCGGGTTGAAGATTCCGCGTGGGTCCAGGGCGCGTCGGACGGCGTCCTGCATGGCGAGGGCACCCGGATCGAGTTCCCGGCGCATACCGTCGCGCTTGAGCAGCCCGATGCCGTGCTCGCCGGAGACGGTGCCGCCGAACTCGATCGCCGCGTCGAGGAAGTCCTCGAACGCCGCCTGCGCGGCGATCCGGGCGGCGTCGTCGTTCGGCGGGGTGACCAGCAGTGGGTGCAGGTTGCCGTCGCCGACGTGCGCGATCGTCGCGATCCGCACGCCGTGCCTGGCGCCGATCGTCTCGATCCGGGCGAGCATCGCCGGGACCGCTGACCGGGGGACGCAGATGTCCTCGGTGAGCACCGGGCCGAGCCGCTCAAGGGCGGGGTAGGCGAGCCGCCGGGCGTCGAACAGCGCTTCGGCCTCGACCTCGTCGGTGGACCTGGCCACCCACTGCGCGCCGCCGTCGGCCATCGCCGCCTCGAGCGCGGCGGCCTCGTCCCTGCCCGTCTCGCCCGGCGTGTCCACCCGGGCGAGCAGCAGCGCCGCCGCGTCCGCCGCCAGGCCGAGGTGCTTCCACTCCTCGACCGCGGTCAGGCAGGCCCGGTCGAGGAGTTCGAGCACCGACGGGGTCAGGCCCCGGCGGGTGATCAGCGACACCGCCTCGCCCGCGGCGACCAGCCCGTCAAACGCCCCGACGATCGCGGCTGGCGTCCCGGTCAGCGCCGGGCGCAGCCGCAGGGTGATCTCGGTGATGACCCCGAGCGTCCCCTCGGAACCGACGAACAGGCCGGTCAGGTCGAGCCCGGCCACGCCCTTGGTGGTCCGCCGCCCCAGTCGGACCGCGTCACCGTAGGCGCCGGTGGCCGTCACCGCGCGCAGCCCGAGCACGTAATCGCGGGTGACGCCGTACTTCAGGCAGCATAGGCCGCCCGCGTTGGTGGCTACGTTGCCGCCGATCGTTGACCAGGCGGCGCTCGCCGGGTCCGGCGGATACCACAGGCCGCGCTCGGCGACGGCCGCCTTGAGGTCGTTGTTCACCATCCCGGGCTGGACGACGCAGATCATGTTGTCGGCGTCGATCTCGAGCACCCGGTCCATCCGCGACAGGTCGAGCACGACGGCGCCGTCGGTGGCGTTGGCGCCGCCGGACAGGCCGGTGCCCGCGCCGCGCGGCACGACCGGCGCGCCGAACTCCGCGCAGACGCGGACGACGTGCCGCACCTCGTCCTCGGTCCGGGCCCGCACCCCGGCCACGGCCTGCCCGACCGGCGCCCATTCGGCGTGGTCATGCGACAGAGCGGCGAGCACGTCCGGGTCGATGACCAGGCGGCCGCTGGGCAGGCCATCGTCGAGCGCGGCAACCAGCGCGGCCGCGTTGACCGGGGCGGCTGTGTTAGCGGGGATGCCTGCGTTAACGGGGGCGCCTGCGTTAACGGGGGCGACCGTGCCCGCGTCGGGCTGCGTGTATTCCATGAAGCGGGAGGCGGCCGTCAGCTGGCGCTGCCCGTGGCGGTGGCGATGATCCAGGCGAGCACGAGCGCCTCCTCCTGCCAGGCGTCGTAGCGGCCGCTGCGGCCGCCGTGGCCCGCCTCCATCTCCGTCTTCAGCAGGAACGGCCCGCCGGAGGCCACGGACCGGAGCCGTGCGATCCACTTGGCGGGCTCGTGGTAGAGCACCCGCGTGTCGTTCAGCGACGTGATCGCGAAGATCGCCGGGTAGGGCACGGCCGCGACGTTCTCGTACGGGGTGTACGACTTCATGTACTCGTACACCGCCGGCGTCGTGCAGCGGGTCGCCCCATTCCTCCCACTCGGTCACGGTGAGCGGCAGGGACGGGTCGAGGATCGAGTTCAGCGCGTCGACGAAGGGAACCTGCGCGACGATCCCGGCGAAGGCCGACGGCGCCAGGTTGGCGACAGCGCCCATCAGCAGCCCGCCGGCCGACCCGCCTCGCGCGACCAGCCGCGACGCCGACGTCCAGCCGGACGACAGCCAGATGCTCAGCGCACGCCACGAAGTCGGTGAACGTGTTCCGCTTGGTCGAGCATCTTCCCGTTGTCGTACCAGGGCCGGCCCATCTCGCCGCCGCCCCGGACGTGCGCGATCGCGAACACGAAGCCCCGGTCGAGCAGCGAAAGCCGGGGGATGGAGAACCCGGGGTCGATCGAGTGCTCGTAGCTGCCGTACCCGTACAGCAGGCACGGCGCGGACCCGTCGCGCGGCGTTCCCTTCCGGCAGACGATGGAGATCGGCACCCGGGTGCCGTCGGCGGCGACCGCCCACTCCCGGTACTGCTCGTAGGCGCCGGGGTCGAACGCCGACCCCGGACGGGGAGGGCAGCACCTGCTGCTGCTTGAGCAGCGGTCAGCGCGCCGGTCGCCATGTCCAGGTCGTAGACGGTGGACGGGGTGACCATCGAGTTGTAGCCGAGCCTGAACCGGGTCTGCGTGTACTCGGGGTTGGACCCCGGGCCGACCGTGTAGAGCGGCTCGGGGAAGGTGACCGGCCGCTCCGGGCCGGCCCGGAGGCGGGCAGCACCGACAGGCCGGTCAGCCCGTCGCGGCGGTAGTAGACCACGAGGTAGTCGGCGAACGCGTCCACCGACAGCAGCCGGGTGTCGGCGCGGTGGCGATCACCGGCGTCCAGGCGGACGGGTCGCCGTAACCGGGGGCGCCGGGCAGCGGCGCGGCGGCCAGCTCGAAGTTCTCCGCGCCGTCGTTGTGCAGGATCGAGCAGCCGGTCGCCGGCGACCTCGACGCCGTACTCCACGCCGTGCCGGCGCGGCGCGACCACGGCGAAGGCGCCCGCCGGGTCCGCGGCGTCGAGCAGCCACGCCTCGCTGGTCAGCTTGGACGACGTGTGGATCTCGATGTACCGCTCGTCGCGGGTGAGCCCGACGCCGAGCCAGAACTTCTCGTCGGCCTCCTCGAAGACGATCACGTCGGACGACGCGGGCGTCCCGACGGCATGCCGCCAGACCCGGTAGGGCCGCCACGCGTCATCGACGGTGACGTAGAACAGCGTCGACCCGTCGCGCGACCAGGCGCAGCCGTAGTAGGTGTTCGGCACCTCGTCGTCGAGCACCGCGCCGGTCGCCAGGTCCTTGACCCGCAGGGTGAACCGCTCGTCGCCGGAGAAGTCGGTGGAGTAGGCGAGCAGCCGCTCGTCCGGGCTGACCGGAGAGCGCGCCGAGGGAGAAGAAGGCGGCGTCGGCCGCGAGCTCGTTCCCGTCGAGCAGCACCTCCTCGCCGTCGAGGGGCTTGCCGTCTTCCGGCATCGGCGGGGTGATCTCACCGTCGCGCACCCGGCGGCGGCAGTGGATCGCGTACTGCCGACCCTCCACGGTGCGCGTGTACCGCCACCAGTTCCCCTTGCGCACCGGCACCGACAGGTCGGTCTCCTGGGTGCGCGCCTTGATCTCGTCGAAGATCTCGGACCGCAGCTCGCCGAGCCCGGCGGTTGACGCCTCCATGGAGGCGTTCTCCGCCTCCAGGTAGGCGATGACTTCCGGGTCCTTCGGGTCGGTGAGCCAAGCGTAGGGGTCGATCACCGTGTCGCCATGGTGGGTGCGCTCGGTGGGCACTTGCTTGGCGATCGGCGGGGTGCTCATGAGCCCTCAGTCTAGACCGAGCTCAGGATCAGACGAAGTCGACCGGCGCCGCCGGCGGACCGCCGGCCAAGATCTCCTCGCCCCGCCGCAGCACCGGCTCATGCCGGTTATCGGAGGTGAGAATGTAGAACCGCCCCGACCTGATCCCGTCCACCACCATCCCGGCGACCTCGGCGGGGGAAGCCCCGAGCAGCGACAGCTCGTCGAACCGCTCGGCCGAAGCCTGCTCGGCCTCGTCGCGGGCGGCGGCCGGGCCCGCCCACTCCGGCCGGTTCCGCGCCGAGGTGCCGAACCTGGTCCGGACCGCGCTCGGGCAGAGCACCGACACCCCGACGTGGGTGACCCCCTGGGATTTCAGGTTGAAGTAGAGCGTCTCGGTCAGCGCCGTCACCGCGTGCTTGGAGACCCCGTACGGCCCGAGCGTCCCCGCGAACACGCCGAAGATCGAAGAGGTGTTCACCAGGTGCCCGCCATCCTGGGCGAGCAGCACCGGCATGAACGCGCGGACGCCGTTGATGACCCCGCCCAGGTTCACCCCGAGCACCCAGTCCCACTCGCCCGGCGGGCACTCCCAGAGCGCCCCGTGCGGCCCGCCCACGCCGGCGTTGTTGCAGACCACGTGGACAGCGCCGAACGCGGACAGCGCCGAGTCCCTGAGCGCCTCGACGGCGGCGAGCGACGCGACGTCGGTCGCCACGCCGAGCACGGAAGCTCCGGCCTCGGCCAGCGTGGCGACCGCCTTGGTCAGCGCGGGCTCCTCGACGTCGGCCATGACGACGTGCATGCCCTCGGCGGCGAACCGCTCGGCCAGGCCCAGCCCGATGCCGCTGGCCGCGCCGGTGACGACCGCCACCCGCCCAGGAGCAATGGGATCGGGGGCGCGAAGCAACGGCCCGTTACTGATGACTTCATTGACACCCATGCCAGACAATCTAGCCATCCGAAATGCCCATGAATACCTACGGTGTCGGGCTAGAAAACCTACGGCGTCGGGCTAGTGGGATGACCACCATTGAAGTGCAGTAGCGCTAGTGTCCCGGTGGCAATGGTCAGCCAGCGGGTCAGCGAGTTCCTGGGCAGCAGGGCGAGGGTCACCCAGGCGATCGAGGAGTACCAGGGCAGCGACCAGGGCGCGACGATCGACCCAGGCGAACGTCAGCGCGCAGGTGGCGGCGACGACGGTCGGCACGTCGGGGGAGAGCCGCTTGTAGAGGTACCAGGCGAGCGCGAGCATCAGCGGCGGCCAGGTGAACCCGATCACGGTCGTCACCAGGTGGCCCTTGCCGAAGATCAGCTCAACGCCGCTCCAGATGGTGGGGGAGATGACCATCGTGGACGCGTGGCTGAGCGGCTTGAGCGCGATCAGGCCGTAGCTGAAGTAGTAGAGCCCGAACGTGGTCGCCCCGGCGATCACGCCGATGCGCAGCAGCCGCCCCCAGGCCCGCTCGTGCAGCAGCGGGATCGCGATGCCGAGCGCGACGAAGACGGCGTTGACCTTGATGCCGCCGGCGACGCCGACGAGCAGCCCGACCACGATGTCCTGCCAGAGCCTGGTGGACCGCCGCGACAGCACGATCGCGGCGATCGCGAAGAGCGCGACGACGGCGTCCAGGTGGCCGCCCATCACCAGCTCCACGATCAGCAGCGGGTTGGCCACCCAGAGCAGGACGGCGCGGACCGGGTTGGCCGCGGTCCGCAGCAGCACGTAGCCGGTGGCGAGGAACGCGGCGCCGATCATCATCATCAGCACCCAGATCGTCAGCCACGGCTTGGCGCCGCCGATCACCGCCGCGATCAGGTGCATCCAGGTGGCGACCGGACCGTAGACCGAGGGCGTGCCCTGCCACAGCGGGGCGACCAGCATCGTGTACGGGATTGCTCGGTTGGCCCGCCGGGAAGCTGCGAAGGGACGAACGTGTAGGGGTTGTAGCCGAGCGCGGCGATCCGCCCGTAGGCGGCGTAGCTCGCGATGTCCGACGAGCCGACCGGGGTGATGTTGACGACCACGGCGACCGCGCCCGCCGCCGCCAGGAAGACCCGGCGGGGCTTCGGCGACCAGCCCCGGCTGTTGGCCCAGAGCATCATGGCCAGACCGAGGCAGCACAGCGCGATCGAGGCGTACATGATCAGGTTGGCGGCGAGGTCGGGCAGGTGCGGCGCGCCCAGGTTCCGCGCCACCGATGTCAGCGGCAGCAGTACCGGCGGCGTGGCCACGCTGGGCGCGGGCGCGGTGGCGCACAGGCCGACGAACGCGACACCGCCGAGGCCGAGGGCGGTGAGGATCACGGCGGGCAGCGGACGGGCGAGCGGGCTGTGCGAGAGCACCCGGATGATGACGCCCATCGCGGCCTCGACGCGGCCGCCGGGGATCGGCGGCTCGGCCAGCTTGGCGGGCTCGGCCGGCTCGGCAACCTTGGGCGGCTCGGCGACATCCGGCGGTGAGCCGGCGAGATTGGGCGGGGACGTATCCAGCCTGGAGGCGTCAAGCTGGTCGGTCACTGAGCTCCCGGCGTCGGTGGCTGACCGCCCGGCTGCGCGATTGCGCGGCGGCGGGTCCACCAACAGGGTCATGAATTTCCTCCTGGCATGGACACATGCCCGCTAGACGGGTTGTCACTGACCGCCGGAGCCCGCGCGCGGTAAAGTCGCCGGTCTCCGCTGATCTTACTCCGCGATCTTGCCCGGACCTTAACCTTTGCAACGCGTGCGCTGGGAACCTTTGCTGCGCGCTTAGCTGGCCAGCCCCGGTGGATGTCAGCGCAGGCAACCACATTCTCGCGCTCGTCGGCGTCATGCGAGACCGATCCGTTGCCGACGCGACACCTCCGTGTGACTGTTTTCACAAACTGCGCCCGGGCGATCTCCAGAAGGCGACCGACGATCTCCTCGGCGCCCGAGCAGCGCCGCGTGGGCCTCACAATGGAGACCATGGCACACCGAGCGCGCTACGCGGCCGCGATGACGTCGATCACCCGGCGGCTCCCGTTCGGGCTGTCCGAGGTCGTCGAGCCGAACATGCTCGGCTACCTGCTGATCAACCTCTGCACCTTCTGCGTCGACCTGGGGTTGCTCGGCCTCTTCCACGGCAAGGAGAAGCTGCCGCTGCCGGTCGCGGTCACCCTCTCCTACGGCACAGCGTCGCTGATCAGCTACATCTTCAACCGGGTGTTCAACTTCCGCAGCCACGCCGGGGTCGGCAGGCAGCTGCCGGTCTACGTGGCGGTCAGCGCGTCCAACTACCTGATCTTCGTGCTTGGCTTCACCGATCTGCTGGCTGCGGTCGGCGTCTACTACGAGCTCGCCCGGATCATCGCCGCCTGCTGCGAGGGCGTCTACCTCTACTGCATGATGCGCTGGGTCGTCTTCCGCGACGTTGCCAAGCCTGACACCGGGGTGACCGAGGCCGGGAGCGCCGGGGACGCCGTCCGCGAGCCTGCCACCGAGTCGGCTCGAGCGGTCGGCTGCCGCGTCGCCGAGCCGGCGATTCGGGCCCGCCAGGCCGGGCCGAGCTAGCCGCCGGCGGCAACGCGGCATCGCGGACGGCGCGGTGAGCTTGGCGTCGTTCAGGTCGTGCTGCACCGGCCGGGCGATGTCCTCGATCGTGTCGATCCCGTAGTCCTCGTCATCGTCATCGTCGGCGTTCACGGACAGCACCGCCATCATGTAGTCCTTGCCGTGCCCGGTGAAGGCGCCGATGCTGTTGATGTGCCAGCCGGTGGCATCCGGCAGCCAGCCGTTCTTCACGTGCCAGGTCACGTCGGACGGCGTGCCGGCCGTGACGCCCCACGCCTCCCAGTTGACTACGTGGGCCATCAGGTCGAGCTCGTACCCGCGGGAGTTGGCGTCGAGCACCGAGTTCGGCGCGGTGAGCAGCTTGAGCAGCAGCATCTCGTCGTGCGCGGTGACCTGGGTGAGCCCCCAGAAGCCGTCCTGGCCGAGCTGGGTCTCGCCCATGTCCGCCAGGTTGAGGAAGTCCCGGAGGTGATCCATCCCCAGTTCGTCCCACAGGGCGGTCGCCGCGTCGTCGTCCGACTGCTCGATCATCAGCGCGGCCTCGTTCTTCTCCCGCGACGACAGCGGCGTCTTCGTCTCCTGGTGCCAGCGCATCAGCGCGCCCAGGATGATCGCCTTCACGATGCTCGCCGAGTCGAAGTGCTTCGAGCCGTTGTATACGCAGTACAACCCGGTGACCCGGTCATACACGGAGACCGCGTGCTCGCCGTTTCGGCCGCGCAGGCCCGCCCAGATGTCGGCCGAGACCCGGGCGGCGAGCACGCGGTGATCGGCGGGCGCGGTGCACAGGCCCTCGCGGACGGTGGCGGAGGATGCCGACGTCCCCAGGGCGGCCTGCGTGTTCTCCGCCTTCGTCGGGACCGCCGCCGACGCTGACGCCTTAGCGCGGGTAGCGGAGGCCGACGCCGCGGCACGCCGCGGAAGCGCGTACGCGACGAGGCCGGCCATCAGCACGGCCGAGCCAGCAAACAGCGCCCGCATCCCCATCGCTCATCCGCTCCATTCCGTGCCGCGTTTGATGTCGCGCATGACGTCGGCGTAGGTCCCGCCGAGCAATCAATGGATAGCCATATCAGCGCACTCCGCTACGCTGGGCCAGCATGACATCGAGAGCATCCGTGTCGGACGTTAACCTCCCGATTCGCGATGGTTACGTCCTGACGGCGGATTCCGCAGGCGGCGCCTGACTGGCGCGGACGTGCACGTCACGCGCCCGGGGGGCGCAATACAGGCAAGCGCTCAAAACCTCGACCTACCTGACGCGGAGCTGATTGATCGCTCGGGAACTGAGCTGATTGATCGGTCAGGACTCGCGCTTAGCTTGTTGACGCCTCTGAGTCGAAGGGCATCGGAGGGAACGCGAAGCAACGGTACGTTCCAAATGTGTTGTTGCGTGTTTTGAATTTGGGTGACGCTTCCGGGCTGCGGGAACCTCTGCCGGAATGCGCCCGACCTGCGCTTGCGCCGTCAGGGCGGGCGTCGCGAACACGCGCATAACCCAGCCCCTGGCAGGAATGGAGAATTACGAAAGGTAGCTCTGTGATGACCAATCGTCATCGAAGGTCGATGGCGGCTTGGCCGGTTGGCCAGATATTTACCGACATGACATCGTACGATCGGGAGCGGGCAGATCGCCCCCGTGCTCCGCCGCATTCCCTGACTGCCTAGCTTCATGGAGTCGTATGCGTCTGGTTGCCGGGTTGATGATCGCGGGGGTGGCGCTGGCTACCGGGGGGATGACGGCGGGGTGCTCAGCCGCGGTCGTGCCGGACGCGCAGGGGGCGACCAACCCGGCGGCGAGGTCGTCGTCTGGCCGGGCCATCACGGCGACCGTGCCGGCGGCCTCCGCGACCAAGACCGCGGGCGCTTCGGCGGGGCAGGCGCTCGACGTCGTCGGCGCGCCGCGCGGGGTCAAGGCCAAGGAAGGCATCCTGGTGGACCCGACCACCGGTCAGGTGCTCTGGTCCAAGGACGCGAACGTCCCACGGCCGATCGCCTCCATCACCAAGGTGATGACCGCGCTCGTCATCCTCCAGTCCGGGGGCCTGAACCGGGAGATCACCGTGCCCAAGGGGGTGGTCAACTACGTCGCCAAGTACGGCGCGGAAGCCGCAGGGCTGATCCCCGGGCAGGTGTACACCACCGACGAGCTGCTGCACGTCGATGCTGGTCATGTCGGCCGCCGACGCCGCCTACACCCTCGCGAACGCCTACGGCCCCGGCCTGCCGGCGTTCATCGCCAAGATGAACGCCGAGGCGGACAAACTCGGCCTGACCGGCACCAACTTCACCTCGCCTGACGGCCTGCCGTACCCGACCGAGTACTCCACCTACTCCACCCCGGCCGACCTGGTGACGATGGGCGAGGTGGCTATGCAGAACCCGGTGTTCCGCTCCATCGTGGACCTGCATTACTACAACCTGCCGAAGGGCGATGGCCACAACGCCGTTTCGGCGACCAGCGACGACCCGCTGCTCAGTACCTACGCGGGCCTGATCGGCATCAAGACCGGCTACACCGACGCCGCCGGCCACACCCTCCTCTTCGAGGCCGTCCGCAACGGCCGCACGCTGATCGGCGTCGTCCTGGGCTCCCCGTCCACCAATCCGGCCACCGCCGCCCAAGACGCCACCAAGGTCCTCAACTGGGGCTTCGCCCTAAGACAGTCCGCCTAACCCGCTCCACTCGCGAGGGTTAGTCGCGCTGGCGGGAGCTGCCGAGCATGATTTCGTCCCAGGAGGGGACGGAAGACCGGCGGCCCTTGGCGTTCTTCTTGCCGCCCGGGCGCTGGCGCGCCGACTGCTCCTCGGTGGACTCGGCTTGGGCGGTTGCCGCTGCGGCTCGGGCCGCGCAGGCTCGGGCGGTGCGGTCGATGCCGGTTGGGGCTGGCCGTGGGAGCGGTCGTCGCGGAGGCCGCCGGAGACTCGGTTGTCGCCCGGGTGTGTCGGCAGGCGCGCTGACTGGTTCGGCGGGCGCGACGGTAGTTGGCTCTGCCGCGATAGCGGGTTCCGGCTGCGCGGCCGCGTGCGTCGCGGGGGGACTGGGCGCAGTTGCCGCCACGGCCGACTCCGGCTGGGCGGCAGGCCCGGCGTAGGCGGCAGTCTCGACCCGGGCCGGCGGCTCGGGCGGGGCGGCTGTCGCTGCTGACGCGGCGGGGGCCTGCACGGCAGGTGCCCCCGCTGCAGGCGCCGTGCGGGCGAGCGGCTCCGGTGCAGCGAGCGGTGTCGCGGTGACGGGCTCTGGGTGCGTGACGGCAACCGGCTCGGGCTGGCGCGCCTGCGATGGGGCCGGGGCGCTCGGCGCGAATTCGCGGGCGGCGGCGGGCTCCGGCTGCCGCAGGCGCTCTTCGGGCTGCAGCGGGCGGCTGGGGGAACGGCGGGGCGGCAGGCACCCCCTCGAGCCGCTCGGCGCGGAAGGCCGGCTCGGGGTCTTCGAAGACGACGTGGCGGGATGGAGTGTGCCCGGGCCGTTCCCCGGCAGGGGGAGGGAAGATCTTCGAAGACGTACGCAGGCGCGGTGACCGGTACCGTCGCCGGCGGGGGCCGGCTGCTCGGGTGCCGCGTCGCCGTCGAGCGGCGCGGCTGCTCGGGCGCCGGGGCGCGGTCGGCCGTCGGCTCCGGGGCCGGGTCGCGGTGGGCGATCGGCTCGGGGGCGGCGTCGCGGAAGGCCGTGTGGTCGTGGTAGGCAGGCCGCGGCGGGGCCGGGGGCGCTGCCGGGGAGGGCGCCGCCCGGGCTGTGCGGCATCGCCCGGGCGCTCGGCAGCCGACCGGGCGATCCGCGGCCGAAGCCGCCGCCGGGGGCGTGGAACCGGGGCCGAGCGGCGGGGGGCAGCGGGCGGTCGGCCAGCGAACGGTCGCCGCCGAAGGACCGGTCGGGGATGACCGAGCGCTCCGGGCGGAAGAGCGCACGCCGACGCCGGAACCGCCGCCGGCGAAGCCGCCCCAGCCACCGCCGCCGCCCATCCCCGCCGCCGCGCCGAGGCGGGGCGCGAGCGGGGTGACGGTCGCCTCGCCCGGCAGGGAGACGCGGCTCAGGCGGCAGCTCGGATTCGGGCAGCGACAGCCGGGCGGCGTTGTCGTCGTCGGGCATGACGTGGCGGCGGCGGGGATCGAAGACCCACTCGGCGACGTGCAGCCGGCCGCCGGACGGGAACGTGAGCGTGACCTGCCAGTTGCCGTCGCCGCGCTTGCGGGAGTCCCATTGCCCGTCCTCGGGGTCCGCGCCGGACGCGGTCAGGCGCTCGGGCACGATCTCGCCAAGCCGCGGGCCTGGAGCCGCCGGAGTCGCCGGCCCGGCGCACCGAGGCGGCCTGGGCCTGGTCGGCGATGTAGGCGCGCTCGGCCAGGACCGGGCCTTCGAACCAGCGCACGCGCTCGACCGGGATGCCGGCGGCGTCGGCGATCTCCTCCGCCGTCTCGCCAGCGCGGATTCGTGCCTGGATCTCCTTGGGTCGCAACGGACTCTCCACTTCGATCTCGTACTGGGCGAGCCGGGAGGTCTGGCCTTTCGCGACGGCGCGCAGCCGCTCGTCGATCGGCAGGATAAAACGCCCGCTCCGCCCCGGGACGGCGAGGACAGCGTAACTGCCGTCCTCGCTGACCGCGACGAAGCGCAGCTCCTGCATCGGCGTCCCTTCCCTTGCCCCGCGGCTGCACCCGCCGTACGTCAGTCTTGCCTGCCCACGGGTACACACTTAGGTCAAGAGTGTTCCGGTCTGCGTGCCAGAAGAAAAGCACCCCGCCCGGCATGTCCCTGGATCATGGTGCCATTTATCCAGTCCGGACCTGCGGGCGGGGTACTTTGGCGGAAATGCTCAGCTGTGTCTTGGCGACCCGGTGTCGGTGGGGGAGTCGGTGGGCGCCGGCCGGCGAGTCGATGGTGGTGCCGGCCGGTCCCGCTGGCGCGCCAGGCGCCGCGAGTCCGAGCGCGTCCGCGTCCGCGCTCACCACGTCAGCCTCCGTTTCGTCGATGCTCAGCTTCGACGGCCACCAGTTCCACTTGCCGAGCAGCACCACTGTGCAGGGCACCAGCACGGTGCGGACCACGAACGTGTCCATGATGACGCCGACCGCCAGGCCGATGCCGACATCCCGGATCTGGCTGCCGCCCGAGCCGCTGCCGCCGACGACGGCGAACACCGCGAACGTACCGGCCAGGACCAGGCCGGCCGAGGTCACCGTGGTGCCGGTGACGCTGATGGCGCGGCTGACCGCCTCCCGCAGCGGCATTCGGTGCGCTTCCTCCCGGATTCTGGTCATTACCAGGATGTTGTAATCCTCCCCGAGCGCCAGCAGGAAGATAAACAACAGGAACGGCAGGATGAAGGTAATGCCACCAGAGCCGCCGAGCTCGATGAAGACGATCACCGCGAACCCAAGCGCGGCGAAATAGGAGATCGCCACCGACGCGATCAGGTAGATCGGGGCCGACCAGCGACCGCATGACCAGCGCGAGCAGTACGCCGATCACGATGATCGCGATCGGTATCACGTGCGCCAGGTCGCTGTTGGAGATCTGGCTGACGTCATAGAACGCCGGCGCCTCGCCGCCGACGCCGTTCGCGGTGGCGTGCAGCGTCGTGGCGACCGTGGCCGCCTCGGCCCGCAGCGCCGGAACCGCGTTCAGCGCGGCGGTGCCGCTCGGATCCCCGGCCGTCAGCCCGGTCTCGAACTGGATCGTGGTGCCCGCCGAGTCCACGTACTGCGAGGTCGCACGGTACTCCTCGTACGCCTGCGTCCACTGGGTGGGCGTGACCTTGCCTGCGAACGCGGCCGGGCACGGCCGGCGCGGTAACGGGAAGGGTGCCGGAACCCAGCACCGCGTGCAGCGCGGTGTACTCGGCCGGCGTGAACCCGGCGCCGCCGACCGGGTTCAGCGGCCCGGTCACGCCGGTGAACAGCGGACTGGCCTCCAGCTGCGTGGTCGCGGTCGCGATCACCTGCGGGTCATCCCAGACCGGCGTCGGCAGCTTGTAGACGAGGTTGGTCGGGTTCGCGGACGAGGAGGGGAAGTACTTGGCCAGCAGGTCCTGCCCGGCTGCCGAGTCGGTGCCGGCCAGGCGCGGAGATCGTGCCGCCGAACCCGGCGCTCTTGTAGGCGGTGACCGCGACCGACAGCGCGCCGAACGAGATCACGCCGATCAGCAGCGCGGCCGCCGGGCGCTTCACGACCCGGGTGGCGACCTTGCCCCAGACACCGGTCGAGGAGGTCCCCGGCTTGGGCTTCGACGGCCAGAAAGCGGCCTTGCCGAAGATCGCGAGCAGCGCCGGCAGCAGGGTGAGACCGGCGACCAGCATCACGGCGATGCCGATGGCAAGCGGGATGCCGAGGTTGGAGTAGATCTGGAAGCTCGCGGCGAGCAGCGACAGCAGCGCCGCGATGACCGTGAAGGCGGAGAACGTGATCGACTCGCCGACCTTGGTCAGCGCGTTGACCACGGCGTCGTGGTTGGCCTGCCCGGCCCGCAGGTTCTCTCTGACCCGGAACACCAGGAACAGCCCGTAGTCGGTGCCCGCGCCGAGCAAGAGCACGGTCAGCAGCAATTGCGCGAGAGTCGAGACC
Source organism: uncultured Actinomycetota bacterium (assembly GCA_963778435.1). GTDB lineage: Bacteria > Actinomycetota > Actinomycetes > Streptosporangiales > Streptosporangiaceae > Trebonia. Next base: position 78,995 of record CAVZUX010000038.1, read on the forward strand.
TTGAGCCCGTGGTTGGCCAGCTCGGCGACGATCGGGCCGGCGATCGAGACCGACATCAGCGCGGGAATGACGGTAATGAACGGCGCGAGTACCGACCGGAAAATCAGGAACAGCAGGATGAGGATGAAGACGAACGCGACGCCCTCGACCTGGTTGCCGGTGTTGCCCGATTGCTTCTGCTGGTCCACCTGGATCGCGAGCGCGCCGGCCAGGTGCGCAGAAACGCCCGGCGGCGGCGATGAGTCCTTGATCACGCCCCGCAGGTCGTTGATCAGGGTCGTCTGCGCGGCTTGGTTATTCTGGCTCACGTTGGACAGCACCTGGAGCTGCGCGGCCTGGCCGCTCACTCCCGCGCGCGCGGCCGACACCCCGAGGTCGTTCACCTTGACGACGGTCGGCACCTTGTGGAGGTCCGTCTCCAGGGTGGACAGCCAGGCCTGGTCGGCCGTGGTGAGCGTCCCGCTGCCGACGGCGGCGACCACGGGAACCGGGATCAGGTTGGTGCCGCCGAACGGGGCGGCCAGGGTCGCGGCCTGCTGGCTCGGAGCGCTGGCGGGAAGGAACGCGCTGTTGTTGCCCTGGGTCACGCTGGCCAGCGACGGCAGCGCGCTCGGTATGGCGAACGCGGCGGCTAGCCAGGCGACCAGTACCACCCAGCGGAACCTAACGGAGAACCGGCCAATTGCCCGGAAGATGTCGTCGGCATGCACTCGCTCAGAATAGCGGTCGGTTAGCTGAGACTTAGCTGAGACCAGGCCAGGGACCTTCAGTTGTGATCAACGCGTTATATCTTGATTGGTCCGCGTTATGAGGCTGGATTGGTCTGCCCCATAATGTCTGCCCCGCCACGAAAGGTGGCGGGGTGACGTGAATGTACGCGGCTTAGGCCACGGCGAACTGCGCTGCCTCCGTTGACCCGGCCAGCGCCGTGGTCTCGGCGTCGGGCGCGATCGCCTGCGTGACCAGGTCAAAGTACCCGGTGCCGGCCTCGCGCTGGTGCCGGGTGGCGGTGTACCCGAGCGGCTCGGCCGCGAATTCGGCCTCCTGCAGCCGGACGTAGGCCGACATGTCCTCATGCGCGTACCCGTGCGCCAGCGAGAACATCGACTCGTTCAGCGCGTGGAACCCGGCGAGGGTGATGAACTGGAACCGGTACCCCATCGCGGCGAGCTCCTTCTGGAACTTCGCGATGGTGATCTCGTCCAGGTGCGCGCGCCAGTTGAACGAGGGCGAGCAGTTGTAGGCGAGCAGTTGGTCCGGGTACTGCGCCTTGATCGCCTCGGCGAACTCCCGTGCCTCCCCGAGGTCGGGGGTCGAGGTCTCCATCCAGAGCAGGTCGGAGTGGGGCGCGTAGGCGAGCCCGCGGGCGACGCACGGCGCGAGGCCGGCCTGCACCCGGTAGAACCCTTCCGCGGTGCGGTCCCCGGTCACGAACTGCCGGTCCCGCTCGTCCACGTCCGAGGTCAGCAGCGTCGCGGCGTGAGCGTCGGTGCGCGCGATGACCAGCGACGGCACGTTGCACACGTCGGCCGCGAGCCGCGCGGCGTTGAGCGTCTTGATGTGCTGCCCGGTCGGGATGAGTACCTTCCCGCCGAGGTGGCCGCACTTCTTCTCCGAGGAGAGCTGGTCCTCGAAGTGCACGCCGGCCGCGCCCGCCTCGATCATCGCCTTCATCATCTCGAAGGCGTTCAGCGCCCCGCCGAACCCGGCCTCGGCGTCGGCCACGATCGGAGCGAGCCACTGCTTGCGGGGAGCCGTGGAATCCACGGTCCGTTCCGACCAGGCGATTTGATCTGCGCGCAGCAGCGCGTTATTGATCCGCCGGACCATCTGCGGAACGGAGTTGGCCGGGTAGAGCGACTGGTCGGGGTAGGTCTGCCCGGCCAGGTTCCCGTCGGCGGCGACCTGCCAGCCGGACAGGTAGATGGCCTGCAGCCCCGCCTTCACCATCTGCACCGCCTGGTTGCCGGTGATGGCGCCGAGCGCGCGCACCGCGTCCTCGCTGTGCAGCAGTTCCCAGAGCCGGTTTGCGCCGCGTCGCGCTAGTGTGTGCTCTTCGACGACGGAACCTCGCAGCCGGATGACGTCCTGCGCCGTGTAGGTTCGCTCGATCGTCGCCCAGCGCGGGTCGGTCTCCCACTGAGTCCGCAGATTGGCCGCCTGCTGGCTGATCGTTTCCATGCTGATGCCTCGTGCTTTCGTTCTGCCGGAGTAATGGGCGTACTTCGAGCGTGCGCCACGCTTGCTCCGGCAGCCCAGGGCTAAGCTTGTAAAAAAACGAAGGATTTGTCAGAACGGTCCCGTGTTACACTTTTTCACTAATGAAAGAACAGCAGAAATTGGTAGAGACCGAAGGTCTAGACCTTGCCATGTTCGGCCAGCGGCTCCGGCACGCGCGGCGGGCAAAGGGCCTGACCCTAGCCGACCTCGGCACCCGGGTGGGCCGGACCCCCTCGGTGCTCTCGCTGATCGAGAACGGCCGCCGCGAGCCGCGGCTGTCGCTCGTCGAGCAGCTCGCCGCCGCGCTCGACCTGCCGGTGACCGAGCTGCTCAAGAAGCAGCCGCCCAGCCGTCGCGCCCAGCTCGAGGTCGGCCTCGATCACGCGCAGCGGGACCCGTCCTACCGGGCGCTCGGCCTGCCCGAGCTGCGCGTCGGCACCCGGGTGCCGACCGAGATCCTGGAGCACCTCGTCGCGCTGGCAGCCGAACTGCGGGCGCAGCGGGCCAAGCCCACCGCGACCCCCGAGGAGGCGCGGGCGGCCAATGCCGCGCTGCGCGGCGCGATGCGCGAGCGCGGCAACTACTTCCCCGACATCGAGGCGGCGGCCACCGCCGCGCTCAAGCGGGCGGGCTACGTCGGCGGCGCGCTCTCCCAGGGCATGCTGCTCTCCGTGGTCGCCGCCCACGGGTTCGCCGTCCGTTTCGTGCCCGACCTGCCGCGCTCGGTCAGGTCGCTGACCGACCTGCGGAGCAGCCGGATCTACGTCAAGCAGGAGCCGGTCGGCGATCACTCGCCGCGGGCGGTGATCCTGCAGGCCCTCGGCCACTTCCTGCTCGGGCATGACACGCCGAGGGACTTCGCCGACTTCCTCCGCCAGCGGGTCGAGGCGAACTACTTCGCCGCCGCGATGCTGATGCCAGAGTCGGCCGCCGTCCCGTTCCTGCGCGCCGCCAAGGACCGTCGTGACCTGGCCGTCGAGGATCTGATCGACGTGTTCTCGGTCTCCTACGAGATGGCCGCGCACCGGGTCACCAACCTGATCACCCACCACCTCGGGGTGAATTGCCATTTCGTGAAGAACGACACGACCGGCGTCATCTACAAGGCGTATCAGAACGACGGGGTGCTGTTTCCCGCCGACGACACCGGCGCGATCGAGGGGCAGCGGATGTGCCGCCAGTGGTCGGGCCGCCGGGTGTTCGCCGCCGCCGACCGCTACTCGCCCTATTACCAGTACTCCGACACTCCGTCAGGCACCTATTTCTGCGTCGCCCAGATCGACCCGAGGGCGGGCGCGACCGGGTTCGCGATCACCCTCGGCGTGCCGTTCGGCGACTCCCGCTGGTTCCGCGGCCGGGAGTCGACGGTCCGGACCAGGTCGCTCTGCCCCGATGGCGAGTGCTGCCAGCGCGCTCCCGCCGCCCTGGCCGAGCGCTGGGAGGGCCAGGCCTGGCCGTCGGCCCGCGCCCACAGCCACATCCTGTCCGTCCTGCCGTCCGGCGCCTTCCCCGGCGTCGATGACGTGGACATCTACGAGTTCCTCGACCGCCACGCCGGCGACTAACGCCAGCGGCTAACGCCGTCAGCCGACCGACGTCGGCCCGGCCGCGGGGTCACCCGTTCAGGAACAGGACCGCGATCATGACCACCATGACCACGATCACCAGGGCTATTAGCCCGAGCACGACGTGCGTGGCCTCCCAGCGACGCCAGAACGGCCCGATCTCCTCCGGCGGCTGCGTCCGCCGGGGGCCGGGAACCCAGGTCTGCTCCGGGTCCGGCGACAGCGTCGGCCGCCGTGCTGGCTCCGCTGCCGAGACTACTTCTGTCACCGGTTACCTCCGGGGGGTGATCAGCGCTGTCCGATTCACGACGGACCGCACCGTCCCGTCGTGGTGAGCATAAAACGAGAACGCCGCGCTGTCAGGCCCTCTCGTTCACGCCGAGTCACCCGGGAACTGAGTCACCTGGGGGCTGAGTCGCCGGAGGGCCGAGGGAGCGGTGAAGCCGTCCGTCACCTCGGCGGTCTGGGCCATCTCTACCAACGGGCGGACCTTGCCGTGCAGGTCGTGCCCGACTCCACCAGCCCCGCGACCCGGTGCTGACGTGCACGGCGACAACCTGGGAAACAGACGCGCCAGCCAGCGGGTGCTCTGCCATCGGTCAGATCGTATATGACATGCCGTCGCCAGCGCAGACCCCGCCCACGTGATGTGAGCTAGCAGGATTGCCCATGTGGCAGTTGGGAAATATCTCGATCGGCTAACGCCTGAGGTAGCGAAGTGGCTACCCAAAGTCAACAACGGGGGAAAACAACAGTGAACCTGAACGACACGCTGAGCAAGATCGGCGGCCAGAAGGGCCAGGCCGGCAGCATGGACGCCATCTGCCGCCTCTTCGGCTGCAAGGACGTGCAGGGCCTGATGGCCGCGCTCCAGTCCAAGGGGCTGGGCCGCCAGGTCAAGTCCTGGATCTCTACCGGTCAGAACCAGCAGGTCACCGCCGCGGACATCAAGAAGGCGGCCGACCCGGCCGCGCTTCGCACGATGGCCAAGGAGCAGGAAATGTCGCCCGACGAGCTGTGCGACCACATCGCACGGGCTCTCCCGCACCTAGTCGACCAGGCCACTCCGGAGGGCATGGTGCCGCAGCAGGGCATGGGCGCCATGAAGGACGGCGCCGCGAAGGGTATGGACAACCCGAAGAGCATGGGCAGGAAGTAGCGGTATCGTCTGGCAGGCGCCGGCTTTCGCCGGCGCCTGCCGCATGCTCGCCACGTGAGAGGGGTCCTTGGGTGAAGGTGCTGGTGACTGGCGGTGCCGGGTATATCGGCGGCGTGGTGACGCACGCGCTCGTCGAGGCGGGCCACCAGGTGGTCGTGCTCGACGACCTGTCGACGGGGTTCGCCGACAACATCCCGGCGAGCGCGCGGTTTCACCAGCTCTCGGTCCATCGGGTCGGCGAGGTGCTGACGCCGGACGCGGGGTTCGAGGGCGTGCTGCACTTCGCCGGGAAGATCGAGGTCGCCGAGTCGGTGGCCCGCCCCGACCTGTACTGGGACGTCAACGTGGTCGGCACGATCGCGGTGCTCAACGCGATCCGCGCCGCGGGCACGCCACGGCTTATCTTCTCCTCGACCGGTTCGATGTACGACTCCGCCGCCACCGTCGGCAAGCTTTCCGAGGACGCCCAGGTCCGCCCGGTCAACCCCTACGCCGCGACCAAGTACGCCGTCGACCTCATGCTGGCGGCGGAGTGCGGCGCGTTCGGGCTCGGCGCCGCGTCGCTGCGCTACTTCAACGCCTCCGGCGCGGTCGGCAAGCTGGGCGAGCGGCACACCCCGGAATCGCATCTGATCCCGATCGTCCTCGACGTGGCGGCCGGCCGCCGCAGCGAGCTGATGCTGTACGGCGACGACTACCCCACCCCCGACGGCACCTGCGTCCGCGACTACATCCACGTCGCCGACCTGGCCACCGCGCACCTGCTCGCGCTCGACGCGATCAAGCCGGGCAGCCACCAGATTTACAACCTCGGCAACGGCGACGGCTACAGCAACCGCCAGGTCGTCGAGGCGGTCCGCGAGGTGACGGGGCGGCCAGTCCCGGTCAAGCTAGCCCCCCGGCGCCCCGGGGACGCCGCCGCCACCGTGGCCGCCAGCGACAAGGCCCGCGGCGAGCTAGGCTGGCGCCCCGCCCGCCCCAACCTGCACGACATCATCGCCGACGCCTGGTCCTTCCACCAGTCCGTCTGGTAGCCCGCGTCCCAGCAAGAAGCGCTCCGCGCAAGCAGGCTGGCCGTGGCGGTCACGCGGGCCGCGGGATACGTGCCGTAACGTGGCGAGGATGACCAGAGGACTGCATCACGTCGAGCTGTGGGTGCCCGATCTGGGGCGCGCCATCGCCGAGTGGGGGTGGCTGCTGACCCGGCTCGGCTACGAACCGTTCCAGGACTGGCAGCACGGCCACAGCTGGCGGCTCGGCGACGCCTATATAGTCGTCGAGCAGTCGCCGGCGATGACCGACGCCGAGCATGACCGGCACCGCCCAGGCCTCAACCACCTAGCCTTTTCCGCGGGCACCAGGCAACACGTCGATTCGCTGGCAGCCGATGGCCCGGCGCGCGGCTGGACCCTCCTGTTCGCCGACAAGCACCCCTACGCCGGCGGCCCGGACCACTACGCCGCCTACCTCGCCAGCACCGACGGTTACGAGGTCGAACTCGTCGCCGACGAATAGCTCCACACGCTTAGCTCCATGCTCGGCCCGCGAGTCGCACCACCAGGTCCAGCTTGGCGCGCTGCACGGCGGGCGTGATCGGGTTGGCGACCGGGATCGACGCGAAACCGCACTGCGTGGAGAGCGCGAGCTCGGCCAGGGGCTTGAATCGGGCCGCTTCCGCGATTCGGGCGAGCACGCCGCCCTCGTACTCCAGCCGGGGTGACTTGGTGGAGATCAGGCCGAGCACGACCACGGTGGACTCGCGGACATCGCCCAGCGGCTCGAACCCGCCCGCCCGGTCGGAGTCGTACTCGAGGAGCAGCCGGTCCATCGCCAGCTTCGGGAACAGGGCGGCGGAGATGGCGCCGTAACCACCGGCCGAGTGCCACGCCCCCGCCGGGCCGTTTCCCCGGCAGACGTGCAGCGCCGTCGTCACCCCGGTCACGCCGTCAAACAGCGAGCCGTCGAGCGCGGCGTCGAATGCCAGCTCTGCATCCGGGTCGCGGCCGGCCGCCACCATGGCGGCGCGCGTGTCCGGATCGCACAGCGAGCCGTAGTTCGGCGCGTCGAGCTGGATGTAGTCGCAGCCGAGGGCGACCAGCCGGTCCACGACCGACCGCAGGTAGTCGCGGACCTCGGTGAGGTACTCCTCGCACGACCCGTAGGCGGCGACTGAGTGCGTGGGAGACCAGTAGCGGCGGTGATAGCTCGGCGCGGGCAGAGTGAACTTGGTCCTGGCCCGCGCGTAGCGGGCCAGGAACCCGTACTCGTCGGTCATGTCCCCGATCCGCCGCGCGGTCGCGACACGGCGGACCGCGGCGGGGTACCCGGCCGGGTGGCTGCCCGAGTCGGTGGCGCCGAAGCGGCCCTCGGTGGCGCCGCGCCAGTTCAAGGGCCCCGACCCGGCGCTCGATTCAGCCGTCGTGAACGCGTCAACGAACCGAGGTATCTGGGCCCAGGAGACGCGGCGCACCTCGCCGTCGGTGATGACGTCGAGCCCGGCCTCCTCCTGCAGCCTGATCGCGTCCCGCACGGCGTCGTTGAGCAGCGCGCTGTCGGCTGGGCTCGACCGGCGTGCGGCGCGGACCACCGCATCGTCGCGCAGCAGGCTGCCGACGGTGTCCGCCCGGGGAACCAAGGGAAGATGTGCCTGTCCCCGGGGGAGGTCATCGGTGTGAATCGCCGGACGCGTTGACTCAGGCGCGGCGTCGTTGCTCTCGATAGTCACTAATGTCCTCCGGCGGGGATGTGTCAGCGGATCTTGCCGAGCGCGGGGATCACCCGGTCCGGGTTGACGTTAAAGACCTTTATTCCGTCCTCTTCCGGGAGAAACGCGAGTTACGCTGATCGCGTTCGTCGTGATCGTGCCACATGTCGACCCCGGAACTCAGCTGGGGCGTATGTGACGAGGCAATGCCAATGTCGATATCTGCCATTCCCGGCACCTCGTTACCGTCTCGGGTGCGGTCGGTTTCAGCAGAGTTCGGCAGGCCTGTCTACTCCGGTAGCGTTCACGGTAGAAACTCGATAACTGCCTGTCAACACCTGTTACGGCCCCATTAATGGCTATAGCCGAAGTGGCGAACGAGCGGTTGCTCCGTTGTGCGCCTCGGTGCGCCCTTCAGCCCACCTGTGCACGCCCTCGACCCCGTCCCGGACTGTCATACGCCATCGACAGCTCCTACCCCATGACGTTCCCCGTGTCGGCCGACAGCCCGGGTTATCACACCGGGTATCGTTTAGGCCCCTGGGTGTAGGTCCTGCCGCGCGGGGTCGTCCACTGGTGCCAGCCCGGTCGCGGCTGGGTGACCTTCCATCCCGGCGACTGCTTTACTCGATGGCATTTTCGACTTCTGGCTCCTGCGTTGCACGCGCACGTCCGGCCACCCTGGTCGTACGGCACGGCGTGCTCGAAGTCGCTGTCCCTGGCGTGCCGGGAGCAGGTCGGGAACGTGCAGGTGTGGTCGCGGACCTGGACCAGGTGCCGGAGCCGGTCGTTGGGCTGGTAGGCGTGCGATTCGTTCCGGTGATCGCATTCGTACGTCGGGACTGGCTCCGTGCGCATGGTGTATTCCCGGCCGCCGGGCAGCGTCAGCGCCCAGGTGCCGCACCAGTCCGGGTCGCCCGGCGGGCCTGAGGCCGCGCGGGTACCGGGGAGGCCGACCGGGGCGAGCGCCCAGCCGCCCGGCGCCCGCGCGGGCGGCGGCGCCGGGCCCCCGAGGGGCCCAGGCTGTCCGGACAGCAGTTCAGTCAGCCGGTCTGCGGTGGTGGTGAGGTTGATGCGGGCGGGGACCGCGACCAGCGGGCGGGGCCGGCCCGCCGACGGTCGGCGTGAGGGATCGGCGGGGTTTGGCGCAGCCGTGGCCGATGGCGATGCCGTCGGTGTCGGTGATGGTGATGCAGATGGTGGTGTGCGGGCTTGCGGCCGCGGTGGCGGCGAGGGTTCGGCATAGGTCGGGGTCGAGGGCGCCGAGTCCGTGTCCTTCGCCGGGGGCATCGGCCAGGCCGAGCAGCGTGGCCAGCGGGACGATGAGGTCCTGCAGCACCGGGTGCGGCCCGGCCGTCGAAGCCCGGGATCGGGAAGGCGGCGGCGCTGAGCCCGCTCCAGGCCCGCCAGCGGGCTCGCCGCCCCTGTGGCCGCCGCCGGGGCCGCCCTCTGGGCCGCCGCCATCGCCCGGCCCCGCGCCGTGGCAGTCGCCATCGCCGGCGCCGGCGCCGTCGACCCGGCTCGCCGCCGTCACCGTGACCCGGCTCGCCGCCGCCGGCACCGGGGCCGCCCTCGCTGGAGTTACCGCCGTCGGGACCGTGGTCACGGGGATCTCCGCCGGGACCGTTGTCATCGGGGCCGTCGCCGTCCGGGCCGTCGCCGTCCGGGCCGTCGCCGTCCGGGCCGTCGCCGTCCGGGCCGTCGGCGTCGGTGTCGTCGTCGGGCAGGCAGCTGCCGTCGCACTCGCGGCAGGGGCAGTCGTCTCCGCCCGGGTTGGGGCCGCCGGACGGGCCGGGCCCGCCAGCCGCCGCGCGGTCTGTGCCCGCCTGGTCGTCGGCGGGGGTCTGCTCGGTGAGCAGCCCGTGGGCGATCCGGTCCTCGGCGGTCACGCCGTTCAGCAAATCGAGGTAGGCGGCCGCCCGGAGCTGGTCCATCCGCGCCTTCGCGAACACCTTCGAGTCCTTGTACCGGGCGGCGCGGGCGTTGACGTTGGCGTACGCGGCCAGCGTCTGGTCGGTCGGCAGGTCCCGGCCGGACAGGCCCGCCGTCCCGGCCCGCTCCCGGAACATGTGCACGCGGGCGGCGTGCTTCTCCGCGGCCTTGCGCTGCCGCTCGCCCAGCCGCGGGTCCACGATCAGGGCGATCGCGGTCGCGATCTGCTCGACCTGGGCGTAGGTCTTGGCCGGCGGCTCGGTCAGCTCCGAGACGATGAGGGCCTCGGCGCGGCCGGCGCTCTCATCGGACAGGTCCCGGAAGACCTCGGCGACCAGCCTGGCTTTCGGGGCGTCGAGGACGCCGGCCTCCAGCAGGGCGCCGATCTCGGGAAGGCGGGCACCGAGCTCCCACGCGGCCCGCATGGTCTTATCCGCCGACGGCACCGACGCGGCCAGCGCCAGCGCGATCTCGCCGGCCAGGCCGTCATCCCACACATCCGGCAGGTCCCCGTGCCGCGAGCCGCAAAGGAACCCCGGGTCGTCATCGCGGATCAGCGCCCGGATCACCCCCAGCTTCCCCGCCGCCGCCCACGACTCCACGGCCGCGAGCCGCCCCAGCACCCCGATCAGCTGCTCCCCCGACGCCCCCCGGCACCGCCACCCGGGCCCCGCGGCCGCCGCCAGGGCGACGGCGAGGTCCGGGCCGGGCGCCCGCGCGTCCCAGGTCCCGCCGCGGTCGAACCCGGCCAGCAGTTCCTCCCGCGGCACCCCGCCAGCACCCGCCTGCCCACCCGGACCCGCCTGCGCGCCCCCGGGGCCGTGGGAATCAGCAGGGACAGATGAACCGGGGGAATCCGAGGAACTCGGGGAGCCGGGTGAAACAGGGGAGGTGGGAGAGGTGGGCGAACCACCAGAAGCGGTGGAAGCGGGTGGACCGGAGGAGGCGGGAGGCTCGGGATCCGGGTCCCCCGCCGGTCCGGCGTTTGGGTCTGGCTGGTGTCCCATGTGGCGCTCCCCCTTCCCGTTCGATCGGCTAGCGGCTACTGAGGTTCATACTCGAATATTACTCCGCTTTCATGGTGATCTCCACGACTGCAGGGTTACCTCAGGGATACATTTTCCTAACCCGCAAAACCCGATATATCGGACAGAAGGGGGGCGGCGTGTCGCGCCGACGAATATCCAGCGGAGGGGAGGCGTGCTCGTTGTACTGCGCGAATGTCGGGGATCGTTGTACTGCGCGAATGTCGGGGATGGAGGGCAAGTGTCAGGCGAGCGGAAGGCCTGAGCGTTTCACCGAGCGAATGTGGGCGAGGAGGCAAGCCGCCGAGCGGAGGAACTCGGAGTGAGCGGAACGAGCGGGATAACAGCAAGAAGCGGCCAGCTTAGGGGTGGCCGATGTCGCCGGGGAGACGGGATGGCGGGGCCGCGAGCGCTGCGAGCAGGTTCTTGTTCCAGATCATGATCGTGAACGACTGGAACCGGTAGGTGCGGGCGGGCGGGCCGGCCAGGGCGAGGATCTCGGCGCGGGGGATGAGATCGGCCGTCCCGTCGGCGGTGCCGCTGACCACAAAGTTCGCGTACGCGGTGCGCGGGTCGTACCAGGACGCGGACGACTGGTACAGCCGGGGCACCGCACGGCCGGATCGCGGCCACGAGACCGTGCGCAGCCGGACGGCGCCGCTGCTGTCCAGCGTGGTCACGTTGTCCTCGGCGTACGTGCCGAGTCCGGTCGTCAGGTGGTGGTCGGCGAGCCAGCCGGCCAGGGCCTGCTCGGGATTGGCGGCGGTCGGCTGGGTTGCCCCGTAGCCGAGCGCGGCGAGTTGGCAGGCGCCGGCCAGGGCCAGCACCGCGACGCTCGCCCTGAGCCAGAACGGCTTGAGCCAGAACGCCCTGAGCCGGAAGTTCCGGAACGGCCTGATGCGGCGCGGCCGGATCCGCGACGCGTTCCCGCTGGTCAGCCACGGGCCGATGATCCGGCCGGCCAGGACCGCGCCGTACGGCAGCACGGCGACCATTTCCCGGGTGTCGAAGGGCATGCTCGGGATGGCGCTGGCGACGAAGCCGGCCAGGTTCACCACCAGCCCGATGGCCAGCACGTCGGATACCAGGTCGCGTCGGGAAGGCAGCCGCCTGAGCGCGATGCCGAACGCTGCGGTCGCGAGCACGATCCCCGGCGCGTGCAGCCACGCGAAGACCGCCTGCGGACCCGGTTGGGCCGAGGAGATATCGGCGCCGAAAAGACTGAGCGTGTCCTGCAGGGTCATCGACAGATGTCCGGGAACGCCGGACGGCGTCACCATGCGGGTCTCCACCGGCAGCAGGGTGAACCCACCCAGTCCGGTGATGACGATGCGGATAAGCTGGGCCGCGCCGACTGCGGCGACCGCGGCGACGGCAAGCGACAGTTCCAGTGAGTGTGCGCGGACCCGGTCGGCCATCGGCCAGACTGCCCACCAAGCGGGCCTGTCGGCTTCGCGCTGAGCGCCCGAATCGACCCCGGGCGTCTGCGGCGTCCTCGCCCTGGCCGCATAAAACAGGCAGATGAAGACAAGCGGCAGCATCGCGTCCATGATCGCGATCTTGTCGGCGACGATGGTGACCACCAGGAGTGCCCAGATCGCGGCCACCGTGTACCAGCGGCGGGGTGCGCGGTCGAGCAGCAGGAAGATCCCGAGCAGCGGCACCTGGGTGCCCACGTGGTCGGGCTGTGAGAGCAGCACGTGGATGCCGTTGCCGAGCTGGGGGGCGATCATGATCCCGGCCGCGATCAGCGCGCGGGCCCAGCCCTCCGTGCCCCGCGCCCGGCCGCGGGCGAGGGCCGCCGCGGCGAGCACCAGCAGCGTGTACGTGATCGCGGCGGCCGTGTGCACCACGCCGGTGTTCAGCCCGCGCGCCAGCTCGACGGCCGCATACTCGGGCAGCTCGGTGGTGTAGAACGAGACGTCGGTGAACGTCCACCCGCGCAGCAGCCAGTTGCCGTGCAGCAGATCCCATGCCTCGAGCGCGTTGGACGCCCCGTCCGACCCGACCGGGAACGTCGCGGACAGCCGGAGGTAGCAGCCGAACAGCCCGACCGCCGCCCCGCAGGCCCCGATGACCGCAAGCGCCCGCCGGACGGCCTGCACGGTGGGGCGCAGCCGCCGGGGGAGGCCCGGACCACGGCGCCTCGCTCCGCAGTGGTCACCCCTGCTCCCGCCCGGAGGGGTAGGGCCAGCGCCCTTAGACCGCTCCGTCATGAAGCTCACTGGCGGGATGTTATCGATAAGTTACTTATCGTGACGGGATATCGGCAGATCGGCGCGCCGAGCATTCGTGAAACGAGATAACAGCAAGAAGCGCCAACCGTGGTAAGGGAGGAGACCCGTTACGCCGGAACGGACAGCGACAGGCCGAACTGGCTTGCCGGGTCCGTCCACCACGATCGCAGGGCTAGGCCGGCGGCGGCGAGCTCGGACTCGACGCCCGTGTGGCGGAACTTCGCGGATACCTCGGTGCGCATCTCCTCGCCGGCGGCGAACGGGACCACGAGGCCCAGGTCGCGGACCCGCGCCGACTGGTCTGCTGTCGAGCGCAGCCGCATCTCGATCCACTCGTGACGGGGGTCCCAGCGCGCGACGTGCTCGAACGCGTCGAGGTCGAAGTCCGCGCCGAGCTCTGCGTTGAGCACGGCCAGGACGTTCTTGTTGAACGCGGCGGTCACCCCGGCGGAGTCGTCATAGGCGGCGACGAGCACGGCGGGGTCCTTGACTAGGTCGGTGCCGAGCAGGAACGAGTCGCCCGGGCGGAGCCGCGAGCGGACCCGCCGCAGGAACACTGCGCGCTCGGCCGGCACCATGTTGCCGATTGTCGATCCGAGGAAGGCCACCAGCCGCGGCCCGCCTACGGCGTCGCCCGCGTCCGCGTCCGCCGACGCTGTAGCTGACGGCGCAGTGTCCGACGACGGTTCCAGCCCGAGGTACTCCTCGAAGTCCGACACGACCGCGTGCACCGTGAGTCCCGGGTACTCGACGGACAGCGCGTCCCCGGCTTGGACGAGCGCGGATTCGCTGACATCCACCGGCACGTACGCCCGCAGCGTGCCCTCGTCGCGCAGCGCGGAGAGCAGCAGCCGGGTTTTTTCTGACGAGCCGGAGCCGAGCTCGACCAGCACGCGAGCCTCGGAGATGCGCGGCGATATCGGCCGCGACCGCGCTGAGGATCGACCGCTCGGCGCGGGTCGGGTAGTACTCGGGCAGCTCGGTGATCTTCTCGAAGAGCGCGCTGCCCTGCGCGTCGTAGAACCACTTCGGCGGCAGCGATTTCGGCGTCGCGGTGAGCCCCGCGAGGACGTCGGCGCGCAGCGACGCGGCGCGGTAGTCGGGCGGCAGCCGGTATTCGATGGTGGTCATCGGGTCACGGATCCCTTCGTTGCGGACGTCACTGTCTCTGCGGTCGATGAGGGTGCCGGGTCGGTGCGGGCGGCCAGCGGATGCCTCGCCGCCCCGTTGGCCGCCCCGGCGAAGACGGAGTCCGAGCGTGATCCGGCCCGCGGCGCGGCCGGGTCGTCGGCGCGGGCTACGGGGCTGAGCGGCTCCACGCTGACCAGCGATGGCGTCGCCGTCAGCACCTGCCGATCGGGCACCTCGGTCCAGCCGGGTTCGTCGTCGCCCGGCTCGGATGCGACCACGATGGAATCGCTCGACCGCCGGTACCAGAGCGTGTCGCCGCAGGCGGTGGCGGCGATCGACTGCCCGTCGGTGAGCAGGAAGTTGAACCGCCCGGTCGCCCCGGCCGCCTTGACGGCGCCGATCGTCTCCGCCAGCGCGGCGGCCATGGAACGACCCGCCCGCAGTCGCTCAAGCGCCAGCGCCCAGAGGAAGGCGGAGTCCACGCTCGCCTCGAGCGACAGCAGGGTCGCGGCCGCCGCCCCGGCCGTCTCGGCCACCGGTACCGCTGACGCAGGCCACCCCGCCAGCACCCCGTTGTGGCTGAACAGCCATGGACCCGACGCGAACGGCGCCGCCGCCTGCTCGCCGGCCGCCATGCCAGCAGTGGCGTTGCGGACCGCCGCCAGCACCGCCGCCGACCGGGTGACCCGGGCGATACCGGGCAGCGACTCATCGGCCCAGATCGGCCCGGCCCGCCGGTACCTGGCCGGCGTGGGGTCGCCGTCGGCGTACCAGCCGACGCCGAACCCGTCGGCGTTCACCGTCCCGTGCCGCATCCGCCGGGGTGCCCACGCCTGCCGGTAAAGGCCGTGCGGCGGGTCGATCAGCACCGACCGGAGCGCTGCGGGCGGCCCCAGGTAAGCGATATGACGGCACATCAGGCGCACTCCGGCGCTGACCGCGCGGTGCGGAAGCCAGCGAAGATCTGCCGCCTGACCGGGTAGTCCCAGTTCCTGAACGTGCCGCGAATGGCAACGGGCGACACCCCGAACGCGCCGCCGCGCAGGACCTTGTACTCCGGGCCGAAGAACACCTCCGAGTACTCCTTGTAGGGCCACGCCGTGAACCCCGGGTACGGCAGGAAGTCCGAGCTTGTCCACTCCCACACGTCGCCGATGAGCTGCCGCGCGCCGGCTGGCGCCGCGCCGGCCGGGTAGCTGCCCGCCGGGGCCGGCCGCAGGTGGCGCTGGCCGAGGTTGGCCAGCGTCGGCGTCGGGTCCTGGTCGCCCCACGGGTAGCGGCGGGAGCGGCCGGTGGCGGGGTCGTGGCGCGCTGCCTTCTCCCACTCGGCCTCGGTGGGAAGCCGCCGCCCCGCCCACCGCGCGTAGGCGTCGGCCTCGTACCAGCAGACGTGGAGCACCGGCTCGTTACCGATGATCGGCTCTTTCCGACCGAACACGACCCGCGCCCACTCGCTGACCCGCGCCCGCCCGCCGAACCCCGCGCGCCCGCCGGCCCCCGCCCGCCCGCCCTCCCCTATCCAGAAGAGCGGTGCGGTCAGTCCCGCGCGCTGCCGGTGCGCCCAGCCGTCGGCGGTCCACCAGCGCGGGTCGTCGTAGCCGCCGTCGGCGATGAACGCGGCGTACGCGTCGTTGGTGACCGGGGTGGTGTCCAGGTAGAACCCGGTCACCTGCACCTCGTGCGCGGGCCGCTCGTTGTCCAGCGCCCACGGCTCGGTTGAGGTGCCCATGGTGAACGGGCCGCCCGGCACGAGCACCTCGGCCGGGAGCGCCGCCGCGTCAGCCGGGGCGGGCGGCGGCGGAGGAGCGGACAGCACCGGCGGCCCGACTCGGAGTTGGTGCGTGGCGAGCATCGTCTCGTCGTGCTGCACCTCATGCTGCGCGACTTGGCCGAAGGCGAAGGCGTTGACGGTGAGAGACTCGCCGAAGGCGGCGGGCGCCTCGCGGAACGCGGTCCGCTCGAGCAGGTCAAGTACCCGGCCGCGGACCTCGTGGCCGTAGCCGCGGGCCTCGCCCGGCGCGAGCAGCGGCAACGTAGGGCGCGCGGCCCGCGGGTGCTCGAACGCGTCGTAGAGCGGGTCGATCTCCGGGTGCAGGGGATCGCGCCCGCCGATCTCGCGCAGCAGCCAGAGCTCCTCCTGGTTAGCGATGTGCGCCAGGTCCCAAACCAGCGGCGACATCAGCGGCGAGTGCTGTTTCAGCAGGTCGGCCTCGTCGATGGCGGTGGTGAGCAGGGTGGTTCGGTCCCGCGCGGCCACCAGTTCAGCGGCGATCCGCTCCCGCAGCGCGTCGGCGTCATTGAGCTGAGTGTTGTCGGTCATCGGGCCTCCTGAGAGTCGGCCGGGGATACCCGGTCGTCCGCCGGGCAGCGGTCCCGGCTGACGTATCGCTGGATGAAGGCGTCCACCGCCGACTGGATACCGGCCCCGGCGGACTGCCTCCGGAGCGCAGCGCGCGCCGCCTCGAAGCACTCCTGGCTGGCCCGGGCGATGGCCGGGTCGGCCGGCCCGAGCTGGGCGGCGCGCAGCCACAGATCGTCGTCGCCCGGATCGTGGTCCGCCCACAGCCGATCGGCGGCGGCCATCGCGGCGTCGGACGCCCGCGCCTCGTCGAGCAGCGCGCTGGTCACCGCCAACGGCACGATCCAGCCGTCGCGGGGCTGCGCGTCGATCATCCGGAGCTCGAGGTGCCCATGCCGGCCGCACCGGCGGGAACAGCGTGGACAGGTGATATTCAAGATCGCCGACGGTGGGTCGTCGCAGCCGTCCGGCGTCCGTCGCGCCGCCGCGCGCCCAGTCGCGGAAGGTCAGCCCCGGCGGGGCGGACCAATCACGGGATCCCTCGTCGCGAATGCACATGACCTGCGCGTCGAGCGCATACGAGGTCCACGCCTCGCGCGGGTCCTGGTCAGTTCGCGGCGGGCGGGTGCGGCCAGGGTCCATGTGCGACCAGACCTGCTGCCGTGACGACCGCCAGCCGGTCGGCCGCCCGTCGCGCAGCGGCGAGTTCGCGAACGCTGCCACCAGCACCGGCCCGATCGCGTGCACCAGCTGCCACCGTCGGCGGTAGCCGGCCGCGCCATCGGATTCGTCGCCGGCGTCCAGGCAGACCTGGACCGATGCGGTGCCGCACATCATCTGGCGGCCCCACGGCCCGCCCCGGTCGAAGAACGCCTCCATGGCCGCGTACCTGGGCAGGGTAAGCAAGCGGCGCGGAGGGCGGATCGGGTCGAGGCCGAACCCGGCGAGCTCAAGGCCGGCGGCGTCGGCCGCCGAGCGGAGCGTGGCGAGGTCCGCCAGCGTGGCGTCCACGAGGTCGGTGAGGGAGCCGGCGGGCTGCGAGCTGATCTCGAGCTGCCCGCCCGGCTCGGTGGTGAGCGTGGCACCGGATGGCAGCGCTCCGGGCTGGGAGGTCGTCGGGAGCCCGGGTTCGGCGGCGAATCGGGCCACAGCCTCAGATGCGGCCACCGCGTCAAATTGGGCCACCGCGGCGGCGATCCGCTTTGCTGGCACTGGCATGCCAGGATTGCGGGCGTCGCGCACCAGCCACTCAAGCTCGACGCCGACCCGCCGCGGGGGCCCCGTCTTCAGACAGATGCCGTGGATGTGCTCGGCCGCCGTCTCCTCATCGATTCTCTCTTCATCGACCATCGTCATAGAGGAACCCTAACCACGACCACTGACATTCCAGCCGCGTCCGGTCGGCTCCTGAGAACGCCGCAAAGCACCCTCGGTCGACGCAAAACTGGCCGGCCCGGCGTCGCACCGCCGTCCGGCCTGCAGGGGACCTCGTCCAGATAACCGCAACGCATTTGTTACAAACCACTGTATGGCACACCCCAGAGCTGCCCCCCAACGCCCCCATGCCCCACGCCCCTCTAGGTCCCCGACGCACCGTCGGCGTATTACAACGCTCCGGCGTTGGAACCTACCCATGGCGCAAGGCCGTATGCAGGGCTAAGGGCGGACCTCAATGTGGCCTGGCTCACCCGCGGTCACCCGGCCGATGACCGCGGCGATGGCGCCACGGTCATCGCTACGGTCATCGCCGCGGCGGGCGAGCTCGGCGACCAGGGCGTCGGGGGACGAGGTCGCCAGCAGCAGGCCGCCGGAGGTCTGCGCGTCCTGCAAAAGCACCGCCACCGACTCGGGCACCTCCGGCGAGAACGTCGCCCAGGGCTCCAGGTAGGCCATGTTGTTCCTGGTCCCGCCGGAGACGTAGCCGGCCGACGTCAGCTCGAGCGCGCCCGGCAGCAGGGGCACGGACCCGGCGTCCACAACCGCGCTGCAGCCGCTCGCGCGGAGCATCCGGTGCAGGTGTCCGAGGAGCGAGAAGCCCGTCACGTCGGTCGCCGCGACCACATCACAGGCGAGCGCCGCCTCGCAGGCGGCGGCGTTCAACGACGTCATCGACGCGACGGCGGCGGCGAGGGACGCGTCAGCGGCGGCGCCGCGCTTGTGCGCGGTCGCCACCACGCCGGTGCCGATCGCCTTGGTCAGCACCAGCGTGTCGCCCGGCCGCGCGGCGTCGATGGTGAACAGCCGGGTCGGCGAGGCGAGGCCGATCACCGCCATCCCGTACTTGGGCTCGGGGTCGTCGATGGTGTGCCCGCCGACCACCAGACAGCCGGCCGCAGCGGCCACCGACGCCCCGCCGCGCAGCACGTCGGCCAGGATCGACAGCGGCAGCGTCTCGCCCGGCCACGCGGTGAGGTTCAGCGCGAGGATGGGCCGCCCGCCCATCGCGTACACGTCCGAGAGGGCGTTGGCTGCCGCGATCCGCCCCCAGTCCCCGGGGTCATCGACGATCGGCGTGAAGAAGTCGGTCGTGAACACCAGGGCACGCTCGTCATCCAGCCTGAGCACGGCCGCGTCGTCCCCCTCGGCCGCGCCCACGAGCAGGTCGCCTGCGCGCCGCGCCGCCGAAAACGCCTGGTCCGAGGGTGACCATAAGCTTATCCAAGGCTGAAAGTGGTAGCTTGCACGCACAGCCGGCGCCATGTGACAAAGAGGTGAGCCGGATCGGTGCGGTTGCTTGATCTGGGGCAGGCTGCGCGGTCACGGCCTCACCGTAACACGCCGTGATGTCCTAGATGCCGAGGTGCGGTCCCGGGGGTGTGCCAGGATGAGGTTCGATGAGAGTGCCGTCCATTAGGCCGGGGGCCAGGATATTTGCGCACGTCAGGCGGGGTAGAGCCGACGTGCTGCCCGGGCTTGTCGGCGTAGCCAGGGTCGACCTTCGGACCAAGGTCTTGGTGAAGCGCCTCGCGCCGGGCGACATCGCGATCATTGACCACGCCGACCTGGACCGCGTGTCCGCCGACGAGCTGATCTCCTGCCGGGCGCCGCCGTCGTCAACGCCGCAAGGTCGATCACCGGCCGCTACCCCAACCTCGGGCCCCGGCTGCTGTTCGATGCGGGCATCCCGCTGCTCGACGACGTTGGCCGTGAGGTCCTCGCCCGGGTGGCTGAAGGCGGCACCGTGCGGCTCGACGGCGATGTCCTCTACCACGGCGACCAGGCCATCGCCAAGGGCATGCTGCAGACCCAGGAGACCCTCAGCCAGGCGATGGACGAGGCGACCGCCGGGGTGGCAAGTCAGATCGACGCCTTCGCCGCGAACACCCTTGAGTTCCTGCGCCGAGAGCGCGACCTGCTCACCAAGGGCATCGACAACCTGCCGCCGCTGGCCACCGATATGGACGGCAGGCACGTGCTCGTCGTGGTCCGCGGCTACCGTTACCGCGAGGACCTGCGGGCCCTGCGGCCCTATATCCGCGAGTACCGCCCGGTGCTGGTCGCCGTGGACGGCGGGGCGGACGCGCTGCTCGAGGCGGGCTACCGGCCCGCACATGATCATCGGCGACATGGACTCGGTCTCCGACGAGGCCCTTGACTGCGGGGCCGAGCTCGTGGTGCACGCCTACCCCGACGGCCGCGCCCCCGGCCTGCCAAGGATGAAGAACCTCGGCCTCGCCGCGGTCCCGCTGCCCGCCGCCGGTACCAGCGAGGACGTGGCGCTGCTGGTCGCCGACGCGTGCGGCGCCAGCCTGATCGCGGTCGTCGGCACGCACTGGACGTGGAGGAGTTCCTCGACAAGGGCCGCCCGGGCATGGCGTCGACCTTCCTCACCCATCTGCGGGTCGGCGGTAAGGTTGTCAACGCTAGGGGTGTGCATGAGCTTTACCAGAGCCGGATCTCCGGGTGGGCGCTTTTCGCGCTGGTGCTCGCGGCGGCGTTCACGATCGTCATGGCCATCGCCTACTCGCCCGTCGGCCCGATCCTCGGCAACTACCTCAGCGCCACCTGGCACACCTTCGCCTACTGGTTCACTGGACTGTTCAAGTGATTGATTTCCGTTATCACCTGGTCTCGATCGTCGCCGTGTTCCTGGCGCTGGCGATCGGCATCGTGCTCGGCTCGACCGAACTGCAGGGCAACACCATCGACGTGCTCCGCCAGTCGTCTGACCAGCTGACGAACGAGCTCAATGCGCGTCACGGCACAGCGCGGCAGCGACGCGGCGCAGATCAGCACCGACCAGCAGTTCCTGCAGACGGCCGAGCCGAGGCTGCTCGCCAACGACCTGACCGGCGACCGGATCGTGCTCGTCACCGAGCCCGGCGCCTCGTCCACGGTGATCTCCGGGATCAAGCAGGCGGCCGGCCTGGCTGGCGCCACGGTGACCGGTCAGGTGGCGCTCCAGCCGGCGTTCAACGACCTGTCCGGCGCCTCCGAGTCGACCCTGTACCAGATCAACAGCAACCTGGCGTCGACCGATCAGACGACGCTGGCCCCGCCCAGCGCCCAGAAGACCGCCTACCAGCAGCAGGCCGCGCAGCTTATCGCCACCGCGATCCTGGCCACCACGACGGCAGGCGAGACGCAGGGCATCTCCAACCCTGATGCGCAGACGCTGCTCGAGGCCTACGACGCAGGCCGGCTACCTCACTACCAGCGGCGCCCCCTACGACCGCGCCACGCTCGCCGTCATCGTCACCCCGACGACCGCCCCCGCCGACGGCCAGAACGACCCGGCCAACCAGGTGCTGCTCGCGGTGGCGCAGCAGTTCGCCACCGCCAGCGCCGCCACCGTCGTGGTCGGCTCGACGGCCGGCTCGTCCCCGTCCGGCAGCGCGATCTCGGTGCTGCGGTCCAGCAGCGTCTCCAGCAGATGTCAAGCGTGGACAACGCGGACACCACGATCGGCCAGGTCTCGACGATCTGGGCGCTCGCCGACCAACTGCGCGGCGTCAAGGCCAGTAGCTACGGTATTTCGGGTGCGGCCGCGGTCAGCCCGGAACCGCCAGTGCCGATCGCGACGCCGTCGGCTACCCCCACGCCGCACGCCGACGAAGACCGGAAAGGACGCCAAGTCCGTGAAGAAGAAGTGAGCCACGCCGGACGAGCGGCTGCGGTCGGCGCGCTGCCGGTCGGTGTCGCGAGCGCCGTTGCGGCGCGCGCCGCCTACCGGGCGCTGCGTCGGTACCCCCCGGCGGGCGACAAGACCTGGACCAGGACCAACCACCGGCGCGAGCTCGTCTCCCTGCTCGAAGGCCCCGCCGTCGCCTTCGGCGCGATCACGGCCGAGTTGATCGCTGCCGCCGTGGCCGGTCGTCAGGGCAAAGGTCAAATTCCCCAGTCTTCTGAACGTACGGTTGGTTCCCGTTCGGCGCTCGCCTTGGCCGTGGCCGGGGGCGGCGCCCTCGGCTTCGGCGTCCTTGACGACCTGGCCGGCTCCGGCAAGCGCCGCGGCCTCGCGGCCACCTCGGCGCGCTGCGGCACGGCGAGGTGACCACCGGCACGGTCAAGCTCGGCCGGCCTCGGCCGCGACCGGGCTCGCCGGCGGGCTGCTGCTCGGCGGCCGCCGGTCCGACGTGGTGATCAACGCCGGGCTGATCGCGGGCGGCGCGAACCTACTCAACCTGTTCGACCTCCGTCCCGGCCGCGCCATCAAGGTCGCGACGCTCTCCGCCGGGCTGATCGCCGTGGGCGGCGCGGTGACCGGGCCCGACCGGTCGGCGGGGCTCGCCGCCGTGGCCGCGCCGCTCGGCGCGGGGCTCGCGCTGCTGCCCGAGGACCTCGGCGAGCGGGCCATGCTCGGCGACGCCGGGGCCAACGCGCTCGGCGCGATGCTCGGCGCGGCGGCAGCGCAGGCGCTGCGCGGCCCGCGCGGGTCGGCCTGCTCGCCGGGATCGTCGCGCTGACCGTGGCCAGCGAGAGGGTCAGCTTCACCAAGGTCATCGAGCGCACGCCGCCGCTGCGCCGCCTCGACATGCTGGGCCGCCGGCCCGGGCCGGCCACTGCGCCGCGGCGCAGCCCTGGTGGTGCCCCGGCCCCGGCGGACACCGCTCCGGTGGCATCCGCGCAGGCTCGCGCGGTGGTGGTGCCCCGCTTTCGGGCCGGCGAATGCGGACGGCATCGGCGGGTGGAGTCCAGCGAGTACGGCCGCGATCGTTCCATCGCTCGATTTTTTGAATTCTCTCTGAAGACCCTGGCGCGACCGGAGCCGTGACCGGGAGAGTGGCCGAGCGCGGGGCGGCTCGGCGGCGCGGGCAGGGAATCGGGCGCGCGGCGGTGATGATCGGGGTCATCACCATCCTCGCCCGGCTGGTCGGGTTCGGCCGGCAGGTGGTGTTCGCGCACACCGTGGGCACGACCTGTCTGGGCACCGCGTACACCACGGCCAACATGGTGCCGAACATCATCTACGACATCGTGCTCGGCGGCGCGCTCTCGTCCGTCGTGGTGCCCGTGCTCGCCGGGCCCGCGCTGGGGGCGGGCGGGCGGCAGGGCATGGGTGGATGGGAGGGCACGGGTGGATGGAGGGCATGGGTGGGGCAGGGGCTGGCGCGGGACCGGGCGGAGGCGGCGACTCGGCCCGGCGGATCGCGTCGGCCCTGCTGACCTGGACCGTGATCCTGCTCGTCCCGGTCAGCGCCGCGCTCGCGCTGGCGGCGCGCCCGATCGCCCGCGTGCTGCTCTCGCACGCCTCCGGCTGCCCGCGCGCCGTGATGGCCGGCGTCGGCGCCCGGATGCTGATCGTCTTCGCACCGCAGGTCCTCCTCTACGGGCTCGCGGTCGTGCTCTACGGGATCCTCCAGTCGTACCGGCGGTTCGGCGCCCCGGCGCTGGCTCCGCTGCTGTCGTCCCTGGTCGTGGTCGGCGCCTACGCCGCGTTCGGCGCGATCGGCGGTGCGTACGTCTTCGGCAACCGGCTGCACGAGCTGCCGCCGCTGTCGGAGTACCTGCTGTCGGTCGGGACGACCCTCGGCGTGGTCGCGCTGGTGGCCACGGCCGTCTACCCGACGCGGCGGCTGCGCCTCGGCCTGCGGCCGATGCTGCGGTTTCCGCCCGGTGTCGGCTCGAGGGTGCGGCGGCTGGCGTTGGCCGGAGTGGTCACGCTGGTCGCCCAGGATGCCTCCGCCGCCGTCGTCATCGTGCTCTCGAACCGGTATGGGTCGACCGGCGCGCTGGTGATCTACGGCTTCGCCTGGGCGGTGTTCATGGTGCCCTACGCGGTGCTCGCGGTGCCGATCGCGACCAGCGCGTTCCCCGCGCTCTCGGCCGGGGCGGGCACCGGCGCGCAGGCCGACGTGGCGGGCCGGCTTCGACGTGACCTCGGCGACCTCGACCCGGGCGGTGATGATCGCGTCCTGGCTGGGCGCGGCGGCGCTGGTCGGCGCGCGGGTACCGGTGGCGCGCGTCTTCGAGTCACACTTCGCACCCGGCGCTTCGGTGCTCGCGCTGGCGCTGGCGACGTTCGCGCCCGGGCTGGTCGGCTACGGCATCTCCGCCAACCTGTCCAGGGTGCTGTACGCGCTGGGCCGCAACCGGGTGACGGCCGTGGCAATCGGCGGCGGCTGGCTGCTGGTGATCGCGGCCGACCTGGCCATCGTCTCGTTGGTCGCGCCGTCGCGCGTCGTTCCGGCGCTCGGCCTCGGCATGTCGTTCGGGCTGACCGTCTCCGGGATAGCGCTGCTCATCCTGGTCAGGCGCGAGCGCGGCGCGGTCGCGCTTGACGGGGTATCGCGGGCGTTCGTCGCCGGGTTCGCGGGCGCGGTGGCCGGCGCGGTGGCGGGGTCGCTGGTGGCCACGGCGCTGTCCGCGCCCGGATTCATCGTCAACGTCGGGACGTCGGTGCTGGTGACCGTCGTCGTCGTCGCGGTCTTCGCCGGCGTCGCGGGCAGCCTCGACGGCGGCGACCTGCGCGCCGCCTTGGCCCGTCTCCGTGCCCGGCCCAGCTAGCCCGGTTCCGCTTCCGTGCCCACCTCAGCTGACCCCGCCCCCTGCGGCCCCGACTTCGTGTCCGGCCCGGCCGGTGCCGCCTCCGACGACCCTGCCTCACCCAGTCCCGCGGGGGTGGCGCTTGTCGTCGGGACGACGGCGGGCGGGACCGGGGCGCACGTTCGGATGCTCGCCGCGGGCCTATCCAACCGGGGGATCGGCGTGTCGGTCCTCGGCCCGTCTTCCGCCGACGCCGCCTTCGGGTTCGGGGCGCTTGGCGGGGTGGTGTTCTCGCCGGTGGAGTTCGGCGACCGGCCGAGGGTGCGCGACGCGGCCGCAGTGCTGCGGCTGCGCTGGCTGCTCAGTTCTCGGGCGGGTCAAGCGGGTCAGACGGGTCAGGTGGAGCGGCCCGGCGTGGTGCACGCGCACGGGCTGCGAGCGGGTGCGCTCACCGTCCTCGCGATGGTCGGCATGCGGGTCCGGGCAGGGCGTGGGCGGGCAGGGCGCCGGGGGGCAGGGCGCGGGCAGCGACCGGGGCTCGTGGTCACGGTGCATAACGCGCCGCCGTTCGGTGCAGCAGCACCCGCGCTGATCTACCGGGCCTTGGAGCTTGTCGTCGCGCGCCGGGCGGATCTGGTGCTCTGCGTATCGGCCGACCTTGAGGCGCGGATGCGGTCGGCTGGCGCGCGCCGGACCGGCCGGGCGATCGTGCCGTCCCCCAACGCGCGAACGGGACCAACGATCGGCCAGACGCCCGATGACGACGCAGCGGCCAGCGGCGCACCCGCCGACCGAGGCCCCGTCGACCATGCACCAGGCGGCGACGCACCTGCCAGCGACGCACCCCCGCCAGACGGCGTCTCTACCTCAGAAACACCACTGATCTCTCCGACTACAGAAACCCCTATGCCCGCTCACGGCAATACCGCGCGTCCCGCCCCCTCTGCTCCCTCTGCTTCCTCTGCTCCCTCCGCCCCTGTCGGCCTCGGCAAAGCTGTCGTGGCCGGACGTCCGTTGGTCCTCGGAGTGGGGCGCTTGTCCGCGCAGAAGGGGTTCGACGTGCTCCTTGGCGCGGCGCCCCACTGGCTGGACCTCGACCCCGTGCCAAAGCTCGTGATCGCGGGCGACGGGCCGCTGGCCGGCGAACTGCGGGCGCGGGCCGCGTCGCTCGGCGTGGACGCGGCGTTCCTCGGGCACCGTGACGACGTCGCGGACCTGCTGGCTGCAGCGGCGGTGTTCGTCCTGCCCAGCCGGTGGGAGGGCCAGCCCCTGATCTTGCAGGAGGCGCTGCGCGCGGGCGCGGCCATCGTGGCAACCCGGGTCGGCGGCATCCCGGACCTGGTGGGCGACAACGCTGCGCTGCTGGTTGCGTCGGGTGACGCGCCTGGGCTGGCCGCCGTCGTCCGCTCGGTGCTCACCGACGTCTCGCTCGCTGGCCGGCTCCGCACGGCGGCATTGCGCCAGGGCGCCGCGCTGCCAACGGCGGACGACGGCGTCGCGGCCGCGCTCGCGGCCTACGCCCAGGTCCTGGGCCGACCTGACCTTGCCCACTAAGGCGGTTCACCGCACACGTTTGCCGATAGATAACAGCAAGAAGCGTAGGGCGCGAGGCGCGGAGCTTGGAACGCCGCGCGTCGAGCGTCCGCGCCGTTGGCGAGTTGGTCGTCTGAAAGAATGATCCGGTGGCGCTGACCCAGACCTGCCTCTGCCTGCTGACCCGGGTCGTTGGCGACGGCGAGCGGCAGGTCCTCCTCGGGCACAAGAAGACGGGGCTCGGCACCGGGAAGATCGTCGCGCTTGGCGGGCACGTCGAGGAGCGCGAAACCCCGGCGGAGGCGGCGGCCCGCGAGGTCACCGAGGAGTCTGGCATCCACGTGGCCGCGGACTCGCTGCGCGAGTCCGCGCACATCACGTTCCTCTT
Source organism: uncultured Actinomycetota bacterium (assembly GCA_963778435.1). Lineage (GTDB taxonomy): Bacteria > Actinomycetota > Actinomycetes > Streptosporangiales > Streptosporangiaceae > Trebonia. Next base: position 105,114 of record CAVZUX010000038.1, read on the forward strand.
CCCAACGTGCCCGGCCTGGGACATGACCGTCGTGGTGTTTATCAGCGCAACCTGGCGCGGCGAGGCGGCCGAGACCGAGGAGGTCCGGCCGGAGTGGTTTCCCGTCGCGGATCTGCCGTTCGACCGAATGTGGGACGACGGCAAGCACTGGGTCCCGCGCGTTCTGGCCGGCGAGCGCCTCCGGGCCACCTTCAGCTACGCTGCCGACTGCGCAACCGTCGCCGACACCGCCATCGCTCCGCTTCCCTGAGTGAGCTGCAGCCCAGCCGGCGAGCTTCCTAAGCGCGAGTAGGCGAGTAGGCGAGTAGGCGAGTCTGGTCTGCACGAAAGCCTCGGTCAGCGGAGCCAATCGGCGGCGATTCGCTCGGTTAGCCGCTCTATAAGCTGGCCGGCGTTGGCCAGGCACTGCGTAACGTCGGGTTCGATGTCGGTGAGGGCGTACGCGGCGGAGATGCCCGCGGCGCGGAGCTCGGCCGGCGACAGCGTGCAGCGGCCAGCCACCGCGACCACCGGAACCGGCGGCTGGTGCGCGGCGGCGGCGCGCGCCACCCCGACCGGGGCCTTGCCGTGCAGCGTCTGCGCGTCGAGCGACCCCTCGCCGGTGATCACCAGCCGCGCCCCGTTCAGCCGCTCGCTGAACGACGCCAGCTCGAGTAGCAGCTCGATGCCCGGCCGCATCCGCGCGCCGAGGAAGAGCAGCGCCCCGAATCCGAGCCCGCCGGCTGCGCCAGCCCCCGGCTCGTCGGCTACCTGGAACGGCGCTGGTCGGCGGTCGCCGTCCTGCCTGCCGGAGCCGTCCTGCCAGGCGGCGAAGGCGGCCTCGGCGATGTCCGCCCACCGTGCGAGCCCGGCCTCGAGCAGCCGCACGTCGTCGCCGGACGCGCCCTTCTGGGGGCCGTAGACCGAGGCGGCGCCGTGCGGGCCGAGCAGCGGGTTGTCCACGTCGGAGGCGAGCCAGAACTCCACGCCGGACAGGTCGCGCAGCCGGGACAGGTCGAGCTCGGCCACCCGGTTGAGCGCCGCGCCGCCGCCCGGCAGCTCGCGCGCGTCGTCATCAAGCAGCCGTGCCCCGAGCGCCTGGACGAGCCCGGCCCCGCCGTCGGTAGTGGCCACGCCACCCACGCCGAGCACGATCTGCTTGGCCCCCATCCGGCTGGCGGCCAGTATCAGGTCACCGACACCGCGGCTGGTCGCGGTCAGCGGGGCGAACTCGCCGGACGGGAGCAGCGTCAGACCGCACGCCTGCGCCGCCTCGATGACCGCGGTCCCGTCGAGCAGCGCGAACGAGGCGGTGACCGTGTTCCCGATCGGCCCGGGTACCTCCATGTCGACCCGTTGGTAGCCCGCCGACACCGCCGCGTCGACCGTGCCGTCCCCGCCATCGGCCACCGGCACCGGCACGATCTCGCCACCGAAGCCCGCCGCCGCCAGCCCGGCCGCCACCCGGGTGGTCACGTCCGTCGCGGACAGGCTGCCCTTGAATTTGTCCGGTGCCACCACGACGCGTTCGACCATGAACTTGATTCAATCACCGCGCACCCAGCCATCCCACACCCAGTACCGTCGCGCACACGGCGCCCGTCACTCGCGGGCGAACCCGGCCAGCGTGCCGACAAATGGTCCCAGGCGCGACGCGAACTCAGGCCGCGGTGCCTCCGGGCAGCCGGGCAGTTCCACGGCGGACGGCAGCAGGCGCAGCAGCGCGTCGACGGCCGAGCGCGGATGCAGCGCGTTGGGCGGCGAGGAGGGAACGACTCCGGCCGGCACCGCCAGCGTCTGCAGTTCGGCGTCGGTCGCGCCCGGCAGCGTCTCGGTGCCGAGCAGCGCGTCGAGAACGGCCGAGGGCGCGCCCTGCCGGGCGAGCCCGGCGCGGAACCGGATGCGGGCGAACTGATCAGCCGTCGAGGCCGGCCACGCCAGCACGAGCCGCCCGACGAGACTGGGGAAGTCGAGGGCAAGCCGGACCGCGACCGCGCAGCCGAATGACCCGCCGACGACGGTCACGGGCCCGTCGGCAAGGTCCGGCATGGACGCGATGTGGCCAGCCTCCGCCCCCCAGTTCGGCGCCCGGTTCAGCCGGTCCGGCGCGATCACGGTGAACCCGCGTCCCGCAAGCCCGTCGATCACCCCGGTCCGCCGCCAGAACCAGTCCGCTCCGGTGTCCTCCCAGAGCCCTCCGTGGATCAGCAGCACGCTCGGCATGGGGCCATCATCCCGGATACCGCGTCGCGTCGGGCAGGGCGGGGGAGACCACCCAGAGCACGCGGGTCGGCCCGCAGTCCCTGGCGGCCCGCCAGGCGTGCCTGGCGTTGGCGGTGAAGGTGAACGCGTCCCCCTCTTCGAGGATGATCAGCTCTTCTTCGATGGTGATCTCAAGCCGTCCGGCCAGGATGAAGACGAGCTCGACGTCGGCTGGCAGCGCGTACGGCTCGTCACCGCTGCCGCCGCCGGGCGCGAGGTCGGAAAGGATCGCCTGCACCCGCCGCTCGTGGACCGGGGTGAGCAGGTACTCCTTGATCCCGGTGCCGCCGAAGTTGATCGTCGGCCGTTCGCCGGCCCGGACCACCTCGCCCTTCGACGGCTGGAACAGCGAGCCCACCGAGACGCCGAGGGCGTCGCAGAGCCGGATCAGCGAGGCGACCGAGACGTTGGCCAGGTCCCGCTCCAGCTTGGACAGGAACCCCTTGGTCAGCCCGGCCTCCTCGGCGACCTCGGCCATCGACTTGCGTGCTGCCAGCCGGGCCGCGCGCAGCTGCGCGCCGACTCGTGCGTCATCCATGAAACTTCCGTGTTAACTCAGGAAACAAGGGTTGACTGATAGGAAACGCTTCCTCCACTATATCGGTCACAGCAGGAGCCAGGCGCGACCGGAATAGGCGGCAGAGGCCAGATGACGACAGCCAGCGATATGCGGGCCGATGAGGCGGGTAACGGCAGCGGACTGATCGGCCAGATTGAGGTGCACTCGATCGACTGGATCCCGGACTCCGAACGGCACGGCAAGCCGTGGCTGCAGTCGATGCTCTGGTTCCTCGGCAACTTCCAGTACTTCACGATCCCTATCGGCTTCGTCGGCCCCGCGCTCGGCCTCTCGCTCGGCTGGTCGATCCTCGCCGGGGTGACCGGCATCGCGTTCGGCACGCTATTCATGGCCTTCCACGCCACCCAGGGGCCGGTCTTCGGTCTGCCGCAGATCATCCAGTCCCGCGCGCAGCTCGGCTACCGGGGCGTGATCGTCGCCATCATCGCCGCCCTCTTCACCTACCTGGCCTTCAACGTCGCCGACCAGATCCTGATGTCAAGCGGCCTGAACGGGGCGTTCGGCTGGTCGTCGGGCGCGGTGGCCGCGGGCACGGCGGTGATCGCGGCGCTGCTGGCGATCTTCGGCCACGACTGGGTGCACCGGGTTTTCCGGTTCCTGCTCGTCATCTCCCTCCCTTGCTACGTGATCATCTCGATCGCGATTCTCGTCGGTCACGCTGGCGGTCACACACCGCACAACCCCGGTGGCTTCGTCTTCGCCGCGTTCATGGCCCAGTTCGCCACGGCGGCCGCGTACAACATCACCTACGCCCCCTACGTCTCGGACTACACCCGCTACATGCCGCGCGACACGTCGCCCCGCGGCATCATCGCCGCGGTGTTCTTCGGCGCGTCCGGCTCCGCGATCTGGCTGATCGCGCTGGGCGCGTGGCTCGCCACCCGCCTCGGCGTCACAGACGGCCTGTCCGGGCTGGTGCAGGTGGGCGACAACGTGGCCGCGCCGCTCGGCTCGATCACCGCGGTCCTGTCCGCCACCGCGCTGCTCGCCACCATGGGCATGAACGCCTACGGCGCCATGCTGACCGTGCTGACCGGTATCGACTCCTTCCGCACGATCCGCACCAGCCGCGCCTGGCGCACCGTGACCGTCCTCGTGCTCGCCATCATCTGGTACGCAGTGGGCGCGGCCATCTCGAGCAGCGGCTCGGCCACGGCGGCCAACACGGTGCTCGACTCGCTGACGCTGATGCTCTACCTGCTCGTGCCGTGGACGGCGCTCAACCTGGTGGACTTCTTCTTCGTCCGCCGCGGCCACTACGCGATCACCGACATCTTCAGGCCCGACGGCGTCTACGGGAAATGGGGCTGGCGCGGGCTGACCGCCTACGGCGTCGGATTCGTCGCCATGATCCCGTTCATGGTGCTGCCGCCGATGTTCGGACTCTCTTACACCGGGTACGTCCCGGCGAACCTGACCAACGGGGTGGACTACTCGTGGCTGGTCGGCCTGGTGGTCTCGGGCTTGGTGTACCTGATAATGTCCCGGTCGCTCGACCTGGCGCCGGAGCGCGCCGCCATCGAGGCCAGCGAGCGCGAACTGCAGTCGATCAGCGGGAGTTCAGCGAGTGCCTGAGAGCAAGCCGGAGAGCACGCCGGAGAGCCGGCCCGAGCGTCGGTTGTCGCCCTTGGCCGAGCCGCGCGTCACCGTCGACGGGATCGTCGGCCAGGTCGACGCCACGATCGTGCCGCGTTACGGCGGCGAGCCGACGTTCGCCCGGCTGCCCCGGCTCTGCGACGTGCCAAGCGCCGACGTCGCGATCCTCGGCGTGCCGTTCGACACGGGGGTCAGCTACCGGCCCGGGGCCCGCTTCGGCCCCGGGCACATCAGGGAATCGTCCCGGCTGCTCCGCCCGTACAATCCGGCGGCCGGCGTGTCCCCCTTTGCCGCTCTCCAGGTGGCCGACGCCGGCGACATCGGCGTCAACCCGTTCGACATCATCGAGGCCATCACCGCCATCGAGCACGGTGCCCGTGAACTGCTTGACCGGGCACCGCGGCTGCTCACCCTCGGCGGCGACCACACGATCGCGCTCCCGCTGCTCCGCGCCGTCCGGGCGGTGCACGGTCCGGTCGCCGTCGTGCACTTTGACGCGCACCTGGACACCTGGGACACCTACTTCGGTGCCCCGTACACGCACGGCACCCCATTCCGGCGGGCGTTCGATGAGGGCCTGCTCGACCCGGAAGGCTGCCTCCACGTCGGCATCCGGGGGCCGCTGTACGACGCCCACGACCTGGTCGCGGACGCGGCGGTCGGGTTCCAGCTGGTGCCCGCGACCGAGCTCGAGCACCTGGGCACGCTCGGCGTGATCGAGCGGATCGCGGCCCGCGTCGGCGATCGCCCGGTCTACGTGAGCGTCGACATCGACGTGCTCGACCCCGCCTTCGCGCCCGGCACGGGCACCCCCGAGGCTGGCGGTCTGAGCAGCCGGGAGCTCCTCGCCATGCTCCGCTCCTTCGCCGCGCTTAACCTGGTCGGCGCGGACATCGTCGAGGTCGCCCCGGCCTACGACCATGCCCAGATCACCGGCATAGCCGCCGCCCACGTCGGCTACGAGCTGCTGTCCGCCCTCGCTCTGGGCAAGGGATAAATCAACAAGACGACATTCAAAACCGAAGGTATGGAACGGGCCGTTGCTTCGACCGTCTTCCCCATGGATTCAGTACCCGGGCACGCGCTAGAACGACATGGTTAGGGCGCGGTCTGCGCCCAGCGGCGGCCCACCTGGGCCAGGCCCTCGGCGGTCAACGACCCGTACAGGCGCAGCCGGGCTACGCCGCCGTCGGGGAACACGTCGAGGCGGACGAGGTCGCAGGGAGCAGCCGCGGCGACGCGGAACCGGTGCGGCGTGTCGGGCAGCAGCGGGGTCCGCTCGAGGAGCGGACGCCACGATGACGGCTCGTCCCACGCGATGGTCTGGCCTGTCGCGGCGTCTGCGTTCTCGCCCGTCGCGCCGACTGCGTTCTCCCTCGACGCGCCGCCTGCGCCCGCGCCCGACGTCCCGCCCGCGGTCTCGCCCGTCGCGACGCCTGCGGACAGCGAGCCGCGGACCTCCGCCATCCCCGGCGCGTTCCCGATGTAGCCGGACGTGTCCACCTCGACCAGCGAGATCACTGCCGGGGCGGCGAAGTGGACGGCCAGCCACTCGTTCCCCGTCGAGCGGCGCCGTCGGGTCTCCCATCCCTCGCCCATCACCCGCGACAGGCCGGGGGAGATGGCGTTGCGCGGCGAGGAGTAGAACCGGTCGCTGCAGGCGACCACGTCGGCGCCGTTCTCCAGCGCCGCCAGGTCGAACGTCATCCCCTCGAGCAGCGCGGGGTCGGGCACCACCACCCCGTGCACCCGCAGCCGCGCCACCCCGCCGTCGGGGTAGATCCGCAGCCGCACATGGCTGTACCGGTGCCGGGCCTGCGCCGGGATCTCGAACACATGCGGCGTGTCGCCCTTGAGCGGGGACCGCTCGACGATCTCGACCCAGCGGGCGGAATCGAGCGCGGCCGGGTCCGGGTAGCCCTCCGCCCAGCAGGCCTGCACGGAGCACGCCTGCGGGAAGTTCCCGGTGAAGTAGGCGGTGTCCACCACGACCGCGTGCACCACGCCGGGCGCGCCGAGCCGCACGATCACCCAGTCATGCTCGTCGTCAGCAGGCAGCGAGCGACCGGAACCGCGCCGTCGCCGCGTCTCCCAGCCGTCGTAGACCTGCCCCTTGTGGCCGAAGGTGTGCGGCGAGAACGTGGGCGCCCCCGGATTGATGAGGTTCTCCTTCTCCGCGAAGAACTCGTCGGAGGCGGCGATCACCGATCCCCGCAGGAAACGCGAGGCGAGGTCGGGGAGAGCGAGCGGGTCAGGAACCGAGTCCTGCGTCCTCAAGCAGTCCGCCTCCCCGCGCAAGCAGCCGTCCGCGCGGCGGATCCGCGGGCGTCACCTCAACCCCGCCAAGCCACGTCCGCATTACGCGACCGGTGAGCGTCCGCCCCTCGTACGGCGTGACCGGGTGCTTGTGCTGCAATTCGGCCCCCCGCACCACGAACGAGGCGTCCGGGTCGAATGCCACGAAGTCCGCGTCGCTCCCCACCGCGATCTGGCCCTTATTGGGGAGCCCGGCGAGCGACGCAGGAAAGAACGACATCCACCGTGCCACGTCGGCGAGCGTGAACCCGCGCCGCCGCGCGACCGACCAGATCACGGAGAGCCCGAGCTGGAGCGAGGAGATCCCGCCCCACGCGGTCCTGAAGTCCCCGTCCGGCAGGCCCTTCAGCTCCGGCGTGCACGGCGAGTGGTCGGAGACGACCCCGTCGATCGCCCCGTCTCCGAGCGCACGCCAGAGCGCCTCCCTGTTCACCGCGTACCGCACCGGCGGGCAGCACTTGAACTCGGTGTGCCCGGGCGGCACCTCCTCGGCGGCGAAGAACAGGTAGTGCGGGCAGGTCTCCGCGGTCAGCGCGACCCCCGCCGCCTTCGCCGCGCTGATCAGCGCCGCGCAGTCACCGGCGGCCAGGTGCACGATGTGCGCCCGCGCCCCGGTCGCCGCGGCGGCGGACAGGACAGTCTCGATCGCTCGCCGTTCGGCGACCGTCGGACGGGACGCTACGAACGCGTCGTACGACGGGCCGGTCGGCAACGTCACCTCGGTCGGATCCTCCGCGTGCACGATCATCGGCGCCCCGGCCCCGGCGAGGAGCTTCATCGCCGTGCGCAGCTCGTCCCGGCCCAGGGCCTTGAACTCCGGAATGCCCGTGTCGATCAGGAAGCACTTGAATCCGACCACCCCGGCGTCGAGTAGCGCGCCGAGCTCGGGCACGTTCCCCGGCACCGCCCCGCCCCAGAAGGCGACGTCCACCGCGCACTGCCCGGCCGCCGCCGCGACCTTCGTCCGCAGCGCGTCGACCGTGGTGGTGACCGGCAGGGAGTTCAGCGGCATGTCCACGATCGTGGTGATCCCGCCCGCCAGCGCCGCGCGCGTCGCCGACCCGAATCCCTCCCATTCGGTGTGCCCCGGCTCGTTCACGTGCACATGCGAGTCGACCAGGCCGGGAAGCAGCGGAAGGTCCCCGAGGTCAACGATGCGGTCCGCGTCAAGCCGCGCGTCGTAGTCGGTCAGGAGCTCAATTCGATGATCTCGAACGAAAGCGGCTGATTCCGCCACCCCAGATGGAAGCACCATCCGTCGCGACCTGATGACCAGCGACGTGCTGCCTCCCCGCTCGCTTCCGGGCGCTGGGGCGCCCTTTGGCTCGCGGGGGCTCACGGTTCGGCCCTCTCGGTGCTGTCCTGCGCGCCGATCGTGTCTCGGGCGGACAACCACCCGAAGGACTCCGCGCTCTCGGAAGCGTCCGACGGCACGTACTCCAGCCCCACCCAGCCGTCATACCCGTCGACGGAGAGTTGGGCGAACAGCGGCTCGAAGTCGAGCGTCCCCGTTCCCGGCGCCCCGCGCCCGGGCGGGTCGGCCACCTGGACGTGCGCGATCGCGTCCCGGCAGCGGTGCAGAGTGTCAGCCACGTCTTCCCCCATCTTCGCCAGGTGGTAGAGATCCGCCAGGAACCCCACGTTCGGGGCTTGCACCACCCCGATCACCGCCATCGCCCGGGCGCTGGTGTCGACGGGAAACCCGGGAGTGTCGACCGAGTTGATGGCCTCGACAAGCACCGACGCTCCGACACTACCGGCAGCCTCAGCGGCGAGCCTAAGATTGGCGATGGCAACGGCGTCCTGCGTGTCGTGATCAACCCCGGCCAGCCGCTGCCCGTACGGGGCGTTCAGCCGGGTGCACCCGGTCCGCCGCGCGATCTCAACGCAGGCGGGGATGTTCCGCCGGAACTCCGCCGCCCGCCCCGGATGCGACAAGATCCCCCGCTCCCCGCGCGCCAGGTCGCCGGCGTGAAAGTTCAGCGCGACCAGCTGAACCCCTGCATCCAGGATCGACCCGACGAACGCGTCGGCCTCCCCGTCGGACGGCACCGCCTCCGGCCACGGCCACCAGAACTCCACCCCGCCGAAGCCGCAGGCCGCCGCCGCCGCAGCCCGGGCGGTAAGCGGCAGCTCCGCAAAGAGAATGGAACAGTTGACGTCAAACCGCGCTCCATACGTCCGCACGCCCCAAGCTTGCCACGCGACTTGGCACGGGGCGGCGCCACCGTGCTCGTCCACGGCCGGGACCGGGCCAGGATCGCGGACACCGTATGGTTTGCGCCCGGCAGTGACCGTGTCAGCGGCTATCGCGCCGACGGGTGCGCGGGGTAGCGTTCCCGTTGTGGTCGATACAACGTGGCTGGATGCCACCGCGCAAGCAGGACTTGTCCGGCGCGGTGAGGTGAGTCCCCGGGAACTGGTCGATGCGGCCATCGCCCGGATTGAGGCGGTCAATCCAAAGCTGGACGCTGTGATCCGGACCAGGTTCGACGCGGCGCGGCTTGAGGCTGCGGGCAGCCTGCCCGATGGTCCCTTCCGTGGTGTCCCGATCCTGTTCAAGGACCTGGGCTGCCTGGTCGAGGGCGAGCCGACGGCATTCGGGATCGGGCCGCTGCGCGATCTGCCGTTCCCGGTCACGTCCTACCTGGCGGAGCAGTTCCTGGCGGCCGGCTTCCTGCCGCTTGGCCGGACCAACGTGCCGGAGCTTGGCACCACGGTGACCACCGAGCCGCGGAGTTTCCCCCCGGCGCGCAACCCGTGGGATCCCGGTCATTCGACGGGCGGCTCGTCCGGGGGCTCGGCCGCGGCGGTGGCGGCGGGCATGGTGGCGGTGGCGCACGCCAGCGACGGCGGGGGCTCCATCCGCATCCCGGCGAGTGAGTGCGGGCTGGTAGGGCTCAAGCCGACCCGGGGGCGGGTGAGCCAGGGACCGGTTTCTGGGGAGACGTGGGCCGGCAGCGTGATCGACGGTGCGGTCACCCGTACGGTCCGCGACGCGGCCGGCGTCCTGGACGTGATCAGCAAGGCCATGCCGGGCGAGCCCTACTACGCGCCGCCGCTGCCGCGCCCGCTCGTGCACGAGGTCGGCGCTGACCCGGGCCGGCTGCGGATCGGAGTGCTCGACCACCCAGGCGCGGAAGGCTACCTCGATGACCCGCAGTGCCGTGCCGCGGTGGCCAGCGCGGCAGCGCTGCTTGAGTCGCTCGGCCACCACGTCGAGCAGTCCGCACCCGCGGCCATGTTCGACCCGGAGATCCTCGGGCATTTCACCACCATCATCGCCGCCGACACCGAAGCGACCTTCCAGTCTTTTGAGATGCTGCTCGGCCGCCCGATCGGCGAGGACGAGATCGAGCCGCGCAACGCTGGCCACCGCCGGGCCGGCCGGGAGCTCGGCGCGGCGGCCTACCTGCAGAGCCGGGCCTGGGTGGGGATATGGGCGCGCCGGATGGCGGACTGGTGGAACGGCCATGACCTGCTCCTGACACCCACCGTTGGCGCGCCGCCGCCCGAACTGGGCTGGTTCACCGCGGCGGGCCCCGAGGAAGAGGCAATCCGGATCGGGAGCTTCATCCCCTACACCGCGCAGTTCAACATGACCGGCCAGCCGGCCGTCAGCCTGCCGCTGCACTGGACGCCAGGCGGCCTGCCGGTCGGCGTGCAACTCGTCGCCGCTTACGGGCGTGAGGACATCCTCATCCGCGTCGCCAGCCAGCTCGAGCAGGCCGCGCCCTGGAGCCAACGGCACCCGCCAGTACACGCGTAACCGACCATCACCTGCCGTGGAATGGAAGGTTGCAGCCCACCGCGGACCGGTTGGGGAGATCAGCCGGTCGGCTCCGGCCGGAATATCGCCATAAGCGGCATTGCTGACGCGGATATGGCTAACCAGGAATCGCGAGAAGATGTTCAGTTCTGGTTCGATCCGCTCTGCCCGTGGGCGTGGATCACGTCACGGTGGATCCGCGAGGTGGAGCAGGTGCGGCCGGTGCAGGCCGACTGGCGGATCATGTCGCTCGCCTACCTCAACCTCGTTCAGCACGAGGGCAAGGGGCTCAGCGAGGAGTATGTGGCGCGGATGAGCAAGGCGTGGGGGCCGGTCCGGGTGTGCGCGGCGGCCGCGGCGCAGGCCGGGCCCGCCGTGCTCGGACCGCTGTACACCGCGATCGGGACCAGGTTCCACAACCAGGGACGGCGCGAGGACCCGGCCGTGCTGGCCGAGGCGCTTACCGAGGTGGGATTGCCCGTGTCGCTGGCGAGCGCGGCCGACTCCGACGAGTTCGACAAGGCGATCATCGCCTCGCATCACGAGGCGTTCGACGAGGTCGGCCTCGACGTCGGCACGCCGGTGATCAGGATCCGCGGCAAGGCGCTGTTCGGGCCGGTGATCACGCCGATCCCGCGTGGCGAGGCAGCGGGGGAGCTCTGGGACGGCGTGGTGCTAGTGACCAAGGCGGACGGGTTCTTCGAGCTCAAGCGGTCCAGGGACCGCGCGCCGTCGTTCGACTGAACCCCGGCCCCGGCCGGCCTAGGCGGCGGGGCCGGGGAGCTCCATCGTGTACATGATGAAGCCGGGCAGGGTCGCGACCTTGTCGTAGAGCAGGCGGGCGGTGGCGTTGGTCTCGTGGGTGTGCCAGTAGACCCGGCCGCAGTCGCGGGTGGCCGCCCACTCGCCCACCGCCTTGATCAGCGCCCGGCCCACGCCCTTGCCGCGTGCCGTCGGAGCAGTGAACAGGTCCTCCAGGTAGCAGGAGTCGGTCGCGGTGGTCTGCACGTGAATGAAGAAGTGGGTGATGCCGACGAGCTCGCCGTCCAGCCAGGCGCCGAGGGCGTGCATCCGGTCATCGGCCTGGAACTCCGCCCACGCCCTGTCGTACATCGACTGCGGGTACTGGCTTTCGTAGAACGTGTTGTACGCGTGGAAGAGCTCCTCCCACACCGGCCGGTCCGCCGGGGACAGCTTGCCAATCGTGATCATTGAGACACTCCCTGGATGCGGGCGGCCGCGACGGCGTGGAGGAGAAGCTTCTCCTCGACGCCGGGCGCCGTCAGCACCCCGTCGCGGACGAGGACCTGACCGGCCACGATCGTATGCCGGGCGGAGACCGGCCCGCAGCGCAGCCACGCCTCGACCGGGTCGACCAGCGCGCCCGCGTACTGCACGCCCTCCTGCGGCCAGCAGACCAGGTCGCCAACCGCGCCGACCGTCAGCTCGCCGATCTCGCCGGACCGCCCCAGGCAGGCGGCGCCCCCGCGGGTCGCGATGTCGAGCACCTCCCGCGCGGTCATCCCGGTCGGCCCGAGCCGTTGCCGCCCGAGCAGCAGCGCCGCCCGGGACTCGATCCAGAGTGACGCGCTGTCGGTGGACGCGGACCCATCGCAGCCGAGGCCGACCGGCACGCCGGAAGCGCGGAACTCGCGGACCGGGGCGAACCCGCCGCCGCCGATCAGCATGTTGGAGGAGGGGCAGTGCGCGACCCCGACGCCAGCCGCGCCAAGCCGCGCCACCTCAGCCGGGTTCGGGTAGATGCAGTGCGCCACCCAGGAACGGGAGGTGAGCCAGCCGACCTCCTCGAACTGCTCGACCGGTCGGCGGCCGAACCGCTCCAGGCAGAACGTGTCCTCGTCGGGATCCTCCGCCAGGTGGGTGTGCAGCCGGACGTCGAGCCTTTCTGCGAGCTCGGCGGTCTGCCGCATTAGCTCGGGGGAGACGGAGAACGGCGAGCAGGGGGCAAGCGCCACCCGCACCATGGCGCCGAACGACGGGTCGTGATGCGCGGCCACCAGGCGCTCGCTATCGGCAAGCACCTCGTCGTCGTCCTGGACGACCGAGTCCGGCGGCAGCCCGCCGTCCTTCACCGAGCGGGTCATCGAACCCCGGGTCGGGTGGAAACGCAGGCCGACCTCGCGCGCGGCCGTGATCGAGGCGGACCAGAGGTCTCCGCCGTCGCGCGGCGCGACGTACAGGTGGTCGCTGGTGGTGGTGCAGCCGCCGAGCGCGAGCTCGGCCAGCCCGACCCAGGCCGACAGGTACGCCGCCTCCTCGTCGAGGCCCGCCCAGAGCGGGTAGAGCGCCGTCAGCCAGGAGAACAGGGAGCCGTTGATGGCCGGGCCGAACGATCGGGTGAGGTTCTGGTAGATGTGATGGTGGGTGTTGACCAGCCCAGGCGTCACCAGGCAGCCGGACGCGTCGATGGTCTCGGCCGCGGCGGGCGCCGGGTCGGCCGACGCCCCCACCCCGGACACCAGGCCGCCGGTGATCGCCACCCACCCGCCGGCCAGCTCCCGGCCGTCGGCGTCGCATGTCGCCACCAGCTTGGCGTTGCGCACGAGCAGGTCGGCGGTCGGCTCAGCCATCTGCGTCCCCCCGGTCTTCGTCAAGCCAGTTCCAGTCCAGGTCAAAAGCACCGCAACCATCGGACTGAACGCACGCGTGGTTCCACGGCCACCTCACGCTAGACGACTCACGTTCCGACGCGGTCACGAGGCCGGCTCCGCCGGGCGTCGGCGCGCCTTGGGCGAGTGGCCGGGGCACGGAGTAGGCGGGCGGGTGCCGGTGAAATCACGGTCCGTTCCATCTGCGGAATTTGCCTTGCACTTAGCTTTTAATGCGAATACGCGGCCCGGCGCTGCCGTCGGCGAAGCTGCCGGAACAGCAGTGGGACGACGATCCAGAGCACCCATGCGTAGGGCGTGACGAAGAAGACCGGGATTGACAGCCCGAAGCCGAGCATGGGTCCGTAGGTCCGCCAGTTCGAGGCGCTGCGATCCCGTTCCTCGGTTCCGGGCGCCTGCAGGTGATGGGAGATCATGTGGCGCACCATCGCGAACAACGCTGCGGATATCAGTACCTGCACCAGTGCGTAGAAACCCCACTGGTAGGCGTTCACGACGACAGTGTCGTGCGCATTCCCGCTGAGCAGCTTGGTCGCGAACGGGATGAGAATGATCATCAAAAGCCAGATCATGTTCAGGTTCCGCAACCGCGTGTCGGCGCGTCTGATGTGCCGGAAGGCATCATGATGATCGCTCCACGCTGCGGCGATCGCTATAAAGCTGACCAAGAACACCAGGTACTTGCCATCGTTCTGGCGTAGCGATGACCAGAACGCGGAGACAGTGGCTCCCTCGGGCACCGGCAGGTCGATCGCGAGCAACGTGATCGCAATGGCGGTTACGGCGTCGGAAAAGAAAATCAGCCGATCGACTGCGTGCGCTTCGTGTTCCGGGTGTTCCGTGTGCTCCTTGTGTTCCGTGTGCTCCGGCTCATCATGCGTCACTCGTCAACCATCTCAGCTTTGCCCCGTTGCCCGATTGCGGCTCGCGGGTGCGTGGCCGCGTCGTCAGCTATTCGCGGGGTTGGCGACCTCGGCGAGGAACAGCGGCTCGCCGGTCGCCTTGGCGCTGACGAGCAGCAGGTACGGTCGGTTGAACGTGACGGTGTTGGTCTGGGGGACGGCCATGGCATACGGCTCTATGCCGACTGCCGCGGCGGCGGCGCCGACCGTGCCCTTTTCGCCGACCTGGAGCGTCGCGGCCTGCTGGACGAACGCGATGCAGCACGCCTCCAGGGACAGCCCGGTGAAGTCAGCCTTGTCGGTAAACGCCAGCCCCATGCCAAGCCGCTCAAGTACCGGCTGCATGGTGCCCGCGCCGCCGCTAGTGTCCAGGTCCACCTTGGGCAGCGACACATCCGCCGTCCCGGCAGAAGCACCAGCACCAGCACCAGCACCGTCCAGTGACCCGGTGATCGCCGCCATCTCCGCCTGGCTCGGCAGCGCGCAGGCGCCGGACCGAGCCGGCGGGAGCAACGCGGTCATCGTGAGCTTGCCGCCCTGGTAGGGGAGCGCCACCGCCTGCCAGCCGCCTGCCGTGGTGTAAGGGAACGCGTCGCCGTTCATGAACGGCACCGTGACCGCCTTCCCGCTCGTCGGCGTGAAGGACGTCGGCTTCGTCTGGTTCGCGTCGAACGGGGTGGCCCACGTGGCGTCCAGGTAGAGCGCCGAGGTCAGCACCCAGCCGACCTGGCTGAGCATGCTTGAGTCGACCAACACGGTGATGTGGCCGCGGGTAGCGGCGGAGATCGCCGCATTGATCTCGGCCGCCGCCTTCCCCGGGTCGGTGCTGAACGGGGCCTTGGCGACCCCTGCGCCGTACCCGGTAGCGACCTCGTTCAGGTAGGAACGCAGCGTCGGCAGGGTCGGGTCGGTCCAGACCTGGTCGCTCGCGGCGACGGTGACACCAGGGCCGTCCAGGCTGCTCAGCGACTTCAGCCGGGCCTGGAGCCCGGCCGCGAGTGCGGCCCGCGAGGACTCGGGCAGGTGCAGCACCCTGGCCATCTCAGCGGCGGTCGCGCCGCGGGCGCCAAGGTAGGCCATGCCGAGCGCGCTGGCCAAGGTGGACGGCGAGAACACCAGGTTCTGACCGGGGTTCTGTGCGCACCAGGCCCGCATCACGTCGAGCCCGAAGGCCGTGTCCGCCGCCCCGAACGGCTTCGGGTCCGCGGCGGGCTCGACCGTCGCCACGCCGCGCATCATGGCGTCGTCCGAGGCGTGCGTCGTCGTCGACGTCGGCGTGGTGCCGCATCCGGCCATCACAGCCGTCACACAGGTGCCTGCAAGCACCGCAAGAGACATCCTGATCGCGTGTCGCATGCCCCTTGGACGCAGCCGCGGCCGCCACGGTTCCGCGCGATCGCGGCGAGGTGTAACGCGTCGTTAACGACTCGGTGCGTCAGGTGAAATCCCTGGTCGTGATCGTCACTAGTGTGGAGCCGCTGAGGAGACAGAGGGAATTGTCATCATGGGGCCTTGTGAGAACCACTGAGACGGCAGCGTACGACTACGTCATCGTCGGCGGCGGCTCGGCGGGCTGCGTGGTTGCGTCTCGCCTCGCAGCCGCCTCGCCCGACGCCACGGTGCTGCTGATCGAGGCCGGCCCGGACGGGCGCGGCGTCGCGCAGGTCGTCGACCCGCCGTCCTGGACCAAGCTGCCCGGCACCGCACTGGACTGGGGATACGCCTACACGCCGACGGACGCGGTGGCCGGCCGCGCCATCGGAATCCCGCGCGGCAAAGTACTCGGCGGATGCAGCGCGACCAACGCGATGCAGTGGTGCCGGGGCCACCCGGCGGACTACGACGCCTGGGAGACGGCGGGCGCGGCCGGCTGGACCTACGCGGCCATGCTCCCCTACTTCAGGCGCAGCGAGGACTGGGAGGGCGGCGCGTCCCGCCAGCGCGGCGCGGGCGGCCCGATGCGGGTCACCCGGCCGCCAGAGCCGCACCCGATCGCCGCTGCCATGGTCGAAGGCGCGGCCGAGCTCGGCCTGCCCAAGCTCGACGACGCGAACTCGGGGGAGACCTGCGGCGCCACCCTCACCAACCTGAACATCGCCGAGGGCCGCCGGTTCAGCGTCGTCGACGGGTACCTGCCGGCCTGGGCGCCGCCGCCCGCGCCCGGCCAGGTACCGGTCGGGGCCTGGACCCGCGCCCCGGACCCGCCCGCTAACCTGACCGTCCTCACCGGATCGACCGCCCTCCGCCTCGGCTTTAGCGGCGGCAGCGGGAGCGGCGTCGGCGGCCAGCTGCAGCTCGGTGTTCCACCGGGTCCGCGGCTCGCTGCGCCAGACCCGCGCGCGGACCGCGGTCGTGCTCGCGCTCGGCGCCTTCGGCACGCCCGAGCTCCTCGTCAGGTCGGGCATCGGCGACCCCGCCGATCTGCGCCGCCTCGGCGTGCCGGTGCAGGCGGCGCTGCCCGGCGTGGGCCGCAACCTGCACGACCATCCGCTGGTCCTGGGCCTCAACTTCCGCGCCCGTCGCCGCCTCGGCCTGACCCGCGACAACGGCGGTGGCGCCATCATGAACTGGCGAAGCTCGCGCGCGGACCGTCCCGACCTGCATGCGTTCGTTATCCAGGGGCGGCACGCCTACCCGGACGCCGCCGCCAGGTACGGGCTGAACGGAGACGCCGATGTGTTCGCGATCTCCCCTGGCCTGCTGCGCCCACGCGGCGTGGGACGTCTGACGGTGCGCGACCTGTCAGCGGCCGGCCCCGCCGCGGTCGAACTCGAGTCGGGGTTCCTTACCGAGCAGGCCGACGTGGACGCCCTCGTCGAGGCGGTCGACACGGTCCTTGACCTCGCTGCGACGTCAGCCTACCGGGAGCTGATCGCCGGGCCGCTGATGCCGCGCGGCAGGCTGTCCCGCGCGGAGAAGGAGGAGTTCGTCAGGGCGAACTGCTCCACATTCTTCCACCCGTGCGGCACGGCCGCGATGGGCGTCGGCCCCGACGCCGTGGTGGGCCCCGACCTGCGCGTGCGCGGGCTCGACGGCCTGTACGTGGCCGATGCCTCCGTGATCCCCGTCATCCCCAGCTGCAGTACTCAGGCCCCGGTGATCGCGATCGCCGAGCGCGCCGCAGACCTGATCACGGGCGCGCACGAAGCCACATAAGAACGGAGAACCATGCCACGCGGCAGGCGGAGAGTTGCCGCTGTCTGCCCAAAGGCCACCGCGGGCAGCACGGTTCCCCATCTGGCCCTCGCGTCTGTTGGTGCGCCTCATTAACGCGGCGCGATGTCGAGCGGGCCGCCGCCGGTGCTGACGGTGAGCGAGCGGTGCGCGCCGGGTGCGGTGAGAACGTCCACGGTCTGCGAACCCCCATCGCTATCGGCGGTCACCGAGTACGGGCCGCCGGGCACGTTCAGGGTCGCGGATCCGCCGTCGGAGTTGATCGTCACCATGGTCGGCGCTCCGTCGAACGTCAGCGTGGCCGGACCGCCCCCGCTACCGACAAAGACGTACGCCGCTGCCGTGCTGAGCGTCAACCCCGCCGCGCCGCCTTCCGTGACGACCGAGGCCTTCCCTGCCGCCACGGATTCGCCTGAGAATGGGCCGCCGCCGGTATCGGCTTGCAGATCCCCGGTCAGGCCGTTCACTGTGACGCTTCCGCCTTCTCCGGTAACGGACAACGGGCCGTCGATTCCGGTTGCCTGGATGGGGCCGCCGCCGGAGTCGAGGATGGCCCCGCTAGGGGAGGAGATGTTAGCCACGGTGATGCTGCCGCCCTCTCCGCTGGCCGTCAGCGGGCCGTCGATCTGGTTGGCGGCGATGGGGCCGCCGCCCGAGTCGAGGTTCGCGCCAGCAGCGCCGGCAACGGTGATCGAGCCGCCAGCGCTGTCCGCGGTGACCGTGACGCTCGATGGCACGGTCACGGTGAACCCGACGCTGCAGTCGGATGTCGCGCACGCCGGGGCGGCGAGGGTGAGCCGGCCACCGGACACCTGATCCGTCACGGCGGGCGCTCCGCTGTTCGCCGAGTTGTAGGCGATCGACTCCCTGACGATGACATGGCGTACGAGCCCGGTCGTCACCTGAATCGGCGAGCCGTAGCTGGCGACGCTCAGGCTGGTGACCGCCGCAGCGACGGTGAGCGTCCGGCTCGGCACGGCGCTCATTATCTGCCCGTCCCCGTTGTTCCCTGCTCGGGTGATGATCAGCACGACGGGGACGCTGAGCACCGCCACGGTGACCAGGCCTGACACGGTCCAGATCCAGCGGCCGCGGACGGAGGGACGGCCGATGGCCGACGGGCGGTCAGGGGCGGTTAGCGTGCGCATGGCAGGTCCACGGTGAGTAGGGTCGGCCCCTCGGGCGGGCTGACGATTTCGAAGGTCCCGTCGACGGAAGCGGCGCGCTTGGCGAGCCCCGTCAGGCCGGTACCGCGGGCCGGGTCGGCCCCGCCCACCCCGTCGTCGCTGACGATGATGTGCAGCCGATCGCCGGCTCGGGAGACGACGACCTCCGCCTGGCTGGCCTGGGCGTGCTTGACGATGTTGGCCAGCCCCTCGGAGACCACGAAGTAGGCGACGGCCTCGATCACCGGCGCCGGGCGACGCGGCAGGTCGACGGTGAGCCGGACCGGGATTGGCATCCTGGCGGCCACGCCGGACAGCGCCGCGTCCAGGCCCCGGTCCTCGAGCACGGCCGGGTGCAGGCCGCGGATCAAGTCCCGCAACTCGGCGAGCGCTGACTTGGCCTCCTCGTGGGCGTCGGCGATGGCCTGGCGCGCCTCTTCGGCGGTGGTGACCTGGACTCTAGCCATGCCCAGGTTGATGGCGAGGGAGACCAGCCGCTGCTGGGTGCCGTCGTGCAGGTCGCGCTCGAGTCGGCGGCGCTCGGCGTCGGCGGCGTCCACCGCCCCGGCCCGGGTCTCGGCCAGCTGCTCGACGCGATGCTGGAGCTCCTCAGCGCGGCTCGGGCCGAGCAGCGACCTGGCTGCCCTCACGTCGAGCGCCTGGACGCCTGCGGTAAGCCAGGGCGCCACGAACAGACACGCGACGCCGGCCAGCGTCAGCCAGATATCGACCTGGAGGCCGAGTATCCGCGGCAGGTGGGTCGCACCGGGTCCGCGTACAAGCCACGGCGGGGCCAGGAGGTGGGCGGCAGCGCCCGAGCGTAGGAGTAGAGCGCCGCGAACGAGAGGCCGGCCAGCCAGCTGCCGACCGCCACGATCGCGGCCGCGGCCAGTGCGGGAGCGGCGAGGATGTGATAGCTGACCTGCCGCCACACAGCTTGCGAGCGGGCTGCCGAGGCGATGGCGCGCGGGGAGTGCCAGCGGCGCGTCCCGGCCGGCTGCGACGGTATCGCCACCCCGGCCGTGACTCGCAGCCGGTGCCGTTGGATCCACGTCAGCACCGGGAGCAGGGGCAGCAGTGCCAGCAAAGCCAGGAGCACCAGCCAATGATGGTGGGCCGACGAGTTCGGCTTCATGAACGCCCGCACGATGAGGAGGAAGGGGACGAGCAACACCACCTGAGCAGGGATGGCGGCCGCGACGAAGAGGGCCTGGCTCCAGGCGCGCGGCGACCATGGCAGCGGGCGGCGGTGCCGCTCCGCTGCCCGAGGCAGGTGCTGTTTCCCGACGATGATCGCCATGTCATCCACGCTATTCGCCTCGGCTGCCGAAGCCCATCCAGCGTGGTTCACCTTCGATGGTGCAGCCAGCTTCACCTCAGGTTCGGAGTCTACGGCTACTGCGCGCATCCGCGCGAGCCTGCCATCGTTACGAGCGCCGTCGGTCGCGGGCGGTCTGCGCGGTGCCGTAAGCCGAGCCGAAGACCCGCCCGGCCGCCACGCTCATGCCCCGCGTAGCCAGTGACTTCACCGAGCTGATGATCGAAGAGGACCCGATGACACGACAGCAGAACGAGCCCGGCGCGGCCAGATCCGCCGCGGTGATCCGCCTTGACAACGTGACCAAGGCTTACCAGGGGAGTGTGACGAAGGCATTCCAGGAAGGGGGGTGGCCCGCGCTGGCGGAGGTCAGCATGAGCGTGGCGGCCGGGGAGGTGGCGGCGATCATGGGGCCGTCCGGGTCAGGGAAGTCCACGCTGCTCAACCTGATCGCCGGGCTTGACCGGCCGACCGCGGGCACCGTCACCGTGGCCGGGCAGCGCATCGACACCCTGGGAGAGAGCGCGCTCGCCCGGTTCCGCGCCCGCCACATCGGGATCATCTTCCAGTTCTTCAACCTCCTCGACGACCTGACGGTCGAGGACAACGTGCTGCTGCCAGCCCAGCTCGCCGGCGCGTCGCGGCGGCGGGCCAGGGCACGGGCCGCCGAGCTGCTCGACCGGATGGGGCTGGCTGACCAGCGCAACGCCTACCCGGCACGGCTGTCGGGTGGCCAGCGACAGCGGGTCGCGATCGCGCGGGCGCTGGTCAACTCCCCGGAGCTGCTGCTCGCCGACGAGCCGACCGGCGCGCTCGACACCGCAACCGGCCAGGAGATCGGCCGACTGCTGAGCGAGCTGAACGCAGCCGGCGAAACGCTCGTCCTCGTCACCCACGACCCGGCGCTCGCCGCCCGCTACGCGGCCCGCACGATCCAGATCGTGGACGGTCAGCTTGTCGACGGCCAGGGCGCAGCGGTGAGCGCCGGAGCGTCGGCGTGAGCGGCCGCACCGCCCTGGCCGCCGCCAGGGCACAAGGAACCGGTGCGCGGGGCGAAGTACGCGCAAGCGGCGGCACCTGGCTTGGCTCAGTGCGGACCGCCTCCGGCGGGATGCGCCGCCACAAGGTTGCGACGATCGTCATCACCGTGGTGCTGCTCGTCGCCACCGCCTCCGCCACCCTCGGGCTCGCCCTCCTCGCGGCCACCAACGGCCCCTTCACGCACGCGTTCGGAGAGCAGCGCGGCGCGGACGTCACCGTCAGCGTGAACGCGGCCCGCGTCACCAACGCGGAGCTCGTCGCGACGGGTCACGTCTCCGGGGTGACCGCGTTGGCCGGGCCGTTCGCCGAGGCCAACGTCCTGGCCGATTTCCAGGGCCAACCCTGGGGGCAACTGAGGCTGGCCGGGCGGCCCGCACCGGGCGGGCCCGTCGACGACCTGGTGCTGAACGCCGGGCACTGGGTCGACGGGCCCGGTCAGGTCGTGCTCAACGGCTATGACGGCAACGGCGGCGTCGACGTCGGCAACACCCTGCAAATTACAAGCGCGCCGGGCAACCCGACCCTCACCGTGGTGGGCATCGCCAACTCCATCACCAGCACCGCCGACGGCTGGGTCGCCCCCGGCGAGATCGCGGCGCTCCGCACGCCCGGCACGCCGCCGACCGCGCAACTGCTCTACCGGTTCGCCGCCGCAGGCAGCGACGCGCAGATCCGCTCCGACCTGACGGTGATCACCCGGGCGCTGCCCGCCGGGGCGATCGTCGCGAGCGCTTCCTGGCTCACCGCGCAGTTCGATGCGGAGGGGAACGGCGCGATCATGGAGCCTTTCGTCATCGCGTTCGCGCTCATCGGCCTGGTGATGGCGGTCCTGATCGTGGCCAATGTGATCAGCGGTGCGGTGGTTGCGCAGTACCAGCGGATCGGGGTGCTCAAGTCCCTCGGCCTCACCCCGGCCCAGGTGGTGGCGGTCTACCTGCGCCGGGTGGCCTGGCCGGCCCTCACCGGGTGCCTCATCGGCGTGGTCGCGGGAGGCCTGCTGGCCGTCCCGGTGCTGCACCAGTCGGCGGGCGCCTACGGTGTCGGCAGCCAGCAGGTGCCGTGGTGGGCCCTGGTCGTCGCGCCGGTCGGCATGCTCGCGCTCACGGCGCTCGCCGCGCTCGGGCCGGCGGTGCGGGCCGGACGGCTCTCCGCCATCGACGCGATAGCTGCCGGGCGCGCCCCCCGCTCCGGCCGAGGGTACGGCGCGCACCGGCTCACCGCCAGGCTCCGTCTGCCGCGCCCGGTCGGTCTGGGCGTCGCCGCGCCGTTCGCCCGGCCCGCCCGCACCCTGGTGACCCTGGCAGCGGTCGCGTTCGGCGCCACCGCCGTGATCTTCGCGATCGGCCTGAACTCCTCGCTCAGCCGCGCGGCGGAGGCCCAGTCCTTGTCGGCCACGGTCCCAGTGCAGATCCAGGAGGACGGCAACAGCCCCGGCCTGAACCAGGGGCCGACCGTTACTCAGTTCGCCGCGATCACCGCCGCGCTGCGCTCGCAGCCAGGAACGGCGCACGTGGTGACGCTCTACGGCACTCCGGTTACGGTTGCAGGGATCTCCCAGCAGGTTCAGGCGCTTGCCTTCGATGGGCCCTCCGCCTGGACCGGGTACGCCCTCATCGCCGGCCACTGGTACGACGCGCCCGGCGAGGTCGACGTCAACACCTCGTTCCTCGACGCGAGCGGCCTGGCGATCGGCGACACCACGACCGTGGACACCGGGACCGCCCAGGTCACCGTCCGCATCGTCGGAGAGGTGTTCGCCCCGTCACGGCAGCCGCGCCTACTCGGCGCCACCCAGACCCTGCCCGGCCTGGCCAGCGGCCAGAACTTCTGGCAGGTCGACGTGGGGCTGCGCGCCGGCACCAGCACCACCGCCTACGTCCAAGCGGTGAACGGCAGGCTCGGAGCGAACAGCCCGTTCGCCGCGATGCCACCAAGCACCGGGCAGTTCTACGCGATCGCCAGCGCCCTGATAGGCCTGCTCGCGCTGATGGTCGCGATCGCGGCCGGACTCGGCGTGCTCAACACGGTCCTGATGACCACCAGGGACCGGGTGCACGATCTCGCTGTCTTCAAGGCGCTCGGCATGCGTCCGGGACAGATCGTCACCATGGTCACCTGCTGGATCGCCGTCCCCGCGATCATCGCCGCCGCGATCGCGGCACCCGCCGCCGTCGCGCTCAACACCGCCACCCTGCACGCCATGGGCGCCATCTCCCACACCGGCATCCCGGCCAGCTTCACCCAGGTGTTCGGCCCGGTCAGGCTCGCGCTGCTCTCGCTGGCGGCGCTGGCCATCGCGATCGCCGGCGCGCTGCTCCCCGCCACCTGGGCCGCCCGCGCGCCGCCCGCCACGGCGCTGCACGCCGAATGAGGGTGCGCGAGACATCGGCGGTGGGTGAACCCGGTATCTCCCAGGCGGTAAGCGCGCGGATGCCGGGTTCACCCCGGCGGAAGGCCGTACCGTGGTGGCCATGACAGGCGAGCCGGCAACGGCCGTGCGCGGAACAGGCGGCGGTGCGCCGCTTCGGGTGGTGATCGGCGAGGACTCGGTGCTGCTGCTGGCCGGCCTGGTCAAGCTGCTCGACAGCGCGGACTTCGACGTCGTCGCCACCGCCGGCGACGGCACCGCGCTGGTCGAGGCCGTCGAGCGGGAACAACCCGACCTGGTGATCGCCGACGTCCGGATGCCCCCGACCCACACCGACGAGGGCATCCGGGCCGCGCTCGCCATCCGAGGCCGGTGGCCGCACATAGCGATCCTCGTCCTCTCGCAGTACGTGGAGGAGCGGTACGCCGCGGACCTGCTCTCCGCGAACACCAGCAGCGTCGGCTACCTGCTCAAGGACCGGGTCGCCGACGTGGCCGAGTTCCTCGAGGCGCTCCGCCGGGTGGCCGCGGGCGGAACCGCCCTCGACCCGGAGGTCGTCGCCCAGCTCCTGCTCCGCCGGGGCGCCGACCCGCTGGAAGCGCTCACCCAGCGCGAACGCGACGTGCTCACCCTGATGGCGGAGGGCCAGTCCAACACCGAGATCGGCGCCGCCCTGGTGATCACCGACAGCGCCGTCTCCAAGCACATCAACTCGATCTTCGCCAAGCTAGGCCTGCACCCCGGCGACACCGGCCACCGTCGCGTCCTAGCCGTCCTCCGCTACCTAGGCGCCGCCCCGGAAACAAGTTCCTAACCCTGGCTTGGGCCACGTGGCCCAGAGGGCGGCCAGCGGACCGGCGGTAGGATCTCCCGCGACAGCACTGGGGTCATTGAGACGGCCCTGCTCCCGGTGAGCGGCTCGGGTGGAGGAACTGATGGATGATCCGTACCGGCTTGAGCGGTTCGTGGAAGCGCAGGACCGTGCCGGGACCTACGATCGGGCGGTCGCGGAGCTGCGCGCGGGCAGCAAGCAGAGCCACTGGATGTGGTTCATCTTCCCGCAGATAGCAGGCCTGGGATCCAGTCCGATGGCACAGGAGTTTGCGATCGGGTCCCTGGCCGAGGCACGGGCGTACCTGGCCCACCCGGTCCTCGGGCCGCGGCTGGCCGAGTGCTCGCGGATACTCAACGCCGCCGCCGACGGCACGAGCGCAACGGCGATCCTCGGGCCGGTCGACGCCATGAAGCTCCGCTCGTCGATGACGCTCTTCGCCGCCGCCGCGCCCGAGGTGCAGACGTTCACCGACGTGCTCAGCAGGTTCTTCGACGGGCAGCCCGACGAGGCCACCCTCGAACGACTGTGACAGGGCGCCCGTCAGAAGGTCACGGATCCTGCGAGTTGCCGTGACGCCTGTTACCGGAGTTACCGCAGACCGTCCGCCGACCTTGGGGGATGGCGCCGAACGACCATGATCTAAGAGACACGCCCTGGTGTGCTAGTCCACAACTGTCAGCCCTTGACCGCAGGCGGCCTTGCGCGCTCGCGCAGCAGCGCCAGGAACGCGCTGGCCGCCGGCGTGTGCCGGTGGTCGGCGCGCCACACCGCGCCGACGGTCCGTTCGACGCCGGGCGACACCGGGAGGACCGCAAGCCCTGGCGGTGCGGGGGTCGCTGACAGCGGACGCGGGAACGAACGCCACCCCGAGTCCCTCGCTGACAAGCGCGAGCAGGCGGTCGTGACTGCTGGTCTGAAAACCCACGCGCGGGACGAACCCGGCCCGCTTGGCCGCCCGATCGGAGACGGCCCGCAACCCGGTGCCCGGCTTGAAAAGGATGAACGTCTCGTGCCGGAGCAGCCGCAAGGCGACGGCCTGGTTGGAAGCGAGCGGGTGCGCGGCGGGCAGCGCCATCAGCACTGGCTCTCGAACCAGCGGGACAGCGTCCAGGCCCGGGGGGCGCTCAACATCCAGCGCGGCGATCGCCAGGTCGATCTCACCGCGTGCGAGCATCGTGAACATGTCGCGCGTGGAGTCCTCGCGCAGCGACACGTCGATCCCCGGGTGGGCGGTGTGGAACGCCGCGAGCAGCAGGGGCAGGTCCAGCCCGGCCAGCGCCTGCATCGCGCCCAGAACGAGTCGCCCGCTGGTGAGGCCCTTGAAGGCGGCGATCTCCTCGCGCGCGGCGTCCATCTCGGCCAGCGCGCGGCGAGCTCGCAGGAGGAAGATCTCTCCCGCCTCGGTCAGGCGCGCCCCGCTGCGCGAACGCTCGAACAACTCGATGCCGAGTTCCTGCTCCAGGAGCTTGACCTGGTGCGAGAGCGCGGGCTGGGCCACCGGAACCGATGCCGCCGCCCGGGTGAAGTGGCGATGGTGAGCGACCGCGATGACGTAGCGCAGCTGCCGGAGTTCCATACCGATTCACGATCGAAGCTAGCCGAATTATGTCTTGGACAGCTTATCCCAGTCGGCGGAAGCTTGGCTTGGACCCGATCAGGACCCGCGTGAGGAGAGACCAATGACCCACATCAGCTACGTCGACCCCGCCACCGTCGACGATCCCGAACTCGCGGCAATCATGGAACGTGCGCGCCTGTTCGGCACGCCGCGACCGGAGAGCCAGGCGATCCGGCTGCACAATCCGCCGGTCATGAAGGCGTTCAACAACGCCTGGGAGGCCTTCTTCCGTCAGGGCGTCACCGACCACGCGATCAAGGAACTCTGCCGGCTCTACATAGCCAAGTCCGTCGACTGCCAGTACTGCGGCGGCCAGCGTTCCGTGCTCGCCAGGCAGCAGGGCGCCACGGAATCGCAGGTCGACGACATCCTGAACTTCGAGGCCTCGGAGCGGTTCGACGACCGTGAGCGCACTGCGCTGGCCTGGGCCATGGCCATCGCCTGGGACCCCGGCCTCGCCGACGACGATCTCTGGGCCCGCCTGCACGAGCACTTCACCGAGCCCCAGCTCATCGAGCTCGGCCACTTCATCGCGCTGACGCTCGGCCAGCAGCGCTTCCTGAAGACCGTCGGCGTCCGCCACGGAGAGATCCTCGCCGACAACGACGCCGGCCTAGCCCCCGAAGAAGCGGCCACGCTGCGCGCCAGCCAGCCGACGCCGGCGACCGCGTGACTTACCAGATTGCACGGTCGCCTTCCGCCGCACACCGCGACAAACCCGCACACCGAACGGGCAGCCAAGCAGGCAAACCGTGACATGGGATGCTCTCAGGCGGCATGGGGAGAAAAGATACGCAAGTGAGATCTGATGATTTGCGAGTTTTGTTCCATCGATGAACGTCTAAACGCTAGGGTTCCGGTGAGCAAGAGCCGCGTCCTGCCCCTCGGCATGGAACTGCAAGAGCGGCTTCTTTGCGGGTAAACAATGCCGATTTCTCAGTACTTGGAGTCTCCATGTCCACTCCGCCGCCAAGCCCGGGGCAACCGACCGCCGCATCGGCCCGGGGATCCCGGCACACAACGCTCAGCGTGGCGACCATCGTCGCCGTCGGGTTCGCAGTCTGCCTGGCCCAGGTGGGCGTGGCCGTGCCGGCCACGCTGAACGGCACCTTCCAGACGGTGCTGCACCCCACCGGCGCGTCCCAGCTGGACTGGATCTCCGACGCCATCCTGCTGCCGATCGCGGCCCTCGAGCTCACCTTCGGTGTGCTCGGCGACCTCTTCGGCCGGAAAAGGCTGCTGGTCGGCGGCGCGCTGATCCTGCTCGTGGGTGAGCTGATCTCGACCACCTCAACCGGTGTCGTGCAGATGTACTTCGGCCAGTTCATCGCGGGCGTCGGCTCGGCGGCGCTGTTCCCGACCACACTGGCGATCATCGCGTCGGGCAGCCGCACGCACGCAAGCCGGGCCCGAATGATCGCCCTGTGGGCGGCGCTGCTGTCGCTCGGCAACCTCATCGCCCCGGTGCTCGGCGGCCTGACCGCCACCTATGCGAGCTGGCGGCTGGCGTTCATCATCATCGCGATCATGGCGGCCATCGTGGCCGCGGTTAGCTACTTCCTCGCCGAGGACTCGCGCTCGCCCGAAGGCCGCTCGCTTGACGTGCCTGGCCAGGTCACCGTCGGCCTGGGTCTGTTCGCGCTGCTGTACGCGGTGATCGAGGGACCGACGGCCGGCTGGGGCAGCCCGACCATCATCGTCTCCTTCGTGGTGGCACTGGTCCTGCTGGTGGCCTTCGTCGTCATCGAGAGCCGAGTGCAAAGCCCCCTGCTGCGGATGGACCTGTTCAAGAACCGTGCCTTCGCGGTGGCGTCCGCGGTCACCGTGTTCGGGATGTTCACCTTCCTCGGCACCGCGTACGCGATCAGCATCTGGATGGAGGTCATCCAGCACCAGAGCGCGATCCGCACCGCGGTGGCGTTCCTGCTGATCAGCGGTCTCTCGGTCCCGCTGCTGCCGCTGACCTCGTTCCTGATGGCCCGCCTGCAGCCCCGCTGGGTGCTGTCCCTCGGCTTCCTGCTGATGGGCGTTGGCCAGCTGTTGGCCTCCACCATGTCGGTCACGGACGCCACGCTGACGTCGATCGTCTTGCCGATGGGACTGGTCGGCATCGGCTTCGCGTTCGCGGTCTCGTCGGTGACCTCGACGGTTGTCAACACCGTGCCGTCGAAGCTGGCCGGCATGGCTGCGGCCACCACCAGCATGGTGCGCGACTTCGGGTTCGCCCTAGGCCCGGCCGTGATCGGCGCGATCGCACTGAGCAAGGCCGCCGGGTTGTTCAACACCGCGGTCAACGCCGATCCCTCGCTGTCCGCCCTCCGGGCCGCGGTAGAGGGCGCGGGCCCGGTAGCCGTCAACTCGGTGCCGCCGTCGGTGGCGATCAGCAAGGCCGCCCCGCACGCGGTCACCGCCCTGGGCAGCGGGTACTCGACCGGCTTCCTGATCATCGGGATCGTCGCCCTGGCCTGCGCGGTCGTGACCGCACTGTTCCTAGGCGGCCGGGCCGAGCAGGAGGAGGAAATCGCCATGGTCGAGCGCGGGGAGGACGCCACGGTCGTCGCCTGACCGCGGGCACACCGGCTCGCCGGCATGACCGGACGGCGCCTGAATGGTCACCGGTCCGCCCGCCGGACCTTCCGCGCACGGCCGGGGGAAGAAGCACGGTGCCGGCGAACCCGGCTGGTTGACCTCGGATCGTGTGCGGGCATGATCGCATTGGGGGACCCGACCGAGCGGGGGTGGCGGGATTGGAGAACAGGAGCCTGGGCAAGGGCCGGGTCAGCGTGCCGGTGGTCGGGCTGGGCACCTGGCGGCGGCTGGAGGCCGCCGCCAGGGCCGGCCGGCAAGCCGAGCTCGTGCAGGCAGCCATCGCGGCTGGTATCCGGGTCATCGACACCTCACCTATGTACGGTGCGGCCGAGCAGTTGCTCTCCGACGCGCTGGGCGGCCACCGCGAGCAGGTCTTCGTCGCCGACAAGGTCTGGACTCCGTCGGCGGCCGACGGCGCGGCGCAGCTCTCCCAGGCGGTGAACTGGTACGGCGGCCGGGTCGATCTGATGCAGATCCACAACCTGGTGGCCTGGCAGGCGCACCTGCCCATGCTCGAGGCCGCCCGGGACCGCGGGCTGGTCGGCCTGATCGGCGCCACTCACTACTCGCCAGCCGCTTTCGGTGAGCTCGCCGAGGTCATGCGCACTGGCCGCATCGACGCCGTGCAGGTGCCCTACAACCCGGCTCACCGGGAGGTCGAGCGGACCATCTTGCCGCTGGCCGACGACCTCGGCCTCGGCGTCCTGCTGATGCGCCCCCTCGGCGAGGGCGAGCTCATGCACCGGCCGCCCAGCCCCGCCGACCTAGCGCCGCTGCGTCCCTTCGGCGTCACCACCTGGGCCCAGGCCCTGCTCAAATGGGGCCTGAGCGACCCGCGGGTGCACGTCTCCCTGACCGCCACTTCCCAGCCAGGCCGGCTCACGGAGAACGCCACCGGAGGATCGCCGCCGTGGTTCGGAGCACAAGAGCGGGCCTACGTGCTGCGCCTGGCCACAGCCCACTGAACCAGCCCGGCAGTCGCCTGCCCGAGCGGGGACCACGGCTCCCGGCGGTCAGCGGATCCTCACCGAGGCTGATCGCGGCCATGCAACCATCATGCGGCCCACCGTGTATCCGAGCCGGTCGAACTCATCGTGCTCCGCCTGAGGGATCTGCTCGATTCGAGCACACCGCCTCAGACGGCAGGCGGCAGCCCGGCTCGCCCCTGCGCGCGCCCGGCGGTGGCGGCGGGCGCCCGGGTCGGGCTGACGCCGGAGTCCGCGTCGAAGGCGGCCACCCCACCGCCCCCGAGAACCAGCGCCGATCCGTTCGTCACCATGCATCTCCTCGCCCGCGCGGATAAGAAAATCGATCATAGTGAACGAACGGTGAGTTCCCTCCTCCCGCCCATATCCCCGGCCACCGTCGCGGACATATCGTTGACGGGCAGATGCCCCGTCAGCCTGGAGTCAGATGCACCCCGCAACGAAATCGCCCGCGCTGATCCCCACCACCACGCGCCCGCTCCCGCTCGCTGTCGCCGCGAAGGGCGCGCGGATCTTCGACGAGTCCGGCCTCGACTACATCGACGCCTCGTCTGGACCGCTGGCGGTCAGCCTCGGCCACGGTCACCCGAAGCTGGGCGAAGCGCTGCGCGACCAGTTCGCGGCCGTTGACTACGTGCATCGCACCCAGTTCAGGAACGAGGCCGC
Source organism: uncultured Actinomycetota bacterium (assembly GCA_963778435.1). Classification (GTDB taxonomy): domain Bacteria; phylum Actinomycetota; class Actinomycetes; order Streptosporangiales; family Streptosporangiaceae; genus Trebonia. Next base: position 134,909 of record CAVZUX010000038.1, read on the forward strand.
CGAGCGCCTGGCGGAGCTCGTCACCGCGAGGCTCGGCGGCGGACTCGACCACGTCCTGTTCGTGGGCAGCGGTTCGGAGGCGAACGAGATCGCGATGAAGTTCGCGCACCTGTACTGGGCCGCGCAGGGGCGAGGCGACAAGCACCGGTTCGCGTCGAGCTCCCTCAGCTACCACGGCAACACGGCCGGCGCCCTCAGCGCCTCGGGCCAGGCGCGCTACGCGGCGCCTTTCCGCCCGCTGGTCCAGCCGGGCGAGCGCATCACCGCACCCCAGGTCTACCGGATGGTAGTCCCTGCGGGCAGCACCGCCGCGGCCAAGTGCATCGCCCGGCTGCGCGACGACTTCGCGCGCCTCGACACCGCCGCCACCGCGGCCATCCTGCTGGAGGGCGTAGGCGGGGCCTCAACCGGCGTGCTGGTCCCGCCGCCCGGCTACCTCGAGGAACTCCGCAGCCTCTGCGACGCCAACGACATCCTCTGGATCTGCGACGAGGTGATGTCCGGCTTCGGCCGCACCGGCACCTGGTTCGCCTTCCAGCACGCCGACGCGGTACCCGACATCGTCACCTTCGCCAAGGGCGCCGGCGGCGGCGCCCTTCCGCTCGGCGGCGCGGCGCTCTCACACAAGGTCTGGGAGCAGATCGCCCGGGTCCACCCAGCCGTCCAGGCCGGCCACACCTTCACCAACTCGCCCATGGCCTGCGCGGCGGGAATCGCCACCATCGAGGTGCTCGAGGAAGAGCGTCTCCTCGAGCGGGTGACCGAGCGCGGTGCCCGGCTGGGGGAGCAGTTGCGGGCGCTGCAGCGGGAGTTCCCCTTCATCGGCGACGTCCGCGGCATCGGCTACATGTGGGGTCTCGAATTCGTCGCCGACCCCGCGACGGCCGCGCCGCCGGATCCCGCGCTCGAGATAACCGGCAACGCGATCGCCGCGGCCGCGGCGAACCGCCTGATTGTCTACCCGGCGAGCAGCTGCGCCGACGGCACTGCGGGCGACGCGTTCATCGTGGCCCCGCCTCTCACCTCGACCGACGAAGAACTGGACGAGCTCCTCGTCCGCCTGCGTGCGACCCTGGTCAGCCTGCGCGCGCTGTTCCCCAGATGACCTCGGCGACGACCCTTGCTTGAGGCGCATGAAATGGCGGAGAGCTGCGGATTATTGATTTTGCGCGACCTGGGATGATGGCGGACATGGGTCACATCGAGGTCGCGCATGTCGATTACTACCTGCCCGACGGGCGGATGCTGCTGAGCGACGCGAGCTTCCGGGTGGGGCAGGGCGCGGTGGTGGCGCTGGTCGGCCCGAACGGTGCGGGCAAGAGCACGCTGGCGCGGCTTATCTCCGGGGAGCTGAAGCCGGAGGCGGGAACGGTCACGACCAGCGGCGGCGTCGGCGTCATGCCGCAGTTCGTGGGGTCGGTGCGCGACGAGCGGACCGTCCGGGACCTGCTGGCGTCGGTGGCGCGGCCGGCCATCAGGGACGCGGCGCGCGCGGTGGACGACGCCGAGACCGCCATTCTCGAGCGCGATGACGAGAAGGCACAGATGGCGTACGCGCAGGCGCTGAGCGACTGGGGCGACGCCGGCGGGTACGAGGCGGAGACCGTCTGGGACATGTGCACGATGGCGGCCCTGGGCGTGCCCTACGAGAAGGCGCAGTTCCGGGACGCGGCGACGCTGTCGGGCGGCGAGCAGAAACGGCTGGTGCTCGAGGCACTGCTGCGCGGCCCTGACGAGGTGCTGCTGCTCGACGAGCCCGACAACTACCTGGACGTGCCGGGCAAGCGCTGGCTGGAAGAGCAGCTGGCGGAGACGCAGAAGACCGTGCTGTTCGTCTCTCACGACCGGGAGCTGCTCTCCCGGGCGGCATCGCGGATCGTCGCCGTCGAGCCGGCGCCGGGCGGCTCCGATGTGTGGGTGCACGGCGGCGGGTTCGCCACGTTCCACCAGGCGCGCTCGCAGCGGTTCGAACGGTACGAAGAGCTGCGCCGTCGCTGGGACGAGAAGCACGCCCAGCTGAAGAAGCTCGTGGTCGACATGCGCCAGTATGCCGAGCGCAGTGACGCGATGGCCTCCCGCTACGCCGCCGCGCAGACCCGGCTGCGGATGTTCGAGGAGGCGGGCCCGCCGCCTGAGCCGCCGCGCAAGCAGGACATCCGGATGCGGCTACGCGGCGGCCGGACGGGGACGCGCGCCATCACCTGCCAGGGCCTCGAGCTGACCGGCCTGATGCAGCCGTTCGACCTGGAAGTCTTCTTCGGCGAGCGGGTGGCGGTGCTCGGCTCGAACGGATCGGGGAAGTCCCACTTCCTGCGGCTGCTGGCCGGCCAGCAGGTGAACCACGGCGGGACCTGGAAGCTGGGGGCGCGCGTGGTCCCAGGCTATTTCGCCCAGACGCATGCGCACCCCGAGCTTGAGGGGAAAACGCTCGTCGGAATCCTCTGGGACAGCTACGCGAGGAACCGGGGTGCCGCGATGAGCGCGCTGCGCCGCTACGAACTCGAACGCCAGGGCGATCAGGTCTTCGGCAAGCTGTCGGGCGGGCAGCAGGCGCGGTTCCAGATCCTGCTGCTCGAACTGCAGGGGTCGACCGCGCTGCTGCTCGACGAGCCGACCGACAACCTCGACCTGGAATCGGCCGAGGCGCTGCAGGAGGGGCTCGAGGCCTACGAGGGAACCGTCCTGGCGGTCACCCACGACCGGTGGTTCGCCCGCACCTTCGACCGGTTCCTGGTCTTCGGCGCCGACGGCGTGGTCAGGGAGTCCACGGAACCGGTCTGGGACGAAACCCGCGTCAAGCGCGCCCGCTGACCGCTAGGCAGGGTCGGCGGCAATTGGACAAGCGACCCGCACGGGCTCGCCGTCGCGGGCCATAGGGGGGCGGGGCGAGCGGCGGCTAGCTGCCGCGGTAGGTGGAGTAGGCGTAGGGGGAGAGCAGCAGCGGGACGTGGTAGTGGCCCGGGGTGGCGTCGAGAGTAAAGGTGCTGAAGGTGATGACGACCTCGGGGTAGAACGTCGCGACCCCGCGGTTGGCGAAGTACAGCCCGGTGGCGAAGGTCAGCCGGCACGCGGCTCCGGTCGCCTCGGCGGCGAACCGGAGCCGGCCATCAGCGTCGGTGACGCCCTTCTCGACAGACAGCCATGATCCGTCGGTATCGCGCATAGAGAGCGTGACGGACAACTGCGGGGCCGGAGTGCCGGCCGCTGCGTCCAGGACGTGCGTAGAGATGGTCATAAGACGAGTTCCTTCGCCACGCGGAGCAGGGTAATTTTGCGGAGCTCGGTGGTAGCCACCGTCCGTTCCATATCTTCATTGTTTTTAAGCCTTTCCTCCAGCGCTGCGAGCATCTGATCGCCCGTGAGACCGGTGGCGCAGATGAGGAAGACGTGGCCGAAGCGATCCTCGTACGCGGCGTTGCCGGCGATGAGCGCGCCCCGGGTGGCGTCCGCCACGCCGGACTGCTCGGTCGCGGACTGGCCGCTGACCCGGGCGCCGATGCGCGGGTGGAGGTCCATCGCCTCAAGGACATCAGGCCAGGTCAGCGACTCGAACGCTGCATCGACGGCGGCGAGTGCGGCCGCGGTCGACGGATACGGGCGGCCGGCCGCCATCGCGGCGGCGAACCGGCGGGACGCGCAGCAGGCTAGCACCGCCGAGATCGCCTCGTCGGCGGGCGCGGCGTTGAACCAGGCCAGCGACAACTCTTCACCTCCCAGGTCACCCGGGTCACAGCGGTCGGGACGGGCAACAGCCAAGCACGCGCAGCCGGCCGGCGGAAGCACCCGGGGATTGACGTAACGCGGGGCGAACAGTTTTGTAGCTTCCGATAAACACGCGCGAGTTACGGTAACCCGGGTCGTCTACTGGAGGTGCGTGTGCGCGCGGGAGAAGTCCTTAACGTCGAGGTACGAGAGCAGTCGCAGGCCGCCACGGCCAAGGCCGGAGACGGCGGGGCGGCGGCCGGCGTTCCTGTCGACACCCACGAGCGGCTGCTCGACAGCGTCCCGCCGTCGGTGCTGAGGTCGTTCAGGGAGCGCCTGCTCGGCCCGCTCGCCGAGTACGACAGGAGGCACAGCTCCGAGCTGCTGCCCACCCTGCGCTCGTTCCTGGCCTGCGACGGATCCTGGTCGGCCTGCGCGTCGCGGATGTACCTGCACGTCAACACCGTCCGCTACCGGATCGGCCGGATTGAGGCGATCACCGGGCGTGACCTGTCGGCCCTGCCCGATCGCGTCGACTTCTTCCTCGCCCTGCGCGGCGCGTAGCCGCTCGCCTTCACAGCGGCGGCGGCGAGCCGGAGTGGTTCAGCCTCGACCAGGACCCCAGTGGGCGGTCGCACGTCTTCAGCGACCGGGCGTTGGCGCCCGTCAGCTACGACCTGTACATGCAGACGACCTCGACCGGCGCGGCCTGGAGCGGCATGCTCGACCTCGGGAACGGGATCGAAAGCGACTACTTCGGCAGCGCGCTCGACTCCATCGGCAGCGGCGTGGTGGTCGGGACCACGGACCACGAGCCGGTCTGGATCTACCCGGTGCTCGCCCCGCAGGGCGTCTCCTTCGGCCTGGCGAAATCCACGATCGGCCAGGGGCACTCGACGGTCGGCGCGGGCAAGGGCAGCCCGATCGCGAAGGGGCGGACCGTCTGGCTGCAGGTGGACCGGTCCCGCAAGTGGTACACCGTCACCACTACCCACGAGACCAGCAGCGGATCGTTCAGCTTCACGATCAAGGGCAGCGCGACCGGCACCTACGATTACCGCGCCGTCGTGTCCGACTTCGCCGGCTACCTCCAGTACGGCTACTCGGCAGGTCGCGCGCTGACGGTCAGCTAGCGAGCGGGCGGCGCAGGTCTGCCGCCCGCCCGGGTCACAGCTATCAGTCTCGAACGGGCCCGGCCGACTCCTTAAGCGGATGCGCGGAACACCGGTTTCGTTCGAGGCGTTTTCGGGGCCTTCTCGGTCGCGGCAAGGTTGCCCGGCCGGATTGCCCGGCCGGATTGCCCGGCGGTCCGACGCGAAAATATAACGGTTTGATTAAGTATCGCTTCAGACCTATCCGATCGCGGCGCGGCTCCGAATTACAGGCGCAGTCGGCCATCCGAACTAATGAGCCTCAATGCAGGAGGGGTGGGCTCAATAGCTCGGCAGGGTCATCGCGAGGATGGGTGTGGTCGTCGGGCTGCTGGTTCCGCCAGCGGGCTCGACGGTCACGCCCACCTTGTCGTCGGTCTGCAGACCCGAGGCCAGCACCGGGCTGGTCTTCCCATCACCAGCCTCAGACAGCAGGCCGGCCGGGCGGACGTGCACCCGGCCAATCAGCCAGAGCTCGTAGACCTCGGAAGAGGGCAGAGCGGGCAGCCCGGAACTGGTGAAGACGATCTTCTGCTCCGCGTAGGACAGTACGACGGTGGCCGTGCCGCCAACCGTGGCGGTCGCCGACGTTAGCTTCGCGTCCGGCGCCGCGAGCACGGTCGCGATCGCCTGGTTCTCCGCCTGCGCGGTGTTAAGCCTGTCCTGAGTAGAGACCTGAACGACGGCGAGCGTCACTGCCGCGGCCACCCCGGCCACGGCGAACCCGGTGGCCAGCCTCGGAACCCACGACGAGCGCGGCAGGGAAGGCCGACGACGCGGCGCCGCGACCTCGGGCGGCAACTGCCTGGTGACCGCGGTGGCGGCGAGTACCCGGTCTCGCAGCCCGGCCGGCGGCTCCGCCGCTACGGCCATGGCCAGCGCCGTCGCCACCTCGGAATACCGGCGGATTTCGTCCGGGCAGGCGGTGCAGCCGCGCAGATGACGTTCGAAACGCTCCCGTTCGGAATCGTCGAGGGCGTTAAGGGCATATGCGTCGGCCAGGTCATGCATGCGACTGGAGGGACGCAGGCGGCCGGGGAAGAGTCTCACCAGCTCACCCCTCCCAGGCAGCCCCGCAGTGCCATCAGACCGCCGCGGATGCGGGACTTCACCGTCGCGAGCCCCACCTTGAGCGCCTTTGCCACCTGCGGGTAGGTGTAGCCACTGTAGTAAGCGAGCGTGATCGACTCGCGCTGCAACTCGGTCAGCCCGGCCAGGCAGTTGCGCACCTGCTCGGCGTGCAGGCTGGATTCGACGCTCTCCGCCACCGCGTCGACCGGGACCGGTCCCAGCGGGACACTCCGCTCCCGTTCGGCTGCCGCCGTCTCCGATCGCACCCGGTCTACGGCCCTGCGGTGCGCAATCGTGAGCACCCACGCGGTGGCGCTGCCCCGGCTCGAGTCGAACCGCGCGGCGCTCCGCCAGACCTCGAGCAGGACCTCCTGGGCGACCTCCTCCGACTGCGCCGGGTCACGAAGCACCCTGCGGATGAGACCGTAGACCGGCCCGGCCATCCGGGCGTAGACCACCTCGAACGCGCTCCGGTCATCGCGGCCCACGCGAGCGAGCAGGTTGTCCAGATCCGCGTCATCGAACCCGACCGGCCCGGGGCTCGACGACCGGCCCGGGCTCGACGGGCGGCCCAGATTCAGACTCCTGAGGTCCCGCCTCGCGTCGCGCTCGATGCCGCCTGGCCGGATTGGTCACCGCCCAAGTCTGCTCCCGCCCATCCCGGCGCGGGCACCTAACTAAAGCGAAAAATGGAAAATCATCATATGGAACGGAGCGTGCCCGCCCCATTCCCAGCGCCCGCCCCCTTTCCAGCGCCCGCCCCCTTTCCAGCGCCGCGCCCCTTTCCAGCGCGCGCCCCAGCCCCCTTTCCAGCGCGCGCCCCCTTTCCAGCGCCCCATTCCCAGCGCCCGCCCCCTTTCCAACGCCCGCCCCATTCCCAGCGCCCGCCCCCTTTCCAGCGCGCGCCCCGCTCCCAGCGCTCGCCCCGCTTCCAGCGCTCGCCCCGCTCCCAGCGCCCGCCCCATTCCAGCGCTCGCCCCGCTCCCAACGCCCGCCCCATCTGCGCCAGACGTCGTCCCGGTAACCTCCCCCGCTGCGCGCCGCGACCCGTCGCGACCTCCTCCGCTACCTAGCCACCGGCTGACCCCTCGCCTCGTCTCGCCTGAGCCCAGCCCAGTAGCCCCACCAAGCGCATCTGCCGCGCCTGTCCACGACTCGGCGCCCAGGTCTGACCGCTAGCGTCACCTTTCTATCACTTTTGACCGGACAAATCGGACCAAAGCGGGCGCAGAAATGGTCAGAACCGATAGGAAGGTGAAAAAATGGTCAGAAGTGATAGGAAGCTGGCGGGATTCTGAGGAAGCCGGGCTGCTACGTCTGAGGGCATGGTTGGCCAGCGCGACGGTTGCGCCAAATGGGGTGAGGCGGTTGGGCTGCCGAGGGGCGGCCCAACCCCGCGCTCGCCTCGGGGAGCGGGGCGCCCCGCGAGATAGCCGAGTGGCATCTCGCGGGCGCCCCGCGTCAGGTCTCCGATGGATGGCTCGACGCGCTGATGGGAAGGCTGGCCGCTTGCTTCAGCGTTTCGTCATAGAGGCTGGTCAGCTGTTGAAGTAGTGGCCTTCGTCGAGGTCTGCGATCAGGCCGGGGTGGGTCGGCTCCCAGCCGAGGAGCTTGCGGGTCAGCTCGCTCGAGGTCGGGTTGTCGAGCTGGACGAAGTCGCCGAGGAAGCTGAAGTGAGCGGTCGCCTCCTCGGCGGCGATGCTTGCGACGGGCAGCTGCAGGTTCCGGCCGATGGCCTCGGCGATCTCCTTGAACCGCACGCCCTCGTCGCCGACCGCGTGCAGCCGCGACCCCGCCGGCGCCTCTTCAAGCGCCAGTCGGTACAGGTGCGCCGCGTCGAGCGTGTGCCCGGCCGGCCAGTGGTTCGCCCCATCGCCCACGTAGCCGGCGACGCCCTTGGCGCGGGCGATGCCGATCAGGGTGGGGACGAAGCCGTGGTGATCGAGGGAGCTGTGCACGGTCGGCGGCAGGCGGACGACGGAGGTTCGCACCCCGCGGGACCCCGTCGCGATCACCAGGTTCTCGCAGTCGATCCGCGGGCCGCCAGGGAACGAGTCCGCCTCCGTCCCCAGCTTTCCCGGCGCGAAGAAGGCGAGCGGTGAGCGTTCCCGAGGTGCCGACGAAGGGCTTGCCCGTGCCGGCGAGGGCGTCGAGCATCGTCTCGACGGCCGCCAGGTCGGCCGCGACCGCGCTGGCCATGTCGCCCGACCGCATGGCCTCGTGCTTGTACGCCAGGTGGATGACGCCGTCCGCCTCCTGCGCGGACGCATCGCAGGGTGTCGAGGTCATCGAGCGTGCCGCGGCGCACGTCCGCGCCCCAGGTCTGGAGCGTAGCGGCGGAGGAGTCAGAGCGGGCGAGGCCGGTGACCCGATGCCCGGCCGCGAGAAGTTCGGGGACGACGGCGGACCCGATGTGCCCGCTGGCGCCGGTGACGAATACGCGCATGATGCAGAACCCCCAAAGGTTCGGTCTGATGTCAGTTGCTGTCATCAGACTAGCACACTGATGTCTGCCACTGTCATCACGTATGATGTGATCATGGTGCGATGGGAGCCGAACGCGCGGGGCCGGCTGGGACAGGCGGCGTTCGAGCTCTTCCCCGAGCGCGGCTTCGAGCAGGTCACGGTTGCCGAGATCGCCGAGCGGGCGGGGCTCACCGAACGGACGTTCTTCCGGTACTTCGCCGACAAGCGCGAGGTCCTGTTCGCGGGCTCGGAGGCGTTCCAGGCTCTGTTTGTGTCCTCCGTCGAGAACGCGCCCGAGTTCGGCGGCGCCGATCGATGCGGTCGCCGCCGCCCTGTACGCCGGCGGGCACGAGTTCATGAGCACGGCCGCCGTCCGGCGGCGTCAGGCCATCATCGCGGCCCACCCGGAGCTGCGCGAGCGCGAGCTGATCAAGCTCGCCGTGGTCGCCGCGGCCGTCGCCGACGCGCTGCGCGGTCGCGGCGTCGGGGAGCCCGGCCGCGTCGCCTGACGGCCGAGGCTGGGATTGCCGTCTTCAGGATCGCTTTCGAGCGCTGGATGGCCGAGGCAGCCGGGCCGGACCTGGCTCAGCTCATCCGTGAGTCACTCGACGAGCTCAAGGCCGTCACCGCCGGCGGTGCCGCCGCGACACGCACTGCTGTCGCCACCGGCAGCGCCATCGCCGAGTAAAGCCTCGGGTGTTGTCGTCGTTGCAGGCAACGCAATCACCACCGCCGAGTAGGCCTCGGGTGTTGTCGTCGTTGCAGGCAGCGCAATCGCCACCGGCGAGTAAGCCTCGGGTCGGCCCCCGCAGGCTCGGGATCAGCCCGGCGAGCAGAATCTCCGCAGTCCGCCGCAGGCGGGGGACCAGGTCGACGCAGGCGAGCGCCAGGGCTGGGTCGGCGGCGAACAGCGCGGCAAGCGCGGGGACCGGGTTGGCGATCTGCCATAGGCTGCCGGCCAGTGACGCGATGGCCGAGATGAACTCCCGGCACTCCTGCTCGGTCAGGTCCGGCAGCGCCCGGTGGGCGACAGCGGCCGCTTCGCCGACAGCGCCAAGCGAGATCAGCTTGTAGCTGCGTACGGCCTCCGGTGAGACGTTCCGCTCGAGGTTGAGCGGCGTGTGCGCCAGCAAGTCGCAGAAGAGCGGCCGGTCGCCGAAGCTTCGGGCGACGACGTCGGCGACCAGGTCCGCCGTGTCGGTCAATCCGGCCGCCGCGTCGGCCGACCCCGCCGCGTCGGCCGACCCCGCCGCGTCGGCCGACCCCGCCGTGTCGGTCGATCCGGCCGCCGTGTCGGTCGACCCGGGCGCGGCGCCGTCGAGGCCGTCGTGCAGGGCGCGCAGCCAGGGGGCCCACTCCCTGGCGGTCAGCTCAAGGAAGATCTGCTCGCGCGTTTCGAAGTAGCGCAGCAGCGCGGACTTGTCGATGCCGGCCCGGGCGGCTATGCCGGCCAGGCTGACACCGCGGACGCCGCCGATGAGCGCGAGTTCGCGGGCGGCGGCCAGGATGTCCTCCCGGCGCTGCTGCTTCTGCTCCGGGCGGCGGGCGCGCTGGAACGCCTCGCTCGCCTCGCTGGTCACGTTCTGCTCCGGGCGGCGGGCGCGCCGGAACGCCTCGCTCGCCTCGCTGGTCGTACCGCTCGCCTCGGTCGTCGGGTGGCTCGCCTCGGTCGTCGTGCCGCTCGCCTCGGTCGGGTGGCTCGCCTCGGTCGTCGTGCCGCTCGTTGTCACGGAACTATCCTACCTGCGGTAAAGATTTATCGCACCGTCGTTGTGTTGTTAGTGCAACGTCGGTGTATTATTTAGGCATGTCTCAAGTTTTCTTCCTGACCGGCAGCACGCGCGGCCTCGGCCGCAAGATCGCGGAGGCCGTCCTCGAGGCCGGGCACCGCCTCGTCGCCACTGCCCGTCAGCCCGAGTCCCTGTCAGACCTGGCCGAACGCTACGGCAACCGGATCCTCCCGGTGGCGCTCGACGTCACCGACGTTGCCGCCGCAGAGGCGGCGGTGGCGGCCGGCGTCGCGGCGTTCGGCCGGATCGAGGTGGTGGTCAACAACGCCGGATACGCCAACCTCGCCGCGATCGAGGACATCACCCCGGAGGACTTCCGCGAGCAGATCGACACCAACCTGCTCGGCGTCGTGAACGTCACCAAGGCCGCGCTCCCGGTGCTGCGCGCCCAAGGCGGCGGCCGCATCATCCAGGTCTCCTCGATCGGTGGGCGCATGGCCACCCCTGGCCTGGCGGCCTACCAGGCGGCCAAGTGGGCGGTCGGCGGCTTCTCCGAGGTGCTCGCCAGGGAGACGGCCCCGCTCGGCATCAAGGTCACGGTCCTGGAGCCGGGCGGCATGCAGACCGATTGGGCCGGCGCCTCGATGCGAGTGCCGCCGATCAGCGTGCCCTATCAGTCGACGGTCGGCGTGATGGCCAGGATGCACGCGGGCATCGGGTCCGGATCCGCGCTCGGCGACCCGGCCAAGGTCGCGCAGGTGGTGCTCGAGGTCGCCGCCATGGATGAGCCGCCGCTCCGGCTCATCCTCGGCAGCGAGGCCTACGGCTACGCCACGGCGGCCGCCAAGGCCCGGGCCGAGTCGGACGCCGCCTGGCGTCACCTGAGCGTCTCCACCGACCGGGATGACGCCACCCCGACCGAACAGGACCCGCTCGCCTCCCGCGGCTAACCAGGCCAGGTTCAGGCGTTGTCCCAGTGCGGCGGGCGGTCGCGGAGCAGTCGGTCGTTGTCGTCGCGCTCGGCGTAGTCGCCCCACCCGACGTCGGTGTCCTCCCTGCTCTGCGCGGGCAGGATCGGCGCGGAGGGCGTGGGCGGCACCGGGGCGGACGGCGTCGGCGCGGCGCCTTGGTCGCTCCGCGCGGCGCCGTCCGGCTGCTCCGTGCTGCGCTGTCGTCTCCGGCTGCGCTGTCGTCTCCTGCTGCGCTGTCGTCTCCGGCTGCGCGGGCCGGCTGGTTGGATCGCGCTGTCTCCTCCGGTGCGGCATCCGATGGCATGTTCATCCCGACCTCCTCAGGGCGACCGCGACGGCGACGGCCCCGATCCGAACCCGGTCCAGCCGACAAGACCGCCGCCAGCTGCCGCCGCCCTCCGAGCGCCACCCGACAGCGCGCGAGCCGACGGGACCAGGTGAAACCACGGTCCGTTCACTATAAGGAATTTGACTTCACCGGCCGACCGCGCGCCGACCCGATTACTCCGTCGGGAGCGCGTTCGCGCGCGTCACCTCCGCGTAGAACTCGCCGCTGCGCTTGAGGATCCGCTGCTGGGTGGCGAAGTCCACGTACACGAGCCCGAACCGCTTGGCGTACCCCTCGGCCCACTCGTAGTTGTCAAGCAGCGACCAGGCGAAGTACCCGCGCAGGTTCACCCCGTCCGCGATCGCCGCGTGCACCGCGGCCAGGTGGCCGCGCAGGTAGGACACCCGCTCGTAGTCCTCAATCCGGCCATCCTGGGTGACGTAGTCGTACCACGACGAGCCGTTCTCGGTGATGTAGAGGGGCAGCGAGCCGGTCACCGGGGCCACCACCCGGGTCAGCAACTCGTGCATGGAGGCGGGTTCGACCAGCCAGTTCATCGCGGTGATGGGCAGGCCCTCCGGTTGCACCTGCACCGCGCCCGGGGCAATCCGCGACTCGCCGCGGCGCAGTTCGCCGTCGGGCGCCGCGATCCCCACGTAATTCGGAAAGTAGAAGTTGACGCCGAGGAAGTCCAGCGGCGCGGCAATGGTCGTCAGATCGCCCTCGCGCACCAGGCCGTCCACCCGCGCGGGGGAGTACTCCGCGGTCAGCCGCTCGGGGTAGCCGCCGGAGAACAGCGGCCCCAGGTACACCCCGTTCTGCCGCGCCTCGAACTCGGCCGCGATGTCCTCGGCGTCGGCCGAGACCGGCCGCACCACGGCCAGGTTGAGCGTGATGCCAATTTGCTGGGCCCCGCCCTGCGGCCCGGGCGCGGCCGACCGCAGCGCCTGCACGGCGTGCCCGTGCGCGAGCAGCAGGTGATGGTTGGCGGCAACGGCTTGCGCGCCGTCCTGCAGACCGGGCGCGTGCCGCCCGAAGCGGTAGCCGACGTTCGAGGCGACCCAGGGCTCGTTCAGCGTGATCCACCGGCGTACCCGGTCGCCGAACGCCTCGCCCGCGATCCCCGCGAAGTCGGCGAACGCCGCCGCGATGTCCCGGTTCGGCCAGCCGCCGGTGTCCTGCAGCGCCTGCGGGAGGTCCCAGTGGTAGAGCGTGACGGCCGGCTCGATTCCGGCCTCGAGTAGCGCGTCGATGACCCGGTTGTAGTAGTCAAGCCCCTTACTGTTGGCCGCGCCGCGCCCGTCGGCCTGGATGCGCGGCCAGGAGAGGCTGAACCGGTACACGCCGACGCCGAGCCGCTTGAGCATCTCGATGTCGGTGGGGTAGCGGTGGTAGCTGTCGGTGGCCACGTCGCCGGTCTCCCCGTGGAAGGTCTTCCCCGGGGTGTGGCTGAACGTGTCCCAGATCGACGGGCCCTTCCCGTCGACCTCCGGCGCCCCCTCGATCTGGTAGGCGGCCGTGGCCGCCCCCCACAGGAACCCCTCGGGGAACCGGAGCTCAGTGCTGTCCATCCGTACCTCCATCGGCATGCGCCGCACGTCCATCTCCGATTGCATCGGGTTGCGGCGGCTGCCAATGCTAGGGCCTCGGCCAGCATGCTGTCTTGGCCTACGCGGGGATCATCGACGCCGAGCTGATCGAGAGCGCCGCCGCCGCGTGGCCATCGGGCGACGAGCCACCGCCCTACCGCAGCGGCTCGACCAACGTCCTCATCGACCTCGGTGGTGTCCGGGAACTACGCTACGTCCGTGACCTCCGAGTACGGCCTGCCCGTGCGCACGCCATCGCAGGAGCAGTGGCTTCGCGTCACCGCCCACCTGCGCCAGAACCGGTACTCGCTCGGGGTGCGCGCCGCGGACCAGTACCCCAATGCTGCCCGGGTGGCCGGCACGCCCTTGCTGGCCGCGCCCGGGTGGGAGCTGCCCGCGCCGATCCCGCTGTCGGAGATCGGGCTTGAGTTCCGGCCGCAGGCCCCGCAGCCGCCGGTTCCGGACGTCGCGTCGCTGGCTCCGTTGGCCCTGCCGTCCCGCGCCGACGGCAGCCGGTACCGGCGCTACTGCGACGTGATCGGGGAGCTGGACACCCCGGCCATCTTCGAGAACCGCCCTATCTACCGGCTGCTGGCGGCGAACCTGGCCGCGGGCGATCCCCGGCTGGTCTTCGGGCGCGGCCGGTTTTTCGACGGTGTCAACGTGGGCGGCGTGGCGGGCTTCGAGTACGCGGCGGCCGACCTGGGCCTGATCGACCGCTGCGCCTACCGGGACGCCTTCGGCAACCCGACCAACCTCAACGTCCGCTCCTCCGCCATGGCGACCTGCGTGCTGACGCTCAGGTACGACCGGAGGACGGGAAGCGCGATGTTCCCTATGCACTACCGCGACCCGGCGCTTGTAGGGCACGCCGGCGGGCTGTACCAGGTGATCCCGGTCGGCATCTTCCAGCCGTCCGGTGAGGCGGAATGGAACGAGGCCAACGACTTCGACCTCTGGCGCGGCCTGCTCCGCGAATACGCCGAGGAGCTGCTCGGCGCCTCCGAGGAGTACGGGAGCGAGGACGCGCCGATCGACTACGCCTCCTGGCCGCTGGCGCGCGCCATGACGGACGCCCTGGGATCGGGCGAGATCCGGGCGTACTGCCTCGGACTCGGCACCGACCCGCTGACGTACGCGATGGACCTGCTCGCCGTGGTGGTGATCGACGCGCCGCTCTACGACGAGCTGTTCGGCGCGCTGGTCTCCGACAACGCCGAGGGCGTGGTGCTCACCCCCCGGCCCTTTGACGAGACGGCGGTCGAGGAGCTGCTCAGGCAGTCGCCGCTCCAGGCCGCCGGGTCAGCGCTGCTCACGCTGGCCCACGCCCATCGGGACGTGCTGCTTAACTCTTGAGATAACAGCAAGAACGCCCGGCTCCCTGGCCGCGTCCGACGATTGGGTGTACTTAACGGCGAATGACGCCGTTAAGTACACCCAATAACGCTGCCAGCCCTCGTGGAGGCGGATAACAGCAAGGACGTCGCTGCGCGCGGACGCTACCAGCCGCGCTCGCGCCACTCGGCCAGGTGCGGGCGCTCCGCGCCGAGCGTGGTGTCCCCGCCGTGACCCGGGTAGACCCAGGTCGCGTCCGGCAGCCGGTCGAAGACCTTCGACATCACGTCGTCGAACAGGGACGTGAAGCGCGCCGGGTCCTGCTGGGTGTTGCCGATGCCCCCGGGGAACAGGCAGTCCCCGGTGAACAGGTGCGGTGCGGGGCCGTCTGCGTCGATGACGAGCGCGATGGACCCCGGGGTGTGCCCGACCAGGTGAATCACCGACAGAACGGTGTCGCCGAACGCGACCGTGCCGCCGTCGGTGACCAACTCGTCGGTCGCGACCGGGATGCCGGGCGCGTCCGCCGGGTGCGCCACGGTGATCGCCTTGGTCGCGGCCTTCACCTCGGCCAGGCCCTGCCAGTGGTCGGGATGCTGGTGCGTGGTCACGATCTTCGCCACCGGCGTGTCGCCGATCAGCTCAACCAGCCGCGCCGGCTCGGCCGCGGCGTCGATGAGCAGCCCCTGGCCGCTGCCGTCGGTCAGCAGGTAGGCGTTGTTGTTCATCTCGCCGACGGCGAGCTTGGTCACCGTCAGGCCGCCGCCGATCTCTCGCGTGTCCGGCGGCCCGCCGACACTCACGTTTCCGGTGTAAGTCACCCTATGAATCTAGTGCCAAGGCTCGGCGCGCACTCACTCGCATGGGCGCGCTCGGCGCGCTCGGCGCGCTCGCCGTGAGCATCAGGTCAGCAGGGTCGCGCGTCCGGCGTCGGGGGACTCGGCGAGGGCGCCGGGGTAGAAGCCGCGGGCCGTTCTGAAAATCTCTTCAAGAGAAGGCCACCAGCGGCCGGTCCGCAGCGAGCCGAGTTGGCTCAGCACCCCCGCCGCCTGCGCGGCGGGCTCGGTCGCGGCGGTGACCGCGACCCGGTGCGGGCGGACTGACAGGAGCGGTCCCAGGTAGAAATCGGGGCGGTGATCTTCAAGTGCGGCCGACGCGGCCGACGCGGCCGGAGCGGCCGACGCGGCCGGAGCGGCCGTCCTGGTCTCCTCGGTGAGCACCAGGTAGTAGTCGGGCAGCTCGAACTGGTTCGCCCGCCAGGCCGCGAGGGCCTCGCCCACGCGAAGCTCGAACCGGTCGCTGCCGCGCGGCTCGCTCGACAGGTCCCACATCGCGCTCCACTCGGCCGCGACCGCGGCCAGCGGGTCGGCGGCGACCAGCACGTACGGCGCGGAGATCCCGGCGGCCCGGCGCAGCGCCGCGACGGCCGCCCCGACGCCGTCCGGCCCGCCGTCGGCGCCGACGGCGGGCCGGACGACCACGACGTTCATCGACCGTTCCACGGCGGAGAGCACCTGGCCCGACGCCTGTCCTGCCAGCACCACGACGGTAGACGGATTGTGCCTCACCGTCTCGATGATAGCCCGAGCCAAGCGTTCGAAGATATTTTCCCGTCCGGCTCGCCGCCGGTAAGGCGGTGCCGTAGGCTGGGAGCGGTCGGCCCAACGGGGGGCGGCGGGCATAACGGCGGCGCTCTCTGTGCTGATAACAAAGGCGTCGGCAGCGCGGGCTCTGAAGAAATTCTCAGAGTTCTGACGGGCCGCCGGTTCGCCCCACCCGGAATGTCAGACCCCCTCGTTAGCATGCCGGGTGCGTGGTGCCTGCCCACGGTCCGGCCTGACCGCCCGTCCGAGACGGCACCTCAAGAAGACGAGACCAAAAAGACGACGGAGAGAAGAGCGCGCAGTGGCTGACCGGCTTGTCGTTCGCGGCGCACGCGAGCACAACCTCAAGGACGTCTCGATCGACCTGCCGCGCGACGCCATGATCGTGTTCACCGGGCTGTCCGGCTCGGGCAAGTCGAGCCTGGCGTTCGACACCATCTTCGCCGAGGGCCAGCGGCGGTACGTCGAGTCGCTGTCGGCGTACGCCAGGCAGTTCCTCGGCCAGATGGACAAGCCCGACGTGGACTTCATCGACGGACTGTCCCCGGCGGTGTCCATCGACCAGAAGTCCGCGAGCCGCAACCCGAGGTCCACCGTCGGCACGGTCACCGAGGTCTACGACTACCTACGGTTGCTGTTCGCACGCGTCGGAAAGCCGCACTGCCCGATCTGCGGCCGGCCGATCGCCCGGCAGACCCCGCAGCAGATCGTGGACCGCGTGCTCGAGCTCGAGGAGGGCACCCGGTTCCAGGTGCTGGCCCCCGTCGTCCGCGGCCGCAAGGGTGAGTACACCGAGCTGCTCAAGGAACTGCAGGCCAAGGGGTACTCCCGGGCGCGGGTCGATGGCACGGTCATCCGCCTGGACGAGGTCGCGGGCGAGGCAGGGAGCCTGCCGACGCTGAAGAAGCAGGAGAAGCACGAGATCGAGGTGATCATCGACCGGCTCGCGGTGAAGGACGCGGCCCGGCGGCGGCTCACCGACTCGGTCGAGACCGCGCTCGGCCTCGCGGGCGGCGTCGTCATCCTCGACTTCGTCGACCTGCCGGAGACCGACCCGCACCGGGAGCGGATGTACTCCGAGCACCTCGCCTGCCTCTACGACGACCTCTCCTTCGACGAGCTCGAGCCGAGAAGCTTCTCGTTCAACTCCCCGTGGGGCGCCTGCCCAGACTGCACCGGACTGGGCACGAAGATGGAGGTCGACCCGGAGCTCATCGTCTCCGACCCGCAGAAGTCGCTCAAGGAGGGCGCGATCGCCCCGTGGGCGGGCGGCCATGTCAGCGACTACTTCGACCGGCTGATCGAGGCGCTCGCCGACACCCTCGGGTTCCGGCTTGACACCCCGTGGGAGAGGCTCCCGGCCAAGGCCAAGAAGGCGCTGCTCTACGGGCACGAGACCCAGGTCCACGTCCGGTACAAGAACCGGTACGGCCGCGAGCGCTCCTACTACACCGACTTCGAGGGCGCGATCACTTACGTCGAGCGGCGGCACGCCGAGGCGGAGTCCGACTCGAGCCGGGAAAAGTTCGCCGGGTTCATGCGGGAAGTGCCCTGCCCGTCCTGCAAGGGCACCAGGCTCAAGCCGATCTCCCTGGCCGTCACCATCGACGACAAGTCGATCGCGGCATACAGCGCGCAGCCGATCGGCGAGCTGGCCAAGACCCTGCTCAACCTGGAGCTCTCCGACCGGGACATGCAGATCGCCCGGCTCATACTCAAGGAGGTCAACGCGCGGCTCGGCTTCCTGCTTGACGTCGGCCTCGACTACCTCAGCCTCGACCGGGCGAGCGCCACCTTGGCCGGAGGAGAAGCGCAGCGGATCAGGCTCGCCACCCAGATCGGCTCCGGCCTGGTCGGCGTGCTTTACGTGCTCGACGAGCCGTCCATCGGCCTGCACCAGCGTGACAACCAGAAGCTGCTCGACACATTGCTCCGGCTGCGCGACCTCGGCAACACGCTGATCGTGGTCGAGCACGACGAGGAAACCATCCGCGCCGCCGACTGGGTGGTGGACATCGGACCCGGCGCCGGGGAGCACGGCGGCCACGTCGTCGTTTCCGGTCCCGTCGACGAGCTCGTGAACAGCGAGACGTCGATGACCGGCATGTACCTGTCCGGCCGCAGGCAGATCGCCGTCCCGAAGACCCGCCGCAAGCCGACCAAGGGCCGCGAGCTGGTCGTCAAGGGCGCCGCCGAGAACAACCTCAAGAACGTCGACGTGGCCTTCCCGCTCGGGCTCTTCACCGCGGTCACCGGCGTGTCAGGGTCGGGCAAGTCCACCCTAGTCAACGACATCCTCTACCGCGTGCTTGCCAAGGAACTGCACGCCGCGCGCACCGTGCCTGGCAAGCACACCCGCGTCACCGGCATGGATAACCTGGACAAGGTGGTGCACGTGGACCAGGGCCCCATCGGCCGGACCCCGCGCTCCAACCCGGCCACCTACACCGGCGTCTTCGACCACGTCAGGAAGCTGTTCGCCGCCACCACCGAGGCGAAGGTCCGCGGTTACCAGCCGGGCCGGTTCTCGTTCAACGTCAAGGGCGGCCGGTGCGAGGCCTGCTCGGGCGACGGCACCATCAAGATCGAGATGCAGTTCCTGCCCGACGTGTACGTGCCCTGCGAGGTCTGCCACGGCGCCCGCTACAACACCGACACGCTGCAGGTCCACTACAAGGGCAAGTCGATCGCCGAGGTGCTCGACATGCCGATCGAGGAGGCGTCGGGGTTCTTCGAGGCCGTCCCGGCGATCCACCGCCACCTCAAGACCCTGGTCGACGTTGGCCTCGGCTACGTGCGGCTCGGCCAGCCCGCCACCACGCTCTCGGGCGGCGAGGCGCAGCGGGTGAAGCTCGCCACCGAGCTGCAGCGCCGCTCCACCGGCCGGACCATCTACGTGCTCGACGAGCCCACCACGGGCCTGCACTTCGAGGACATCCGCAAGCTCCTCGGCGTGCTCGACAAGCTGGTTCAGACCGGCAACACGGTCCTGGTCATCGAGCACAACCTGGACGTCATCAAGACCGCCGACTGGATCATCGACATGGGTCCGGAGGGCGGCAACGGCGGCGGCACCGTGGTGGCGACAGGCACCCCGGAGCAGGTGGCCGACAACGAGCAGAGCTACACCGGGCAGTTCCTGAAGACCATCCTCACCTCCGCATAGGGCTCGACGGCGAACCATGGCTGATCCTCGCCATGATCACCGGCCGTGACCCCGCGCGCGGTAATGTGCCAGCGTGGAGATCATGACCGTTGCCGGGCCCGCGCAGGTCGACATTGAAGGTCCGGAGCAGGGCAAGCCGACCTTCCTCGCCGTGCTGACCCACGGGGCGGGCGGCACCCCCGACACGCCGGACGTGCTCGCCGTGCGCGACGTCGCGCGGGCTGCGGGAGCGGTGACCGCGCTGGTCACGCAGCCGTACCGGGTGAAGGGCGCCCGCGCTCCCGGGTCGGCGGCGCGGCAGGACGCGGCGTGGACCGAGATCATCGGCGCCCTGCGCGCCGGGACGCCGGGCGTGCCCCTTGTCCAGGGCGGTCGGTCCAACGGCGCGCGGGTGGTCTGCCGGACAGCGACAGAGGTGAACGCCATCGGCGTGATCGCCCTGGCGTTCCCGCTACATCCACCAGGCCAGCCGGAGAAGTCGCGTGACGCCGAACTCCGTCAGGCGGGAACCAGCGTGCTTGTCGTCAACGGGGACCATGATTCCTTCGGTGTCCCAGAATCAGACCCGTCCACACGGGTCGTCGTCATCCCCGGGGAGACCCATGCCCTCGCGAAACACCCCGAGGCGATTGGCGTGGCCGTCGCTCAGTGGCTGGACGCTCTTCCTGGTCTGTGATCATCAGCCCGACTCAGGCAGCCGGCGCCTGATGGTCGGTGGGGCGGTGCGGAGCGATCGTCGCGCCGTTCGGCAGTAGTTCCCCGGTGTCCTCGAAGATGACGACCCCGTTGCAGAGCAGTGACCAGCCCTGCTCCGGGTGGCTGGCGATCGTGTGCGCAGCCTCACGGTCGGGTGCCGTTGACTCCGGGCACCTCGGTATGTGCGGGCACATATTCAGTGCCTCCTGGCCTTCCTCAGCAGTCCACGGCCTGGAACCACTTGGTTCTTGGGTGCACTCAGCAACCGAACTCTGCAATGAGTTGCGCCCGCTTCCCCTACCAAGTGGCCTAGACCACTTAACCCAACTTTGCCCCGCTGCGCCAGCAAGCGCAAGCGACTTGCCGCCGCGTTAAGCAGAGATTTCCCAAATATTGATACGACTATGCGGGGGCGATGGTTCAGACCATCCGCAGGTTTCTCTACCGAGGGTACCTTCAAGAAAAATGCCCGGAGAACAGATGGAACGTACCGGCCGTCTCTATCAGGCAACAGTAAACATATCGATCCGGTAACGGTCGATGTCCCGAGGGGATTCCTACCTAGACGACAGGGACGCGGGGAACCTCGGGGATCCGGTTGAGCCGGTGGTTCTCGCGCAGGGTCAGCAGTCGCTCGGCCTCGCCGGTGAGCGCGTGGACGGCGGGCGTGGCCTTGGCCTTGCGGAAGTAGATCCGGTCCTCGTAGCCGCGCGGGCCGATCTCGGCACGCTGCGCGGCGAAGGCGGCCCGCATCGCGTCGGTCAGCGCCGCGTCGAGTTCCTTAGCCAGCTGGTGCAGTTCGGTGACCGGCGCGTTCCTGGCCTCCGCCGCGCGCAGCGCGGCATCCGCAGCCCGGGCCGCGTCGAGCAGCTTGCCGCGCTCGTCGGCCACGGCCACGTCCGCCGCGTGCAGGTCAAGCGCTTCCTGGCTAGGCTTATACATCCTCAAGTTCCGTCCTCCGCGTCGATCCGTACCGTAGATTACGCCATCCCAGAGCGTCGCAGATCAGCTTAGTGATCGCGTGCGGACCCGGGTTCCTGGGGTTGTTCCCAGCACACCTGCCCTAGGCGAGGCTGGCGGCCCAGCGGGCGTGCAGGTCGGCGTACTCGCCGACGCCGGCCCGCATCAGCTCCGCGGGCGAGCCGTCCTCGATGACCTCGCCGGCTCGCAGCACGAGCACCCGGTCGGCGATCGCCACCGTGGAGAGCCGGTGCGCGATGATCAGCGCGGTCCGCCCGGCGAGGACCGTCCGCAGCGCGGACTGCACGAGCCGCTCCGACGGGATGTCGAGCAGCGCCGTCGCCTCGTCGAGCACCAGGACCGACGGCGCCGCGATGAACGCGCGGCAGAACGAGAGCAGCTGCCGCTGGCCCGCCGACAGCTTCCCGCCCCGTTTGCCGACCTTGGTGGCGTACCCCTCGGGGAGCGCGGCGATGAACTGGTGCGCCCCAATCGCCCGGGCCGCCTCCTCAACCTCGCGATCGGACGCCGACGGCCGACCGAGCCTGATGTTCTCCGCCACTGAGCCCTCGAAGAGGAAGCTCTCCTGGGTGATCAGCACGATCTCCTGCCGCAGCACCGAGTCCGGCAGCCGCCGCAGGTCCACGCCGTCGAGCAGCACCTGGCCCGCGTTCGGGTCGTAGAACCGCGCAAGCAGCCGGGCCACGGTGGTCTTCCCCGCGCCCGTCTCGCCGACCAGCGCTACCGTCTGCCCAGCGGGTATGTCCAGGTCGAGCCCGGGCAGCACGGTCGCGGCGCGGTAGCCGAACCGCACCGAGGAGAACTGCAGCCGCCGCCCGCTCACCGCCGGCGGCAGCTCAGCGGGGACCAGCGGGTCGGGCACCGACGGCTCCTCTTCGAGCACCCCGGAGATCTTCTCCAGCGCCGAGGCGGCGCCCTGGAAGGAGTTATAAAACTGCGACACGTCCTGCAGCGGGTCGAAGAACCGCTGCAGGTAGAGCAGGAACGAGGCGAGGATGCCGATCTTGATGTTGCCGTCGAGCGCCAGGAAGCCGCCGTAGCAGAGCACCACGCCGGTGATGACGTTCCCGACCATCGCGATGCCCGGCGCGAAGATGGCGCTAAGCCGCGATGACCGGCTGGTCGCGGCGGCGTAGTCGGCTGAGAGCCGGTCGAAGATCTCCTCGTTCCGCTCCTCCCGCCGGAACGCCTGGACCGCGCGCAGCCCGCCGAACGTCTCCACGAAGAAGGCGATGACCATCGCGTTGGTCTCCCTGATCCGCCGGTAGGCGGTCGCCGACTCCCGCCGGAACCAGCCGCTCAGCCAGGTCAGCGGGATGAAGCCGGATAGCACCACGAGCGCCAGCCGCCAGTCGAGCAGCAGCATGCCCGTGCCGACCAAGAGCAGCGTGAGCACCGCCGTGATCAAGCCGTCAAGGCCCTCCTCGAACAGCGCGGAGATCGCCTCCACATCGGAGGTCTGCCGGGAGATCACCCGCCCCGAGGTGTAGCTCTCGTGGAAGGAGACGGAGAGCCTGAGCAGGTGCTCGAAGAGTCGTCGGCGCAGCTCGAGCACCACCGCCTGGCCGATCCGCCCGGTCATCGTGACGAACATCCGGGTGGTGACCGCTTGCACGGCCACCGTCATGGCGAAGAACGCGGCGATCAGCAGCAGCGGCCCGGAGTCCCCCGACTTCAGCAGCGGGGGGATGCCGCCGTCGATCGCGAGGCCGACGAGCCACGGTCCGGCGAGCGCGGCGAGCGAGGAGACCATGATCGCGGCGGCGGTCCAGCCGACCGGTCGCCGGTGCGGCCGGAGCAGGTCAGCAAGCAGCAACCGGCTGCGCCGCCGCAGCAGCGCCGCGAGCGGCGCGGATACGTCATCGACCTGCTCGCTGGCGATGCCGCGCCAGGACTGCGGCTCGGCCGGGGGGAGCCCGCGCTCGGAGTCGTCTTGGGCGGCCGCGGCGGCCGTGGTATCCGCGCTCATCGCGTGATCGCCTCCATCGTCATCAGGTTCGCGTAGGCCGGCACGTTCGCCATCAGCTCCCGGTGGCTTCCGGTCGCGGCGATCACCCCGTCGGCCAGCAGCGCGACCCGGTCCGCGAGCGCGACCGTGGACGGCCGGTGCGCCACGACGATCGCCGTGACGTCGGTGAGAATCAGGCCGAGCGCGCGGGTCACCCGCTCCTCGGTGTGCACGTCGAGCGCGGAGAGCGGGTCGTCGAGGATGAGCACCTGGGGCCGGGCGAGGATCGCGCGGGCCAGCGCGATCCGCTGCCGCTGCCCGCCGGACAGCGCCATGCCCTGCTCGCCGATCCGGGTGTCGAGCCCCCACGGCAGCTCGTAGGCGAACCGGGCCTGCGCCGCGGTGAGCGCCGCCTCGAGCTCCTCCTCGCTGGCCCCTTCCGCCCCGAATGTGACGTTCTCCCGCACGCTCGCGGAGAACAGCGTGGCCTCCTCGAACGCGCACCCGACGAGGGCGCGCAGCTCGGCGAGCGGCATCAGACGCACGTCGGTGCCGCCGACCAGCACCCGCCCACTGGTCGCGTCCGCGAGCCGGGGCACCAACTGCAGCAACGTCGTCTTGCCAGACCCCGTGGCCCCAACAAGAACCAGGGTCTCCCCCCGTTCAACCTGCAGGTTTACATCCCGCAGCACCGCTTCGGTCGTCCCGGAATAAGAAAAGCAAACATGCTCATACTGAACGGTCCCGTGTTGCACGCCCACCTCATACTGAGCAGGCAACGCGGCAGCCGCGACCCGCGGTTTCCGCTCTCCGCCCCGGTCAACGACGCCATCGACCGGCTCAGGAACCCGTCGGCTACGCCAATGACCGCCCCTGTTGGTGTCGTTGGCGTAGCCGACAGGACGCGACGATGTCGTTGGCGTAGCGGACAGCTCATCGAAGATCGCGGGCTGGGTGTCGAAGATCTCCAGGACGCGCTGGGCGGCGGTGGCCGCCTCCTCGCCCGAGGCGAGGACGTAGCCGAGGGCCTCGACCGGCCAGACCAGCTGGAGGGCGAGGGTGATGAAGGCGACCAGGCCGCCGATGCTGAGGGCGTGGTGGCTGATCGCGAGGGCGCCGAGGACGACGACGATGGCGATCACCGCGTTGGGCACCAGGTTGAGCGTCGCCCAGAAGGTGCCGAGCAGGCCTGCCATCTCGATCCGGGTCTTGCCGAGCTTGACCCCCTGGGCCAGGTGAGCTGCCGACGCCTCGGGGGCTCGGCCGAGGGACTTGAGCACCCGGACGCCGGTCGATGCCTCTTCGACCAGCGTGGTCAGGTCGCCGTCTTGATCCTGCGACCGCCGGGCGAGGACCTTGTACCGCCGCTCGAACCGGGTGCAGAAGACGAGCACAGGGGCGAACATGACGCCGGTGATCAGCCCGAGCCACCAATTGAGTGAGATGAGCAGGCCGACCACGGCGGCGAACGTCATGATGGAGATGAACAGGAACACCAGGCCGAAGCCGGCGAACCGCCTGATCGAGGAGAGGTCCATGGTGGCGCGCGAGAGCAGCTGGCCGGTCTGCCACTCGTCGTGGAACGCCGGGTCGAGCCGCTGCAGGTGCTGGTAGAGGTCGTCCCTGATCGCCTGCTCCATGCCCGCGACGGCGTTGCCCTGCACCCAGCGGCGGATCAGGCTGAGGATGGCGCCTGCCGCGCCGAGTCCGACGGCAAGTAGCCCGAGCGGCAGCAGCAGGCCTCGCTCGTGGTGGGTGATGGCGCCGTCGATCACCACCTTGGCGATCAGCGGGATCACAATCTCCGTGCCGGTGGACAAGAGGGCGGCAAAGAGCATCAGGACCAGCTGGTAGCGGTAAGGGCGGAGATAGGGGCGCAGCCGCCAGAGGGCGGCGACTGGGCTTGCTGACACTATGCGGAGCCTAATTGGCAGTTTCGATGCGTGTCACCTGGTTTTTTCTGATGGAAATTGGTCGGTGTCGGCATCCGTGTTATCTCGGATGCGACGGGTGCCCGAGTGCTAGCGTGTGATGTTCTGTTATTGAATGGCTTCGGAGGGTAATCATGACTCGATACCTGTCCGGGCTGTGCGTCGCTGGCCTTGGCCTGTGCGGGGGCGGCTGGCTGGTAGTGGCGGCGGTGGCTTTCGGGGGAGAATCTGCTGGTCTCGCGGGGCGAGTGAATCTGCTGACGGGCGCGGGCTTGATCGCCGTGTGCTGCCTGTCGCTGGTCTGCTGGTCATTCGCGTGGCGTCAACGAATGTGCGTCGACGGGGTCCTGGCGGAGGGGTCCCTGCTGGTCTCAAAGCGCCAGGCGCGGCGGAACAGGCGGGCGCTCAGCCGGGACGTCCGGCGCGCAGGCAAGCTCGCGGAGCGGTCGGCGCGCGGCGCCAGGCGCGCCGCGCGGCGGTCCGCGCGGGCTGGTAGTGGTAGTGGCGGTGGTGGCGGTGGCGGTGGCGTTCTCAGCGACGCGCTCAGCGACGGAGGCGTCCGCAGGGCGGGCGTTGGCCTTGCCGGCGCGTCGCCCGCCGATGAGCCGCGCAACGTGGCGGTGTCATACGGCACCAATGCGAACAGCGTGAACGGGACCAGCATTAAGGGACTCGGCGCAAACAGGTCTGGGGGGACCGGCGCGAACGGAGACGGCGCCAACGGGTCAGCGCGGACCGGCGTGAACGGGTCCGCGGAGGACGGCGCGGCGGAGTTGATCAGCCAACTGCGCGAGATGCTGGTGCCGCTGCTCGCCACCACCGGGAGTCAGCCCACCCTCGGTGGACAAGCAGCCACCGGGAGTCAGCCCACCCTGGGCGAACAGGCCGGCGCCGGGAGTCAGCCCAACGTGGGCGAACAGGCCGGTGCCGCGGGACTGCCGCGGCGGACGCCGTCTGCGTCGGCGTTCAGGCCTCGGGTGGCGCCGGTCCCGGCGCAGGTGCCTCGGGCGTGGGTCCCTCAGAGGCCAGCGCCTCAGGCGCCAGTGCTTCAGAGGCCAGTGCTTCAGCGGCCAGCGCCACAGGTGGCCGTGCCCGCCATGGATGACGACGGCCTGGGGGGCCCGGTCGACAGCGAGGAGGCGTGGTGGTGACCAGGGTCGGGGTGGCCGGCGTGCTCGCGGTTTTCGCCGCGGGGGTCTGGCTGGTCGCGGCACCGTTCGCGCTCGGGTACCAGGCGGTCGGCGTCGGATGGACCGGTGCCACCAAGACCGATGTCATCACCGGCGGCGTGCTCGCCCTGTCCGGGTTCGCCGGCCTATTCGCGGTCGTCGTGGGGCGCGTGGTCGAGTTGTATGCTGATGCCCGTTCTGCCGCTTCGCTGGCCAATACGGCCGACAGGGAGATTTCCAGATCTTGACCTTCGACGTCCGAGCCGTGCGCGCTTTGTATCCTGCGCTTGCCGACGGCCATGCATACCTTGACGGCGCTGCGGGGACCCAGGTCCCGGTGCCGGTGATCGAGGCCATCGCCGCTGCGTACCGCGCGGGGATCGGGAACCTGGGCGGCGCCTTCGAAGCCAGCGGTCGTTCTGAATCCATTGTCTCGCAGGCCCGGGCCGCGGTCGCGGACCTGGTCGGCGGCACCGCGGACGGGGTCGTCTTCGGGCCGAGCGCGACCGCGCTCGCGTACCGGATCGCGGACGCCCTGTCGCGGCAGTGGACGGCCGACGACGAGATCGTGGTCTCCCGGCTCGATCACGATTCCAACATCCGGCCGTGGATCCAGGCCGCCGGGCGGGTCGGCGCGATCGTCCGCTGGGCCGAGGCCGACCTGGCGACGGGGGAGCTGCCCGCCGCGCAGTACGCCGAGCTGGTCGGCCCTCGTACCCGCCTGGTGGCGGTGACGGCCGCGTCGAACGCGATCGGGACCAGGCCGGACGTCGCCGCGATCGCCGCGTCCGCGCACGCCGTGGGCGCGCTCTGCTACGTGGACGGGGTGCACGCGACCCCGCATGTGCCGGTCGACATCACCGCGCTCGGCGCGGACTTCTACGCGACGAGCGCCTACAAGTGGTCGGGTCCGCACGTGGCCGCGTTGGTGGCCGACCCGGCGCTGCTCGAGACGGTCTGGCCGGACAAGCTCGCCCCGTCGTCCAACGCGGTGCCGTGGCGGTTCGAGCTCGGCACGCTGCCGTTCGCCGACCTGGCGGGCGTGGCCGCGGCGGTGGACCACCTGGCCGCGCTCGCGCCCAGCGCGTCCGCCGCCGGGGCGTCCCGCAGGGAGCGGATTCTGGCGTCGATGGCGGCGGTCGAGGCACACGAGGCCGAGCTCTTCGCCCGGCTGCTAGACGGGTTCGCGTCCGTTGGCGCGGTGACCCTGTACGGCAAGGCCGCGCACCGCGCCCCGACTGCGTTCTTCAACGTCGCGGGCGTCGATCCGCGCGCGGTGGCCGTCCACCTGGCCGCGCGCGGCGTCAACGTGTGGAGCGGCGACAACTACGCCTACGAGCTCTGCACCGCCCTCGGCCTCGAGCCCGCCGGCGCGGTCCGGGCCGGCCTGGTCCACTACAACGACGCCTCCGACGTGGACCGCCTCCTCTCCGGCCTAGCCGGCCTTCCTCACTAGCCGCCTTCCACTAGCCTTCCTCACTGCCTGTCCTCAACGTCCCCAAGCGCCGCAACACGTGAGGCAGCTAACCCGCCGCTGCCCAGGACGTTATGTCAGGCGGGGCGTTCAACCTCGCTCGGCGCCAACGCCCCAACCGACCTCAACACGTGAGACGTCGCCGTCCCGCCACTCCGACGGCGTCGTTTCACGGAGCTCAAGCACTCCTCCGGGCACCACGAGCGTGCCCAATCCCGTCAATTACGCGGTCCGCCACCCGTCGAGCGCACTGCGGCCAACTGCTTGCCCGAAATGTCACTCTTTAAGCACCAAGATCAAATAAATCCATGGCGTTTCAGTCATCCTGGTAGCGGTTTCGCCATGGATTTCGAATAGATGATCTTGAGCTTGGCGCTAGCATGTTGGCTTGGAATTGTAGTGGGGGGAACAATCGCGGATTCTCGCGGGCGAGGCGCTGGCGGGGAACGGCGTAGCGGCATAGCATTCGCGCAATAACTTGATTCCGGCGCAGCGATAGAGGGTGACGGGAATGGCGACGGGCCTGCCGGGTGGCGTGGTTGGCGCGCTTTCCTGGCTGTGGCAGATTGCGGGCCACCTGGCCGCGATCCTGGCGTGGGCGGACACACCGCAGCGCGCCGCCATGCTCACCGTGGCCGTGCTCGCGGTCGCCGTGCTCGCGGTCGCCGTGCTCGCAGTCGAACTGGCCGGATCCCGCGCCGTCAGCGCGAGCCGAGCGGTCGCGACGGGTGCGACGCCGGTCCTTCGGCGGGTCGCCGCGCTCCAGCGCCGGTCGTGGCGGGTCGCATTCCTGCCGCAGCGCGACCCGGACGCGCGCGGTCGCAGTAGGCCAAGAGCGCCGTCGGCGGTCCAAGCGGCCGCCTGATCCCTGCCCGACCCGGGACGCATCCTCTGGCTTGGACGCCAGCGACTTAGGGCGCTGCCAGAGACGCCCGCGACTACCGAGCCTCGGGTACATCGGCGATCACTGAAGCGCCATTAACTGTTGGCGGTATCGCTAACAGTTAATGAATGAGCTCCGGTGTCCGCGTCCGGGGAGGAGGATCGCCTCGTCCCGCAAGCGCCTCGGATTCCGTGCGTTCCCGGGCTTCGCTCGACGCTGATCACGGCCGCTTCCAGCACCCCAACCGTCTCTGCTGGAAGGTCTCGCCTGCCCATGTCCACTCTGTTTGGCGTCCCGACGGACGCCGTCTACCACGTCGTCTTCGCCCTGACCAACCTCCTCACTCCGGTGCTCGGCGGGCTGGCCGCCGTCGTCGGCATCGTCGTCTGCACGGCGGCGATCCGGCTTCTGGTGACGCCGCTGACCTTCCGCGCGCTGCGCGGGCAGGCCGCCCAGGCCAGGCTCGCGCCGGAGATACAGCGGCTCCGCCAGCGGTACGCCAAGAAGCCGGACCGCCTCCAGCGCGAGGTGACCGCGCTCTACCAGCGGGAGGGCACCAGCATGTTCGCCGGGTTCGCGCCGCTGCTCGCGCAGTGGCCGGTGTTCAGCGTGCTGTACCTGCTGTTCCGGTCGCCGACCGTGGCCGGCGCCCCGAACCGACTGCTCTCGCGTGACCTTCTGGGCGTGCCGCTCGGCAGCCACTGGCTATCAGGCGGCGGGGCGTTCAGCGTGCACGGCGCCGTCTTCCTCGGCGTGCTGACCGTCCTCGCGGCGGCCTGCTGGCTGGCGGCCCGGAGCGCCCGGCGAGCGCTGCCGCAGACCGCGCCGGCCAGCCCCGGCGCCTGGCGGCGCCGTGTCGAGCCCGCAGGCGCTCACCGCCGTGAGCAAGATCCTGCCGTACATCACGGTGCTGATCGCGGCGTTCGCGCCCCTGGCCGGGGCGATCTACCTGGTCACCTCGACCGGTTGGAGCGCCGCCGAGCGCCTCGTCTTCGCGGCAAGGACCGGCCGACCAGCGGACCAACCGGAAACCGACGCGGCTAGGATCAGCCGGGCAGCCGAAGCCAAGCCGAAGCTGACCGCTGGGACCGGGATCCGAGCGGAGCTGACCGCGGGACCAGAACCGAACGGAAACTGACCGGAGAGTCCGAGAACGCGGGCGGAGGTGGCCGCAGAGACCAGGAACCGAGCGGGAGCTGACCGGAGCGTCCGACAACCGGGCGGAACTGGCCGCAGAGACCGGGAACCGAGCGGGAGCTGACCGGAGAACCAGAAACCGAGCGGAAACCGACAGAAAATCGATAGCGGCCGGCAGCGACGTCCCCGTAACCTCGGTGATCGTGGCTAGCGACTCGTTTCCGCCCATCCGCAGGCTCGGGCCCGGCGACCTGAGGCGGTGCGTCGCGCTGTCGGTCGACCGAGGCTGGTCGCCGGAGCGGGCCAAGTGGGCGCTGCTGCTCGGGTGCGCCGAGGCCTTCGGCATCGACGCGCCCGACGGACGCGTCCGGCAGGCTGGCCGGGGCGGTGGTACTGACGCGATGGGGGCCGGATCTCGCGTCGGTGGGGATGATGCTGGTCGCGACCCGGTACGCGCGCCGCGGCCTCGGCCGCGCGCTGATGGAGCACCTGCTCGCCGAGGCGGGCGAAGCGACGGTGACACTGTTCGCCACCGACATGGGCAGGCCGCTGTACGAGAAGCTTGGCTTCCTGCCGGTCCGCCGGAGCGTGTCCTTCGTGGGCACGTTCCGGCCAGGCCGAATTGACCCCGGCGCCCGACCGAGCAGAGCCCGGTGCAGAAGCGGAATGCACGCGCCCCGCCGCCGAAGCGGACCTGCCCTCGATCCTCGCGGTCGATAAGGCGGCGTTCGGCGCGGACCGCGGCCGCGTCCTTACCCGGCTGCCGGGCTTCGCGGAGCACCTGGCGGTGCTCGAGACCGAGCAGGGCATCAGCCGGGTACGCGGCCGCCTGGCGGAACCTCCCGTCGTCGGCCATCATCGGCCCGGTGGTCGCCCCCGACGCCGAGGCCGCCAAGCGCCTGATCGCGGACCTGGCCGCCAAGGTGAGCGGCACCATCCGCCTGGACCTCGACCCCGACCGCCCCGAACTCCCCGCCTGGGCGCACGCGCACGGCCTCGAGCCGGTCAGCCGCACCACCGTCATGGCCCGCGGCGATCTCGCGGACCGAGGCACACCCGACCGCCTCTTCACCCCGATCTCGGTCGCGCTGGCCTAGGCGCCAGCCGCGCGCATGCGGGCCTTGTGGCCCACGGGCCGCTTCTACTGGTAGACGTTGATCTGCGCGGCGGGATAGCCGGAGGCGCCGTTGGGCGCCTCGGGCTCCTGGACCGCGGTCTGGGTGTACCCCGTCTTGTCGGTCGCCCGCGCCTCGATCGTGTGCGGGCCGACGCCGGTCGCGTCCCACTCCCAGACCCACTGCCGCCAGGTGTCGAGGTCCGGCACGGCGGCCAGCTTCGCCTCATGCCACGGTCCGCTGTCCACCCGGACCTCGACCGCCTCGATGCCCTTGTGCTGCGCCCACGCGACCCCGGCGACCGCGGTCTTCCCCGCCTTCACCTGCGAGCCGGAGGCCGGGACGTCGATCCGCGACTCGGTCTTGATCGGCGCCTGCTGCGACCAGCCGAGCGGTACCAGTAGGCGGCGGCCGCCGCCCACGTGGTCACCTCGATGTCGACCACCCACTTGCACGCCGACACGTACCCGTAGAGGCCGGGCACCACCAGCCGGGCCGGGAACCCGTGCTCGGTCGGCAGCGCGGTCCCGTTCATCGCGACCGCGACGATCGAGTCCCGCCCGGCGTCGAGCACCGTCGACCAGCGGCACGCCGGACGTGAACCCGTCGACCGACGTGCACAGCAGCTGCTCCGCCCCGCGCAGCGGCCCGGCCGAGCGGATCAGCGACGAGAGCGACGCGCCGAGCCACTTGGCGTTGCCGATGTAGGGGCCGCCGACCGGGTTGGAGACGCAGCAGAGGGTGATGTAGTCCTCGATCAGCGGGCGGCGCAGCAGCTGATCGAAGGTGATCACGACCTCGCGGGCCACCATGCCATGGATGCGGAGCTGCCAGCTCTTCGGGTCGACCTGCGGGACGATGAGGGCGGTGTCGACCCGGTAGAACTGGCCGTTCGGCGTGATGAACGGGCTGATCCCCGGCACCGGCAGGTTCACCCCCGCGGGCAGCGGCGGCGCGGGCACGGTCGCCTTGGGGAGCCGGATCGCCGCCTGAGCGGCGGAGACGTTCTTGCGCGTGGCAAGGACGCGCCCGCCGACCTCGCCGATGGCCGCCGCCGCCACGGTCACGCCCGCCGTCAGCAGGAACGTGCGCCGGCCGGCGCCCGCCGGTCACGCGGCCCGCCCGGGCCTGTCCGCGGCCGGCCCGGCCGCGCGGCGGCCCGGCGGTCCGCGCCCGCCACCACCGGGACCGGGCCGGCCCCCGGGCCCGCGCGGGCCGCGCGGCAGGTCGGGCGCCCGCAGCTCGTCCTCGGCGTCAGCGCGGCTCGGCAGCGTCCCCGGTCGGGGCTGCCCGCACTCGGTTCCCCGAACACGATCGGCGGCAGCTCCGTGCCGGACGCCGCGCCCGCACCGCCGGCGGCCCGCGCGCCGCGGTCGCCGCGGTCATCGCCTGCGCGGCCTCGATGAGCCGGTACAGCGCGAACGCCCCGACCAGCGCGCCGAACACCGTCGGCAGCGCGTACCCGCCGTGACGCGCCGTGCCTGGTGACCGCGGCCGCGATGCCGATGACGGCGAACAGCGCCAGCCCGGCGAACCCGTAGGCCAGCCGCCGCGCCGCGAGCACGCCCACCACCATGGCGTACAGGAAGACCACGACGAACACGCCGAGCAGCAGCACGGTCTTGTCGTTGGTGCCGAACGTCGAGGTCGCCCAGACCTTCACCGGCAGCGGCGTGTGGTTGATCGCCACCGACCCGACGGCGATCACCGGCGAGGCCGCCGGGAGCCGAAATCCCGGCGAGCAGTTGCGCGATGCCCATGGCCACCGCGGCGGCGAGCAGCCCGCAGACGGCGCCCCAACCAGCGGGAGAGCCCAACCCTAGAAGTCATGCACCTGTAGTCCGTCGCAGTAGAGTCCGCGTTACGCGAAGGATGTGAGTCATGTCGGACCTAGGAGTTGCGTAGTAACGCTACCCGCCGCGGATTACCGCGCGTGCGTTCGGAGCAGATTCGGATTTTCTTATCGTTGCCGAAGGCTCACTGGAGTCTAATCCTCGTCGAATACCCAGCGGGTCGGCGAGCCGTTGAAGTCGCTGTGCAGCATGGAGAACACGCGCCGCGGGCGGACGCCGATCGTCGCGTTCTTCGCCGGGTCGAGGAAGTCCAGGTCGACGCCGCTGTGGTACTTGGCGTTCATCAGGTCGACCACCCGCTGCAGGGTCGGTGGGTCGGTGACGAACCGCGCCGTGCCCTCGATGATCACCGGGTCCGACGCGTCCTCCGTGGTCA
Organism: uncultured Actinomycetota bacterium; assembly: GCA_963778435.1. GTDB lineage: Bacteria > Actinomycetota > Actinomycetes > Streptosporangiales > Streptosporangiaceae > Trebonia. The sequence continues at coordinate 167,585 of CAVZUX010000038.1, forward strand.
CGCAGCAGCGCGGGTCGTGCCGCAGGTTCTTCACCTTCCGCGAGTCGGTCGCGGAAGTGAACCAGAGCGTGCTGTCGTCCCACATGCCCCAGACGGGCATGGTGTGCGGGCGGCCGTCCGGCCAGACGCTGGCCACCCAGTAGTTCCGCGCGGCGGTGAGCCGTTCCGCGGCCCAGGACCAATGCAGCAGGCCGGTCCCGTGCTCAGGCCCGGACACGCCGTACCCGGGCATATAGGGCCTGCTTACCCGAGGTATCCCCATGCCGAAGTGTCTACCATGCGACAACGACCCGCGCGGGCGACTAACGTTGGCCTTCGTGAAGGCATCTCCCGAGGCGCAGCTGCGGCTGCTCGAACTAGCCGACCTGGACACCGAGCTGAGCAGGCTCGACCACCGGCGGCGAACCCTGCCCGAAATCGCCGAGCTCAGCCAGCTCGACGAGCGGGCGGCCAAGGTCAGGGACGCGATCACGATCGCGGACACCAACCTCGTCCGACCTGGACCGCGAGCTCGCCCGCGCGGAGCGCGACGTCGAACAGGTCCGGGTCCGCATCGACAGGGACAACGAGCGGCTCAACGCGGGCCAGGTGTCGAACGCCCGCGAGCTCGAGTCGCTGCAGTCGGAGGTCACCTCGCTCCGCCGTCGCCAGTCCGACCTCGAAGAGGTCGTGCTCGAGCTGATGGAGCGGCGCGAGGCGGCGCAGGCGCTGCGCGACGGCGCGGCCGGGGAGGCGGAGACCGTGGCGGCCGATACCGCGGCCGTGGCCGCGCGCCGCGACGTGGCCCTCGCCGAGATCGGCGAGCAGTCGAGAGAAGGCGACGTCGGCGCGGGTCGCGCGTGGTGGCCGGCATCCCCGATGACCTGCTCGCCCTCTACGACAAGGTTCGCGCGCAGTCCGCCGGGCTCGGCGCGGCGCCGCTCCGCCGCGGCCAGTGCGGCGGCTGCCGGGTGCTGCTGTCCACCGTGGCCCTGAACGAGATCCGCGCCGCCGCCGCCGACGAGGTGCATCCGCTGCGAGGAGTGCCGGAGGATTCTCGTCAGGACCGCCGACTCCGGTCTGTGAAAGGATAAAGATTTTCATTCGGAACGGACGCGGCTTACTCTCAACCGCTCCGTCGGTGCCGTGTCGCTTGGCCGACGTCCAATAGACTTCGCCGTCGTGGATAACAGTGGCCAGATCAGCGCGAGTGGGCAGATCAGCGCGCCGGGCAGCCTGGAGGCCGGTGCTGTCATCGTGCCCGAGGCACCTCGGGTGCCTGACCGGGAACCTCGCGGAGCTCGCGGCCCAGTACGGGCTGCGGGACTGCGGGGGCAGCGACCGACGCTGGGCGCTTACCTGGCGATGCTCTGGCAGCGCAGGCACTTCATCGTCGGCTACGCCACCGCGCGCAACGTCTCGATGTACACCGAGGCCAAGCTCGGCCAGCTCTGGCAGGTGCTCACGCCGCTGCTGAACGCGGGCGTGTACTACCTGATCTTCGGCCTGCTGTTCGAGGCGGCCAGGGGCGTGGCCCACTACCCGGCGTTCCTGATCACGGGCGTGTTCGTGTTCGCGTTCACCGAGCGGTCGATCGTGACCGGCTCCAACGTGATGCGCGCCAACCTTCAGCTGATCCGCGCGCTGTACTTCCCGCGCGCCTCGCTGCCGCTGGCCTACGTGATCGTCGAGTTGCAGCAGATGCTCGTCGGCATTGTCGTGGTGACCGTGGTCATGCTGGTCAGCGGGAAGTGTCTCACCTGTACTGGTTGCTGCTGATCCCGGCCATGCTGCTGCAGTCGATGTTCAACACCGGGGCCGCGCTCATCGTCGCCCGGCTCGGCGGCTCCGATGGCGGACGTGTCCGAGCTGATCCCGTTCTTCCTGCGTATCTCCCGGTACTTCTGCGGCGTCATGTACCTGATCACCACGCTGCCCGCCCGGCTGCGACGGCTGGGAGAAGCAGGTCCTGTCGCTCAACCCGTCGGCGGTCTTCATATCGCTGGTCCGGGTCGCGTTCATGAGCTCCTACCGGGCGAACTCGGCCGGCAACGAGCCCTACAACTCTGGGTTCTGCAATCAGTTCCTCGGCAAGGTCACGATCAATGGCGTGACAAGCAGCCCGGCGGGCACATCGTCGCTGGCACCACGGTGCCGATCTCGCTGATTCCTCAGAATCTCCAATATCTGGCTCACGGCGCGTCGAGCGTCCTGATCCCGAAGACCGGCCCGCTCTCCATGATCTCCAACATCCCGCTGCAGGCCTACTGCCACGCGATCGTCACCAACAACGAGCTCTGGATGGCCGCCGCCGGCTGGGGCGTCGGTCTTCTTCCTCGTCGGCATCGTCTTCTTCTGGCAGGCCGAAGCCCAGTACGGCCGCGGCTAACCCCTCGGCTACCCGCCGCCGTCCCGCCCCCCCGCCCCCATCCACTCCCAGGTGTTGCGCCGTCCCCTGGTGGCTCGTCCTCCCCAGCGCGTCTCAGTCGCTGGCACCTCCTCCACCCCTGACACGCCATCCCCCCTCCACCCTTCACCTTCGAAAGCGCGCCTCTCCCGCCTCTTCCACCACTCTCGGCATCGGCACCCCACACGCCCCTCTGCTCTCAATCCCAGGTGTCCCGCGCTCCCCACCCGCTAGGGCCTGGGTTTAGCGCTGAAAGTTTGGCCGGTGATAGGCGGTCAAACTTTCAGCGCTACCTGAAATCCCACCTCGGGGCTATGGCTGGAGCGAGGTTTATGTAACTATATGTATGTGCTTGATCGCATTGCGCTATCATTGGGCGAACTGCTCGACGTGCAACAGGGCGTCCTCACCCGTGGTCAGGCGATCAGCGCGGGGTTGTCGCGGCACGCGATCGCGGCGAGGGTGGAGACCGGGCGGTGGCAGCGGCTTCACCGGGGCGTGTTCGTCACGTTCAGCGGCCCGATCCCGCGCACTTCGCAGCTGTGGGGCGCCGTGCTTCGTGCCGGAGACGACGCGGTCCTCAGCCATCACACCGCCGCCGAACTCTGGGGGCTTTCTGATGCGCGATCCGCGTCAATACACGTCACCGTGCCGAGGCAGTCCGGGCCGGTGATGATTCCCGGCCTGGTGCTGCACTACTCGGCGCGGATTCCGGTCGCCAGGCACCCGGCGCGCCTCCCGCCCCAGGCCAAGCTTGAGGAGACGGTCCTTGATCTGGCAGGCATCTCAACGTCGGCTGAGGACGCAGTGGGATGGCCGATCAAGGCGTGCCAGCGCCGCCTGACCACGCCGGCCCGGCTAGCGGGCGCACTGGAGGAACGCACCCGGATGCGTTGGCGAGGTGACGTGGCCGACGCCATCGCCGTGAATCGGATCGGCGTTCACTCACCGCTTGAGTTGCGGTACTTCCGTGACGTGGAGCGTAAGCACGGACTGCTGCGCGGGGACCGTCAAGTGCTGGTAGCGCGGGGTGTGGCCAGGCAGTACCTGGACGTCCAGTACACCGGCTACGGCGTGGTGGTCGAGCTTGACGGCGTGCTTGCGCACTCCCCGGAGAACAAGAACCGGGATGCTCGGCGCGACAACGCGAACACGCTCAACGGCTACCAGACTCTCCGCTACGGCTGGGCCGCGGTGGCGTACCACGCGTGCGGGACCGCCGTCGAGATATTCACCCTGCTGCGCCGAAACGGCTACCCAGGCGCGCTCCGCCCGTGCGGAAAGGCATGCCCGGTCTTAGCGCTGAAAGTTTGGCCGGTGATAGGCGGTCAAACCTTCAGCACTAACGATTCCCTGCTAGATAACAGCAAGAAACCGGGCGGGAGGGTTAGGCGACGGGGAGGGTGGGGGAGGCGTCGCGGGCGTTGCGGTAGTCGCCGGAGAGCAGGCACGCCAGGGTGGCCAGGGCCCAGACGGTGGGGCGGTCGGGGTGCGGCGGGGTGAGGAGCTTCTCGGCGGCAGATCGGTTCACCACGTCGAAGAGGCCGCCGACGGTGCCATGGTCGAGGGTGTAGTCGCGCAGCAGGGAGGCGATCGCGTCGCCGTACTGGCGACGCCAGTCGAAGGGGGCCGCGCCGGCCGGGGGCTTGCCCGCCAGCGGGACGTCGGAGAGCGCGGGGCAGAGCTCGGCGAGGACGGCGGCGGAGAGCGCGCCGCTGATCCGGTCGGCCAGCGGGACGGCGCGTGGCGGCCAGCACGACCTGGTCGTCGAAGAGTGGCTGCACCAGGCGCTCCCTGAGCAGATAGGCCTGCCGGGCCGCCGCTGACCACCGGCCCGCCCGGTTGATCAGGTAGAAGTCATCCAGGGCCTGGAGCGGGCCGCGGGCAAGCGCGACCGACCACGGGGCCATGCTGGCGACGTAGCCCGCGGCCGGGCCCCGGCGGAGCAGGCCGAGGTGCTTGGCGGTGAGGCGGCGGAGCATCTCGGCGGAGCGCGCCGCGCGGCGGGCCGGGGCGAGGGCGGCGCGGACCCCGCCGGCGCCGGCCGCGCCGGATCGGCCGGCGGTCTCGGCGTAGCCGCCGCGGAGCAGTTCGCCGCCGTGGCCGCCCGCGGTGATCACCGGTGACGCGGCCGGGTCGGGCCGGCCGACGTTCTCGAACGCCGAGAGCATCCCGTCGGCGACGAGCACGGTCGCGCGGATCCGCCCGAGCACGTCAACCTGCTGGCCGGGGGCGGCGGGCGTCCTGACAATGTGCTCGATGCCGAGCCGCCGCGCGATCTCGGCGGCCACCACGACGTCCGGATGGTCGGCGAACCCGTGCGTCCTGCCCACCACGGGCACGCCGGCCGCGACCAGCGCCGCGGCCACCAGGCGGCTGTCCTTGCCCCCGGTCAGGCTCAGCTCGACCGGCTGCCCGGTCTTCACCAGGTCCGAGACGGCCGCGACCAGCGCCTCGGCCACCGCGCGGGCCCCACCTTGGACGCCGCGCATCGAGCCCGCGGCGGCGTCGGCCTCCGCCAGGCCGGTGCGCGCGCCGTCGGCAGGGGTGAGCGCGGGCGCGGCTGGCTTGGCGCCTTCGGGGTCGGGAGGCGGGTGAGGGCGCCGTTGAGCAGGTGCAGGGTGGTGGCAGAGGTGAGAGCGGAGACGCGGGTGAACGGAGTGGCCGAGCCCAGCGGGAAGCCGGGGTTGAGCAGGGCGGCGACGTGCAGCGGGTCGTGGGCGTCGAGGCGGCTCGCGGTCCAGGCGACCCAGGTCGCGCGGTCGGCGATGATGACCGAGTCGGAGACTTCGGCCACGTAGACCGGATCGACGCGGGTGATCGAGGTGCGCGCGTAGACCGGGGCGCGGCCGCTGCCCGGGGTCGCCGATCCGGTCCAGATCGTGCCCGCGTGCGACGTCGTCGCGCCGGCGTCGCGCCGAGGTCGCGCCGCATCCTCGCCCCTGCCGGTCCGTCCGGTCGGCTGCCCCAGTGCAGCAGCGCCGCCCGGCCGTCGGGGGAGCGCCAGGCTACCACGGCGGGGCCGGGGATCGGCATGATCGCGGGGTCGGCGATCAGCGCCCGGTCGGTTAGCGCCGCGCACGCCTCGGGCGTGGCCGCGCTGACCGCGAGCGTAAAGAACATGCGGCTGTCCCTGCGGGGGGGCAGCGATCCGGCATGGGGGGCTCCCGCCCCCGATCCCCCCCGCTGCACCCCCGGCAGGGGGGGCTGCGCCCCCATGTCGCATGCTGGGGTTGAGAGCTCATCGGGTGGCGATCCGCGAGCCAGCGCCCTCAAGCTGCTGAGCCGGGTCGCCGGTGATCAGGCGGACCCAGGCGCGGCAGACCGAGGTGAGCTCGAACGCCTGGGCCTGCTCGTGGGCGGTCTGTCCGGCCGCGCGCCAGGCCGCGTCGGAGTCGAGGGCGGCGATGGACGCGGCCATTTCCGCCGGGTTCGGCCGGATCCAGCGGCGGTCGTAGATCGTGTCCGCGCCCGGCCAGTGCCTGATCACCGGCACCGCCCGGGACGCCATGCCCTCGGCCGGGGCGACGTGGAACGACTCGTCGTCGCTGGTGGACAGGACGTACCCGACCCGGCGCAGCCACGCGGCCACGTCGGGGCCGGCGTCGTCGAAGACCACAGCGTCGCGGAGCAGCGGCGAGCGCTGCACCCGGCGCAGCGCGACCGAGTAGTGCTCGCGCTCGGTCGGGATCTGCCAGACCCACCAGTGCTCCCACGGCATGCCCGACTTCACGTAGAGCAGGTACCTGTCGTCGTCGCGGCGGAGCTCTTCGAGCACGTCAAGCGCCAGGTCGAGCCGCTTGCGTGACGGCACGATGCCGATCAGGCCGAGGTGGAACCGCGCCCCGTCCAGCTTGGGCCGGTCGAGCTGGGAGACGTCAAGCGGGTTGGGCACCGAGATGACCTTGGCGGCCGGCCAGCCGGTGTGCTCGCGCGTCAGCCGAGCATAGTGATCGGACACGCAGATCACCTGGTCGACGTTGCCGATCTTCACCTGGCCCGGGTAGTGCGAGTACAGCTCGAACCGGTGCAGGTGGACCAGGAGCCGGGCATCGCGGCGCTTGTGACGGCTGTACCAGACGGCGTTCGGTCCGCACCATTCGCAGATGACGACGTCGGCCCAGTCGGCCAGCTCCTTCGACACCGCCTCGTCGTGCTCGCCGAGCGCCGCCCACTGGTCCACCCGGACCTCCAGGCCCGGCTGGAGCCTGAAGTACCGGATCAGCGGGGTGAAGAACTTCAGGTCGTGCCCGGCGATGACCACGCGCAGCGGCGAGCCGTCCGCGCGGCCCGGACCAGAGGCGCTGACCGCGCTGGAGACATCCGAGCCCGACGCGACGGCCTGCGCCAGGTAGGCCCGCAGCCGGTCCGCCGCCCGTTCGAGCGCGAACGACTCGGCCGCCGTCGACGTCCGCGACGCCGCGAGCGCGTACACCGCGGGGTCAGCGGCGGCGGCAGCGGCCACGTCGGCCACGTCGTCGAGGGACGCGGCGAAGAGCGGGTAGTCCGCCCCGAGCAGCGCCTCGTGCATCGGCGTCCGGTTCAGGATCACCGGCAGTCCGAGCTGGCCGAACTCGAGGACCTTGGTGGACAGCTCCAGGGAGGCGTCGAGTTCCGGGTGCCGCCAGGAGAGCCCGATGTCGCTGGCGGCGGCGATGCGCATCGCATCGGCCCGCGGCTGCCCGCCGTGCCAGATCACGCCCGGCACATAGGGGTTGCCCACCTCGCCGAGGGCGGCGCGCATCCGGCGCTTGTACCCGGCGTCGCGAGGGTCGTCGTGCACCTTGTCGCCGACCATGTGCACCTCGGCGGCGACGCCACGGGCCGCGAGCAGCGCCGGCAGCCGCGTCATCTCCAGGGTGTTCCACCGGGGCGCGAACTTCCCGGTGTAAACGAGAGACAGGGGGGTGCCAGGCGGAGCGACCGGCCGTTCCCTATCCCGGTGAATGTCAAGCGCGGGCAGCACCGGCGGGAACAGCACCGACTTGCCGCAAGCGGCCGCCACCGAGCCCTCAAGGAAGCAGCGGAGCTCCTCGGTCTGGCAGAGCAGGTACCTGGAGGCCTTGGCGATGACCGTCAGGTCCTCGGCGGACTTCGGCGTCACCGCGGGGATCGCCTGCGGCACGTCGGTCAGGTACGACCAGAGCCGTCCGTCGAACGCGCCGTCGCGCGCCGCCGCGGAGACCAGCGCCCGGCCGCGGAGCACGACGAGATCGTGGCGACCGGCGGCGTCGACGGCGGCCAGCACCGAGATCGCCTGCGGCACCGTCAGGCTGGCGTCGGTCAGACCGGGCAGCAGGCTCTCCGCGTGCGGAGACCGGATGGTGACGGCCTCGACGTCGCGCAGCGGGGCGACCAGCCGGTCGGTGCGGACCGGCGCCTTGAGTACCAGCGTGACGGCGCACCCGGCGGCCACCAGAGCCTGGCTGACGGACTGGAGCCAGATGGCCGAGCCGTCGAGCAGGTTCAGGTCGACGTCACCGTAGACCAGCGCGCTTGGTCTGGATCCGGCCAATGGGTGTCGCTCCGTTCGGTGAAAAATTCCGTTAAGCGGTGATCGTGAACAGCCGCAGCCCGTGGCTGCCCCAGTCCCCGGCCGCTGGGCCGCCGGGGGTCAGCAGGGCGCCCTTGACGAGCGCGGGCCTTTCGAGCCAGTGCGTGAACTCGTACTCGCCCGCGCCGAACCCGACCGCGTCCGCCTGCGCGCACTCCCGCGCGCAGGCCAGGTCGAGCAGGTACCAGGCCGGCCGGCCGTCAGCGCCGTCAGCAGCGTCAGCGCCGTCAGCGGTCCACGGCGCCAGCCAGGGCACGCTGGCCAGCCGGGCCAGCGGGCGCGTCCAGTCCAGGTTCCGGCTGCTGTCGGGGAGGCCGGAGTCGTCGGCGGCGAGGGACGTGACCACGACGCGGATGTCGTGGTCGGTGAGCTTGCCGAGCGCCTCCCGCACCGCCGCCGTTGCCGACGGCGGCGTCGCCTGCGATCACCTCGGCCGGCCGGAGCCGCTGCTCGAGCAGGGCCGACGCCAGCCGCCCGGCTTCGGCCGCGTCGCTGACCGTGGCCAGCACGGCGATCTGGCGCCCGCGCACCAGGTCGCCTGGGAGATCGGCGGCGCGGAGGATGCCCGGCCAGCCGGGCGGGCGTCGCGTGCTCGGCGAAAATGTCCCGCAGCCAGACCCGGACTTCGGCCAGGGCGGCCGGGCGGCCGCCTCGGGTCGCCTCCAGTTGGCCGCGGACGGTGCCCGCGTCGGTGCCGGAGCCGATCGGCCCGATCACCCGCGCGCCGCTGGCGATCTGCTCCCTGGCCTGGTCGGCCGAGGCCGTGACGAACAGCGAATAATCGCGGTACAGGGCGGGCAGCGACCGCCAGGAGCGCGCGCCGGTCAGCCGCACCGGGGCGTCCGCGCCGTCGACGCCGACGGTCAGCGAGTCGAGCAGCGCCCGCACCGCCGGCGCCTCGCGAGGGTCACGCTGGCCGGCGTAGACCGGCGAGGTCGCCCGGGCGACGGTGATGCCAATCGGGTTGAACCGGGCGAGCTGCACGCCGAGGCCGCCGTCGATCACCGCGTCGCAGGAGGCCGCGAGCCAGCCGAGGCCCGGCATCAGCGAAATCGGCACGTTCCGCACCAGGATCACGGGCTTGCCGAGAGAGCGGGCCATCACGATCAGCCGGGCCAGCCGCCGACCCCGGTCGGCCGCGGCCGGGTCCGTCGCGTACGCCCACGGCGCGCCGGGCAGCAGGGCCGCCGCCTCGATCAGCACCAGATCCGCGCCGGTGCCCTCGATGAGCACGTCGGCGTCGTGCGGCAGCAGCGGGTGGACCACCGCGTCGGGTGCCAGGGTGGCGCAGCCGAGCTCGCTGATCGCCCCGGTGATCACCAGGCCCGTCCCGGTCCCGGCCGCGCCGCCCGACAGTCCGCCGGCCAGCGCCAGCGCCGGGTCGGCGAGCGACAGCACGCCGGGCGCGGTGAGCGAGGAGAGGAACCGTCCGCCGGTCCCCGACAGGTCGGCCAGCTGGGCGGCCGCGAGCGCGGTGGCGGCGTTCTTGGCGCCGCTCTTCGGCGCGCCCCGGTCCTTCCAGATCCGGTACAGCTCCCGGGGCAGCAGCGCGCCGCGCGGCCACGGCTTCTTGGCCGCGTTCGCGATCGTGCGGCCGAACTTCATGGTGGACGACTGCTCGAGCGCGGCCAGCCGGGTCTCGGTCATGACCAGCTGCATCCGGGTGTCGCGGAGCTGGCGGGCCAGCCGCTCGCGCTCGGCGGCGATCCCCGCGTCCTCGATCATCTCACCCGCCCCGCCCGCCCTATTCGCCCCGCCAACGGTTGACGTGCCGCCGGGCCCCGGGCCATCGGCCGGGGTCATGTCGGTCATCGGCCCGTCTCGAGCCAGGCGGTGATGATCGCGGCGATCCTGGGCCCGGCGTGGCCGTCCCAGAGCGGCGGGAGCTCGCCTGCGTAGGGGCCGTCATTGCTGGCCTTCAGCACCGCGGCCGCCAGCTCCTCGTGGGTCACGAGGCGGTTGGAGCCGCTGGTGATGGTGATCGGCCGCTCGGTGTTGGGCCGGAGGGTAAGGCAGGGCACGCGCAGCAGCGTAGTCTCCTCCTGCACGCCGCCCGAATCGGTGACGATCGCTGCCGCCCCCCGCACAAGCGACATGAACTCGATGTAGCCGAGCGGATCCACCACGTTTATCCGCGCATTGTCGAGCAGGCCCGCCGCGGTCAGCGTGGCGCGGCCCCGGGGGTGCAGCGGGATGATCACGTCGAGCTCGGCCGCCACCTCGTGCAGCGCGGTCACGAGCTCGGCCGCGCGCTCCCGGTTGTCGACGTTGGCCGGGCGGTGCAGGGTGGCGACGACGTACCGGCGGTCGCCCAGGCCGAACCTGGCCCGGGCGGCGGCCTCGTCGAACTTGTCCAGGTTGGCGACGAGCGTGTCGATCATCGGGTTGCCGACGAAGTGCATGGCGCAGGCGGGCCGCCCCTCGCGCGCCAGGTGGCCGATGGCCTCGGGGGAGGTGGCGAAGAGCAGGTCGCAGAGCTGGTCGGTGACCCGCCGGTTGATTTCCTCTGGCATGGTGTTGTCGAAGCTGCGCAGCCCGGCCTCGACGTGCGCCAGCGGCACGCCGAGCTTGGCGCCGGCCAGGGCGGCGCCGACGGTGGAGTTCACGTCCCCGTACAGGACCACCAGGGATGGTGACATATCCACGAATTCGCGTTCCATCCCGACCAGCACGTCCGCCGTCTGCCGTGCCTGCGTGCCCGATCCGACGCCCAGGTTGACGTCGGGCTCGGGCAGGCCGAGCTGGGCGAAGAAGACGTCGGACATCCGCTCGTCGTAGTGCTGCCCGGTGTGCACCACCCGCTGCTTGTGGCCGAGCGCGGCCAGCGCCCGGATCACCGGCGCGGCCTTGACGAAGTTCGGCCTGGCCCCTAGAACATGCGTGATCGCGCTGCCCATCGCCTTCCCTCGCAGAAGTCTGTCGTTGCCGTCTGTGACCGCAGTTGTCGCCTGTGCCCCACTGCGGCTGATTCCGGAACGGGGTTATGCGCTTGAGACTACGGTCCCCCGTGGTCTGCCGCTAATTGCCGCTACCATCTGCCCTCGTGACTGTAAAGCCGACGCCGCGCGCCGTCGTACTCGCCGCATCCGTGATGATGCGGCACGTGGCCGACGACCCGGTGCGCGCGGTGACGCTCGCCTGGCGGGCGCTGCCCGCACCGCTGCGCAGCTGGCTGCGGCTGGCCGGACCGTATGGCCGGGCCTCCGCGCTGTGGGGCGCGGGCGACCGCCGTGGCGCCCTCACCGCGCTGGAAGCGTCGCCGGCCCGGCTTGCCGCCTTCAGCCTCGCTGTCGATCAGCCTACTGTCGCGCGGTCGGCGCTCGCCCGCTTGTCGGAGGACAACGCGGCGCGCCCCCGGCTGGCGGCCCGGCTCGCCTACCGGGAGGGCCGGCTCACCGACGCGGTAACGGCCCTCGACGGCGCGCGCGGCTGGCGGGCCGGCCGCCTCCGCCGCGCGCTCACCGCCGAGCTCGAGATGCTCGAGCCCGGTGCCTTGAGCCGCCTTGGCTCTAACCGCGACCACAGGAGCCTTGGCTCTAACGGCAACCACGGCGCGGGGGGCGGCGTGCCTTCTGCGCGGTCCTCCCGCGGGGGGGAGATGGGGGGGCGACGCCCCCCGATGCCGGGGGGTGCAGGGGGGGCGCCCCCGCGCGGGCGAATACTGCACATCGTGACCGACGCGCTGCCCACCACCAGCGCCGGCTACACCGTCCGCACCCAGGAGATAGCCCTCGCCCAGCAGGCGGTCGGCCTCGACCCGCACGTCGTCACCCGGATCGGCTTCCCCGTCACGGCCGGGGCGATCGACGGCCGGGCCAGGGTGGACGTGGATGGCGTCCCCTATCACCGGCTGCTCCCGTGGGTCATGCCCGGCCGGATGGACGCCCTGTACGAGACGCACCTGCGGCACGCCGCCCGGCTGACGGCGAGGCTGCGCCCGGCTGTGCTGCACGCCGCCTCCAACTACGCCAACGCGGTCATCGCGCTCGCCCTGCGCGACGCGACGGAGCTCCCGGTCGTTTACGAGGTGCGCGGGTTCTGGGAGGACACCTGGCTGTCCCGGCACGCCGGGACCAAGGACCTGAAGCTCAGCGACCGCTACCTGCGCACCCGGGCGCTGGAAACCCGCTGCATGAAGGACGCCGACCTGGTGGTGACGCTGGGCGAGGCGATGCGCGACGAGATCGTCGAGCGCGGGGTCGACCCGGCCAAGGTGATCATCGTCCCCAACGGCGTCAGCGAGGAGTTCCTCCGGCCGCTCCCCGACGACAACGGGCGCCTCAGAGCAAGCCTCGGCATCTCACCTGGCGAGCACGTCGTCGGCCTCGTCTCCAGCCTGGTCGCGCACGAGGGCATCGGAACGCTGCTCGAGGCGGTCAAGATTCTGAACGACCGGGGCGTCCGCACCCGGGCGCTGATCGTCGGCGACGGCCCGGAGCGCGCCGCCCTGCAGCGCCAGGCCGCCGCCCTCGGCATCGACGCGATCTTCCCTGGCCGGGTGCCGATGAGCCAGGTCAGGCAGTACCACGCCGTCCTCGACGTCTTCGTGGTCCCGCGCACCCCGGACCGGGTCTGCCAGCTGGTCACGCCGCTCAAGCCGGTCGAGGCGATGGCCAGCGGCCTGCCCGTCGTGGTCAGCGCGGTCAAGGCGCTCAGCGAGATCGTCAACGACAAGGTGACCGGTCGGCTGTCGCCGCCGCTCGACGCGGGCGCGCTCGCCGACTGCCTCCAGGGGCTGCTCGAAGACCGGGACCTGCGCGCCAAGCTGGGCGCGAACGCCAGGGAGTGGGTCGCCCGTGACCGCACCTGGGCGCACAACGCCGCCCGCTATCGCGAGGCGTACGAGCGGCTCGGCGCCCTGTAAAAGGCTCGGCGCTCGCTAACGGAGGCCATGCGGACCGTCGAGTCGACTGGCCACGGTCAAGCTGCGGCGACGCTACTCTTGAGGGTCAGTGCTTCGAGGAGGTCGGTTTCGTGAACGTGGTGATCATCGGACTTGGCTACGTGGGCCTGCCGCTGGCTCAGGAGGCGGTCCGAGTCGGCCTGCGCGTCACCGGCCTTGACGTCAAGCAGTCCACCGTGGACGGCCTCAACACCGGGCACAGCCACATCGATGACCTATCAGACGCCGACCTCGCGGCGATGGTGGCGGGTGGCTTCCGGGCCACGACCGATCTCACAGAGCTGGTCGGCGACAACGCGCCCGACGTCACTGTGATCTGCGTCCCCACCCCCCTGTCGGAATCCGACGGCCCGGACCTCACTGCCGTCAAGGCTGCGACCGAGTCCGCCGCGGCGATGCTCAAGCCGGGCGGGCTGGTCGTCCTCGAGTCGACCACCTACCCGGGCACCACCGACGAGATCGTCCGCCCGATGCTGGAGAAGGCGACCGGGCTGACCGCCGGGATCGGCTTCCACCTGGCGTTCTCCCCGGAGCGGATCGACCCCGGCAACGAGACCTACGGCATCCGCAACACCCCCAAGGTCGTCGGCGGCCTAACCCCCGCCTGCACCGCCGCTGCAGCGGCGTTCTACGGCCAGGTCTGTGACACGGTCGTCAAGGCCAACGGCGCCCGCGAGGCCGAGATGGCCAAGCTGCTCGAGAACACCTACAGGCACGTCAACATCGCCCTGGTGAACGAGATGGCGATCTTCTGCCACGAGCTCGGGGTTGACCTATGGAACGTGATCGACTGCGCGGCCACCAAGCCGTTCGGCTTCCAGGCGTTCTACCCTGGCCCCGGCGTCGGCGGCCACTGCATCCCGATCGACCCGAACTACCTCTCCTACAAGGTGCGGGCGGAGCTCAAGCACCCGTTCCGCTTCGTCGAGCTGGCCCAGGAGATCAACTCCCGGATGCCCGGCTACGTCGTCGACCGCGCCGCCGAGCTGCTCAACACCGACGCCAAGCCGCTCAATGGCGCGAAGGTGCTCCTGCTTGGCGTCACCTACAAGAAGGACATCGCCGACCAGCGGGAGAGCCCGGCCCGCCCGATCGCCCGCAAGCTGCTCCAGCGCGGCGCGGTGCTCAGCTACCACGACCCGTACGTGGACAGCTGGCAGGTCGACGGGCGCGACATCCCGCGCGCCGACTCGCCCGCCGCCAGCGCCGACCTGACGATCCTGCTCCAGGCGCACAGCGACTACGACCTGCCCGACATCGCGGCGAAGGCGCACCTGCTGTTCGACACCCGTGGCAAGATTTCCGGAGAGTCGGTTTACCCGCTGTAGAGCATCCCCCGGGGGGAAACCCCCGGACCCCCTTGGAGGCTCCTGGTGCGCGTCGTCGTCTGCACGGTCGTGCATCACCCCGCCGACGCGCGGATCTTCTTCCGGCAGATCCGCGCCCTCCTTGACGCCGGCCACGACGTCACGTACATAGCCCCGCATGACGAGGCGGAGCAACGGTACGTTCAGGATCAAAGTCAAGGTCAAACCCGACAGCAGGGGGAACGGTCGGCTGCTTCGCCTGGCACCGCAGCGCCTGCTCTTTTCCCCGGCGAAGCACCGGGCCGGGGGACTCTGACCACCGTCACCATCGCGCGCGCGGTCGGCCGGCGACGGCTGGCCGCGCTGCGGGCCGCGCGGGCGGCGATGGCGGCGCAGGCGGCCGGCGCGGACTTGCTGCTGGTACACGACCCGGAGCTGCTGCTGGTGCTGCCGCCGCGGCGGCACCGCCCGCCGACCGTCTGGGACGTGCACGAGGACACCGCTGCCGCGCTGACGACCAAGGCATGGCTGCCGGCGTTCTTGCGGTCGATCGCGGCCGGGGGAGTGCACGTGGCCGAGCGGACCGCCGAGCGCCGGCTGCACCTGCTGCTGGCCGAGCGCGGCTACAACGACCGCTTCGCCGGGACGCACCCGGTCGTCCCGAACACGACCAACGTGCCCGAGACGGCCGCGCCGCCGGGCGGCTCGCGCCGCGTCGTGTACGTCGGCTGGCTCTCACCCGACCGCGGCTCGGCCGAGATGGTGGAACTCGGCCGGCTGCTGAAGCCGCACGGTATCGCGGTCGAGCTGATCGGCCAGGCGGACGGCGCCGCGCGGGCGCACATCGAGGCGGGCGGCGACGCGGCGCACTGGCACGGCTTCGTGCCCAACGCCGAGGCCCTGCGCCTGGTGGAGGGGGCGCTCGCGGGCCTGTCGCTGCTGCAGGACGAGGCGAACTTCCGCCACTCCATGCCCACCAAGGTCGCCGAGTACATGGCCCGCGGTGTGCCGGTCATCTCGACCCCGCTACCGCTGGCGGTGGAGCTGGTGGAAGCGGCCAACGCCGGCTTCGTCGTCCCCTTCCACGACCCGCAGGCGGCCTGCGACGCGATCCTGGAACTCGACGCCGACCCGGACCTGCGCGTCAAGATGGGCCTGCGCGCCCACGAGTACGCGCTCGGCAACCTGGCCTGGGCGCCGCACGCGGCGGCGTTCGTCGACCAGCTAGAGACCTGGGCCGACACCCGGCACTAGCCAGTGCCGGCTCTCGGGGTCGGTATATGCGTCCACGTATTCGTCCGGCCGGTAGAGGTAATAGCGGCGGTCGCTCTCAAATACGCCCGTACCAGTCGCCCAAAAGAACATATTCAGCCCAATCGCGAGGCAAATATAACCAGCTAGTGAACTCGCAATGATGGCGATCGGCGCAATAGCGAAAGTGCTTATTGTTATTGCCATAACGGGAAACCTGATGGAGCCAGGAATGGCGCTAAGCAGCTTTGCTGCGAGTACGCCTGCGGTCGGCCTCGATCCGGCTTAGGCGTTCCGCTATCTTCGCCTGGAAGAAGCGATTGGGCTCTGCGGGAGCCACGGCTAGGTATTCGGCCCAAGAGAGAAGTGTGACTAGGTTGTGATCGACGCTGAGAGCATTTTTGAACGGGTAAGCCCGCGACCGGAGTTTAGTAAGGAATTTCAGCTCATGCGGATCTTGGCGCTCGAGTTCTGCCAACGAGTTAGGGTCCATCACCAGCATAAGCAGTCGTTGCACAATCGCGGAGCATTCCACCTTGCGAAGCTCAATACCAGGAGCGCCCAAGCAATGCCACAGTGGCCCAACGAGATGTGGATCGTCAGGCAAATGCTCGATAACCTGCGGAACGAGCACGGCTATCTCCGGCTTGGGGGCGCTAACAGAGGCCGCTCGTCCCTGCTTTAGGCCGTCTGCCAGATTCGGTCGTCCGAGGCATCCGGGACGGGCGGCCGCGGACGATGTTCCAGCGCCCATGTGGCCCAACTGTCACCGATCGCGGTGCCGATCTGCGCACTGCTGCAGTCCTCGGCCAAGCCACCGTCGCCGCACAAGCCGGATGCGAAGAGATTACGAACATGGATGAACAGCTCATTCGGCATCGCGATATCCCAGTCTGCGACCCGCGCGTGCCACCGGCAGGAGCCTGGGCGTTGATCTCGTCCGCCACCACGTGAGCCGGGTCCCACGAGGGGATCGCGATCCAGTTGACCTGTCCGGGTTCCGCGACCCCAGGATCAGGAATTAGTGCGACGAGGTGCAGGATCTCGGTGGCAATGATTACCGCCTGTGCGTCCCCGTACTGGAACGAGAGTGGCACGTAGATGGAGCGCAGGTCGTGATTCTCCCTAACCCGAAGGTACGGATTATCGTAGGTGCCGTACAGGGCGATGAACTCGCGTGCGTATCGGAGATAGGGCGCGCCAGTGCGCATGAGCAGCCCTCGCCAGAGTCGCTGCACCCCCTGCCTTGTCTGCGGCACGATTGCGATGACCGCCGCCACGCCACCCGCGATACCAACCCAGATGGCGAGCTGCGAGACGATCTGGCTCCACTGCACGCCGTGCGAGGCGCTGGCCGCGGCCACAGTCGCTCGCAACGCGCGCCCCGCGCCGCTCTGCGCGAGCGCGATCAGCCCGGAAACCGGTTAATTTGTCCGGGGCGGTATGCAAAGACGCCTGGCCACGCAGGGACATCAAGGGCAGCGGACAAGTATGTCAGGCGGCGGCCGGATGGGACGACGCACAAATCGTGACAGTCCGGATATTACGGGCGTGTGCGGTCGACGCTGTGCACGGCTAGCTGGCGAGGGTGTCGAGGAAGGTGCCGAGCGCGAATACCTGGCGCATCTTGGCTAGCTGCGCGTCGACGTCGTTCTTCTGACTGGTGAGCGCGTCGAGTTCGCGCTTGGGTGCGGCGCGCTTGTCGGCGTCGGCCTCGATGTCCGCAAGCCGGGTGTCAAGCGGGGAAACCCGCGACATTTCGGGTGATTTCCACGATGTCTGGCGGGAGCTGAGCGGGCACTCTTGCTTGTTATGGCACCTGACCCCGGTCCGGGGATCGATGGCCGCGAACCGTCGGCCCGGCGGCAGGTGGAGACGCTAGGAGTAGCTGACGTCGTGGTGAGCATCCTCGAGGCGCGCAAGGAGAAACCGTGGGCGAATGCCGCGGCGATCTGGCGGCAGCGTCGCGGCGACACCGTGTACGTGCGGGTCATCCTGATGGAAAGCGCGTCGGCACCGTCGCCTGGCCCAGGAGGGGCGGGCCAGGAGGGGCGTACCGAGGTCATCAGGGAGTTCGCTGCCCGGCGCCTTGGCGAGGATCTGGTCACGGCGTTCGGGGGCAAGGACGTGATCGTCCTCTGCTGAGCTGGGCCCGGGGAGAGGCTGACTTGAGGGGGGAGCCTCTCCCCGGACCCTAGTCTGCAATCCGGACCAGTCTGCAATCCGGACCGCTAATCTGCCGAGCGCAGGTAGGTGAGGACCGCGCGGACCCGGTTGTTCTCGGTGTCGGCCTGATCGAGCCCGAGCCTGGTGAAGATGGAAGTCACATGCGCTTCCACGGTCCGCGGGCTGATGAAGAGCTCTCTCGCGATCCCCAGGTTGGAGCGCCCCTCGGCCATGTGCCGCAGGACCGCGCGCTCGCGATCGTTGAGCGCGTCGATCCGGCTCGGCCTGCGGTCACGCAGCAGCAGACGCCGGACGATCGTCGGGTCAATGACCGTTTCCCCGGCGGCGACCCGGGCCAGGCTGTCCATCAGGTTCGCCACGTCCGTCACGTTGTCCTTGAGCAGGTAGCCGACGCCGGTGGTCACGATCTCAAGCAGCTGGCTCGCATAGCTCGTTTCCGCGTAGGTGGACAGCGCGAGGATGCCGACCGTCGGGTGCAGACGGCGCAGTCGGGCCGCCGTGGTGATGCCCTCGTCGGTGAAGGTAGGCGGCATGCGAATGTCGAGGATGGCGACATCCGGCTGATCGGGATCGCCGGCGATGGCGGCCAGCAACTCGGTCCCGGACGCCGCGCTCGCGGTGACCCGGGCGCCCGATGCTTCAAGCAGCAGCGTCAGGCTGCTGCGGAACAGGCCAGAGTCCTCAGCGATCGCTAGCCGCATGGAATCCGCACCTCCAGGCGTGTGCCGGCGCCCGCCGGGCTGACGACGGTCAACTCACCGTCGAGGGCGCTGACCCGGTCCACGATGTTCGAAAGGCCACGTCCGGGCGACCTGCGCACCGCCGATGCCGTCGTCCGTGATCGCCATGGTCAGCTCGGAACCGGCGATCTGGACGGTCACGGTCACGCTGTTGGCCTGGGCGTGCTTCACGGCGTTGGCGAGGGCCTCGCACGCGACGTAGTAGGCGGTCGCCTCGACGGCGGGGGACAGCCGCGTCGCCGGGATCGTCAGCTGGACCGGCAGCGGAAGCCGCTCGGCGACATCCTCGAGCGCCGGGCGGAGCCCTCCTTGCGTCAGCACCGCCGGGTGGATCCCGTGGGCCAGGTCCCGCAGCTCGGCGAGCACCTCCCTGAGCCCGTCTCGTGCCTCAAGGAAGGCCTCGTGCGCCACCGGGTCGGCCGTCCGGTGCACCGCCGCGGTCAACTGCGCGGCCAGGCCGAGCACGTGCTGCTGCACGCCGTCGTGCAGGTCACGCTCGATCCGCCGCCGCTCGGCAGTCCGTCGCCTCGATGATGCGGGACCTGGACGCGCGGACCTGGTCAAGCTTCTCGCGCGCGGCCTGCGCCTGGATCTGGGCGTTCTGCAGTGCAAGACCGCTTGTCTGCACCGCCGCGTCGAACAGGCTCCGGTACCGTTCAAGCGCCGGGTCCGCGAGAACGACCGCGATGGGGGAACCGCCTTCCGTGCGGATGAACTCCACGATGCGGTCGGCGGACTGCCAGGTTGCCGCATCGCCCGACGCATCGGCCGCCTCGATGTCCCCCGAGTCGGCGGACAGGTCGATTATTTCCAGGGTCGGGTCGTCAAGCGCTCCGCGCAGCGCGCCGCGAACCGCCACGATGTCGGCCCCGGCGGAGATCTGGGCGATCAGGCCGGTTATGTTGCGGAGCAGCAGAGTTCGCTGGGTGGCGGCGACGAGGAACGCGAGCGGAACCGTGATGTCCAGGCAGCCTTCGGCGATGTAGATCCCGCCCGGCGTGGTCTGGAGTGAGGTCACCGCCTGGGTCACCGCGGATGCTCCGGCGGCCACCCCAGCGGCCAGGCCGGCCATGATCACCGGGGTGATCACGATCCGGTCCAGACCCGTCGTCCGCACCAGGCGCATCACGAGGAGCACGATCACCGCCGCGCCGAAAAACGCCTCGCCGAAGTTGTCCACGTTGTAAAGGAGATTGTTGAGTGACAGGTTCGCGTAAAGCGTCGGCCACCACGCTGAGGCTGGCTCTCCATCCCATTGCGGGAGCGAGGTGACGGTGGTCAGGGTGCGCAAGCCGAACATCCAGACCACGAGGAGAATGAGGATGATTCGCTGATGCTTTTGCAGCGCGCGATTGGGGTAGCGCAGCAGCGCCCAGGCGCCGATAACGCGATCTGCGGCACCGAATATCAAATCGTAAACCGCCACCGGGGAGTTGCTCCAGGCATCCGCGAAGTCCAGTGAGCGAAGCAAGCCGACGGCCATCAGCGCCCATGCGACATCTCGCTGGCCGGGTTCACGGCGGAGCCAGAGTCCGGTAAGGACGAAGAGCACCGTAACTGCCGCGTTCACCCCGGCCAGGTCCCCGTTCTCGCTCCAGGCCGGCCACTGGACGAGCACGGAGAAGGTTCCGGTGACGAGAAGAGCGACCGCGGCCGTCAGCCACAGAGAACGCATCATGGTCCGTTCGCGGGAGATTGGCACGCACAGATTAACCGAATGATGCCACGTTAATAGTTTCGCGCGGAAAGTCAGCCGGGTTCGTTACTCATCGAAATCACAGTTACCTCGACGGACACCCGCGCTGCTGATTAGCCGACGACGTCGCCGAGGGCGCCGAGCGCGAATACCTGGCGCATCTTGGCCAACTGGTCGTCGCGCCGGGTCAGATCGGGCGGGCACCGCCTTCATTCGGCGTCGGCCCAGGCCCGGTAGGCCGCCTGCAGCGCCGCCCTTCGGCCGGGGCTGGATAGGACGTCGGTGGAGTCGACCCACTGCTCGATGGCGCCGACTAGGGGCGGCAGCAGGGCGACGTCCGGGTCGGTGATGCAGGCCAGGAGCCCCCGGGGCCCCGCCTCATCCACCGTGCGGTAGGGCCGGTCCCAGAAGGGGATCACGGCGGACGCGGGCGCTGGCAGCCCCTGCTCACGCTGGAGGTCCAGGAGCATGTCGCAGGCAGCGGCCAGGGCGTTCTCGCGTTCCCGCCATCCAGGCGCCGCGGCGGCGTCGTTGAGCAGGGGCCCGAGCCGGGCGGCGACGGGGAGCGAGCGGAAGACGGTGCCGCGCCACTTGGCGTAGGGCGCCCACCGCCGGGACAGGGCGAACGCCAGCCAGACCAGATCGTCAGCGAGCCCCGAGCTCAGCAGCCGTGAGCCGAGCTCGTCGCCTGCCTCGGCGGTCCGGCCGACCATCGGCAGCAGCTGGCAGAGCCGCTGCCATCCGGCGGCCAGCGCGTAGCGCTCGACGTCGGGCGGATACCAGGCGAGCAGCGTCCGGACGGCCGACAGAGTGGGGAACCGCACCGGGAACTCCCCGAACCGTTCCGGCAGCCCCTCGTCGAGCACCCGGCTGATCCGCGGCACCTGGTCGCGGGCGTCCTCGTCGACCAGCAGCGTCAGCCGGCACCCCCAGTCGTGATCGCGGCTCATCCCGTCGTCGAGGCCGAGCACATCCGATCCCGAGCCCGGCCGCGCCGCCGCATACCGCAGCCCGGGCGTGCGCTGGCTCAGCAGCGGCTCTACGACATCGGTGAAGAACCGGCGAGCCAGCTCGGCCCCGCGCAGACCGGATCAGTCACAACGGCAGCTCATCAGATCAGTGCCGGCCGCGGCCACTCATTTTTAAGCCGTGCGTCGCCTTTTAAGCGGTCCGTCGACTTTTCAGGGCTCCGGCGCTGCGTCGTGCTAGCCGGCGGGGGTGTCGAGGAACGCGCCGACGGCGAATACCTGGCGCATCTTGGCCAGCTGCTCGTCGATCTCGTTCTTCTGCCTGGTGAGCTCGTCGAGTTCGCGCTTGAGCGCGGCGCGGCGCTTGTCGGCGTCGGCCTCGATGTCCGCGAGGGCCTGTTTGCCGTCGTCCTTGGCCTGGGCGATGATCAGCTCGGCCTTGCGGTGGGCGTCGGCGATCTCCTTGCTGGCGTCCTTCTCCGCGTCGCGCCTGGCCTGCTCGGCGCGCTTGACGGCGTCGACGGCGCGCTGTTCGGCGTCGGCCGCGCGCCGTTCGGCCTCCTCGACCAGCTTCCGGGTGGCCTCCTGGGCGTCGGCGAGGCGCTCGACCTCCAGCCGTTCCGCCTCCTCGAGGCGGGCGGCGAGTTCGACCTCCAGGTCGGCCTCGGCCTCGGACCTGAGCGCCTCGGACTGCTCCAGGAGGAACTGCTCGCGCCGGCGGATGTCGTCGGCCTCACGGCGGGCGGCGCGGACGATGTCGTCGCGCTCCCGCTCGGCGGCCGCCTTGATCTTGGCCAGCTCCCGTTCGGCGTCGGCGCGGGCGCCGGCCTTCTCGAACTCGGCGGCGGCGCGGAGCCCGGCGGCGTAGGACTCGGCGGCGGACTTGATCTTGGCTGCCTCTCGCTCGGCCTCGGCGGTGGCAGTCTTGACGTAGTCGGCGATCTGCCGCTGGGCGTCGAGCGAGGAGCTGCTCGATGCGGGCGGCTGAGTTCGGGTGCAAGGGCGGGGGCTGCGGGGGCTGGCTCACGGCGGGCGCCTGGGTTTGGCCCTGCTGGCCGCGCGCCTCACGGTACTCGCGGGGATCCTGCCGTTGCGGGGATCCTGCCGCTCGCGGGGATCCTGACGCCGGCGTGGGTCCTGCGGCTCGCGGGGATCGCGGAGCAGGCGCGGGTCCTGCGGGCGCGGGTCCTGCTGCAGGCGGGGATCCTGCGCTCTGCCTGGCGGCATGCCTGCCCGCGTGCGCGGCGGCGGCGGCCCAGGCGGCGACCCGGGGCGGGTCGGGCGCTCGTAACCGTGCGGCGGCATGCTACTCCCTTCCCACTCAGATAGTACCTGTGGTCGCGGCCGTACCCCCGAACTTGCCGATATGGCTGCCGCCTGCGTGAAGTGTTAACGATAGTATTAACAGTTCACAGGATCGCTGGCCCGGGAGCGTGCGGTTTATCGGCGGAACGCCTGGCATGATTAAGCGCAGTGAGCACGTCGCGTGATTCGCCCCGATAGGATCGTGGGCGTGAATCCGCGTCTGCTGCTGCCGCGCTTGCGCCAACTTGCCGGTGAGCACAAGCTGTTCACCGGGGCGCTCGCGGTGGGCGCGCTGCTGCGGCTGCTCGCGATGCTCGGCTACCCGGGCGCGCTGTGGTTCGCCGGCGACTCCTACGTCTACGTCGGCGCCGCGCTGCGCCCGCAGCCGAACCTGTCGAAGTCGACCGGGTACTCGTTCTTCCTGCGGCTGCTGCTGCCGTTCCACTCGTTCACGCTCGTCACCGGTCGTGCAGCACCTGATGGGCCTTGCCGTCGCGGTGATGATCTACGTCCTGCTCCGGCGCAACGGCGTGTCCAAGACATGGTCGGCGGTGGCCACGCTGCCGCTGCTCCTCGACGGGTACATCATCGAGGACGAGCACCTGATCATGGCGGAGATCGCTGTTCACGTTCCTGCTCATGGTCGCGATGCTGCTGCTCCTGTGGCGGCCCTGGCCCGCCTGGTGGGCGGCGGTGGTCGCCGGGCCTGCTCGTCGGGGCCGCGGCGGTCGTGCGCACCGAGGGCGCGGTCATGCTCGCGGTGCTCCCGCTGTTCCTGCTGCTGCGCGGCTGGGCGTGGAAGACGCTGCGCGGCTGGGCGGTGGCGTCGTGTTCGCGGTGGCGTCGCTGATCCCCGTCGGCGCGTACGCGAGCTGGTTCCACGAGCGCACCGGCCACTACGACACTGACCATGTCGACGGGGTTCTACCTGTGGGGCCGGGTCTCGTCGTTCGCCAACTGCGCCATGATCAAGCCGACCGGCGAGCAGGCGCTGGTCTGCCCGACCCAGCCGATCGCCGACCGGACTCCGCCGGGCAACTACATCTGGCACGCCGCCGTACGTGCACCAGAACATGAACCCGATCGGCGGCCCGGTCAGCTACGCGGGCAACACAGCTGCTGACCAACTTCGCGATCCACGCGGTCGAGGCGCAGCCGCTCGACTACGCGAAGACGGTCGTTCTTCGACACGATGCTGTCGTTCGGCTTCCCGCGGATCGCCTACCCCGGGGCGGGGACGACGTACTACTACAACTTCCACCTGCACTACGTCGGTCGGACCGGCCACCGGCAAGCCTACAACCTGCTCCCGCCGGACAACCCCGACTCACGAGTGGATCCCCGGCGGCACCGCCTACCAGGACTGGCTGGCCTACGGCCACCAGGCGCCCGGCGTGGTGCACAAGGTCATTCGCCGCGCCGATCCTGGTCTACCAGCGGGTGGTGTTCACCTACGGCCCGCTGCTCGCGGTGATCTTCCTGGTCGGCCTGGGCGGCGTGATCTCGGTGACGGCGTCCGCGCGGCGCGGCGCGGTCCGGGCGTGGCGGTCGGCGGTGTCCTTCCAGGCGCTGCGTTCGCTGCGGCTGCACTGGTCGCGGCGCGGCACCTCGATGCTGCCCTGGTTCACCGCCGTCGCCCTGCTGGTGGCCCCGATCGCGGTGGCCGACTTCGACTACCGCTACCTGATCCCCGCCATCCCGTTCGCCTGCCTGGCAGCCGGCCTGGCCTTCGCCCCCCGCCGTTCCGCCGCCGCCCCGGCGACCCCGCCCGCCTCATCCACCGAGAGCAAGAGCGAGACCGAGAGCGAGAGCGAGACCATCGAGTCCACCGTTCCCGGTTCGGTCTAGTAGCCGGATAACAGCAAGAAGCACCCTGCGGCCCCGCGTCTTTCTATCAGTTTTGACCATCCGGTTTCGCCTTCCTATCAGTTTTGCACATCTATATCGGTACAAATCGGGCGCGAAAGTGGTCGGAACCGATAGGAAGATGCGGAGGAGGGGTGCTCGCGGCCGGGTCGAGGCTTACGGGACCACGATGAGGAAGGCCTGCAATCCCCCGTCGGGCTGACGATCCGGGCCTTCGTCTCCCAATGTCTTGGCTGTCTTGGCTGTCTTGGCTGTCTTGGCTGTCTTGGCTGTTCTTGGCTTTAAGTGTTTTAATCGAGGGAGGCCGAGACGGGGGAAGCCTGCTTGACGGTGCGGATGATGGGCGCGGTCTCGACCCGCTCCACGCCGGGGAGCGCGCCGACCTTGTCGGTCAGGAACTCGTAGAGCTCCTCCTGCGAACGGCAGACCGCGCAGGCCGCGAGGTTGGCGGGGCCGGTGGTGGCCGCCGCGTAGGCCACCTCGGGGAACTGCGCCAGAGCCTCGCCTGCGGCCGCCAGGTGCGAGGGAGGCACCGACAGCCACATCCACGCCGACGACCGGAAGCCGAATGTGGGCATGTCCAGCTCCAGGTCGAAGTAGAGCGCTCCGGCGTCGCGGAGCTGGTCCACCCGCCGCCGCACGGTGGTCTCCGACCAGCCGGTGGCGGCGGCGAGGTCGGCGTAGGGTGCCCGCCCGTCCGCGGCCAGCGCGCCGAACAGGGCGTCGTCGAGCTCGCCGAACTCGACGCGACCGCCCGGAGTCGGCCGCAGCAGCGGCGCGACCTGCGAGGCCGGGAGCACGTCGAGGAACTTCAGGCCGTCAGGTCCGCCAGTGAACATGTGCAGCCTGGAGTAGGCGGTCACCGCGACGATCCGGCCGCTGCGGGGCAGTCGGGCGAGCAGTGCGTCGGTCCCCTCGCGGGGATCGCCGCGCAGCGAGCAGAGCACCTCGGTGTCGCCCGACAGGAGCTGGACCCAGGCCGTGTCGGCCCGGCGGGCCAGCGCCGTGGCGATTGCCTCCCCTGAGCCGGGGACGCAGCGCATCCGCAGAAACCAGCTGGCCTCGTTGGTCTTGGGGTACCGCAGCCCCACCACGCGCAGCGCCCCCGCCGAGCGGAGCCGGCGGTAGCGGCGGGCGACGGTCTGGTCGGAGACGCCGAGGACCTCCGCGATCGCGGCGAACGAGGCCCTGCCATCGATGCCGAGGCACTGCGTCAACTGCCGGTCGAGGTCATCAACCGTGATGGTTTCCACCATTCCACAGTACCCGATGTCGATATCCGGCTAGATTTCCGAGGTTAGCTATCGTATCCGCCGAGACTCGGCCATGGTTGAGCTTGATACCAAGACAGACGGATTCCCTGGGGGATGACAATGCGCAAGTGGTGGCCGCTGGTCGCGATCTGCACCGGCGCCTTCATGCTGCTCGTCGACGTGACGATCGTGAACGTGGCGCTGCCCGACATGGCCCGCCAGCTGCACACGACCTTCCCCGACCTGCAGTGGGTGATCGACCTGTACGCGCTCGTGCTCGGCGCGCTGGTGCTGACCGTGGGCAGCATCGCGGACCGGCTCGGGCGGAAGAAGCTGTACCTCGCCGGGCTGGTCCTCTTCGCGGCTTCGTCGCTGACCTGCGGCCTCGCGCCGAACGTGGGCGTGCTGATCGCCGCGCGCGGCGTGCAGGGGGTCGGCGGGGCGGCGATGTTCGCGACGACGATGGCGCTGATCAGCAGCTCCTACTCCGGGCGCGACCGCGGCGTCGCGTTCGGGGCATGGGGGGCGGTCAACGGCGCGGCGGCGGCCGTGGGGCCGATCGCGGGCGGGCTGCTCACCGCGAACTTCGGCTGGCGCTGGATCTTCCTAGTCAACCTGCCGGTCAGCGTCGTGGCGGTGGCACTCACGTTCAAGATCGTGACCGAGTCCCGCGACCCGCACCCGAAGCGGGTCGACCTGGCTGGCATGGTGACCTTCACCGCCGCCGCGGCGGCGCTGACCTACGCGCTGATCCGCGGCGCGTGGGCCTCCCCGACGACGCTCGCGCTGCTCGCCGTGACCGTTGTCGCGATCGTGGCGTTCGTCATCGCCGAGCGGCGAAACGACAACCCGATGCTGGACCTCTCGCTGCTGAAGAACAGCTCCTTCACCGCGATGCTCGTCGCGGGCGGGCTGCTGTCGGCGGCGGCATGGGCGGGCATGGCGTACGAGTCGCTCTGGATCCAGTCGGTGCTCGGCCGCACCGCCATCCAGGCGGGGCTCATCTTCCTCCCGTGCGCCTTCGCCGCGTTCGTCACGTCGGCGGTGGTCGGCCGGATCATGCACAAGGCGCACCCGCGGCTGTTCATCGGCATAGGCCTGCTCGTCATCGCGGCCGGAGCGCTCGCCCAAGCCGTGATTAGGACTGGATCCGGCTGGGCGGTGGTGATCCCCGGGCTTGTGCTCGTCGGGATCGGCGCCGGGCTGGCGCTGGCGCCCCTGTCCACCACGGCGATGTCCGCGGTTCCGTGGCAGCAGGCCGGAATGGCGGGCGGCGCGCTGAGCGCGTTCCGTCAGCTCGGCTACGCGTTCGGCATCGCGGTGCTCGGCGAGGTGTTCCGCGGCGGCCTCACCCAGGCGGCCGGGAGCGCACTGGCGGCCCCGCTCGGCGGCGGCGAGGCCGGGGCTGTGATGGCGGCCTCGCCGAGGCTGACGCCGCTGGTGCACCACGCGTTCGCGACCGGCCTTGACACGATGTTCCTGGCGGCGGCCGGGTTCGGCGTGGTCGCCGCGATCGTCGTGTTCGCCCTGGTCCGGAAGGCTCCCGCCGGCAACGGCGCGCCCCACGCGGCGGCCGCCGCCGCCGCAGAGTCGGCGACCGCGTCGGCGTCGACCGAGGTCGTCGCCTAGCCGCGGCGAGGCCGCCCAGGGAAGACGAAAACTGATGATATGGAACGAGGAGTGGTCTCCGCGTCTCTCCCGCACGGCTCCGGCCAACGGGGGAGACGCGTAAGCGGGCTAACCTGCAGCGGCGACGCGGAAGGCGAGGTTAGCCCCCAGGGTCGCCGGGGTTAGTCAAGGCGGCGCGGTTAGGACGACACCGTCGCGGCGGCCTCGCGGGAGCGGAGCCACTCGCCGGCCATCACCGGGGCCAGCTCCCGGTTCCCGGCGACCGGCTTGATCACGGTATCGACCTCCGCCTCGAGGAAGACGATCAGCGAGATCAGCTCTTCCTCCGGGGCCTGGTCCGGCGGCGGCAGCACGCGGTGCCTGGTTGACCGCCAGCGCTCGCCGGTCCAGCGGGAGAGCAGGTCGGCGACGTTCACGGTGAACGCGTCGGGCACGAACGGCGCGTCCGCCCAGCTCCCGTCGGTCGCCTGCACCTGAAGGCCGCCGTATCCGGGCTGCCGGTCCAGGATGGTCAGAATGCCCCAGTCCGTGTGCGGCGCGACCCGGAACTGCCCGTCCTTGGCCGGCCCGGTGAGGGCCAGTGGCGGGTACCGGTTGATGTTGAAGGTGTGCGGCCCGCGGCGGACATGGGAGACGAAGAAGTCGTCGGCCAGGCCGAGCGCCACGGCGCTCATCCGCAGCAGGTCGTAGTACAGGGCGCGGACCTGCTCGGTGAACTCCCCGGCCAGCGCCTCGAGCTCAGGGCACTCGGCCGGCCAGACGTTCGGGGTGAACCAGGCCTCGTCGACCGCCGCCTCGCCGGTCAGGAAGTCGCGGCCGTTGGTGATGCTCTCCTTCATGTCCGCGCGAGCCGGGTCGGCGACCTCGCCGTAGAAGGCGTTCGCCTCCCCGCCCTGCGGGATCCATCCGCGCCCGGCGACCGGCGCGGCATACCGGCTCTTCCGCTCGGCCGGAAGGGCGAAGAACCTGCTGGCCTCCGCGCGGATCCGCTCCCGCAGGCTGGCCGGGACGCCGTGGTTCTCGATGAGCAGGAACCCGGACTGCCGCAGCGCCTGGTCCATCCGTTCAGCGATGCGCGCGCGCTGGCTCTCGGTGCCGTCGCGCCAGGCCGAGATGTCGAGCAGCGGAATGTCTGGAGTGATCATGACAGCAGTCAATATGACCAGCGTGCGTGACGCCACCATGAGCCAGGGGTTGCCGGCGTGTAAACAGGTGTGCGCACGCGGCCCGGCCCGGCGGTATCCTCATTCCGGGTGAGTCGGCCGGGCGGTCGCGCCGGGCCGTCATGGTCCGGTGAGGAAGGTCCGGGCTCCACAGGGCACGGTGGTCGGTAACGCCGACCCGGGGTGACCCGCGGGACAGTGCCACAGAAAGCAGACCGCCCCTCGCACGCCTTAGGACGCGCGAGGGGTAAGGGTGAAACGGTGGTGTAAGAGACCACCAGCGCCGCAGGTGACTGCGGCGGCTAGGTA
Organism: uncultured Actinomycetota bacterium; assembly: GCA_963778435.1. Lineage (GTDB taxonomy): Bacteria > Actinomycetota > Actinomycetes > Streptosporangiales > Streptosporangiaceae > Trebonia. The sequence goes on from CAVZUX010000038.1 coordinate 196,102, forward strand.
AACCCCACCCGGAGCAAGGTCAAAAGGGCCGTCGGCTTAGGCAGCCGGCCTGCGCGAGCGTTTGAGGGCTGCCCGCCCGATGCTCGCGGGTAGACCGCACGAGGCTGCCGGCAACGGCAGCCCTAGATGGATGACCGTCGGTCCGCGCAAGCGGGCGCACAGAACCCGGCCTACAGGCCGGCTCACCCCCCTTCATTCCCCTGACCTGCGGCGGAGCAGGCCTTGGGCGGCCGGTGCACATCGGGTGCACATGCGCCGGACCGGGGCACTCCGCGGCCGCCGCGTGCCCGGGCCGCGGCGAACGCGCCGTCGAGCGCGTCGCGGGCCCGGGCGCTGGCCTCCGGGACCAGGTGCCCGTAGAGGTCGACCGTCGTGGTGATGGACTTGTGGCCGAGCCAGCGGGACACCTCCGAGATCGGCACGCCCTCGGCCAAGCGCGGTACTGGCGAAAGTGTGCCGAAGATCATGGAAGGTCGTGTCTTCCGGGAGCCCGGCCGCCTTGATGGCGGGCTTCCAGATCTCGCGGTTGTAGTAGTCGCGGCGCAGCAGGGTCCGCCGGGGGGTCCGGCACAGCACGTCGGTCTCGCCGAGCGCGAGCCGGCCGGCATGCTCGGCGACGGCCTCCCGCACGAAGTCGGGCATGGGCACGTCGCGGAGCGACGCCGAGGTCTTGGGAGGGCGAGGACCGGATGGCGGTCCACGATGATGACCTGCTGGTCAACGGTGATCATGCCGTTGGCCGTGTCCACCCGGTCGAGGGCGAGGCCGAATGCCTCGCCCTGCCGCAGGCCGGCCCCGGCGCCCAGCAGGACCAGCAGGGCGTAGCGGTCGGGCATGGCGCCGGCGAGCGCGAGGACCTCGGCGGGGGTCAGCAGCCTGACCACGGTCGGGGTCTTCTCGGGCAGCCGGATGTCCGCGCACGGGGTCTTGCGGATGTAGCCGTCGCGGACCGCCCCGCGCATGGTGCTGGCGAAGATGACGTAAATCGTCTCGATGGTACTTGGCGCCAGTCCCTTCACCGACTGGAGTTCCTTGACCCACTGCTGGACCATGGTCGGCCGGATTCCCGCCAGGCCGTACCTTCCGAATACCGGGATGATGTGGTTCCTGAGATGCATCTCGTAGGTATCCGCGGTTCCGGTCTTGTGAGATCCGGGACTTCATCCACACCGGCGCGTATTCGGCGAACGGGGTCTTCCCGATTCGCGGGTCGATCCAGTCGCCGCGCGCCTCGTCGGCCTTCCGCTGCGCGTCGAATGCCTCGGCGCAGGTTTCCGGGTCATGTGCCGCTCTTCTTCGGGAAGCTGCGCTTGCACTGCTCGCCGTTCTCGTCCCGCCAGCGGACCAGCCAGCGGTCTCCCCGAAGGTGGTCCTCGGTGGGGTAGAGCCTGGTCGTGCCCCGGCTGTGCTCCTTGCAGGGCACGTCGCCGGGGGCGGGCTTGGTCTTGTGCCAGCGGTCGGAAACGCTCACTGGGCCTCCTGCTGCTGCCGGAACCAGTTCTTCACTTCGTCGGGGTCGTACCGCAGGTGCCGCCCGACACGGCCGGGCTTCGGCCCGATGCCGAGATAGTGCCATTGGTACAGCGTGGCCTTGGGGATGCGGAGGAATTCGGCGGTCTCCTCCGCCGTCCAGAGATGACCGGTCTCCACGATCACGCCTTTTCCTTCTCCGGGGAGGATACCGGATTATTGTTGCGCAATTCGTTGCCAATTCGAGTGCGAGAGCGCGGCGCTGTTCCTGGTCAAGGCCGCCCCAGATGCCGAACTCGTCGGCCTCGGTGGCGTACTCGGCGCAGTCCCGCCGCACGGGGCAGCAGGCGCAGATATGCCTGGCCCTGGTGCCGGGATCTCCGTTCGAAGGGAAGAAGGTGTCCGGGTTTTCCTCCGCGCAGATGGCCAGCTTCGGCCATGGCCCGAGGAACCCGTTGACGGTGACGTCGGGCATTACCAAAGGGGGCACGCGGACGGGCCTGCGCCCGATAGAGACACTGTCA
>CAVZUX010000039.1:0-24606 GCA_963778435.1 uncultured Actinomycetota bacterium
GACGACTGAGTTCACGCAACGGCCACCGTGACCCGCGACCGGCTGGTCATCTCGGTCGGCGGCTTTCTGCTCGACTGCCAGCGCGACGGCGTTTCGGGGTCCTCCCTCTGTCCGCTGCGGGCCGAGGCGGCTAACTGGTCGGCGCTCCGCGAAAATGGGACGACGCGCGGTGGCGGAATCGGACAGAATGACGGATTATGCTGCTGACGATCACGACCACCGACGAACCGGCGACGGACCTGGGCTTCCTGCTGCACAAGCATCCCGGACCGGGTGCAGGCGTTCGCGTGTCGGTGGGCACGGCGCACGTGTTCTACCCGGAGGCGGACGAGCGGCGGATGCACCGCCGCGCTGCTGCTCGAGGTGGACCCGGTCGGCCTGGTCCGCGGGCGCAGGGGCCGTCCGGCGAGGGGTTCGCGCTCGGGCAGTACGTCAACGACCGCCCGTACGCCGCGTCGAGCATGCTGGCGGTGGCGCTCAAGGAGGTGTTCCGGACCGCGCTCACCGGCCGCTGCGCGAGCCCCGGAGCTGGCCGACTCGCGCCCTCCCGCTCGAGCTGCACGTCCCGGCGCTGCCGTGCCGCGGCGGGGCCGACCTGGTGCGCCGGCTGTTCGAGCCGCTCGGCTGGCAGGTCGCGGCGACCGCCGTGCCGCTGGACCCGACCATTCCGGAGCTGGGGCGAGTCGCGCTACCTCGACGTCCGGCTGGCCGGCACGGTGCGGCTGGCCGACGCGCTCAACCACCTGTACGTGCTGCTGCCGGTCCTCGACGACGCCAAGCACTACTGGGTCAGCACGACGAGGTCGACAAGCTGGTCCGCGCGGGCGGCGACTGGCTGGCCCGGCCACCCGGAGAAGGAGCTGATCACCCGCCGCTACCTGGCGCACCGGCGGCGGCTGACCAGGGACGCGCTGGCCCGGCTGGCCGAGGTGGACGACACCGAGCCCGAGGACCTCGACAACGCGCTGGACGGCGCGCGGATCGTCGGCGAGCCCGACCAGCCGGTGCCGCTCGGCGAGCAGCGCCGGGGCGCGGTGCTCGCCGCCGTCCGCGCGGCGGGCGCCAGGCGCGTCGGCGACTTCGGCTGCGGCGAGGGCGTGCTGGTCCGCGACCTGCTCGCCGACCGCGCCATCGAGCAGGTCGTGGCCACCGACGTGTCGCGCGCGGGCGCTGCAGATCGCCGCGCGCAGGCTCAGGCTGGACCGGATGAGCGAGCCCGCAGCGCGACCGGCTGCGGATCTTCCAGTCCTCGCTCACCTACCGCGACGACCGGCTGGCCGGCCTGGACGCGGCGGTGCTGATGGAGGTGATCGAGCACATCGACCCGCCCCGGCTGGCGGCGCTGGAGCGCGCGTCTTCGGCACGCGCGGCGCCGTGCACGGTCATCGTGACCACGCCCGAACGTCGAGTACAACGTCCGCTTCGAGACGCTGCCGCCGGGCGCGCTGCGCCACCGCGACCACCGCTTCGAGTGGACCCGCGGGCAGTTCCGCGACTGGGCCGGCGCGGTGGCGGACGCGCCACGGCTACCGCGTGCGGTTCCTGCCGGTCGGGGCGGACGACCCGGAGGTCGGCCCGCCGACCCAGATGGCGGTCTTCGACAAGATCGCGACGCGAGCCCGCGCCAGCGGATCGACCAGGCGGTGGCGCCATGACCGAGCTCGGGGTGCCGGAGCTGAGCCTGGTCGTCCTCGATCGGCGTCAGCGGCTCGGGCAAGTCGACGTTCGCGCGCGAGCAGTTCACGCCGACCGAGGTGATCTCGTCCGACTTCTGCCGCGGCCTGGTGGCCGACGACGAGAACGACCAGTCCGCGACCGCCGACGCGTTCGAGCTGCTGCACTTCATCGTCGGCAAGCGGCTGGCCGCGGGCCGGCTGACCGTCGTGGACGCGACCAACGTGCAGCCCGAGGCGCGCCGCGCAGCTGGTCGCGCTGGCCCGCGAGCACGACGTGCTGCCGGTGGCGATCGTGCTCGACGTGCCGGAGAGCGTCTGCCGCGCGCGGAACGCGAGCCGCCCGGACCGCGACTTCGGCGACCACGTGATCCGCCGCCAGCACGACCAGCTGCGGCGGTCCTGCGCGGCCTGCAGCGGAGGGCTTCCGCACCGTCCACGTGCTGCGCGGCGAGGACGAGATCGCCGCCGCGACGATCACCCGCACGCGCTGTTCAACGACCTGCGCCACGAGACCGGCCCGTTCGACGTCATCGGCGACGTCCACGGCTGCCGCGCCGAGCTGGAGGCCCTGCTGGCCGAGCTCGGCTACGCGATCAGCCGGGACGAGCCCGGCCGGGCGGCCGGCGCCAGCCACCCGGACCGCCGCGCGATCTTCGTCGGCGACCTGGTCGACCGCGGACCGGACACGCCGGGCGTGCTGCGGCTGGTCATGGGCATGGTCGCCGCGGGCGACGCGCTCTGCGTGCCCGGCAACCACGAGAACAAGCTGCTCCGCGCCCTGCGCGGCCGCGAACGTGCAGGTCACCCACGGCCTGGCCGAGTCGCTGGCCCAGCTGGCGGCCGAGCCCGACGGAGTTCCGGGCCGAGGTCGAGCGGTTCATGGACGGCCTGGTCAGCCACTACGTGCTCGACGGCGGGAAGCTGGTGGTCTCGCACGCCGGGCTGATCGAGCGCTAGCACGGGCCGCGCGTCGGGCCGGGTGCGCGAGTTCTGCCTCTACGGGCAGACGACGGGCGAGACCGACGAGTACGGGCTGCCGGTGCGCTACCCGTGGGCGCAGCGAGTACCGCGGCAAGGCGATGGTGCTCTACGGCCACACCCCGGTGCCGGAGCCGGAGTGGGTCAACAACACCCTGTGCCTGGACACCGGCTGCGTCTTCGGCGGCCGGCTCACCGCGCTGCGCTACCCGGAGCGGGAGCTCGTCTCCGTCCCGGCCGCGCGGGTGTACTACGAGCCGGCCCGGCCGTTCCCGGTCAACCCGACGCGCGAGCCGGGGCACCGCAGCCCGCTCACCGCGAGCCCGAGGTGCTCGACATCGGCGACGTGACCGGACGCCGGGTCATCGAGACGAGCTACCAGCGGCGGATCGGCGTCCGGGAGGAGAACGCGGCCGCGGCGCTCGAGGTGATGAGCCGGTTCGCGATCGACCCGCGCTGGCTGCTCTACCTGCCGCCGACCATGAGCCCGGTCGCGACCTCCGCCCGCCCGGACCTGCTCGAGCACCCGGACCAGGCGTTCGACGCCTACCGGGCGGAGGGCGTCGACCAGGTGGTGTGCGAGGAGAAGCACATGGGCTCGCGGGCGGTCGCGCTGGTCTGCCGCGACCTGCGAGGCGGCCCGGGCCCGGTTCGGCGCGCCCGGCGACGCGCTCGGCGCGGTGTGGACCCGCACCGGGCGGCCGTTCTTCGACCAGCGCGCTGACCGCGCAGCTCGTCGACCGGGTCCGCGCCGCCGCCGAGGCGAGCCGGCCTGTTCGACGAGCTCGGCACCTCCTGGCTGCTGCTCGACGCCGAACTGCTGCCGTGGTCGGCCAAGGCCGGGCAGCTGCTGCGCGACCAGTACGCCGCCGTGGGCGCGGCCGCCCGCACCGCGCTGCCCGCCGCGGTCGTCGGTGCTCGAGCAGGCGGCCGCGGCCGGGCTCGACGTGTCCGGCCTGCTGGCGCAGGACCCGGTCGCAGGGCGGCCAACGCCGACGCCTTCACCGCCGCCTACCGGCGCTACTGCTGGGAGACCGACGGGCTGGACGGGATCCGGCTGGCGCCGTTCCAGCTGCTCGCCTCGCAGGGGGCCGCGCACCACGCGAAGCCGCACGCCTGGCACCTCGACGCTGGCCGACCGGCTGGTCGCGGCCGACCCGGGCCTCTTCACGCGCCACCCGCAGGCGGTACGTCGAGCACCACCGACCCGGCGTCGGTGGCGAGCCGCGACGAGCTGGTGGGAGGAGCTGACCGGCGACCGGCGGCGAGGGGATGGTGGTCAAGCCGGCCGCGAACCTGACCAGGGGGAGCAAGGGCCTCGTCCAGCCCGGCCTCAAGGTCCGCGGCCGGGAGTACCTGCGCATCATCTACGGCCCCGACTACACCGAGCCGGCCAACCTCGGACCGGCTGCGGCAGCGCGGACTCGGCCACAAGCGCTCGATGGCGCAGCGCGAGTACGCCCTCGGGCTCGAGGCGCTCGACCGGGTCGCCCGCGGCGAGCCGCTCTGGCGGGTGCACGAGTGCGTGTTCGCCGTCCTGGCGCTCGAATCCGAACCGGTGGATCCGCGGCTCTGAATCGAAACTGTAGAGGACCGGGTAGCGCCGGAGGCGCGAGCGAGGAGAATGGCCGTATGAACCGGCTGAAGAGCGCGACAAGCCCGTACCTGCTGCAGCATGCCGACAACCCGGTGGACTGGTGGCCCTGGTCCGAGGAGGCGTTCGCCGAGGCGCGGCGGCGGGACGTGCCCGTGCTGCTCTCGGTCGGGTACGCGGCGTGCCACTGGTGCCACGTGATGGCGCACGAGTCGTTCGAGGACCCGGCGGTGGCCGCCGTGGTCAACGAGCCGCGTTGTCGCGATCAAGGTGGACCGGGAGGAGCGCCCCGACATCGACGCCGTCTACATGTCGGCCACCCAGGCGATGACCGGCCAGGGCGGCTGGCCGATGACCGTGTTCATGACGCCGGACGGCGAGCCGTTCTACTGCGGCACCTACTTCCCGCGGGCCCAGTTCGTCCAGCTCGTGACCGCGGTGGCGGAGTCGTGGAGCAAAGAACAAGGCGAGAATCAAGAGCGAGTCGGAACGGATCTCGGCCGCTCTGGCCGAGAACGCTTCGGCGCTTTCCGGGCTGGGCGGCGCGGCGGGCGGGCTCAACCTGGAGGAGGTGACCGCCGCGGCGGTGGCCGGCCTCGCGGACGGGTTCGACGAGGCGCACGGCGGCTTCGGCCGGGCGCCGAAGTTCCCGCCCTCGATGGCCCTGGAGTTCCTGCTCCGGCACCACGAGCGCACCGGCGGCCGCGGCGGCGCTCGCGATGGCCGAGGCGACCTGCGAGGCGATGGCCCGCGGGGGCATGTACGACCAGCTCGGCGGCGGGTTCGCCCGGTACAGCGTGGACGCGACCTGGACCGTGCCGCACTTCGAGAAGATGCTCTACGACAACGCGCTGCTGATCGGCGTCTACACGCACCTGTGGCGGCTGACCGGGATCCGCGCTCGCCCGCCGGGTGGCCGAGGAAACCTGCGACTTCATGGTCCGCGAGCTGCGCACCCCCGAGGGCGGCCTGTCCGCCTCCCTGGACGCGGACAGCGACGGCGCCGAGGGCGTGTACTACGTCTGGACCCCTGCCCAGCTCAGCGAGATCCTCGGCCAGGACGACGGCGCGTTCGCGGCCCGGGCGTTCGGCGTCACCGAGACAGGCACGTTCGAGCACGGCACCTCGGTCCTGCAGCGCCACACCGACCCCACATCGCAGCCCGCCTTCTACGCTTACGCCCCTCGCACGGGGGCCCGCCACGCGGAGGCCCCTTCCTCCGACGTTTCCGGAATCTCGCCTGACGAGCGACTTGACCGGATTCGCGGCGTGCTGCTGACGGCCCGCGAGGGCCGGACCCGGCCGGCCCGGGACGACAAGGTGGTCGCCGCCTGGAACGGGATGGCGATCGGGGCACTGGCCGAGGCCGGGGTGCTCTTCGGCCGCCCCGATCTCGTCGCCGCCGCAGAACGAAGCGGCCGAGCTGCTGGTCTCCGCTGCATTACTCGGCGGGCCGGATCGTCAGAACCTCGCGCGACGGGGTGGCCGGGCCGAGCGCCGGGCTACTGGAGGACTACGCCTGCGTGGCGGCCGGGCTGCTGCGGCTGGCCGGGGTGACCGGCGGGGACCGCTGGGTGGCGGTCGCGGGCGCGCTGCTCGACACGGTGCTCGGCGCGTTCGGCGACGGGAACGGCGGCTTCTACGACACCCCGGCGGACGGCGAGCAGCTGATCTTCCGGCCCGCGGACCCGACCGACAACGCGACCCCGTCCGGTGCCTTCGCGGCGGCGGACGCGCTGCTCAGCTATGGGGCGCTGACCGGCGAGGCCAGGTACACGGAGGCGGCCGTCGCGGCGCTGCGGGTGCTGCCGCCGATCGCCGCCCGCTACCCTCGGGCCGGCGGCATGGGCCTGTCGGTGGCCGAGGCGCTGCTGTCCGGGCCGGCCGAGATCGCGATCGTCGGCCCGGACGACGACCCGCGCACCGCCGACCTGCTGCGCGCCGCGCTCCACGCGGCCCCGCCCGGCGCGGTCTTCGCCCTCGGCTCGGGCGCGGGCTCGGTCTGACGCCGGGGAGCGATTCCGCTGCTGGCCGGCCGTCCGCTCGTCTCCGGCGCGCCGGCGGCCTACGTCTGCCGCGGTTTCACCTGCCTGGCACCGGTAACAACTCCGGATGCCTTGCGTGAAGCTTTGCTGACGAGCTGGACGAGCGTCTGATTCGTACGGCATAGTGGCTGTGTGCACCTGACCGAGGGGGGTCGCCGCATCGCGCGGTCAATCAGGCGTGGCGGTCGGCGGCGGATGCTGTCGGCAGGCGTCGCCGTCCTCGCCGCGGTCGGCACGCTCACCGGGGTGCTCGTCGCGGTGCTCGGCTCGGCGCCGTCCGGTCAGCGTCGTCGCGGCTGACGCGGCCAACAAGCTGGCGGCCTCGCTGCGGCGTTCGGCCTGCCCGACGGTCAGGCCGTCCACCGGGTCCGCGCCGGTGGCACCGGGGCTGACCATGGGGACGAGCGCCCGGCTGCTGGCGGCGGTCCCGACCGCCTCGCTCGGCGGGCGCCGGAGCCGCACGTCGCACCGCTGCGCCGGACGCTCCAGGCGGACCTGCTGATCGTGGCGCCGTTCTCGCTGCCGAAGAGCCTTGCCGCGCGGTTGCCGGATACCGGGAGTGGTCGCGACCGAGCGGATCGAGGCGGTGCGGATGTCCGTCAACGGGACCTCCACCGCGGTGCTCGGCGTCGATCCTTCGGTGTTCCGCGAGTTCGCCGCGCGGCCGACCGGTGCGTCGAACGCGCTCTGGCAGGGCGTCGCCAGCGGCGGGATCGCGGTCTCCTACACCATGGGCACGCTGGACAAGATCTCGCTCGGCGGGACGCGTCACCGCGGTCGGGCGGACCACGAGAAGCTCCGCGTGGTGGCGTTCGGCACGCTGGGCATCGGCGGGGTCAACGCCGTGGTCTCCGACGCGACGGCCCGCGCGCTCGGCGCCCCGGCCGACAACGCGATCGTGGTCAGCGTGCGCGCCGGCCGACTTCACCGCCGCCGCGGCCGCCGCGGGACGGCTGATCCCCAAGGGGGCGGGCGTCGAGCAACTCGTCTCGCTGATCAGCACCGGGACTGCGAGCACCGGGCAGGCGGGCGCCGGGCGGCGGGCGCCGGGCAGGCCGATGAGCGGCGGTACCGAAGGCCGCGCTCGACGCCATGCTGAAGGCCGCGATGAGCCGCAAGGGGATGCCGTACGTCTGGGGCGCGGCCGGGCCGACGTCCTTCGACTGCTCTGGACTCGTGCAGTGGTCGTTCGCCCAGGCCGGCATCATCATGCCGCGCGTGGCGGCCGACCAGGCGCTGACCGGCCCCGCCGTGCCGGTGAGCCAACTCCAGCCCGGTGACCTGCTCTTCTACCACACCGACCCGACGGCCCCCACGTACATCTCGCACGTCGCCATCTACCTCGGCAACGGCTGGATGATCCAGGCGCCGGAGCCAGGCATGGACGTCGAGGTGGTCCCGGCCGACTTCGGCACCGAGTTCGCCGGCGCCGTCAGGGTCAACCCCGCCCAGGCCGCCGCCGTAGCCGCCAGCGTCGCGTAGACCGGTCACTGCGACGCCGCGTTTCCTGCCGCTGACCGTGCCCATGCGCTGACGCGGCGGGGTTGACCGGGCCGGCAAGTGTGATTACATAATTACATGAGTACAGAGATACAGGCATGGTTCGCGGGCGGCTGCCGGACGAGTGGTTCACCGGGCCTGCCGAGGTCATCGTCGATCGCGAGGAGATCACCGTCGTGGGGACGCTGCCCGCGCCCGGAGAGAGCGGCAAGGGCAGCGGGGCGGGAAGGGAGCGAGGGCGCGAGGACGCTGCGAGGCGCCGCGCGCGGAGGGACGGATCAAGCGGTTCCGCGAGCAGACCAGGGAGCAGCGGATCGAGATCGCGCGCGAGGCCGAGCAGCGGTTCCGCCGCAAGGTCGCCTGGGGGGCGCGCTGCGCCGGCCACGATGAGATGTTCACCACGCTGTCCGTCCCGGTGATGACCAGGCTGCGGCAGTCGGAGCGGCGGGTGCTCGACACCCTGGTGGACGCCGGGCGTCGCGCGCAGCCGGTCCGACGCGCTCGCCTGGTGCGTGCGGCTGACCGGCGAGCACGCCGACGCATGGCTGGCCGAGCTCCGCGACGCGCTCCGCCGGGTCGAGGAGGTACGCGTCCAGGGGCCTGGGCTCCGGTGCGTAACCTCGGCAGATACGAAGCGTAACCTCAGCAGATAACAGCCGCCCCTGACAGTAAAAGGGCATGTCAGGACCGGCCGGTCGGATACCGTGGCACAGGGACTTTGCGACTCTTGGCGCGCTCTCGGCGAGGAAGGTCGGTCATGGGATACCGCGACCTGGTGTACCGGCTGTACGAGCGAAGGCTCGAATCCTCGCTGGCGGGCAAGACGATGCCGCGGCACGTCGGCGTGATGACCGACGGGAACAGGCGCTGGGCCAGGTCGGCCGGGCACACCGATGTCAGCAAGGGCCACCGGAAGGGCGCCGACAAGATCTTCGAGCTGCTGCAGTGGTGCAAGCAGGCCGGGGTCGAGGTGGTGACGCTCTGGCTGCTCTCCACCGAGAACCTCAGCCGCCCGCAGGAGGAGCTCGGCCCGCTGCTCGCGATCATCGAGGACACGGTCACCGGCCTGGTCGAAGAGGGCTGGCACCTGAACGCGGTGGGCGCGCTCGACCTGCTGCCCGACCACACCGCCCGGGTGCTCAAGGACGCAGGCGAGGCGACCGCTGGCAACCCAGGCCTCCTGGTCAACATCGCGGTCGGCTACGGCGGGCGGCGCGAGATCGCCGACGCGGTCCGCTCACTGCTCATCGAGCACGCGAGCAGGGGCACCACGATCGAGCAGCTCGCCGAGGTACTCGACGTCGAGCACATCGCCGAGCACCTCTACACGGCGGGCCAGCCCGACCCCGACCTGGTGATCAGGACCAGCGGCGAGCAGCGGCTCGGCGGGTTCCTGCTGTGGCAATCGACACATTCGGAGTTCTACTTCTGCGACGCGTACTGGCCGGCCTTCCGCAAAGTGGACTTCCTGCGGGCACTTCGCTCCTACTCCGAACGTAACCGCCGGTTTGGCGCCTAGCACCCCCCGAGGGCGCGCAAATATGTAGCCCTGAGCACTTTTCTCCCAGGTAGATCGCGGGTACCTTCAGTAGTGGCGGGCGGCTCCCCAGGCCGCCCCCCGCGGGAGGCCCCCTGTTGCCGTTGCGTGCGACGAGAGGGCCGGCGCGGCCCTCTTCAGGTGGGCAGCCCCGGTCCGTCCGACACGTTTGCCCCCGGATGGCCGGGGTTCGGCGTGTCCTGTCCGCGGCGTCGGTCATTGCCACCGGCGCCCAGGGGAGTTTGCGTGGCCAACTCTGTGCAGCCGTCGTACGTACGTCCTCGACACGAGCGTCCTGCTCGCTGACCCGTCTGCTTTCACGCGATTCGATGAGCATCACGTGGTACTGCCGGTCGTGGTCATCACCGAGCTTGAAGCGAAGCGTCATCACCCTGAGCTGGGCTACTTCGCCCGGCAGGCCCTCCGGTACTTCGACGACCTCCGGCTCAAGTACGGCCGCCTAGACGCCGAGATCCAAGTCGGCGACGTCGGCGGCACCGCCCGCGTGGAGCTCAACCACATCGATTCGCAGGTCCTCCCGGCCGGCTTCCGGCTCGGGGACAACGACACGCGGATCCTGTCGGTGGCCCGCGCCCTCGCTAATGAGGGCAACGACGTGGTCCTCGTCAGCAAGGATCTGCCGCTGCGGATCAAGGCGGCGGCGGTTGGGCTAGATGCGCAGGAGTACCGGGCGGAGCTGCCAGTTGACTCCGGCTGGACCGGTATGGCCGAGCTGAGCGTCACCTCGGCCGAGGTCGAGGAACTGTACGAACACGGCACGCTCGACTGCGAAGCAGCCCGGGACCTGCCCTGCCACACCGGGCTTGTGCTGCACACCGGCAGCGCGAGCGCGCTCGCCCGGGTCCGGCCGGACAAGCAGATCCAGCTGGTGCGGGGCGACCGGGAGGCGTTCGGCCTGCACGGCCGGTCCGCCGAGCAGCGCATCGCCCTCGACCTGCTGCTCGACCCCGACATCGGCATCGTCAGCATGGGCGGCCGGGCGGGCACCGGCAAGTCCGCGCTTGCGCTGTGCGCCGGCCTCGAGGCGGTCATGGAGCGCCGTCAGCACCGCAAGGTCATCGTCTTCCGCCCGCTCTACGCGGTCGGCGGCCAGGACCTCGGCTACCTGCCGGGCTCCGAGTCGGAGAAGATGGGGCCGTGGGCGCAGGCGGTCTACGACACGCTCTCCTCGGTCACCACCCAGGAGGTGATCGACGAGCTCGTCGCCCGCGACATGTTCGAGGTGCTGCCGCTCACCCACATCAGGGGCCGGTCGCTGCACGACGCGTTCGTCATCGTGGACGAGGCGCAGTCGCTCGAGCGCGGCGTGCTGCTCACCGTGCTGTCCAGGATCGGCACCGGCTCGCGCGTCGTGCTCACCCACGACATCGCCCAGCGCGACAACCTGCGGGTCGGCAGGCACGACGGCGTGATCGCGGTGATCGAGAAGCTCAAGGGCCACCCGCTGTTCGCGCACGTGACCCTGACCCGCTCGGAGCGCTCCGCGATCGCCGCGCTCGTCACCGATCTCCTGGAGGATGTGAGCCTCTAACCGGGTTACCTAGGAAGCGCGCGTCTGGCACGTATGAGTGAGCCCGAACGCGCGCTTGGCTTTGGCGGCTCGGCCCGTCGGCCAGCGGAATCTCGGGGCAGCCGTCGTCCGGTCGGCGGGGCTGCCGTCTAAACTGCATGGCGTGACCGGCGTCATGGACAAGGATCAAAACCCGACCCCCTATGCGGGAACGGACCGAGCCTGCTCCCGCAGGCGGACCACGTTCTCTGCCGGGGAGCCAGGCCGCGCTGCCGGCTGTTTCTGTCGTCATGCCGGTCCGCAACGAGGAACGGCACCTGGCCGACTCGGTCGCCTGCGTGCTCGAGCAGGAGTACCAGGGCGGGTTCGAGCTCGATCCTCGCCGTCGGCCCGTCCAAGGACCGCACCGAGGCGATCGCCCGCGACCTGGCCGCCGCCGACAGCCGGATCACGGTCGTGCCCAACCCGTCGGGCCAGATCTCCTCGGCCATGAACGCCGCGGTCAAGACGGCGCGGCACGCCATCATCACCCGCATCGACGGGCACGCGCTGCTGCCCGACGGCTACCTGCAGCACCGCCGTGCGCACGCTGCTCGAGACCGGCGCCGCCGACGTCGGCGGGGTGATGGCGGCCGAGGGGATCACGCCGTTCCAGCAGGCGGTCGCCTGGGCGATGACCTCGCCCGCCGGCATGGGCGCCGCCGCCAACCACACCGGCGGCGACGCCGGCCCGGTCGACACCGTCTACCTGGGCGTCTACCGTCGGGAGGCGATCGAGCAGGTCGGCGGGTACGACGAGACCATGCTGATCGCCGAGGACTGGGAGCTGAACTACCGGATCAGGGCGGCGGGCCACCTGATCTGGTTCACCCCCGAACTGCGGGTCACCTACCGGCCGCGGGCCAACCTGGGCGCCCTCGCCAAGCAGCACTTCCGGTACGGGCGCTGGCGGCGCGTCGTCGCGCGCCGCTACCCGGAGACGGTCAACCCGCGGTACCTGGCGGCGCCCGTCGCGACCGCGCTCAACGCCGCCGGACTGGTCCTCGGGGTCGCCGGGCTCATCGGGGCGGCGACCGGGGCAGCCGGGTTCGTTCCATACCTTGGTTTTGGCTTTGTCATTCCCCTCGTCTACCTGGCCGGGGTCACCGGGGTCGGCGCTGGTGTTCGCCGGGGACCTGCCGGCCGGGGCGCGGGCGCGGGTGCCGCTGGTGCTCGCCGCCATGCACATGTGCTGGGGCGCTGGGTTCCTGACGAGCCCGCGGCGGCTGGCGGAGCGCGGCGGAACCACCGCTTAACCCGGGCCTCCCGGTCATAGAATGCGGCAATGGGTTTCGATCTCGGCGCTGAACTCGCGGCCGTTCGCGGCCAGGGCTATGAACTGCACAGCAAGTACCTGAACCCGCAGCTGCCCCGCACGCTGCGCACCATCGGCTTCGACAAGGACTACGTGCGCGGCGAGGGCGCCTACCTCTACGACGCCGAGGGGAACGCCTACGCGGACTTCCTCGCCGGGTTCGGGGTATTCGCCGCCGGACGGTCCCATCCGGTGATCAAGAAGGCGCTGCACGACGCCCTCGACATGGACTTCGCCGCCTGGACCCAGTTCGACTGCCAGCCGATCGCCGGGCTGCTCGCGCAGCGGCTGCTCGCCAAGGCGCCCGGCCTCGACCGGGTGTTCTTCTGCAGCAGCGGCACCGAGGCGGTCGAGTCGGCGCTGAAGTTCGCCCGCCACGCCACCGGCAAGGGCCGCATCATCTACGCCCATCACGGGTTCCACGGGCTCACCGCGGGCTCGCTGTCGGTGAACGGCGCCGAGGAGTTCAAGCGCGGCTTCGGGCCGCTGCTGCCGGGCGTGGAGATCCCGCTCGGCGACCTCGCCGCCCTCGAGGCGGAACTGCGCAAGGGCGACGTGGCGGCGATGATCATCGAGCCGGTCCAGGGCCACGGCGTGCTGATGACGCCGCCGGGCTTCCTGCCCGCGGCGAAGGCGCTGCTGCACTCCCACGGCGCGCTGCTGATCTGCGACGAGGTGCAGGCGGGCATCGGCCGCAGCGGGAAGTTCTTCTCCTACCAGTACGAAGAGGTCCAGCCGGACATCGTCACCGTGGCCAAGGCGCTCTCCGGCGGTTACGTGCCGGTCGGCGCGATGCTCACCACGGACAAGATCTTCTCCTCGGTCTACTCCTCGATGGACAAGCTCATGGTCCACTCGACCACCTTCAAGGGCGGGCCGCTGGCCATGGCCGCCGGGCTTGCGTCGCTGGCGGTCATCGAGGACGAGGGCCTGGTCGAGAACGCCGCGCGACGGGGCGACCGAGCTGATGCGAGGCCTTGAGGGACTGCAGGCCAAGTACGACCTGATCGCCGACGTGCGCGGGCGCGGGCTCATCATCGGCATCGAGTTCGGCCGGCCGTCGGGGATGAAGGCACGGGCCGGGTGGGCGATGCTGCAGAAGGCGCGGGTCGGCCTGTTCGCGCAGATGGTCGTCGTCGCGCTGTTCCAGCGGCACCGGATCCTCACCCAGGTCTCCGGCGACCACATGGAAGTGATCAAGCTGATCCCGCCGCTGATGATCGGCGACGCCGAGGTCAAGCTTTTCCTCGACGGTCTTGCGGACGTGCTCGAGGACGCCTCGAAGGGCTCGGGCCTGATGTGGGACTTCGGCCGCACCCTGATCAAGCAGGCGGTTCGCGCCTGAGGAGGGCCTCGGCCACCGGCAGGTCGGAGGGGTATGTGATCTTGATGTTGCGCTCGCTGCCCTGCACGATGTGGACCGGGACGTCGGGGAGGTAGCGGAGGACCACGCCGCAGTCGTCGGTTGGGGTGAAGGCCGGGTCGGCGGCGGCAAGGGCGTGGGCTCTGGCGATGACCTCCAGGCGGAAGCACTGGGGGGTCTGGGCGCGGTACAGGGTCTCGCGTGGCTGGCACGTGCGCTATTACGCCGTCCGCCACGACCAGGATCGTGTCCGAGGTGGGGACCGCGGTGCCGATCGCGTCGTGCTGCTGCAGGGCCGCCGCGCAATCGGCGATGATCTGCTGGGTGACCAGGGGCCGGGCGGCGTCGTGGAGCAGGACGCCGGTCGTCGCCTCGGGGTAGCGGGCGGAGATGTGCGCCAGGGCGTTGCGGACCGAGTCGGATCGGGTGACGCCGCCCTCGATGATGGCGCTTACCTGGCCGCCGACAAGTTGCCTGGCTTCCTCGTGGTAGCCGAGCGGCATGACAAGCACGATCTCGTCGATTGCGGGCGCCTGGGCGAACGCGGCCACGCAGTGCTCTACCAGCGTCTTGCCCGCCAGGGTGAGCAGCTGCTTGGGTCGCGCGGCGCCGAACCGGGTGCCCACGCCGCCGCCTAGCACCACAGCCACCATTCGCGTCACCGTTGTCACATCCGGGACTTTACCGCCGCGTGTCCCGGTGTGGATATCCACGACAGCCAGTAGATGCCCGAGTACGCTGGGGAAACGTCATGCCCGGCGCGCAGGGAGACGATGCGCATGACAGCTGAGCGGATTGCCGCGAACCGACGTCCCGTCGGTCCCGTGGTGCGCCTGGCGATCGCGTGCCGGATACCACCGGTGGCGATGGCCAGGATCTCCCTGGGGTTCGCGGTGATCGCGGCGGTCTGGCTCTCGCTCGGCTCGGCCCGTGACGACGGGGTGGCGCTGGCCGCAACGATCGCCGTCTTCGTCGCGGTCGACGCGGGGCGGGTGCTCGGGCAGGATTCGGCCGCGCCGGTCATGCAATGGGGCCTGACCGCCTGCGGCGCTGCTCGCCGAGCTTTTCGTCTACGCCGGGATGGCGGCCGGGGTCAGCCTGCGCACGGTTAGCGCCGCCCCGTCCGGGCCGGCCGGGCAGACGCTGCGCGGAACGTTCGTGGCCGGGCTCGGCGGCGCGGGTACCGCCGGGGTCTGGCGGCTCGCGGTCATCGCGGTCATGGTCGCAGTCCTGGTGCCGATGGTTGACATCTGCCTGCATGGTCCGGCTACTACGGCTGCGGGGACGCGGGTGTTCGGGCCGCTTGGTGACGTGCGGCTGCCAGTGGCCGTGGCCGTGGTCCTGCTGGCCGGAGTCCGGGCGGGCTTCCTGGTTGTGCTCGTGCTCGGGGTGGCCGCGCTCGGCGCCACGATCATCGAGTCCACCCGGCCGGGCTGGCGTCCCATGGAGGTCCGCGGCTACCGGGGTGACGGCCGGATCTCAATCTGGATCGGCCGGTTCGTGGACGGCAGGATCCCTCCGCTGGCACCGCTGTTCGTCGGGCTGCTGGTGACCGGCTCGCTGACCGCGCTCGGGCTGCGGAACCTGCCGGGCATCCTGGTCCTCACCCCGGTCGAGGCGATGCTGCTGGCCTCGTTCGGTTCCTGGCATCCGCACGGCGGCCGGGGCGACTGGCTCGTGCCGCCGCTGATACAGGCGGCCGAGTACGTGTTCCTTGCCGAGGCCGGGTTCGCCGCCCACCAGTGGCCGCCGATGACGTTCGCGCTGGTCGCCGCGGCCGGGTTCCGCCATCTTGACCTGGCTTACCGGGCGCGCGGCGGGCTGGCGTCCGGTATCGACCGGCGCGGCCTCGGCTGGGAGGGGCGGATGATCGTGGTGGGCATCGCCGCGGCCACCGGAGGCCTAGTCGTCGTCTACCCGGCCCTCACCCTCTACCTGTGGTGGCTGAACATCAGGGACTGGACGGTGGGCTGGAATGTTTAGGGATGCTGCTCGCGGTACTATGCCATGTGAATATGGGTGGCGTTCGGCTTGGTGCCGGTTGGGAGTCACCGGCCGCCATGCGTCGCCGCTGGCTGGCCGGAATCTTTGCCGTATCCGTAGCCTGGGCACTTACCGTCGCGGTGTTCAGCTCCGATTCCGTGCACCGGCTCTGGGGCGTGATGGCGGCGTGCGGGTACACGCTCGCGCTGCTGGCCGTGCTCGCGATCAGGAACGCGCGCGCCGCGGACGTGGCAATCGGGCTGTCCTTCGTCGGGGGGCTGATCGCGCCGCTCACCTGGATGGCGGCCAAGGGGCTTGAGCAGCCGGAGGTGTGGGTGGTCGCCCGGTCAGGGTGGTTGCTGATCCACCACGGCACCCCGTATACCAGCGCGGCGGCGCTCGCGGCTACCCAGAACCCGAACGCCTACAACCCGTACCTGCCGGTCATGGCGCTGTTCGGGGTGCCTCGCGCGCTCTTCGACCTCGGGCTGCTCACCGATCCAAGGATCTGGTTCGGCGTCGTCTTCATCATCGTGTTCTGGCTCGCGCTCCGTCGTGGGGGCGCGGTGCACCCTTGGCGCTGGGTGATCCTGGTCGGGGGAAGCCCGGTGATCGCCTTCGAGCTCGCCGTCGGCGGGACCGACGTGCCCATGGTCGGGTTTCTCTGCCTTGGGTTCGCCCTGCTCTTCCACCGGGGCCGGGCCACCTCGGTCAACTTCGCGGTGCTGGCGGGCCTGGCGCTTGGGGTCGCCTCGGCGATGAAGGCGACCGCGTGGCCGGCCCTGGTGGTGGCCGTCGTGCTGATCGGTGTCCGCGACGGCAGGAAGGCCGCCTGGGCCTTCGCGCTGACCGCGGTGGGCGTCGTCGCCGTCTGCGTCGGCCCGTTCTTCGTCATGGACTCGAAGTCACTCGTCGATAACACGATCAAGTTCCCGCTCGGGCTCGCCAGCGTCCGGTCCCAGGCGTCGAGCCCGCTGCTCGGGCACATCATCGCGTCGACCTGGCACAACGGCGGGAACACGCTCGTCGTCGTGCTGCTGGTGCTCGCGGCGGTGGCGGTCGGGCTGTCGCTGGTGTTCCGGCCGCCGCGCTCGGTGACGCGCGCGGTCGTGCTGCTGGCCGGGGCGATGACGCTGATGTTCCTGCTCGCCCCGTCCACCCGGTTCGGCTACTTCATCTACCCGGCGACGCTGGCGATCTGGCTGTTCGCCGTGCACGGGGGGCAGATGCGCGGGGACGGCATGGCTACGCCAGATCCCGATGAGCCTGCTGCCAGCTCGCATACCACTGCGCCCACCATTGGCGTTGAGCGGCCAGCGGCATGATGTACCGGACGGTCTCCGCGTAGTACTGGCGCTGCTTGGGCAGGCGGAGGTTGCGCAGCGTCTGCACGTTGGACACCCGGTCCGCCAGCTTCACCAATAGGGCGTCGTCGGGCGCGTCCTGCAGGCGGCTCAGGTACGCCTCCTTCGCCGTTTGGCGGTCGACGCCCTCCGCAGGCTCCGGCTTGGTCACCCAGCCGACCATCTCCGCCACCCGGCCGCCGAATGCCCGGCGCACGTCCTCGATGGTGCACGGGGTGTCCTCCACCACGTCGTGCAGCACGGCCGCCTGGAGGATGCCGGGATCGGTGACGCCGGCCCCGCGCACCAGGACCTCGAGGGCTTCAAGCAGGTGCTCGGCGTAGGGCGCGCCGGTAGGGCGGGTCTGGTCGCCGTGGTAGCGGACCGCGAACTCCACGGCCTTCGCCACTGCGTCGGCGGCGGGTGCGGGCAGCAGGCCGCGCAGCTCAGGCTCGGCCTGCCGCCAGGTATGCCAGTTGGTGAAGAGCTCCATAAGGTCAGTGTGGCCCGATACAAGGTTTCCGTGGCCCGCAACGGTAGGCACAGGTTCTTTCTTCTACAGTGAGTCCGTGCGTCTACGACTGCCAGCCGTGCGAGTCCGGGGGGACACTGCGTCCTCGGGTGACGCGTCGGACACCGACGGCGCTGCCGGGTCAAGCACTGTGACTGCGGAAGCTGGCGATGCCGGGCGGAGCAACGGTTCCGTTCGGGATTCCGGGACACAGAAGTGGCGGCCGCCTTCCGGCGGTGCGGGGACCGTCACCCAAGGGCTCTTTCTGCTCTATCGGTCTTACCAGCAGGCCGCCGAGCGTGGCTGGCAGTTGGCCGAGCGATGGTGGTGGCTGCCCGGGCGGCTGTTCGGGGCGATCACGATGGCGCCGGCGCTGCTGGTGGTCGCGTGGCTGGTGCCGGGGGCGGGGATGCTGCTCGCCGGGCGCCTGCTGCCGGTGCCAATGGTGATCATCTTCGTGCCGCTCGCGCTGGCGCTCGGCTACTTCGCGATGCGACAGTTGCCGGCGAGCTGGCCGCAGTTCGGCGAGCCGGACGTGAATGGCGAGCCTGACGCGGTTCTTGACGCCTCTGCCGCCGCCGGGTGGCGAGCGGATGTGCCCGTCGGCGCGCTGATCGCCACGGTGGCGATCGCGGCCGGGTTCGGGGTCTGGCAGGCCCTGCTCCGGTCCGAACAGGTCTTCGCGGTCGGCGACCCGAGCGTCTACCTGCAGTACGGGTACTGGATCGCCGAGCACGGAACAGCGCGGATACCGACGTCGGCGTCGGCGTTCGGGACGTCCGGCGGGCTGGTCTTCGGCAGCCCCGGGTTCTACTCCTCGGGCGGGTCCCTCACCCCGTCGTTCCTGCCGGGGCTGCCGCTGGTCCTCGCCGCCGGGACGTGGCTTTCCGGGCTTGGCGGCGCGCTGATGATGCCTGCGGTCCTCGGCGGCTGCGCGGTGCTGTCGTTCGGCGGCCTGGTGGGACGGCTTGCCGGGCCGCGGTGGGCGCCCGTCGGGGCGCTGGTGCTCGCGGTGTCCTTGCCCGAGCTCTACGTGTCGCGGACGCCGTTCGCCGAGCCGCTGGTCCAAGTGCTGCTCTTCGGCGGGCTCTGCCTGTTCATCGACTCGTTCGGGGTGCTTGGCGGCGGGCTTGCGCTGGCCGGGCTCGGCGGGCTCGCGCTCGGGCTGACCGTGCTGGTCTGGATCGGGTCGCTGAGCATCCTGCTGCCCGTGTTTCCTGTGCTCGGCCTGTTGTTCGTGAAGCGTCGGCGCCAGGCTGGACCGCTCGGGACTGGGCTGTTCCTCGGCATCGGCATCGGGCTGTCGGTGGGGCTGGTCCTGGCGCGGTCCTACTTGTCGACGGTGTCGACGGAACTGCACGTGTTCGGGCTCTGCGCGGCCGGGTTCGGCGTGGTAACAGCGTTGATCGCGCCGCTGGCGTTCCCTGCCGTGCGCGCTCGGGTGCGGCAGGCGTTCGAGTGGCGGCTGCGCCTGGTGGGGCTAGGGGGCGAGGAGATCTCGCTGCCGTCCATGGAATCCGTGGTGCAGTGGCTGGCTCTGGCGCTTCCGGTGGTCGCCCTCATCGGGCTGGCCGTCCGGCCGTACCTGCAGACGGTCCGCGGGCAGACGGACCCGACCCTGATCAGGGAGGTCGCCGCGCTGCAGCGGATCGCCGGGCTGCCGGTGGACGGTCGGCGGCAGTACTACGAGCAGAGCTTCGACTGGGTGCTGTGGTATCTCGGCGTGCCCGCCGTGCTGCTGGCCTGCGCTGGCGCGGCGGCGCTTGGACGGCGATTGGTGCGGGCGGCGTTCGAGTGGCGTTCGTCGGTCGTGGCGGCGCGGATCTGGGCGGTGCCGCTGCTGATCATCGTGTGGTCGGTGGCCACCGTGCTCTGGGACCCGGCCGTGGCGCCGTGGCAGCCGTGGGCTTCGCATCAGCTGGTTCCCGTGGTGTTGCCGGGGCTGGTGCTGCTCGGGGTGTGGGTCTCGTCGCGGCTGACGATGCGCGCGGCGGCGCTCGGCGCATCCCGCCTGACGGTTGTGCTCGTTGCCATCTGCTGTGTGCTGGCCCTGGCGATCCCGCCGTTGGTGACGTCGCTCAACCCCGGACTGGTGCAGCACGCGTCGGTCGGGCGCTACTCATCCGTGGTGGCCAAGTTCGTGAGCCGGGTGCGGCTGCGCGGCGCGGGCGCGTCGGCGACGTACGGCGGGTCGGTCGCGGCGGCGTCCTCGCTGTGCGCCGCCATCGGGCCATCCGCCAGCGTGGTGTTCGTCAACGCCTCGACCGCGGCCGAATTCGCGCCGACCGTGCGCGGGCTCTGCGACATGCCGGCGGCTTCGATGGCCGCGGGTTCGTCGGTCGCGGCGGTGGAGCAGTTGGCGACCTCGATTGAGCGCGCCGGGCGGCGCCCGGTGCTGCTCGGCTCGTCGCGCGCGTCGGTGTCGCTGTTCGGGATCGTGCCGCGCCTCGTCGTGTCGTTGCGGACATCCAGGGACGCCGAGGTGCTGACCGGCCCGCCGGCCGGGGTGTGGCCCGCCTCGTACGTGGTGTGGATGGCGTCGCCGCTTGGATAGTGCTCGCGTCTCTGATTTGCTTCTGTAGGCGGGAGTTCATAGAGTAAGGACATCGCCGCGGGGTGGAGCAGTTCGGTAGCTCGCTGGGCTCATAACCCAGAGGTCGCAGGTTCAAATCCTGCCCCCGCTACCAACGTCAGAGGCCGGTTCTCAAACAGAGAACCGGCCTCTTGCATCGGCACTAGGAGTTGTCGAAGGCTGGTTCTTCCAGGGCTACGACGTCGGCGACGATGCAGCTGACATTATCGGGCCCACCACCGTCGATGGCCAATGCGATCAGATCTGCTGCGGCCTGATCCGGATCGCTGACCGTGAGCAGGACGCGGACGAGGGCATCCTCCGCTACTACCTGGTGCAGACCGTCGGAGGAGAGCAGATACCGGTCTCCGGGTTGGGCATCGCGCAACTGGAGGTCAGGCTCGAAGTCATCCCCGGTCAACGCCCGCATCAGCAGGAACCGCTGAGGGTGAGAGGCGACTTCCTCGGCAGTGATCTTGCCGTCGTCCAACAGGGACTGCACCAGCGTGTGGTCCTGGGTGATCTGGAACATGGCACTCAGCGCGCTGTTAGCCCGGCGCACCGCGTGATCGAGCGCGTTGAGCAGTTCGCCGGCCGGTACCTGGGTGTCGAGCGGTCGCAGTGCCTCGATGACGGCCGCGCTCGCCACCTCGCCGGCAGCATGGCCCCCCAATCCATCGGCGACGGCGAGCAGCCTAGGCCCTCCATAAACCGCGTCCTCATTGTCCTCGCGGTGCAGGCCGATATCGGACCGCACCGCGTAGCGGATGCCAAGCTTGCCTTGGGCCTCAGTCATGACGGTGTCCCCTCCGGACAGATAGCCGACGAGGAAGGCAGCGAGCTCACGCCGGGCCGCGGTCTCCGCTTCGATCTGAGCCCAGTACGCGGCCAGTTCCGTGGCAGCCTGCTCGGGCGGCAGCGTGCTCACAGCGCGGATCGAGGCCAGCGGCATGCCTAGGCGGCGGAGCCAGGCCACCAGCCTGGCTTGCTCGATCTGGGCCGGGCGTAGTAGCGGTACTGCGATACCGGATCCACTCGGACCGGGCACAACAGACCCAACTCGTCGTACAGACGAAGCGCCTTGCGTGAAAGCCGGGACGCTCGGGCAAAAGCTCCTATGGTCATCAGCTCCACTAGTGCCTCCCTCATGCCGGGCAGGATGCCCGGCGAAATCCAGCCTCAATCCGGCCCCAAGGGCAAGGTCAAGTGACCTAGCGGGTCATCTGCTCGCGTGAGCCGGAATACCAACAACGGTAGGGTCCGGGCTGGAACTGACGGGGATGGCACTTCACCGATCCGGTCCGCGCCCATCGCTTCGTAGAAGCCGACGGCGTTCGGGTCGGCCTCGATGAACAGGGACGTGTAACCAGCTTCCCTCGCGGAGGCGACGGCATGCTGCCATAGCTTCCGGCCGAGCCCGGTTCCGATTCGCTCGGGGATTACCCACAGGTTGCCGAGTTCGCCGCCGGGAGGCTCACCGTCAATGCTGTAGAACCCGACGATCCCAGACGACGAGTAGGCCACCACGATCCGTCGCGTGACCACGTCCTCGGGGCGGAACGTCAGCTCTGCACGACAAGCGTCAAGGAACTCCTGGTCATATCCCCAGTAGCCCTTGGAGCGCAGGGCAATCTCGGTGAGCAGATCCGCCTCGTCGCCGTGGGCGGCCCGGAATACGATCACATCCATGCCTCGATCATGACGTGCTCCTCACCGGGGCGTAACCGTTTCCATGTTGACGTCTCCGTGCCGCATGATCAGGGGGAGGCGAGAATTGCGGCGGCGGTTGTCGCTGGCGGGGAGCTGGTCAGCGACGAGAACGCGCCCGCCTGGTGGGCGCTCGCCGACCCCGACGGCAACGAGGCCGACGTAACCACCTGGCAGGGCCGCGAGTAGCCGCGACGGCACCACTCAGTAACTGATTTGGTTCCTAGAACGGGAGCCCGTATAGTGGAGTTATCGACGCGGGGTGGAGCAGTTCGGTAGCTCGCTGGGCTCATAACCCAGAGGTCGTAGGTTCAAATCCTGCCCCCGCTACCAATCTCAGAGGCCGGTTCTCGAAAAGGGACCGGCCTCTTGCATGTAGCTTGCAACCGGATTAGCCGGTTTCTGGCGAGTCCGTCGAGGCTTCCTCCGGCTCGGTGGACAAGCCGACGAGGGCATGGGCGCGGGTCGGCCAGGAGTCGTAGACGTTGCATGGGCCGGTATCTGTTGCCTGCACCCCAAGCGATCATCCTGGCGTTCGCTGCCGCGCCCAGGAGGGGATCCAGATTTCGCTCTCGGGGCGCTCGACTTGGGTGGAGGCAAGGTAGTCGAGAAGGATGCCGAGACTGGGGTGGGTGTTGTCCTGATGCCAGATCAGCGAGCTCGGGTACACCAGGGCTGGATGACGGATGGGGATGCGGCGTAGATCGTAGTGGTCGGGCCAGAGGATTCTCGTTTGCTCACCGGACAGGTGCGCGAGCGTCGAAGAGTCGGCGAGCACATCGAGCAGGTGCCCGAAGTAGGGGCCGACCCGCTCGATCGTGAGCCCGAACGCGTCGGCGAGGTCCTCGAAATAGGCGGCCCATTCGCTCTCAGGGAGCATGCCTGGCATCCAGATCCGTTGTCCGACGAGATCGGCCGGCGTGACCGAGCGGGCGGTGGCCAGCGGGTGGGCCGGCCCGACTAGCAACTGGTGAACGTCATCGCCGGCCGCGATTTTCTCGATCCCCGGTGGCAGCTGCGACACGGGGGAGCCCACCGCCCGGAACGAGGCGTCGATTGTCCCGGCTTGCAAGGCCGCGATGGCCGCTTGAGCGCTGTCGAGGATGGTCACGAGGTCGAGCTGGACATCAGGATGGACCCGGTGGAAGTTTCGAAGCACAGCCGACGGGGCGGTCCGGTAGCTGATCACGTCGACGCGAAGCGCGCGTCGGCCGGGCCGCACGGAGTCCACGGCTCGCTGCTCCACCCGTAGTAGCTCCCGGGCGTGCGGGAGAAACGCCTGCCCGTCAAGGGTGAGTTCGGTCCCGCCCGCACTGCGATTGAACAGCCGGATGCCGAGGTCGCTCTCCAGCGCCGCCAGGCGTTTCGATACTGCCTGCTGGCTGATACCGAGGTAGGCGGCGGCGAGCTGGAACTGCCCTTCCTCCGCGATGGTGACGAACGCCCGGACCGCTTCCAAGTTCATATCGCACACGGTACCCATAAACAACCAATGGTTGTCTAGCGCGAACAGAATGTTGTTTGATCATTGGAAAATACATCGATGTAATGAGCCTATGCACACCCGTTGGTTGATGAGGCGGTCGCTGGGGCGGCAGTTCGAGTGGCTCTGGGCTGCGTATGCGGTGAGTGCGACCGGCAGCTCGCTCGGGTTCGGCGCGTTTCCGTTGATCGCCATTCTCGTCCTGCACTCCGGGCCGACTGAGGTGTCGGTGTTGGCGGCAGCAGGGCTGGCGGTCGGGGCACTGGTGGCGGTGCCACTGGGCCCGTGGGTGGAGTTTCGGCGCAAGCGGCCAGTGATGATGGCGATGGACCTGACCCGGTTCGTGGTGTTGATGACGGTCCCCGCCGCGTACGCGTTCGGCTGGCTCACCTTCGTCCAGCTCCTGGCTGTGTCGATCATCGTCGCAGCAGCCAGTATCGCCTTCAAGACGGCCAGCGGCGCCTACCTGAAGGCGCTCGTGCCACCGGCGGACCTGCTCGTCGCCAACGGGCGGTTCGAGTCCACGACCTGGACGACCACCGCGCTCGGCCCCGCGCTCGGCGGCGTCATGATCGGCATGTTCGGCCCGGTCGTTACGGTGATAGCCGATGCCGCAAGCTATCTGCTCTCGGCACTGGGGATCAGCGCCATCAGCGGCAGCGAGGAATACCCGCAGCGGACCGAGGCGCCGCGGGTCAGGGCGGGGGACCTGCTCGACGGGTGGCGATACATCCTGACCAGCCGGGCGCTGCGCCCGGTGTTCTTCAACGCGCTCGCGGTCAACGGCCTGATCATGGTGACTGCGCCGCTGATGTCCGTGCTCATGCTCGGTCGCCTCGGGTTCAAGCCTTGGCAGTACGGGCTTGCCTTCGGTGCGCCCTGTGTCGGCGGTCTGATCGGCTCACGACTGGCTCGCCCCCTCGTGGCGCGGTTCGGCCAACACAGGGTCATGCTGACATCCGGGGCGCTGCGTGCATGCTGGCCCATCGGGTTGGCCTTCGTTGGCCCCGGCGCGGCCGGGATCGTCCTCGTCATCGCCGTCCAACTCGGCCTTGTCACCTGCATCGGCGTGTTCAACCCGGTCTCCGCTACCTACCGGCTCAACCACACAGAAAAGGACCGAGTGGCCCGCACCCTGTCCGCCTGGTCGGTCAGCAGCAGCCTCACCATCGCCGCACTGACAGCCCTATGGGGTCTGTTGGCCAGTATCACCAGCCCGCGCACCGCAATCGCCGTTGCCGGACTTCTCATCTTGGCAACCCCGCTCCTGCTCCCCAGGCGCGACCACACGCCTCAGCTCGAGTCGGAACCGGCCCTGAGCGAATCTTCGAGAACAGAGGTAACCCCCGCTACAAGATAAGGCGCGCGGGAGAGCTTTCCGGGGCGTTCCGTGGGAACTGTTCACCATCGTTATGCGATGTACCGCCAT
>CAVZUX010000040.1:0-80195 GCA_963778435.1 uncultured Actinomycetota bacterium
ACGATCACCCGGATGTGCAAATGGCTGGAAGTATCGAGATCCGGATATTACGACTGGATGTCCCGGCCGGAAAGCGAGACAGCGAAAAGAAGGGAAATGCTGAAAATCAAGATTAAGGCCCTGTTCGAGGCGAATAACGAGGAGTACGGGTACCGGCGCATGCACGCCGCGCTGGTCCGCGGCGGCGAGCAGGTGCACGACGAGACCGTCCGCAGGCTGATGCGCGAGCTGGGCCTGGAGCCGTGCCAGCCCAGGCCATGGCGGCACTCGCTGACCGAGCAGGACGGCCCGCCGGGCCGATCCCGGACCTGGTGAACCGCGATTTCACCGCCGGAACGCCCGGCGCAGAAAATGGTCGGCGACATCACCTACATCCCGACCTGGGAAGGATGGCTTTATCTCGCGACGGTCATCGACTGCGCGACCCGGAAGATCGTCGGCTGGGCAATGGACGACAACTACAAGACGCCGCTCATTATCCAGCGCGATCCGGATGGCAGCCCGGAACCTCGCCTCCCGGGGGAGCGATATTCCACAGCGACCGCGGCAGCAACTACACTTCGGGCGAGTTCGCCGAGGCGCTTGCGGAACTCGGGATACAGGCAGTCGGTCGGGCGGACCGGGATTTGCTACGACAATGCGCTATCGGAATCCGTCAATGCGTCGCTGAAGGTCGAGCTGGTGCACCGCACCGTCTATCCGACCCGCAAAAAGGCCCGAAGGATATTGCGCGCTGGATCGAGCTCCGCTATAATAGGACACGTCTCCACTCGGGACTCGGATACAGGACGCCGCAGGAGGTTCTGGACGAGTACCTGAATGGGCAGGTAGCAGCGTGAATTAGCCGCAAATTCCTGTCCGGGAAACGTGGAGCACTCCACGGCCGCCCGAACAGCACCGCCAGCGATCGCGGGTCATAGCCCGGCGCCGGCTGCGGGGGCGGTGCCTCCCGGGAACGGGACTGGCGGGCGTGGTGGGCGAGCACGCCCACGATCACCTCGTCCCGGGTGGGCGTCAGGTAAATCTCCGTCGTGGTCAGATGGGCGTGACCAAGCACCCATTGCACGTCAGTCAGGCTGAGCTGGTCATCGCGGGCCATTCTGGACGCCGCGCTGTGGCGAAGGTCGTGCAAGGTCCAGTCCGCGCCGAGCGAGGCGTTGACACGCTCGAACATCCGGTGCGCGCCGTGATAGGTCAGCGGACGGTAAGGCCGCCGCAGCGTCCACCAGGCCGGCTGCCGCCGGCCCCGGGGCACTCCCATTTTCAGCAGCTCCTGCTGGTAGAGCCGGTGCCACACGAACGCGTCCGCCGACGCCGGGAGTTCCTGTACCGCCCGGGTGCCCTTGCGGACCACGCTGATCAGCTGCTCACCGGGCCTGAAGTCGCACTGGCGCATGCCCAGCAGCTCCGAGGCCCTCGCCCCGGTGGAGATCCAGAACGCGACCAGGGCCCGGTCCCGGTCCGAGGGCAGCGACGCGAACAGCTTGTCGAACCAGCCGTCGGGGATCGCCCGCGGGATCCGCTTGGGCACCGTCGGCCGGTAGCGCCCGGTCCGCTCGGGCCGCCATCGTCCATCGGGTTGTGATGCGCGTGCGGGCGGCCGCGACGGCGGCGGGAGGCATCCAGCGGGAACGGGTTCAGCACCGGGCCGGTCCCGCAGTCGCGGTGGAAGTCGTAGAACCGGCGCAGCACCGTCTCGCTATGCGCCACCGTGGACGGCGCATAGCCGTCACCGGACGCCGGCTTGCCGGTCACCGGGTTCGGCGCTCCCGCCGCCCGCGAGGACAGGCGGGCCGCCCGCGGCCGGGACGTCTGCAGCCGCTGCTTGGCCGTCAGCTGGATCCAGCAGCTGAAATCCCTCGCCTCGGCCCGCGACGCCCGGTCCCACTCCACGCCGACGCGCGTCCAGGAACCGCCACCACCGCAGCAGGTCGACCGAGTACGACCTCAGCGTCGATGCCGACTTACCCGACGCCAGCAGGTCCCGCAGGAAAACCGACACCGGCTCCACGACCTCGCCGCCAGGGCCGACTACGCGATACGGCTCATGGGCATCGCCAGTGGCCACGAGACGGCCTGCCCGCGCCACCACGAGCCGCGACAGATCGCGTCCCTGTTCCTCATCCGATTCGATCACGCCGACAAGTTAGCGCCAGTGACCGAAAACCCGCCATGAACTGCTGAAACATCGGAGTTAGTTCAGTTAACGGGGCGTGCGCTGCTCGCTCCTGCGGCCCGACCCGAAACAGCGCCCGCGGCTCCTGGAGATCCGCGACAACCTCCGCCAGCGCATCGAGGAAGCCGAACAGCAAGGATGGCTCGGCGAAGCCGAAGGACTCAAAGTCAGCCTGACAGCCGCCGAGGAAAAAATCACCCAGCTCGAAGCCCGCGCCGCCAAAAGCGCCGGCCCGATCGACCTCGGAATCCCCACCCTGAACGACACCCAGCGACAAAACAGGCACAACATCTGAAAACTGAACTCATCAGTAAAAACACCACAAACTGTAGTTCAGATAAGAGGTGGGCCCGTGGATGCTCCGCCAGATCCATGCCGTCCGCCCGGCTGCCGGCAGCGTGGGAGAGCAGAGGGCGGAGAACGGGAAGCAGGAGCAGACGATCCCCGCGGCGGCCCAGCCGCCCGTCCTCCCGCCCGTCCTGCTG
Source organism: uncultured Actinomycetota bacterium (assembly GCA_963778435.1). Lineage (GTDB taxonomy): Bacteria > Actinomycetota > Actinomycetes > Streptosporangiales > Streptosporangiaceae > Trebonia. The sequence goes on from CAVZUX010000040.1 coordinate 2,662, forward strand.
GCCCGGACAAGGGAACTGGACACCGAGCACCGTGCCGTGACCGGCAGGCCGATCTCCCGCGACAACCTACGCGCCCAGTTGCGGATCGGCCGCGACCGCGCGAGCGCCCTGGTCGCCGCCGTCCGCGCCGAGGCAGCGGCAGGAGAGTCAGAGGCCCTGCCGCAGGCGGCCTAGCGGGCTGTACCGCCATTCGCGGCGTCCTGTGACGACGGACAGCCGGATCGGCTCTACGGCGCCATGCCGAGCTGCCCGGTGGCGGCCAGCGCGATTACTTGGTGTGACAGCGGCCCATAGCGGAGGCGCGCACGTAGCCGCCGTTATCTGGAGTCCGATTTTCGATGTCTTCGGCGTAAACGCAGCAGGCCCTGGGCTTCGGCGAGGACACGTTACCTGGACACTGTTCACGCCGAGAACCGGGACGAAACCCCTTGTCGGTGCCGCTTTTGGAGGTCTGTGGGCACGTGCGGAACGCTTCGCGAGGACATGTAAACGCCGCAGACCATCTGGTCAGCCGTAATTTTTCGAAATGGACTCCAGATAACCCCCGTTCGGCGTGCATCGAGAGCATATGATCGCGATGTTCGCCAGCGCGCATACTTGGTTCATCTGCGCGGAGCGTTTCATAAAGCGTTGCATAAGTAGCATGCCGTGCCGCCCGCGCTCTGATTCCTTTGCGAGCTGTCGCCGCCACGAAGGGCTAGTTTCTGGGATCCTGCTGGATGGCGCTGGCCTGGTCTTGCTGAGCCGCCACGAGTTCGGCCCGTGTCTCCTGCTCTCGATCCGCGTCGGCTAGGTCACCGAAGATCCCAGCCGTTTCGGCCAGGACGGTGATGGCCTCGTCGAACCGGCCTGCGCCGCGCAGTGCCGTCCCCAAGCTGGCTGACGTGACGGCTTGGCTGTGCCTGTCCCCGCGATGGCGGAAAGCGGACGCTGCCTGCCGGTAAACGGTGCTGGCCTCCTCGTATCGTCCCGCGTCCAGGAGCGCGCGTCCCGCATCCAGCACGGACTTGATTTCCTCGTGTTGCCCGCAGCATCCCCAGCGCTCGGCGCAACCCTCGTCGGTCGCCGCTTTCCCGGCGGATAGCGACGGCGTCTCGGTTGGCAGCTATCGCCTCATCGATTTGGTCGCAGCCGAGGACCGCCCCGAGGAGGAGCAGCGACCTGGCCTCTTCGTCCCTGTTTCCCGCTTCGCGGTAGGCGGATACGGCACCGCGGGCCGGCTCGACCGCTTCCTGGAACCGCCCGGCCTGGCGCAAGGCGAGCGCCAAGTTGAACAGCGCACGGGCTTCTTTGCCCCGGTTCCCTGTCTGGTGATAATGATCTGCGGCGGCCCGGTATGCGTCGATCGCCTCCGTAAGCAGGCCCTCACCGCGCAAGAGGTCGCCAAGGCGCAGGTGCGCGTCCGCCTCGCCGTCACCGTTACCGCCGCGGTGATAGGCCGCCGCGGCGTCCCGCAGCGCTTCGGCCGCCTGCTTGCCTCGGCCGATACCTTCCAATGCCATCGCGAGGTTGACCAGTGCGGACCCCTCAAGGCTCGTACTGGCGAGCTCGCGTGCCAGCGTGACTGACTCGCCTCCCTGCCGTGACGGCCTCATCGAACCGTCCGGCCTCGATGAGGATTCCGACCAGGTTGACGAGTGCCTGGACCGCACCGTGCCGGTCATCGGCCTCGCTCAGGATGGCCATGGCGTCCTGCTCAGCGGCGACGGCCTCGTCGCCACGCTCACCTGCATCTCCCAGCACGATCCCCAGATTCATCAACGCGGCGCCTTCATTAAGCCTGTCCCCGGTCTCGCGGAAGACGACGAGTGCCTGCTGGTAGGCCGCGATGCTATCCGCGTACTGTTCAAGGCCGGCAAGGGCGTCGCCGAGGTGGGTGAGCGCGATAGCCTCGCGGTGCCTAGTCTCCCGTCTCGCTGAAGATGGCGGCTGCCGCCTGCGTTGAAGTGATGGCTTCGGAATGCCGCCCTGCCGCGGACTGGGCTGCGGCGAGGTTGTTCAGCGCGATGCCTTCATCGTGCCGGTTGCCGAGCTCGCGCTGTATGCCGATTGCTTCCTGGCACGCGGCGATGGCGTCATCGAACCGGCGCGCATGCCGCAGGCCTCCGCTCAGCTTGGTGAGCGCGTCCGCTTCCTGTTCGCGGTCGCCGAACATACGGGCGACCTGCAGCGCGAAGTCGGTGAGCCGGATCCAGTCGTCGGTGAGACGGCGCAGTTCGAAGTACCGCCAGAGCCGGAGGAAGAGGACGGCGGTGGAAGGTCTTAGGACTGCGGGTTCGATGATGACCACGATTGCCGTACGGGGTGAGATTCGGGTACTCGGTGTCCAGCCAGGCCAGCGCCTGGGCGCGGTCGGTAAACGGGTCCTCGGGCCGCCGCGTGGCCATGGGCTCAAGCTGTCGTGCGGCCGCGCCGACTGTATCTACGTAATAGGCCAGCAGCAAGAGCATCGCGCGAGGCAGGTCGTCAGATCCGTCGGCGAGTCCGAGAGCGTATACGCGCAGCAGGTCATGCATGCGCCAGTGGCGGTCAGCGCTGCCGGCTTCGATGAGGTGTGCCCGCTCCAGCTCTTCCAGGGACCGCCGGGCGGCTGGTTCGCCAAGCGATGTCATCGCAGCCACGGCCGCAGCAGAGATTTCCGGGCCCAGGTTGAGCGGCAGCAGCCGGAAGATCCTGGCCTGCTCGGCGTCCAGCTGGTGGTAAGACAGGTCGAACGCTGACCGACGGCGAGCTCCGCGCCGCCCGGCTCGCGGTAGCGCATCTCGTCTAGGCGGGTCCGCGCGTCCTGGAGGTCGGCGGCCATCGATGACAGCGGGCGAGAGGGGTGCGCCGCGAGCAGCGCGGCTATGATCTGCAGGGCGAGCGGAAGCCCGTCGCACAGCCGGGCGATGGCTGCGGCGTCGGCCGGCTGCGAGGCGACCCGGGTGTCGGTGCCGGCGACCAGCGCGAGTTCCGCGGCGAGCAACTCCAGCCCCGCTGCCTCGCTGAGCTTGTCGAGCTCAAGCCGCCGCGCGTTCTGCAGCGGCAGCCGGTGGCGGGAAGTGACGAGCACCTTTCCCGCAGGCCGGAATCAGCGGCGTGACCTGCGCGGCGGTCGACACGTTGTCGATGACCAGCAGAACCGGGCTGCCTTCTTCGGCGTACCTGGCCAGCACCGACGCGAACAGGCGCGCCCGGTCCTGCTCCGCAGCCGGGATGTGCTCAGCGGGCATGCCGACCGCTCGCAGCAGGCTGTCAAGCGCGGCCCCGGCCGTGGTCTTCCGGCCCGGGTCCGGGGTCGTAGCCGAACATGTCGATGAACAGCACTCCACCAGGGAACCAGCCTGCGCGCAGCGCCGCGTGGGCTGCGTGCAGGACCAGTTCGGTCTTGCCGACCCCGGGCAGCCCGCTGACGGCCGTTGTCCTCGGTGCCGGCCAGCCGCTGGGTCAATCAGCCCGATGAGCTGCTCGAAGGTCGCCGTCGCGCCCGGTAAACACCACGGAGGCGTCCCGCAAGCCCGCCATCGCCGGGGTGAGTTCCCGGGGCAGCACCACGGTGATGTCCCGCCCCTGGATGACTGCCGAGAAGAAGATCCCGCCCGAGATCTCATTCCTGGTCCGGTCCTTGCCGATCATTGGTCAGGACTGTTTAGGGGGATCGGCGTTGTAGGTGATTTTCTCGCCCTGGAGAACCGGGCCGAGGAAGAGGCTGTCTTTGGCCTTGATGCTGTTCTTGACAGTCGCCGCCTTTGCCGACTCGCCGTGCTCTGGCGGCTCGTCTTCGCTGCCGCTCGTGACGAAGCCGTAAGCCCAGAGGGCAACGAAAGCGGCCACCGCGAGACCCGCCGCCGTGGCCACGCCCCAGCGCACGCCCGGGTCCTTGAACACGCCCCTCAAAACAAGCGCTCCGCAGAGCCATGCAGGGATCGCAAAAGCCGCAATTACGGCTAAAAAGGCGACCGTCCACCGCCCGATGATCTTCATCATTGTTCCTCCCGCGTCCCCAGGGTAATCCGCCACGACTGTGCACGTACCGCAGGTTCGCATCGGAACGCGACCAGGAAACCGATTAGCCGCGAAACGCCGCAGGACCGTGCGGAACTGGTTGATCTGCACGCGATCCACTACTCGCCTTGCAGCATGGCAGCCCGCGCAAAATCGGCGATATAGAGCAGCCCCCAAGTCGGCTCGCATCGGATGTTGGTCATGAACGGTGAGGAGCCTGCGGCCACTTCACGGGTGCGTCGGCATGCTCTCGCGTTGGGTAGTTCTGCTCGTTTACGTCTTTTCTGGAGGGTTCGGCGGGGGTATCCAGGGGCCTGGTACGCCGAGCCGTTGCTGGACGCTGCTGAAGGTGTCGGCTAGTGCGCGCTGCACGTCGTCTGGCCGGCCGGTGTGCTGGCCCCCGATGACGTAGGCGAGGTAGTTGCGGAATGCTGTGTCGCGGTGCGGTGAGCTCCTCCAGGCGTCCAGGAGCTGGGGCAGCGTCGCGCCTGCGCGCGCCAGGGACTGGCAGCCCGGAACCTGTCAAACGAGATGGAACATCAGGCGACGAATACCTAGGCTGCTGTGTCCTCCTGTGACTCGATGGTGGGTCGCGGTTGGTTGATCCAGGTTTTGCGTGGCAGTTCGGGTGCTCTGGGCGGCCGGCGGAAGCGGTCGGGACGGGCCGCGTAGGCGGCGTCGAGGACCTGCTGGCGGCGGGCGCGGATCTCCCGCCAGGTGCCGTCGTGGACGGTGGCCGGGGTGTGCAGGCCGATGCCGGAGTGGCGGTGCCGGGTGTTGTAGTAGGTGAAGAAAAGTTCGCAGAACTCGCGGGCCTCGCCCAGGCTGCTGAATTTTCCTGGGAATGCCGGGCAGTATTTCAGGGTTTTGAAATTTGCCTCCGAGTAGGGGTTGTCGTTGGATACGTGCGGCCTTGAATGCGACTGGGTGATCCGGAGGTCCGTGAGAAGGTCGGCGACCGGCTTGGAAGTCATCGAGGTCCCGTTGTCGGCGTGCACGTAGTCGGGCCGTGCTCCTCCGTTGGCTTTCACGGCGTTCTCGATGAACTCTCTCGCGAGGTCCCCGTTCTCGGTGGCGTGGACTTCCCAGTGAATGGCCTTCCGGGAGTAGATGTCGATCATGGCGTACAGGTCGAAGTAGAGCCCGCGCCATTCCGACTTGAGTTTCGTGATGTCCCACGTCCATACCTGGTCCGGGCCGTCGGCGACGAGCTCGGGGCGGACGCGGGCGGGGTGGGCGGCCTGGGCGCGGCGGTCGCGGACCTCGTCGCGGTCGGCCAGGACCCGGTACATGGTGCGGATGCTGCAGTGGTAGCGGCCTTCGTCGAGCAGGACGGCCCACGCCTGGGCCGGGGACTTGTCGGCGAGCCGGTCGCTGTCCAGGGCTTCCAGGACCTGCTCCCTTTCCTGCGCGGACAGGGCGGCCGGGTGCGGCGCCCGCTCGGCTCCCTGCTTTTCCGGGGATGACGGGCGGGGGTTTTCCGCGCGCCAGAGAGTTGTCCGGGATTTCCCGAGGAGGCGGCACGCCTCCGTTTTCGAGGTAGTCTCATAAGGGGCGCGATGAGCCCGTCTTTTATTTCTTCTGATTGTTTTCCGAGTCCGCGCTCTCGGAGAGCGTTTCCAAGAGCGCGTGAACTTTTCCCATGATCTCCAGGGCGGCCTCGGTCTTCGAGAGCTTCGCGGCGAGCTTCTCGTTTTCCTTCCTCAGCCGCTCGTTCTCGGCCTCGGCAGGGCTTTTCCCGGGGCGGCCGGGCTTCCTTTCCGGGGCGGCCGCGGCTGCCGCGCGGTCGCGTTCCCTGCGCCATTCCGTCATGTAGGCGCTGTAAATTCCCTCGCGGCGCAGCAGGGCGTTCCGTTCCTGCGGGGACGACGCGGCCTCGTATTCGGCGAGGATCCGCATCTTGCACTCGCGGGTGAACGTCCGGTGCTTCGGCCGCGATGCCCGCGGCCCGTCTGGGCTGGCCACGGTCCCATCCTGCTCGGCCCGGGCCGCGTTCACGTCGGCGGTCGACATCGTCACGTCTGGTAGGTCCTACTCTCGCCGTGCATGCACTATTTGCACGGATATTTACGAGTTCATCATGTTTCACACCATTATGGCAGGGAGGGGCCTTCCAGCTCTTCGAGGTCCAGCACGGTCAGCAGCTGCACTGTGCCGTCAGGGAGGTGGCCCTCGCGCGCGAGCTGCTCGTTGACGTAGCGGATGGTCAGCGGGTTGACCGGGAACTGGCCGCTGGTCACCACGACCGGGAAGATTCGGCGGGGCGGCCCAGTGAGCGGGGAAGACGGGGGTTGCGGGCTGCGCAGCAGGTTAGCCGCGGCCTGGTAGAGCTCACGGGCCTTGCCCAGCACGATCCGCTCCGCGTCCTCCTTAAAGGACACGGGGTCGGCCAGCTCGCGGGTCTGGGTTTTGACGGTGCCGGAGACGAGCTCGGCGAGCACGACGTCACCGCCGAAGTCGATCCCGGCGTCGCAGTTCCTGCTGCCCGGGAACGCCGCCTGCAGAGTCGTCATCACGGTCATTGAACAGGCTGTTCGCGTTCATCTCCATCGCCAGCGACTCTGAGGCACCGCCGTAGCGGGCGTCCCCGGGCTGCTGCTCATGGCGCAGCGCGTCGCCGGCCAGGTGCACGAGCATCACCGCCGCGGTTTCCAGGTCGATGCCACTCAGCCAGGCCTCCAGCAGCACGTCACCCACGGCACCGCCAGGTGCCTCCGGAGGGACCATGACCAGCCGCATCGCGTGCAGCACGAGCTGCCGGGCCAGGAACCAGCGGGGCAACCCGTCGATCCCGCCGCTCATCGCCCGGGCGACGGCCTCGGCCGCATCAGGGGCGATGCGCCCCAGGAACCGCTCCGCGAAAGGTGCGGTCATCTCATCAGAGATGGCGGCGTGGTTAAGGATCGCCAGCTGGCACAGGTACTCCTCGGCAGGGAACCGGTCTAGTAGACGCGAATCCAGGCACCACGGTCGAAGACCCTCCCGCGCGCGGCCTCGAACGGCCCCAGGTACTCCCGCGCGGGCAGGTACACCCGCACCATGTCGTCCAGCCACGTGTGCTTCTCCGGGACCTGCACCAAGCCGAGCACGCCCGCCGTCACGGGAATCCCGGGCAGGGATCAGCCCTGACGGTCGTGCCAGCGGCGGCCCGGCGGCTGGCCCCGGGAGTGGCACCAGCAGGCCGCCGGGCGATCTTCCCCATCCGTCCATCTCATGAACATTACATTCAGTTAACCCCGTATGCATCTGAGTTAACCGTGGTCAAGAACACCCCTCCTACGGAGATTCGCCAGCCTTGCGACAGGACCGCGACGGCCACAGAACCGAGGCTCGAGGGCTAACTGCAGCGTGCCAGAGCCGCCGTTCGGTACGTTCATGTGTAGGTTGCGACAGTTAGCCGGAGCGTGCAAGAACGAACGCTCTGGGCGCTCCGCTGCCGATCCCTCGCACTGCCAGTTGGAACGCGTCCTGGGACGGCACATGGTCCCGAGGACATGGGCGGCTCATGAAGTCCTCGCCGCAATCAGCCGCAGACCACTGCCACTAGAGCAACCCCCGTCGGCAACCCGCCCACTACGTTGTGCTCAGTGCCAGACGGGCATCAACCACTTACTGTAAGTTGCCGATCCGTGCGTGTGCGCCAAGCATTGTGCAAGGCCTGCATCATACGGCGAGTTCGGTGACGGACTTCACGCTGGCAAGCGCCTGTTTCCTGTTTCAGGTTTTCTAATGACGAGCAGATCGCTGGACGCGAACCACGGGAACGTCGCATAGTTGGCATTCAAGGAATTCTGCTTCCTGTCACCCGATTTGGAATGGGAGGAGTCGGGCTATGTCAATCGGCGAAGGCTGGGCGCAAGGGGCGCGACAAGGAGAAAAGGTCGGCGGGGTCATCTTCATTGGCTTCCGTATCAGCAGTACGGCGAGAGCCTAGCTGTGGCCGGCATGCAGCCGGGCTCTCCCCGGTTCCAAGCTGCGCTCGGGCTCTTCGTTAGCGCGCCCACCGAGGCGGACGCGCGCCGAGTCCTCAACGATTTCCCGGAACTAGCCGATCATGGACCGGCCGCGATCGATCAGGTTATCCGGGAAAACCTGCCCTCTCCGTTCCAGGGCCTCAGCGATCGCGAGGCGCATGCGCGGATGCGGGAACGTCGAGCGTTGCTGATCCGCTATCGCAACGCCCGCCGTGGCTAGTCAAATGCGACGAGGTGTGCAGTTGAGGGCAGGCTCCCCAACTGCACACTTTCGCGGGCAGCCGTTGAGCATTAGCCTCAGGCTTTCGCCTGGGTTGGTCACAGGCTGATTGCTGGCACAAAATTGCTTTTGACCTTGAAGGATATGGCTTGTCGAAGATCTTATCCGTCGGCGAGCCGAAGGCGCTTTCCAGGTGAATTGTGATATGAGGCCGCTCGTAGTGAGTGGGTCCGCCGGAGAAGGCCGCTGATGGCGGCGGCGTGATCCCTGGCCAGTGCCTGAGGCTTGTCCCTGCCCTGGCATGCGTGGCTGGCAATCCTACTCAGCTGGGTGTGAAGCTCGGGTCAAGCCCAAGGGTCCTCGTTCCATCCGGGGCCACAGGTGAGGGGAATGGCCGTGAAGGGCGAACGACAGCCTGTCGCCGTCGCCGGACGGCTCGTCCGCTGCGGCCTCCGGCTCCGGGCTGCGGCTTGCCGGACGATGGCGCTTGGGGGCGGCGACATCACCGTCGCGGTCACCTGCCTGCAGGCCCTCCCATCCGGCTGACCAGCTGAAACCGCCACCACGACTAGGAAGGAGAACACCCAGGGCCGTGGACCCCCGCCACCGGCGCGACAGCCGGGCACCGCTCGCACCAGAAAATCAACCCCAGCCGAACACCCAGGCCACCAGATCACGAACGCGAAAGATCGAAGGTTAGTGCGCAGATAACGCGCACCTTAACTTAGGCGTAAGGATCCACGATTAGCTAGTTCTACCGAACGCCACCAGCGTGTTATTCTTTCACCACTTCTAGGAGTATATGTGTGGGGGACCCGCCCGCTGCCTGCTGGCCCCTTTCCGCTATGCCTTGAAGTAGGAACAAGGGTGATCCTGTGCGTGAGGTAAGCAGGGATTTTGGTGAGGAACTGAGAAGGCGGCGCCTTGCCTCGGGCCTGTCGCTGCACGATCCGTCCGTTGCTATCCACTACAGCCGCGGCCATATCAGCAAGATCGAGAACAATAAGGTGGCACCGAGCGCACAGCTGGTCCGGCTCGCCGATGCGGCGTTGAACACCGGCGGGAAGCTGCTCGCGTTCGCCGCGGTGCGCCCGCAGGCCTGCCAGGAGACGGAGCTGTCCACGTGGACTGCGTTGCCCGACGGCTGGTCCTTCCCGGCTGGGTCGCCCGGCGCTGTCCGCGGGGTGCTTACCTCGATCAGCCCGGCTCAGGCCGAGGCTGTCGTCGAGGCATTCCGCGACCTGTTCGATCAGCTTCGTGCCATGTGCCGCTCCATGGACGGGCGCTTCTTGCTGCCGGTGCTCTCTGCCCATGCGCATGCGCTGTGCGAGACCGCAGCCGTGGCGCACACTGCGACCCGCGATGCCGCGTTGGTGCTCGCTGGCCGGTACGCGGAACTTGCCGGGTGGATGGCACAGGAGGCGGGGGACGATCAGGCCGCGCTGTCATCGACGGAGCTGGCCTGCGGTCTGGCCGAGGTCGGCGGTGACCGCGCGATGGGCGCCTACGCGGATGTGCGGCGCGCCCTGATCGCGCTGTATCGCGGTGACGCGCTCGGTACGATCGCCTTGGCGCGAAGGGCCCAGGCGCGCGATGGCATACCCGCGCGCGTGCGTGGATGCGCCGTCCTGCGTGAGGCCCAGGGCCATGCCCTGGCTGGTGATGCGGCCGCCTGCCAGCGCTTGCTTGACCTGGCCGGCGAATCCTGGGCACAGGCCAGCGAGTCCTGGGAACAGGAGCACCCCGTTCGTTCGGGATGGCCGGTCCTTGGGTCATCGACGCTGGCTGACCCCGTGAGCATGACGGCCGCCTGGTGCCTGTACGACTTGGGGAAGGCCGCCGATTCCGCCGCCGTGTTCGACGTCCAGATAGCCCGGGTTCCAGCGGGTGCCCGGCGCACGCGAACCCGCTACTGCGTACGGCAGGCCCTGGCGTACGCGATGGCGGGTGAGGTCGACCACGCCTGCGTGCTGACGCGTCGGCTGCTGCCTGAGCTCCAGGACCTGGTATCCGCCACGATCCTGTACGACCTGCGGCAACTCGCCCGATCCTTCCGCCGCTGGCATAGGCACGGCCCGGTCCGTGACCTCCAGCCGGAGGTCGAGCGGCTACTCCACAGTCCAGGGTGAACCATGACGATGATCTTCATCAACTTCCGCAACGGTGACGGCGACTGGGCAGCGAAGCTGATCAAAGTATCGCTCACCAGGCGTTTCGGCGAGAACAGCGTGTTCGTCGAGCGACTCCATTCCGCTCGCCGCTCCTTTCCCCGCCGTGCTGACGGAAAGCGCCGGGACCTGTGACGTCATGCTGGCGCTTGTTGGCCCGCGCTGGCTGGACGGCAGGGGCCCGGACGGGCGCTCACGGTTGTTCACGGACGGCGACTGGGTGCGCCGGAAGATCGCCACCGCACTCGCCGTCCACGGCCGGTGGCGGCGGTCAGGCTTGACGGGGCGTCTCGGCTCATCGCTGATGACCTGCCGACAGACATCAGGGAACTCGCCGACCGCCAGGACATCACGCTCGACCGGCGGAGCTACTACACCGACATCGCCCGGCTGGAGGAACAGCTCATGGAGATAACGCCCGGCCTGAGGCTGAAGCCGAAGCCGGAAGCGGGATCGCGGATCACGGTGGAGAACGACATACAAGATCGGCAAATCCGATCGCTTGAACGTCTACGGCGGAGAAGTCCTTGAGGGGCACCGCGAGGTCCGCGGAATCAACAAGGTGCAGATCGCCGACGCCAAGGACACAGACATTCACGCACTGCGGGAGCTGAAGCACGACCCAAAAGCGGGACCGGCGTAACCCGCCGGTCTGCCTGGTGGCGGCACGGCGTGCCCGCGGCGGTCAGCGTGCTGCTCGGCACCCTGGTCGCGATCCTGATCAACCTCGCGACGGCTGGAACGGCGAGCGTCAGCACGTTGAGTGGCCTCGGCACGGCAGTCGCCGCCTGGGCCGCCTGGGAAGCCTGGCTCGCGGTCCGGGTCGCGGACCGGCTGACCGCACACTCTAAGCGGGGGAACCATGGACGACCTGTTCGATGAGGAACTAATCGCCGAGCTCACCAGCGACCCCCGTCGGATCGTCGAACGGCGTCGGCCGCTCGACGACATCATGGCCGCCCTCGGCGAGCCGGACTGCCGGATCGTGCTGCTGACCGGCGGGGCGGGTGCCGGGAAGACTGGGGTGCTGGCGGCCCTCGCGCGCGAGCACCCCGACTGGCCCCGGTATTTCATCCGGCGGGCAGCCGACCGCGAGACCGCTTACCAGCACGAGGGCGGGCTAGCGTCCTTCCTCACCACGGTCGGCCTCCAACTCGCCGCGCTCCGCCGTGATCTGTTCACGACCGAACAGGAAGTGGCGGCCGAGGTGCAGGTCGACGTCATCCAACCAGGTACCGGACTGACCGGGATCGCGGTGCCGCGGGTGATCATCAGCCCGTTCACGGACCTGAACCTCGTGTTCCGCCTGCGCGCCAAGCGCGCCTCTGGCGAAATCACCACCGTGACGGTTGGCGAGATCGTGGAGGCGGCCTATGCCGACCCGCACGCTCTGGAGAAGCCTGCGCTGCTTGACCCGGCGCTCAGCCTGGCCCGGGAGCACCCGGGCGACTTGATCGTGATCTTGCTGGACGGCATCGACGAACTGCGGCTCCGCGACGCATCCGCCAATGTGCTTGCCTGGCTCACCGACCATGCGATGTTCCCTGACAACGTGCGCTTCGTCATCGCAAGCAGACCGGACGAGCGGCTAGGCCCGCTGAGCAGCAACGACCGGGCAGACGTCAGGCGGGTCACTCTTGAGGACCACGGGGATGCAGCCGGCGCTTCGCGGAACTCATCGCCGACAGCGCGCCGGTCAACGCCGCTCTCGCCGGCAGAGACGTCTCGCGAGACACCTTCGTCCGCTACGCGACCAGCCGGGCGGATGGAAACTTCCGTTACCTGGCCCTTCTGCGCGGCATGATCGAGGAAAACGCCGCCGACCTGGACTGGCTCGCCGAGGGAGCCGATCGGTGGCCGCACGGACTCAACGCCTTGTACCGCGACTACCTCTTGCGGACCAGGGACCGGGTCGGACGTGCTACCCGCGCTCGAACCGCATGGGAGCAGGTCTACCGTCCGCTGCTCGGCATGCTCACCGTCGCCGAGGCGAGCCTTACCCCGGCGCAGTTCGAAGCGTACGGCCGCATCACCGCGATAGGCGGCGAGACGTGCGTGACCGCGCTGGACCGGCTCGGTCAGCTCCTGCGTCGCAACGGCGACGCCTTCCGCTTCGACCACGCCTCGCTCGCCGACTTCTTGACTGAGCCCAGAGGCCGGAGCTGAGCTGCACACCGACCCCGGTCATTGGCACAAGGAGATCACCGGCTACGCGTTTGGCCGGTATTCGGCAGCAGGAAACTGGTCATCGGCCGACCCGTACCTGCTGGTCAGCCTTCCCGCGCACGCCGAGGTGGCAGGCCGCCTTGACGAGCTGATCGAGGACCCGCGCTTCTTGATCGCGGCTGACAAGGGCGACCGCGGCATACTGTCCCGGCTGGGCGCGACGGACCGTGCTCGGCCGATCACCCAGACTGCTCCGGCAGGTCCTGCCCATGCTGCGGCGCCGCGAACCGGGTGTGCTGGCGCACCTGCACATGTATGCATGCCAGGCGCACCTGGACGCGTTCGCCGCGAAGGTCGCCGCGCCTCATCACCGATACACCGTGGCTGCTGCAGTACAGTCAATGGCGACCGGAGCAGGTTCGCGGTGTGATCGGGCAGCACGACGGGGAGATCAGGGCCCTGACTCTCACCAGAGACGATCGCGGCAGGCCGGTAGCCGTCACCGGTGGCGCCGACCGCACCATCCGGGTATGGGACCTGACGACAGGCACCCAGCTCGCGCCGCTGCGGGACCGGCTCGAACGCGCGGATCCGCGTCCGGTCTGGGCCCTGGCTGCAGCCCATGCCGAGCCCGGCAAACCGCTGGTGGTAAGCGGCGATAGCTACGGCTCCGTTCGGGCGTGGGATCTGACAACCGGCACCACAATCGGCGAGCCGATGGAAGACTTCGGGAACTGCGGCCACGCCATTGGGTCCGGCGCGATCGGCCGCTCTCCCGTCGTGCTGTGCCGGGCCGGCAACCGGCTGCGGCTGTGGGACCTGGACAAGCGGCTACCGCTGGCCGCACCTTTCGTGGCTGGCCCGGCCTCGGAGCTCAACGACGCGGCGGCCCTGGCCGATCAGCTGGCGGCCGTCAGGCTCAACCACGACGGCGGCCCGGCAGGGGAGCAGGTGCGGGTGTTCTCGCTGGCCGACGGGGCGCCGCGCGGCTTCCCGCTCTGTCCCGCCGAAGGCTTTCCCACTGGGGTCGCGATGGCCAGCGCCGAGGGCGGCTACGCCGTTGTGCTCGCCGATATCGCCGGCGGCCTGCAAGCATTCGACCTCGATACCGGCGAGCCGCGCTGGGACCGGGTCAGCTACGACGAGCCAGTTCAGGCGCTGACCGCCGGCGAGCTCGGCACCAGGAAAGTCGTCGCGGGCGGCGATGGCAAGGGGCGCGTGCGGATCTGGGATCTGGCAACCGGGCGGCCAATCAGCGGCCCGCACCTGGTTCCCGAGCTTGACGGCGGGATCACCGCGATCGGCATCGTACCGTCCTTTGACGGCGGGCGGCTGGTACTGGCCGGCCGTAAGCGGGTTCCTGCGGCGACAGAGAAGGAACGAGGAGTGCTCGACCGGTCGCAGCAGCTGCTTCTGGCCATGTTCGGTGAGATGGCCCGAGACATCCTGCTGTCCACTGAGCCGCGAATGTTTACGACCGGCCGCCCAGGCCCGGACGACACCGTGCTGCGACCCCAGGTCGTCATGCGTCCCCAAGCCGACGTCACCAGCGTGGCCGTCGCCGATGCAGCTGATCACCGGGTCGTCGTCGCCGCAGACGGCCACCGGGCTTCCGTCTGGCACCTGAGAACCGGTGGACTTGAGGCGGGCCCGTTTTGCGGCCACGCCGACCACGTCAGCGCGGTCGCGCTCACCAGTCTCCGCAAGCATCGCCCCTGCGCCGTCTCCGGCATCAATGCCACCATCCACACCTGGGATGTCCCGTCTGGGCTGCAGTTCCCCCGCCCTGTTCGGGTCAGCGCAGACCAAGTGACGATCAAGGGACTGGCGATCACCCGCAGGGACGACGGCCCGGCCGCGGTGTGCGCCACCTGGCGCGGCGGCGCCTACGTCGTTGACCTGGCCGCGCCGGAAATCACTGAGTACTGGCCGGACGCCCAGTACCTTTCCTCAGTGGCCGCCGAAGAGGTCGACGGCAAGCCGCTGGTCGTATTGGGCAGCGAAAAAAGCGGCATCACGATCCACGACGCGCGCACCGGCCAGGCCCACCCTGCCGCCGCACCCACCCGTCGGGGTCCAGGTCATCTCAGTCGCCATGACGAGCCACGCGGGCCAGACCATCGTCGTCTCCGGTGCGCGGGATCGGACGCTGCGAACCTGGGACCCGGCGACCCCGGACGTCGTCCACGTGACGCCCGTCGACGGCGACGTGACCGCTCTCGGCGTTACCGAACTAGACGGCTACCCGGTCGCGGTGTGCGGTGGCCCGAGTGGCGAGATACGAGTAGTCGACCTGGTCACGCGCCCCGATGCTCAGGACGCCATCGGGGCGGTCACCGCTGTGGCCGTCAGCGACGACCGGCTCATCTGCGGCACCGAGCGCGGCCTTCGGATCTTCCGCGTGACGACGGGTGAGCCATTGCCGGTCCCGGCCACTGAGCTGCGCCGCGGCGGGTTCGTCGCGGCAGGCTCACTACACGGCCGTCCCATCGCCCTGGCAGCCGAACGGTATGGCAGAGGGAGGTATTGCTGGTACACCGACACCGGCGATCCGGTCACGACGATGTCCTGGCCGGCCGACTCGATCGATGATGTGACGCTGGCTCACGACAACGGCACGACACTGGCAGTCTTCGCCACTTCCCAGAACAAGGTGATCATCACCGAGGTCGACGGCGGCGGACAGGAACCGCGGACCATGAACATGCGGGGGCGGATAACTGATGTCGCTGTGATAAATGCGGTCGTGGTTACTTCGGAGGCGGGCGTCGTGCGGACCACCTACCTGCATGAGGCAGACCGCCCGCCATGGCCCGAGGGCGACGACACGCCGGCGCAGCCGCTGATCTTCGAGGACCGCGCGCTGCCCAATAAGGAGACGGGCTGGGCGATGACTGCAGGCACCCTCGGCGACGCGCCCTTCATCGCGTGCGGCAATGACAACGGCGATGTCGCGCTGTACAGCCTCACCGGCATGCCGCTGGCAAACTCGCCGCTGACCGGCAGCGCCGACAAGATCATGGCGTTGTCATTCGCCCGGCTAGCGGGTCGGCCAGTGCTCGCGTCCGGCGCCCTTGACGGCACGGTCCGCGTCTGGGATCTCACCGACATCCGTTCCCCGATCACGATCGCCACCCTCGCCGGGGTCAACGCGATCGCTCTCGCCGAACCGGACCTGTGCATCATCGGGACATCCAAGGGCCTGCTCACCGTCCGTCTCTGCTTCGCAGCCAGCGCAGGAGGGGCAGTACCTGTTCACTCCGCGCACGATATCCGGGCCGACCGCGCCTGCCCGTACCACGACAGCCATGAGCATCCGTCCGGCCTGCCCGGCGGCCCGCAGGTGCCCACGGTGTGCGTCAAGGGCGTGCAGTTCGTGCTCCGGTCATTTAGCAAACGCAGGCCATCGCTGACCATGCCCAACGCGCACTGCTATATCAAGGACGGCCAGTTCGTCGTGGTCTCCTCCGATGAGACGCTCCGCTACCCGGTCACCGAGCTCTTCGTACACGGCTATGACGAGCCACTCGGTCACTGGGATGACGGCAGCCACTTCGGTATCGGCATCAGCGGCCCACGCCGCGCCTTCGCCGTGGCCTGCTATCGCCGCGGCGAACGCGACCGCCTGCTGCGCATGATCATCAGAAACGGCGGCTCGCTTGCTGAGTAACCACCGCACCGCGCCCACGTTCGCGCCGCATCAGCACCCCTGCCCGACCCAGGAGTGATCTCTGTGGGACATGCGACGCAAATGGTTAATCCGTTTTGTAATGGGAGGAATCAAATCATGTCAATCGGTGAAGGCTCAGTGCGGAGATGACTGGCATGCAGCCGGGCTCACCCAGGTTTGAGATGGTGCTCGCGCTATTCCTGACCGCTCCGACGAGAGCGAAGGCGCGCAAGCTACTGCGCGACTTTCCCGAGTTGGCCGACAATGGGCCAGCCGAAATCGACAGGATGATCCGGACAAACATGCTCCCGCAGCTCCCGGAGATTTCACCGACCGCCAGATCCTGACCAGGCTGCGGGTACGCCGGGCGCTGCTGGTGCCCAGCGCCGACGCGGAAAACTGATCGCGGCACTCTGCGTACTGGCGATAGGCGCCGGGGTGGGCACGTTCCTGCTCGTTAACCGCAACGGGCCGGTGCCGCTCGGTCCCGCGATCACGGTCAGCCCGGACGGGAAACTGCTGGCAGCGGCGGAGGGCGCAGGACACATCTCCGTGTGGAACGTGGCCAGCCGTCAGGTCGAAGCGACGCTGACCGTGCCAGGGGCCACATCGTCCACCATCGTCGCGCTGCCCGCCTTCAGCCCCCGCGGGCACCCTGCTCGGCGCCATAGGCGACAACACTACGTTGTACCTATGGAGCGTGGCGACGAGGCGCCTGACCGCCATGTTCACGGACCCGCAGTCCGTTGGCGTCGGCAGGATTCGCGTTCAGCCCTGACCGGCGTACCCTGGCCACCTTCGACGGCGGTGACTACGTCTACCTGTGGGACTTGGCAAGTAAGCACCTGATCGCCAAGCTAGCCGCCGTTCCCGTACACAGCCAGGACTACGGGGTGACATGGGCGTGGCCTTCAGCGCCAACGGCAAGTCGCTGGCAGTATCGCTTGCCTTTGACAATCAGTACCCGTCGCGGCCCGGCGCGGTGATTTGGGACGTCGCCACGCGGATGATCGTCGCGAAGCTGCCGGCTAACACGGGGGGCGGCGGTCTCGCGTTCAGCCCGGACAGCACAGCGCTCGCGCTGGGCGACGATTTCGGTAACGTGACGCTCTGGAACATGCCGGAAAAGACCGTCACACGCACGCTACAGCACACCGCCAGCAACGGCATATGCGAGGGCGGCCAAGGTGTCGTTTACAGTCCTGATGGCACAACGCTGGCGACAGACGACGGCTGTGCGAACGACAGCGCCTTCGTGTGGGACCCGCGATCTGGCCAGCGGGTCGCGATTCTCAGCGGCCGGACCCGGCTCGGAAACGGCGACATGGCGTTCAGCCCGGACGGCAAGACGTTGTTCGCTGGTTCCATCGTCGGTGGCGCCGAGCTTTGGGATGTCGCCTCCGCGAACGTCACGGCCACGCTGGTCGGCCAGGGCGGTGGTTAAAGTGGGTGTCAGCGTGGCGGGCATGGTGGGTGGGTTGGGCGGTTATGGCTTTGCTGAATGCAGAACAAGATGATCTGCGCGTATCTCAAGCCTCGGCCGGTATCCTGATCAGGGAAATAATCGGCGTTGGCCTCTCTCCGCGAGGAAGACGACGGCCTAGGGTCACTTCCGGTAACGGTCGCCATGGACGGCCTGCAAGAGGCCGTGACCCCGCCGGTCACACGTTCCGGCGGGGCGCTGCCTTCCTTCAGATCACCCTGGTCGCGGCGAGCATGAGCACCCCGCACGCGATCGGGACACCTATGACAGTCATCTTCGTCCCGCCGAGATAGCGCGGTACCAGCGGAACGACTCCCTCATCGGTCACCCTCCTTCTCGGGTTGCTGTTCGGCCTGCGCACCCAGCCACTCCGCGCAGGTTAGCGAGCCATGACACTGCCCTCTGATGGGAACAGAATGGGAACATCCGTCCCGTCCCGCCCCGTTCTGGCCGGTCCCGCCCCGACCTGACAGATCCCGGCTGACCAGCACCGATGGGCAGGGAAGAGCTCCCTGCCAGCATCTATGGCGGCCGGGCCGGTTTCCTCATAATCTGCCGGTCGTGGGTTCGAACCCCACCCGCCCAACCCTCTCCTCAAGGGCAAAACCTCATAGAGACCGTTCAAGGCTGGGGGGCCTTCGTAGGGTAGCGCCAGTTAGCCACGAGCCACCTGCTAGGCACGGAGCGCTGATGAAGATCTAGCGTGGATGATACAAGGGAATGCCTCGTTGCACGGTTCGCGGCCAGGACGCTAGCCCACGCTCCATTCGGCGAACTCGGCGTCCAGCGCCGCCACGGTCCGCTTGGCAGCGGAAGGCAACAGATGCCCGTACACCTGATGAGTGACGTTGATGTCCCGGTGCCCAAGGAAATGGGCCAGTTCAGTAATCGGAACCCCACGGGCGAGCATGGCGGATGCGAACGCATGCCGAAGGCTGTGTGGCGTGAAGCCGTCGGGGATGCCTGCCGCCGCTGCCGTCCGGACGAACCGGTGATAGACCGCGTTGTAACGCTGGAACAGACTGCCACGCCGGCCAGGCATCAGCGGGCCTTCGGGTAGATCCTGGACCATCTCCCAGAGCCATGACGGCACGGGCACGTCGCGGTATTCACCGGCCTTGCGGTGCTTCAGCGGCTCCCGCTTACGCCCGTCCCTTGACGCCTGCCACATCACCCGCAGGACCGCACCTTCCTCAATGAAATCTTCCTTGCCGACGGCAAGGGCCTCTTCGATCCGGAGGCCGCAGCCGCGCATGAGCCAGACGCAGATTCCCGCGCCCCCCTATCGCGCGCGTGCTCTTGGGGTTGACGCCGCCATCGGCGACGAACTTGACCTGCGCATAAGCCGGGAACACGAAATTAGCGTGCAGGTTCTTCGGGCCGTGGTCGGCTAGCTCAATGCCGGCCAGGTTGTGCCTCGCCAGCCTGCCGGCCCTCACCGCCTCGTCGCAGGTGCCGACGATCAGCATGCGCGTCTGCTGGCGCGGCGAGTTGCTCAGGTGCTTCATCGTCATGGTCAGGAGCTCGGTCACGCCGTCGCGGTCCTGCGCCACCTGAGTCAGCGGTCTTGTCCCCGAACATCCGCTGCACGTAGGTGCGGTACGCGCGAAGGTAAAGACCCCGGGTATTTTCATTGATCCGCATCCGGTCGATGAGCTGCTCGCACGCCTCGCCGAAGTTCTGCTTGCCGCTCTTGGCGTGATCGGCGAAAGTGATGTCCCCGGAGCGCTTATCCACGGTGAGCTTCAGCTGCCAGTCCTGCGCGAGCTTCTTGCCGCTGCCGTAGCTGACGCGCCCGCTATCGGGGTGAGTCGAGTCCTTGAATGACTTCTCGACCTGCTTGCCGTTGACCCAGTAGCGCAACGTCCACGCGTGCGCGCAGCGGTCGGGGTTGTCGCACGTATGCTGGCATACCGAAGTCGCACAGCGCTGGTTGGAGTCGGGCTTGTGGTTGCTGCGGTCGCACTTCTTAAAGATGGTGCCGACGCGATTGACGGCCAGAGCCATGACTCGGGGCCTTTCCCTGACTTTTCCCTGACTGTGATTACGCTAGCAAGCAATCGAACTGCTATAACAGCTAGGATAATTGATATGTCGAAACTGCTTGTCATCGTGGGCAGCACGCGCCCGGGCCGGGCCGCCGACCTCGTCCTTCCGTGGCTCACCGAGAAGGCCACCGGGCACGCGGCCTTCGACACCGAGATCGTTGACCTGCGGGACTGGCCGCTGCCGATCTTCGGCGAGCACATGGGCACGATCGGCGATTTCAACGACCCCACCTACTCCGAGCCGCTCGTCAAGGCGTGGAACGTCACGATCAAGTCCGCCGACGCCTACGTGATCCTTACGCCCGAGTACAACCATTCCATCCCCGGCGGCCTGAAGAACGCGATCGACAGCGTGTGGCTCTCGTTCGGCTTCAGGAACAAGCCCGTCGCCTTCGTCGGCTACTCCGGCGGCGTCGCGGGCGGTGTGCGCGCGATCGAGCACCTCGCCCACGTGTTCGTCGAGACCGAGTCCGTGCCTATGCGCAACAGCGTGGTCATCCCCGGCGTGCAGAGCGCCTTCGATGACCGTGGCCAGCCGGTCAACCCGATGACTAACGCCGCCGCCGACATCATGCTCGAGGACCTCGCCTGGTGGTCCGCCGCGCTCGAGCGGGCGCGCGCCGCCGGCGAGCTGATCCCGGGCTCGTTCCGGCTGCGGGCGGCGATGAGCGCGCAGTCGTAACGCGTCGTCGGCGGGCGCCGGGCCCTTGCGGGTCCAGCCCGGGGTGAGGACGCGGACCTTGAGGTCGTCGCTGCTGATCTCGGCTTCGCAGTGGCGGCAGACGATCGCCGGGTCGAGGTCGTGGCCGCAGCTGTGCACGAACGCGGTGGGCGGCGTGTCCACCGCCCACTTGTCACCCCATGCGCGTAGCACCGTGAGCACCGACCGCAGCTCCAGGCCCGCCTGGGTGAGCTCGTACTCGTAGCGCGGCGGGTGGTCGCTGTACTGGCGGCGCTCCAGCACGCCCGCCGCTTCCAGCGTGCGCAGCCGGGCGGTGAGCCGGTCGCGGGGCGCGCCGGTGTTCTTCGCGATCGCGTCGAACCGCTTGTTGCCGAAGGCGATCTCGCGCACGGCGAGCAGCGTCCACTTCTCGCCGATCAGGTTCAGGGCCGCCGCCACCGAGCAGGGGCGGCCGGGCAGTTCCTCGCGCATAACGACAAGCTTACCTGGGTTGCGAAATCAAACTGATGAGCACTACGCTCGAGTTGGATTTCCAAACCCAGGAGGAGCGCGTGACCGACGGCATGGCTGACGGCATCGCCAGCGGGGTCGCCCGCGCTCCCGGTGGCGCGGTAGGGGGCGCGGTAGCGGCCGTCCCGGAGCGCGGCCGAGCGGCGCGGCCGCCGCAGGCGCGCTACGCCGCCGTGTTCGCCGTGGTCACGGCGGGCATCGCGGTGGTGAACCTCGACCTGTTCATCGTGAACGTGGCGCTGCCGTCCATCGGCCGGAGCTTTCACGGCACGGACCTGGCGTCGCTCTCCTGGGTGCTGAACGCCTACGCGATCGTGTTCGCGGCGCTGCTCGTCCCGGCCGGCCGGGCCGCGGACCTGATCGGCCGCCGCGCCGCGTTCCTGACTGGCATGATCGTCTTCGCGATCGCCTCGGCCGCCTGCGCCGCCGCGCCGGACGTCTGGGTGCTGGTCGGCGCCCGGGTCGTTCAGGCAGCCGGCGGCGCGCTGCTCCTTCCGGCCTCGCTCAGCCTGCTGCTGGCGGCGGCGCCGCCTGAGCGGCGGACCGGCGCGATCCGCGCGTGGACCTCGGTCGGCGGGGCCGCCGCGGCGCTCGGCCCGGTCCTCGGCGGCGCCCTGGTGGCGGCGAGCTGGCACTGGGTGTTCCTGGTGAACGTCCCGGTCGTCGCGATCGCCCTGCTCTTCGGCGTCCGGGTGCTGGCGCCGGACCGGGCGGCCGCGGACGCCGCCGGGCAGCCAGCGGGCAGGCAGGCCACCGACGAGATCCGCCCGGACGTCCTCGGTGCCGCGGTCTTCACCGTGGCGATCGGCGCGCTCGCGCTCGCCCTGGTCAAGGCCGACGACTGGGGCTGGGCCTCGCCCCAGGTCCTCGGCGGGTTCGCGCTGGCGGCGGCCCTGATCGCGCTGTTCATCTACCGCTCCGCTCGCCACCCGGCCCCGGTCATCGAGCTACACCTGCTGCGACGCCCGGTGTTCGCCACCGCCACGGCGGCGAACGTGGTGTTCGGCATCGCCTTCGGCGCGATGCTGCTGCTCGTCACCCTCTGGTGCCAGGACGTCTGGGGCTGGTCCGCGCTGCGCACCGGGCTTGGCGTTGCCCCGGGGCCGCTGCTGGTCCCGTTCTGGGCCATCGCGGCCGGACCGATCGCCCGCCGGACCGGCCCCGGCCCGGTCGCCGCCCTCGGGTGCGCGATCTACGCCTGCGGCTGCGTCTTCTGGCGGCTGAACCTCTCGCTGACCCCCGATTACCCCGGTCACATGCTTCCCGGCATGCTGCTGACCGGCACCGGCGTCGGCCTCACCCTGCCCACACTGGTGAGCGCTGCGGTCTCGGCGGTCCCGCCGAACCGGTTCGCCACCGGCTCGGGGATCGTCACGATGGCCCGCCAGGTCGGCATCGTGCTCGGCGTCGCGATCCTGGTCACCGTCCTCGGCAGCCACGCCTCAGGCCACGACGCACTCCCGGCCTTCCAGCGCGTCACCGTGGTGCTGGCCGCTGCCGCGGCCACCGCCGGCCTGGCTTCCCTGCTGCTCGTGTGGGCGGTCGGACGGGACCGAGGACCGTGAGCCACGGCGGGCAGATGACGTGCGGGAAAGCGCGGAGCCACGCGTGCGTTCCCAATGATCGTCTGTCGGCCAAAGGCCAGATGATCATGATCGCGTGTCTTTTTAGGGCGGCACACGCCGACCATTGTCAGCTCCATCACCGCGCCCAGCATGATGGAGTTGCGGGCCGATTAGGTGCCGTTGCGGCATTAAGCAGCCCGGCGGACGCGGGTGCGGGTCCGGTAGCCCCGGCTAACCTTGCAGCTTCCGCCGGGAAGGGGACGGGCAGGCTCTTCACCATCGCCTGGCCCGCCGCGGCGGGGTGGGTCGAGGCGGTGCCTGAGCGGTCCGCCCAACTCGGCTGGGGCAAGCACACCAAGAAGGCCGCGCACGCCGCCGTGAACGCCAGCCGGACCCCGGCCTGCAACCTGCCCTGGGCTCTCGGCCTGCGGTGCCGCCCCCGGTACCGTACGTGCGTGGCATGACGTCCCCCGCTGGTCCGTCCCCCGCTGACCTGCACTTCCTGCGCCACCAGTAATCCCCCCGGAATGGTGCTCCCGCTGCTTACGTCGGAATCGTAAACAGCGAAAGCCCCGGAACCGGCACGCGACACGCCGGCGCGCCGCCTGAAGATAACAGCAAGACTCGAAGCGGCGCGCCTCGTCGGATGTGACCGGCGGATATGAACCGGTCCACCGGCCCTAGATAACAGCAAGAAGCGCCGCTCAGCGCCCCGCGCCCAGCGCCTGGGAAGCGCTTCTGACTGCGCAACCCCACCTGACCGCCACCGCCCGGAGAATCTCCCGCCGCCGAAGGCGAGAAGGCTTCCTATCAGTTTGGTCGGATAAATCGGATAAATCGGACACAAAAGTGGTCAGAACTGATAGGAAGACGTGGAAGAGTGGTCAAAACTGATAGAAAGCTGGCCATGAGCCGAAGATAACAGCAAGATGCGGATCGCTAGACCGGTGGCAGAGCCCGGCCGTTGCTCCGGGACCGTTCACCGGGGACCGTTCACCCTGGGGACCGTTCACCCTGGGGACCGTTCACCCGGGACCGTTCACCCGTCACCCGGGGCCAGGCGGGACGCTCACCCAAGACCGGAGGATAACAGCAAGAAGCGCGGAGCGCTGGGCGGATGGGGCGTGATTCTGGCGTGGCTGAGGGGCGAAGGCACGGCCCGTTCGAGCTGGATTCCTTATGCTCTGTACCTGTGGGTCCAGAGCAGATTGGGCGGGCCGTCGAGCTGCGCCACGCGATCGCGCGGGCGGGCGGGCTGGCCGTGGTTGAGCGGTTCATCGGCACGCAGCGGGGGCTGACCCGCGCGGAGCGGGACCTGGTACTCGACTGGGCCGACAACAGCGTGCGCGGTGTCTTTGAGGCCCGTGTCTTTGAGGCCCGTGTCTTTGAGGCCCGTGTCTTTGAGGCCCGGGCGGTCGAGGCCGGACCGGGCGCGGTCACCGCGCTCAACCTGGTTGACGACCTGGACTACCGCGTCTACGGCCTCGACCCGGCGCCGGAGGCAGGCGGGTTCTTCGCCGGGACGCTGCTCCCGCTGGCGCAGGACGACTCGGCCTGGCTCGCCGCGGGCGGCGAGACGGTCTACCCGCCCGACGATGGGCGGCGGGTCGCGCGCCTGGCAATCGACCTGGCCACCCGCGAGCCGGAGCTCGTCTTCCGCAATCAGGAGAAGGCCAAGCAGGGCTGGATGTACATGCGGCGGGACCGGGAGGAGTTCGTCGCGTTCTTCGGCACCGATGAGCTCGTGCTGCCCATCCTGGAGGCCGAGGGGCGGCTCAACGCGTACTACAAGGTGCGCCGTGACGCGGCCCTGGCCGCCCGCGGTCGGCACCGGGCGGTCAGCGAGTCCGGCGAGACCACGTTCGTGATGCCCGAAGGGTTCTTCGAGTTCGACACCGCCGGGATCATCTACGACGAGCTCGACGGGTTCGTGGTGGTGCCGGAGTACGGGATGCTGCGCGAGCTGTTCGCCGACCCGTCGCTCGCCGGGGACCGCGAGCACGCCAATGTGCTCCGGGCCTACCTGCGCGAGGACACCATCCCGCCGCTGCCGCTGCGCCGGATGGCGGCGGCCTTCCCCGATCACGTCGACGCCGTTTTCCAGCGTGTCCTCGGCAACCGGAACTTCAGCTGGAATCAGAACGGGCCGGGGCTGCTGCGCAAACGCAAGCCCGGGCATTACGAGTCGGAACCGACCCCCGGGGTGGCCGTGCTCAGCGACCGCGTCATGGCCCTGTCACGGGGCGAGCGCTAGAGCGCGGTTAGGGCGACGCCCCCGCGGCCGGCGCCGAGGTCGCGGGAGACGGCGCGGGCTGCGCTGACGACCGCGCGGACGAGGTCGTGCCGGGTCCCCGAGGCGAGCAGCCGGTCGGCCGAACCGACGACGCCGATCGCGCCCGCCGCCAGGTAGTCGCGGCCGAGGATGGCGGCAGCGATGCCCGCGTCGCCCATGGTGGCCTCCTCGTTCTCGACCGCGTAGCCCGCGGCGCGGACCGCCGCCAGCGCCCGGCTGAGCGCGCCGGGGGTCGTCTTGGTCCGGCCGGTCAGCGGGGCCAGGTCGGCCGCTAGGGCCTGGGCCCGCGCCGAGGCAGGGAGGTTCGCGACGATCGCATGGCCGAGCGCGGAGCCGTGCCACGGAATCGCCGCGCCGACCTCGAGGATCTGCACGGTGTTGTCCGGGCGGAACACGTGGTGCAGCACGATCACCCGGCTGCCGGACAGCGTGCCGACCCAGACCGCCTCCTTGGCCTGCAAGGCGAGCGCCTCCGCCCAGCGCAGCGACCGGGAGCGCAGCTCCGAGCCGTCTAGGTACGCGTTGCCGAGCTGGAGCACGCCCGGGCCGAGGCTGTACTTGCCGGTGTCGGTATCCTGCGCGACGAGCTCGTGCGCCTCCAGGGTGCGCAGCAGCCCGTGCACGGTCGGCTTGGCCAGGCCGAGCCGGTCGGCGATCTCGGTGACGCCGAGCCTGGGCGTGCCGGAGCCGAGGACGACGAGGATCTGCGCCGCACGCTGCACCGACTGGATCATGACACCTTTCACTCCTGCCATTCAGCAATGCCGAACAACATTCAGGATAGGGTCATGAGCCCAGTCGGTGCCAGAGTGGGATTAGTGGGACTTGCGGGATAATCAGCTGTACTTCAGGAGCACGCCGACGACATTCTCGCCGAGGTTCCCGGCCGTGTGGGTGAACCCGCCCGCGATCTGGGCCGTGCTGCCGGGGACGCGGGAGACCGCGCTGACCGTGATCGTGGCCGCGGCGACCGGGAGCGCCGCCTTGGTCAGCTTGCCGTTGGAGTAGTGCACCAGGTACGAGGTGCCGCCGGACGCGCCCTGCATCGGCAGCCAGAGCCCCCCGTTGCCGTCGTAGCTGAACTCGGCCTGCGGGCCGTTGCCGAACTGCCCCTCGGCGAACCTGGTCCACTTGTGGCCGTTGTAGTGCAGCACCACCAGGGGCCCGCCCTCGTCTTCGGCGTTGCCGCTGCCGAGCGCGAAGACGTTGGTGTTCGACAGGGCGAGGATGCCAGCCACCGCGGGGTCGTTCAGGCCCGAAGGGTTCTTGGCCGGCAGCAGGGACGCGACCGACGTGGCGGTCCACTTGGCCCCGTTCCAGTGCTCGACGTCAACCCCGTTGAACCCCCAGACGTTCGTCGCCGACAGCGCGCTGCCGCCCTGGAAGGACGTGCTCACCTGCCGCCACGACGACGCCGTTGTAGTGCCAGACGCCGAGCGCGGGCTGGAACCCGGAGATCCCCGCTTCGCCGTACACCCAGACGTCGTTGCTCGCCAGCACCGTTGCGTCGGCGATCTCGTCGGTGAACGTCTTCACCACCGACCAGTTGCGGCCGTTGTACTTGAGCACGTGCGACGCGGCGCCGAAGCCCTGGGCGAACGCCCACACGTCCGACGGCGAGGTGGCCGCGGCGGTGACGACCTGCTCGTCCTTGTTGCCGGGGAACGCGACCTTCCGCCAGCTTGACCCGGAGTACTGGTAGGCCGCCGGGGCCGCGTTGAAGTCCGTTCCCTCGAACGCCCAGCCGGTCGTCTTCCCGGTGGCGGCGACTGCGGTGAGCTGCCCGTTGTTGCCCGTTCGCAGCGACTTGACGATCTGCCACGACGGGCGGGCGACCGCCGGGCCGGTCGTCGCCATCGCTGCGCCGGCGGTCGCCGCGCTGATCACCAGCAGGCCAGCGGCCCCCGCCGCCACCTGTCCATACTTCCGGCCCCGCCTAGTGTGTGCCATGCGTTCTCCTTCAGTTGTCCATCGGGATCAGTTGTCCATCGGGGTGAGCCCCCGCGCAAGAATGACGCGCGCCGGGCGGGAATGGTTGGCCGCCGCCCGGCGCCCGGCACAGCCCAGTCGACGGCCCGCCACAAGCCCTCGCGGCCTAAACGCACGTGCATCGTGAGTAACGTGAAGTTAATTTTCCAATGCGGATGGTTACTATTCCGCGATTGTTGGTCACGCGGGGGTACTTTCCCCGTGAATTTTGCGGAGGGGGTGACGGCAGCGAACAGCAGAGGCAGTCGGCGACCGCGCCAGACGGAAATTTTGCGGCACGAGGCGCCGCTCGAGGCGCTACCCGAAGTCGGCGATCGGCCACGGTTCCATTACGATCGCAGCGTGGGAGACCGGATAGCTACCTGGCCGAACGCGCTGAGCGCCGCGCGGCTGGCCGGCGTTCCCGTCTTCCTGTGGCTGGTCCTCGGGCCGCGCAGCGCTACCGGCGACATCATCGCGGCCGGCGCTGCTCGGCCTCGCCGGGATTAGCGACTGGCTTGACGGGAAGCTGGCACGGATGCTCAACCAGACGAGCAGGCTCGGCCAGCTTCTCGACCCGGCTGCGGACCGGCTCTACATCGCCGCCACGGTGATCGCACTCGCGGTGCGCGGAATCATCCCGTGGTGGCTGTTCGCCGCGATCGCCGCGCGCGAGGCGTGCGTGGCGCTGGCGCTTGTCGTGCTGCGGCGCCGCACCGACTACGGGGCGCTGCAGGTGAGCTTCGTCGGCAAGGCCGCCACGCTCTGCCTCATGTACGCGTTTCCGCTGCTGTTCCTCGGCGCCCACGGCGGCATTACGTCAGAGGTCGTCCGGATAATCGGCTGGGCCTTCGCCGTCTGGGGCGTCGCCCTTTACTGGTGGGCGGCGCTGCTCTACCTGAGCGAGATCAGGGACCTGGTGAAAGGAGCGGCCACGTCGTGAAGGCCGTCGTGATGGCAGGCGGCGAGGGCACCAGGCTCCGCCCGATGACCGCCAACCAGCCCAAGCCGCTGCTGCCGGTGGTGAACCGGCCGATCATGGAGCACGTGCTCCGGCTGCTGAAGAGGCACGGGATGGAGGAGACGGTCGTCACCGTCCAGTTCCTCGCCGCGCTGGTGCGGAACTACTTCGGCGACGGCGAGGACGTCGGCATGTCGCTGCAGTACGCGACGGAGGAGACGCCGCTCGGCACCGCGGGCTCGGTCAAGAACGCCGAGGACGCGCTGAAGGACGACACGTTCCTGGTCATATCCGGTGACGCGCTGACCGACATGGACCTGACGGAGATGGTCAGGTTCCACAAGGAGAACGGCGCGCTGGTCACGGTCGGCCTCACCCGGGTGCCCGACCCGCTCGAGTTCGGCATCGTGATCGCCGACGAGGACGGCAGGATCCAGCGGTTCCTGGAGAAGCCGACCTGGGGCCAGGTGTTCTCCGACACGGTGAACACCGGCGTCTACATCATGGAGCCCGAGGTTCTGGCGGAGGTCTCCGCGAAGGAGTCCGTCGACTGGTCGCACGACGTGTTCCCCAAGCTGCTCCAGCGCGGCGCCCCGATCTACGGCTACGTATCGGACAAGTACTGGGAGGACGTCGGCACCCTCGAGTCCTACCTCAAGGCGCAGGCCGACGTGCTCAACCGCAAGGTCGACGCCGACATCGCCGGGTTCGAGCTATCGCCCGGCGTCTGGGTCGCGGAGGGCGCCGAGGTGGACCCGGACGCGGTGCTCACCGGCCCGGTCGCCATCGGCGAGTACGCCAAGATCGAGGCGGGCGCGCACCTGCGCGAGTACAGCGTGATCGGCGCCAACGTGGTGGTCAAGGAGGGCGCGTTCATCCACCGCGCGGTGGTGCACAACCGCGTCTTCGTCGGCCAGGGCGTCACGCTGCGCGGCTGCGTGGTCGGCAAGAACACCGACGTGATGCGCCGGGCGCGGATCGAGGAGACCGCGGTCATCGGCGACGAGTGCGTCATCGAGCCGGAGGCGTACATCTCCGCCGGGGTCAAGGTCTACCCGTTCAAGACCATCGAGGCGGGCGCGGTCGTCAACACGAGCGTGATCTGGGAGTCGCGCGGTCAGCGGACGCTGTTCGGCCAGCGGGGCGTGTCCGGCCTGATCAACGTCGAGGTCACCCCCGAGCTGGCGGTCCGGCTGGCCTCCGCCTACGCGACCACGCTGCAGAAGGGGTCCACGGTCACCACGTCGCGTGACGTGTCGCGGGCCGCGCGCACCCTCAAGCGCGCCATGCAGGGCGCGCTGAACGCCTCGGCGATCAACGTGATGGACCTGGAGGCGCTGCCGCTGCCGGTCGCCCGGTTCGAGACCGCGCGGCGCAAGTACAGCGGCGGGATCGCGCTGCGCACCACGCCGGGCGACACCCAGTCGATCGACATCATCTTCCTCGACGAGCGCGGCGCGGAGCTCTCTCAGCAGGCGCAGCGCAAGCTCGAGCGCGTCTTCTCCCGGCAGGAGTTCCGCCGGGCCTTCCCCGGCGAGATCGCCGAGCTCAGCTACCCGCCGCGCGTCGTGGAGCTCTACACCCACGAGCTGCTGCGCTGCGCGGACCTTGACGGGGTCAACGGGGCCGGGCTCAAGGTGGTCGCGGACTGCGCCGGCGGCACCGTCTCGCTGGTGCTGCCCACGCTGCTCGGCCGGATCGGCGTGGACGTGCACACCGTGAACAACCGGCTCGACGAGGTGACGCCCACCCAGACCGTGGCGCAGAACCGGGCGGGCATGCAGCGGCTGGCCGAGGTCGTGTCGTCGTCGCGGGCGGCGTTCGGCGTCAGGTTCGACCCGGTCGGCGAGCGGATCCACCTCGTCGACGAGAAGGGCGCCCTGGTCAGCGACGAGCGGGCGCTGCTGGTCGTGCTCGACCTGGTGGCCGCCGAGCGGCGGTCCGGCCGGGTGGCGCTGCCGGTCACCACCACGCGGGTCGCCGAGCAGGTCTGCCGGTTCCACGGGGTGCAGGTCACCTGGACGCCGACGTCGCAGGACGCGCTGACCAACGCCGCCGCCGCCGACGAGGTGATCTTCGCGGCGGACGGGCGCGGCGGGTTCGTGGTGCCGGAGTTCGGCCGGACGGTGGACGGGATCGCGGCGTTCGTCCGGCTGCTCGGCCTCGTCGCCGGACCCGGCTGACGCTCAGCCAGATCGACGCGCGCATCCCGCAGGCGCACCTGATGCGCCGCTCGGTGCCCACCCCGTGGGCGGCCAAGGGCTCGGTGATGCGGACCGTGCTCGAGGCGGCGGGCAACCGCCCGGTCGACACCACCGACGGAGTGCGGATCGTCGACGCTGACCGGGGCTGGGTGCTGGTGCTCCCCGACCCGGCCGACGCGGTCACCCACCTGTGGGCTGAGGGCGCCGACGCCGACTCCGCGCAGTACCTGATCGACGAGTGGGCCGCGATCGTGGAGCAGGCCGACTCCTAGAGCAGACCCGCTGCCTAGCCGAACAGGGGACCCGCGCCGAGGTCGGAACGCTGGATGCGTTACGGTAATCTGTGTTAACTACGCAGACGTACCATTTCGCGGTGCACGAAGTGGTAGCCGGCGTCTGGCTCGACGACGGTGTCCCGCCCGAACCCGCACCGCGACCCTGCGTCGTGCGCGTGACCCGGAGGTGAAGCGGCCGTGTGGCGGAAGCGTCAGGCACAGGACGGCAGGCCGAAGAACGGTCTGCGTCGGCTGTTCGCGTGGCGCGTGGACCAGCAAGACTCTCCCCAGGTACCTTTGGCAACAGCCCCGGACGGGATGGTCCGGGAAGGTACGATGTCGAGGCAGAGGGGAGGCCGGACGGAGCCATGGCTGGTATGTACTGCGGGCGGTGTGGTCGGCCTAACCCTGAGAGTTCCCGGTACTGCTCCAACTGCGGTGCCCCGCTGATGCGCGCGAACACCGGCAGCTTCAGCGCAGTTCCCCGGCGATCGTCCCCCCGGCGACACCACGTCGATCATCGCGCCGGTCCCGGGCGAGGCCGACGGCTACGACGATCCGTCGCCCGACTTCTCGGCGGTCGACTCGCTCCCGCCGGGCACGGCGCTGCTCGTGGTCCTGCGCGGCCCGAACGCGGGTTCGAGGTTCCTGCTCGACAGCGACTTCACCTCCGCCGGGCGGCATCCCGACAGCGATATCTTCCTCGACGACGTGACGGTCTCCCGGCGCCATGCCGAGTTCTACCGGCACGGGGACCGCTTCACCGTCCGTGACGTGGGCAGCCTCAACGGCACCTACGTGAACCGCGAGCGGATCGAGGAGGCCGAGTTGTTCGGCGGCGACGAGGTACAGATCGGCAAGTTCCGGCTGGTGTTCATGACCCGCAGTCCCGAGGTCGGCCGGCGCCGCGGACTCGGAGCGCAGGACTACGCATGACCAGAGCCGGTGTCAGCATCGGCCAGGTGCTCGACGAGCTCCGTGCTGAGTTCCCCGACATCAGCCCGTCCAAGATCCGCTTTCTCGAGGCGGAGGGGCTGATCCAGCCGCTGCGGTCGTCGTCGGGCTACCGCAGGTTCGCGGTCGCCGACATCGAGCGGCTCCGCTTCATCCTCACCGCGCAGCGCGACGAGTACCTGCCGCTGCGGGTGATCAAGGATCGGCTCGACGTGGTCGACGGCGCCGCCGCCGGCGGCGGCGGGCGAGGTCCCCGCGGTCGCGATGACGCGCAGCGAGCTGCTCTCCGCCGCGGGCGCGACGGAGGGGCTGCTGGCCGAGCTCGAGGACTACGGGCTGGTCCGCCGGGCGCGGGCGTACGGCACCCAGGCGCTCTCGGTCGTCCGCGAGGCGGTGCTGCTGGCCGAGTACGGCATCCAGCCGCGGCACCTGCGGGCGGTCAAGGCGTCCGCGGAGCGGGAGGTGTCCCTGGTCGAGCAGGCGGTGGCGCCGATGACCAGGCAGAAGGGCAGCCGCGAGCCCGCGCTGCGGGCCGCTCGCGACATCGCCGGGCATATCGCCCGGCTGCACGCGACCTTGGTGGAAGACGGACTAACCGAAGCCGGACTTGCATCACAGTCGCCTGTCGCGGGTACACCGACCGCAGAGCCCCGGGACGCTCCGGGGCTGCGCTCGGCTTCCGGGCGATAGCGGGTGTAGTTTGGCAGAAGAGTGGTTCGGTTCGCTTGGCGCCGCTAGCCGTCGCCGAGCGCGTGCGAGGACGGAGCTCCAGTGCGGCGGATGGAGGTTGTCGGCGTCCGGGTCGAGATGCCGTCCAACAGCCCGATCGTCCTGCTGAAGGAGGAGCAGGGTGATCGCTACCTGCCTATCTGGATAGGGGCGGTGGAGGCGACGGCGATCGCGTTCGCCCAGCAGGGCATGGTGTCGCTGCGCCCGCTGACCCACGACCTGTTCAAGGACGTGCTCGAGGTGCTGAACGTGCAGCTGCGCACGGTCAACATCACCTCGCTGCGGGACGGGATCTTCTACGCGGACCTGGTCTTCTCCAACGGCGCGGAGGTAAGCGCGCGGCCGTCGGACTCGATCGCCCTCGCGCTGCGGACCGGCGCGGCGATCTTCGCGACCGACGAGATACTCGACGAGGCCGGCGTGGCCATCCCCGACCAGCAGGACGACCAGGAGGACGAGGTCGAGAAGTTCCGCGAGTTCCTCGACCACATCTCCCCTGAGGACTTCGGCCGGTCGGCGTGATCTGGTCGCGTCGCCTGGAGGGAGACTCGAAAATGGCGGTTTGTGCCATCGGGTCTGCCTGCGGGCGACATCGGGGGTACGGGGTCGTCCCGGAAGACAACTGTGATCGAAATGTCGCGACTCGCCGAGCGTGATCGTTGACCTGCCTGCCCGGATCGGCTTACGGTGCGAATGCCGGGGGTAGTCACAGGAGGCGGCCGTGTCGGTAACAAGGGGTGGGTCCGGGGCTGTGCAGGGCACGCTCTTCGACGGCAACCCCGAGATCGGGTACCGCGGGCCCAACGGCCTGCGCGGCAGCCGGGATCACCTACCGTCAGCTCGACTACTGGGCGCGCACCGGGCTCGTCGAGCCGAGCGTCCGCGCGGCGCACGGCTCGGGTTCGCAGCGGCTCTACGGATTCCGCGACATCCTCGTGCTCAAGGTGGTCAAGCGGCTGCTCGACTCGGGGATCTCGCTGCAGCAGATCCGGGCGGCGGTCCAGCACCTGCGCGACCGCGGCACCGACGACCTGGCCCAGGTCACGCTGATGAGCGACGGCGTGAGCGTCTACGAGTGCACCTCCGCCGAATGAGGTCTACGATCTCCTCGCGGGCGGCCAGGGCGTCTTCGGCATCGCGCTCGGCCGGGTCTGGCAGGAGGTGGCGGGCGAGCTCGCCGAGCTTCCCGCGGTCCGCGCCGAGGACGGCCTGATCGCCGACAGCGCCGGCAACGCCGACGAGCTGGCCAACCGCCGCTCGGCCACGGAAGACCGGGTAACCGGCGCCCTGCGGACCGCAGGTCAGCCGAGTTCGCCCTGCGGCTTCCCTGATGGCGTTGTCACGTCCTTCGCGCTGACGTCCAGCTGCTTGGCGATGCGCTTCTCGGCCTTCAACTGGGCCTTGTGCACGGCCTGCTCCACCGTGCTCTCGCCGACGATGACCAGGGCGGCCTGCCCCTCGTCGATGATGTCGCCGAACTCCTTGACGTCGGCCCGGGACATGCCGCGCCACAGGTGGCCGCCTATCCCGCCCACGGCGGCGCCCACGGCGGCGCTGGCGAGGATCGAGGGCGGGAACAAGATGCCGACGACGGCGCCGACGGCGGCGCCGCCCCACGCCCCGTGCCGGGTGGCCATCTCATCCTTGTTCACGTGCACCTTGCCCGCGTCGTCCTTGGTGACCACGGCGGCGTCGTAGGTGCCGACCGCGCCGGCCGCGTGCAGGTCCTTGACGATGTCGTAGTCGGCTCGCGCGGCGCCCTCGCTGGGGTAGGTGCCGATGAAAATGAATACCGCGTCGGGCTTGGCCATGTCGTCTCTCCTGTTGGTCTGGCCGCATCCGGCAGAACGCGGCGGTGGGACTGTTGCGCTCAAGCTTCGCCTGACCAGGTCGATCGGTGATCACCCACACGGGGTGACCGCTGTCGGCGGATCCCCGGGGTGCGAGACGCGAAGCAGCGGAAAGGAGGCGTCAATTTCCGGCCTCGCGGGAGCGCGGTCAGACCGGGGCGAGAAGAGCCGGCGAAGGTACGAGGTCAAGTTGGCGGCAAGACCATGAACGTGCAGCCATAATTTAGTGCTGGCGGTACACTACAGTAGCCAGTGATCCGGCCGGGAGAGCTCTTGCCTTGAACGTCAGGCAAGGCGCCGAAGGGGCAAAGAATCCCCAGAACCTCTCAGGCACCAAGGACCGGTCGGACAGGCAAATCTGGAGCCGATGCGGTGACAGATGGGGAGTCAGGGCTGGGGAGGCTCCATGCAGCGCGATTTGTCGGTTATTGACCAGTTTGCGGCTAGGCACATTGGTCCGTCGAGCGAGGACCAGCGGGCCATGCTCGCCACCCTCGGCTACGGGTCGCTCGACGACCTCATCGCGGCCGCGCTGCCGGCCGGATCCCTGGCCGAGGGCGTCGCTGCGCGGCGCTGCCACGCCGCCCGGACGGAGCAGCAGGCTCTGGCCGACCTGCGCCGGCTGGCCGCCCGCAACACGGTGCGGATCTCCATGATCGGCCTCGGCTACTACGCCACCAACACCCCCGCGGTCATCCGCAGGAACGTGCTTGAGAACCCGGCCTGGTACACCGCTTACACGCCGTACCAGCCGGAGATCTCGCAGGGCCGCCTCGAGGCGCTGCTCAACTTCCAGACCATGGTCTGCGACCTGACCGCGCTGCCGGTCGCCAACGCGTCCCTGCTCGACGAGGCCTCGGCCGCGGCCGAGGCGATGACCCTCGTGCCGCCGGGTCGCCAAGGGACGAGCTATCTTCCTCGCCGACTCCGACTGCCTCCCGCAGACCCTCGACGTGCTACGCACCCGGGCCGAGCCGCTCGGCATCGACCTTCGGGTCGCCCCCGTCAACGCCTCGACCGACTTCAACGGCGTCTTCGGCGTCCTGCTGCAGTACCCGGGCGCGTCGGGCGAGGTCCGCGACCTGGCCCCGGTCGATCGAGGCCGCCCACGCGGCCAAGGCCACGGTGGCGGTCGCCGCCGACATGCTGGCGCTGACGATGCTCAAGCCGCCGGGCGAGCTCGGCGCGGACATCGCGATCGGGTCCACCCAGCGGTTCGGCGTCCCGATGGCCTACGGCGGCCCGCACGCCGCCTACATGGCCGTCCGCGAGGACCTGAAGCGGCAGCTGCCCGGCCGCCTGGTCGGCGTCTCGGTGGACGCCGACGGCCGCCCGGCGCTCCGGCTCGCGCTGCAGGCGCGCGAGCAGCACATCCGCCGCGAGAAGGCCACCAGCAACATCTGCACCGCCCAGGTGCTGCTGGCGGTGGCCGCCTCCATGTACGCCGTCTACCACGGCCCCGACGGCCTGACGGCGATCGCCCGGCACGCGCACCGCAGCGCGATGACCCTCGCGGCCACCCTGAAAAGCTACGGTCTGCGTGACCGAGACGCGGCTTCGCCTTCGACACCATCAGCGTCCAGCTCCCCGGGCCGACCGAGGCGCGGGCCGCGCTGCTGCGCGCCAAGGACGCCGGGTACAACCTGTGCGAGGCGGGCGGCGGCGTCGTCCAGGTCGCCTGCGACGAGACGACCACCGGCGAGCACCTGCGGGACGTGGTGGCCGCGCTGGTCGGCGCGTCCCGCGTCGGCAGCGGCCTCGACGCCGCCGACGTGCGGCTGACCGAGGCCGGCGAGGACGCCATCCCCGAGCCGCTCGAGCGGACCTCGAAGTTCCTGACGCCACCCGGTGTTCAGCGCCCACCGCAGCGAGACCGCCATGCTCCGCTACCTGCGCCGGCTGTCGGACCTGGACGTGGCGCTCGACCGGTCGATGATCCCGCTCGGCTCCTGCACGATGAAGCTGAACGCGGCCGCCGAGATGGAGGCCATCACCTGGCCGGAGTTCGCCGGCCTGCACCCGTTCGCCCCGGAGGCGGACGCGGCGGGCTACGCCGAGCTCATCGGCGACCTGGAGCGCTGGCTGTGCGCGATCACCGGCTACGACGCCTGCTCGGTGGCGCCGAACGCCGGGTCGGCGGGCGAGCTGGCGGGCCTGCTCGCGATCCGCGCCTACCACGCGTCCCGGCGGCGACGCCGATCGCGCGACGTCTGCCTGATCCCCGAGTCCGCGCACGGCACCAACGCGGCCAGCGCGGTGCTCGCCGGGCTGCGGGTGGTCGTCGTCAAGTGCGGCACCGACGGCGCGATCGCGCTCGACGACCTGCGGGCCAAGCTGGCCGCGCACGACGGCCGGGTGGCGGCGATCATGGTCACCTACCCGTCCACCAACGGCGTCTACGAGGCGACGATCACCGAGGTGGCGCGAGCTCGTGCACGAGGCGGGCGGCCAGGTCTACATCGACGGCGCCAACCTCAACGCCCTCGCGGGCCTGACCTCGCCCGCACTGCTCGGCGGCGACGTCTCGCACCTCAACCTGCACAAGACCTTCTGCATCCCGCACGGCGGCGGCGGGCCCGGCGTCGGCCCGGTGGTCGGCGAAGGCGCACCTGGCGCCCGTTCCTGCCCGGCGCGGGCGCGGGCACCTCGGTGACGCGGCCAGGTACGGTTCCGCGGGCGTGCTGCCGATCTCCTGGGCGTACATCGCGATGATGGGCGCCGAGGGGCTGCGGACGGCGACCCAGACGGCGGTGCTCTCCGCCAACTACATCGCCCGCCGCCTCGCGCCGTACTTCCCCGTCGTCTACGCCGGGCGCAACGGCCTCGTCGCGCACGAGTGCATCGTCGACCTGCGGCAACTGCCCGGCGGGATCACCGTGGACGACGCGGCCAAGCGGCTGATCGACTACGGCTTCCACGCGCCGACGATGTCCTTCCCGGTCGCGGGCACGTTCATGATCGAGCCGACCGAGAGCGAGTCCCTCGCCTCGATCGACGAGTTCTGCGACGCGATGATCGCCATCAAGGCCGAGATGGACAAGGTCGCGAGCGGCGAGTGGGACGCGGCCGACAACCCGCTGAAGAACGCGCCGCACACCGCCGAGATGCTGATGGCGCAGGAGTGGGCCCACCCGTACGCGCGGACCGAGGGCGGCTACCCGGGCGCCGGGCCCGGGCGCCCAGCCCGCGGCGAAGTACTGGCCGCCGGTCCGCCGCATCGACCAGGCCTACGGCGACCGCAACCTGGTCTGCGCCTGCCCGCCGCCGGAGGCCTTCGCCTAGCGCATTCCTCCGCGCAATCACGGGCGCGCACGATCGGGCCGCGGCCCCCGCTGCTACACCAGCGGGGACCGCGGCCCGTATCGCGGCTAATCCGGCGGGAGGGGGGAGAGAAGCCCCTTGGTTCGCCGCGGCGGAGGAGGAGCCGCCGCTGACGTGCCGGGTTCGCCGCGTCCCCGCGGGAGGCGCGCGCGGGGGAGCGGTTGGCTCATTCCTGGATGGCGATCGGGCAGGCTCAGCAGGCTGGCCAGGTGCCGGGGCAGTTCTATCGCGACGGTGCGGCCGTCATCGTCTGGATCGGTCCGCGCCACCACCGCGATAGACGTGACGTCGCCGCGGTTGACCGCCAGGTGCGGCGTGCCCGGCGGTATGTAGATGAAGTCGCCGGCCCGCACGGTCGACCGCTTGGCCAGGTCCGCGCCGTACCAGACCTCGGTCTCGCCGCTGACCAGGTACAGCGCGATCTCGTGACCGTCGTGGTAGTGCGGCATGCCGCGGCTGCCCGGCGGGATCATGACCAGGTTCAGGCCCAGCGCCCGCGCGCCGGCCGACAGGCCGCTGACCCCGGTGCGGGAGGCGCCTGCAGACCGGATGATGACGCAGTCGTCGGTGGTGCGCAGGTCCCGGCGGGCGGGCTGTCGGTTCAGCCAGTCATCGACCTTGCTTACTCTAAGCATTTGACCGTATCCCATCCGTGATGCCTACTCTGCAAAGAGTAAAACGCTAAGTAGGTATTTGAACACTCTCGGTAGGGACAGAGCGATCTAGCCGGTAGGTAAGGTTTATATAGCGGATTGGATACATAACAGCCGATTGAGCCAGTTCACTGTCGTTCCGCGGCGCACGAGAGCTCTCCTGAAGCCGGATTTTCATTTTCCGCGCCGACGTCGGCCCTCGGCAGCGCCGGCCACTGTCCGTTAGCTCCGCCTTCGCCGCAACGTGGCGACGATGGGTCCACAGGGATTTCGCAGGGTATCTGCACAGTCTTACGTCGTATTACGGCAGCTTATGAACCGGAGTGCCGCTCGTTCCGTTCCCCTATACAGGGGGTAGAGCAATGCGGCCACAGGGAAAGCTGGACGGTTGTACGGTCAGGGAAAAGGAGCAGTCGTGACACAGGAACCGCACAAGGACTCGCTGGCCACCCGACGGGGCGTGCTGGCCGGCGTCGGCCTGGTGGGGCTCGCGGGCGCGATCACCGCCTGCGGGGCGAGCGGCTCGAGTAGTGCATCGGCTGCCGGCACGAACAGCACCCCGGGCGGCAGCGCGACGACCGCGACCGTCCCGGCCTCTTCGTCGCAGTCTATGTCGGGCGGCGGCGCGGCCGACGCGCTGGCCAGCACCAGCGAGATCCCGGTCGGCGGCGGAAAGATCTTCGACGCCCAGGTGGTGGTGGTCACCCAGCCGTCCGCCGGGGAGTTCAAGGCCTTCAGCGCCGTCTGCACCCACATGGGGTGCATCGTCAACCAGATCTCGGACGGCAGGATCGACTGCCCGTGCCACGGCAGCGAGTACTCCATCTCCGACGGCGCGGTGCTGGCCGGCCCCGCGCCCCGGCCGCTGCCCGCCAAGCAGCTCAAGATCACCGGAGGCAGCATCTTCCTTGAGTAGCTTTGTCGGATAGCGCCACAGTACCCAGGGCCGCGCCCGTCGTCGTGGGCCCGCGCGTCACGCTAACGCTGACCGCCGTCGGCGCGGCGGCGGTGCTGGCCCTGTGGTGGCACTCCAGCCGTGCCATCGCCGGCCCCGGCGGCGCGCTGACCACCGTCGGCGAGGGGCTCGGCCTGCTGTCGGGGTACGCGGTGGTGGTCGCGGTGCTGCTGATGGCCCGCCTCCCGCCGGTCGAACGCGGGGTCGGCGCGGACCGGCTCGCCCGCTGGCACGCCACTGTCGGCCGATGGCTGATCTGGGTCATCACCGGCCACGTGCTCTTCATCATCTGGGGCTACGCCCTGGCCGCGCACCTCCCTCCCGGGGCCCCCGGCCTAGTCAGCGAGTCGGCAACCCTGCTCACCACCTATCCCGACGTGCTGATGGCGACGGTCGCGTGGTTTCTGCTGCTCGGCGTGGGGCTCACCTCGCTCCGTGCCGCCCGCCGCCGGCTCCGCTACGAGACCTGGTACTACCTGCACCTCTACACGTACCTGGCGATCGCGCTGGCGTTCAGTCACCAGTTCGCCAACGGCGCGGCCTTCGTCACCGACACCGCCGCCCGGGTGGCGTGGGCGGCGCTGTACATCATCACCGCCGCGCTGATCGTCTGGTACCGGCTGATCGTCCCGGCCCGCGCTTTCGGCCGCCATCGCTTCGTCGTGGCCGGCCTTCGCCACGAGGCCAACCGCACGGTCTCCGTCTATATCAAGGGACGGCGCCTGGGCGAGCTTGGCGCCGCGCCGGGCCAGTTCTTCCGCTGGCGGTTCCTCAGCCGGGGGCTGTGGTGGCAGTCGCATCCGTACTCGCTCTCCGCGTTGCCGAGCGACACCCTGATGCGCATTACCGTCCGGGACGTCGGCGACCCGAGCAACATGCTCCGCTCGCTCCGGCCGGGGACCAGGGTACTCGCCGAGGGGCCGTTCGGGGCGTTCTTCCCGGCCCACCCTGACCGGGCGTCGCTGCTGGTGGCCGGCGGTGTGGGGATCACGCCGCTGCGGGCGATGATGGCCGCCCTGACCGGCCCGGTCATCCTCGTCTACCGGGCCACCAGCTGGCAGGACGTGGCGCTGCGGGCAGAGTTGGACTCGATTGCGGCCGAGCGCGGCGCCGTGGTGCACTACATCATCGGCAGCAGGTCCGAGCTTGGCGGCGATCCGCTGACGCCGCAGGAGCTCCGCCGCGTTGCGCCCGGCCTGGACGCGATGGAGGCGTTCGTCTGCGGCCCGCCGGGCATGACCGCCGCCGCCGTCGCCGCGCTGCGGGCGGCGGGCGTGCCGCGCCGCCGCGTCCACGTCGAGTCGTTCGAGTTCTGAGGGGGCCGGGGTGCGCAGGGTGCTGGTCGCGGTCGTCTTCACGGTGGCCGGGCTCGTCGCGCTGCTGTCCTTCAGAACCCACGGCGGCTCCCTTGGACAACGCACCGGTGCTTCGCCCCTCAAGCTCCCGCCGTTGTCTCCCGGGGAGCGCGCCGTCACCGGGCACACGGTGAGCACCGTCTACGGCCCGGTTCAGGTCCGGGTCGTGGAGCGGGCAGCCGCGATCGTCGCGGTCAATATCCTGCAGCACCCGGCGGAAACCGCGATGGACATCCAGATCGGCCAGTACGCGTTCCCGCGCCTGGTGGGGGAGACATTGACCGCGCAAAGTGCGAGAATCGACACCGTGTCTGGCGCTACCTACACCAGTGGCGGATACATTCAGTCTTTGCAGAGCGCGCTTGACAGCGGGGCCTGACGGGGAGCGGCGTGCCATCGGATTTTCCT
This sequence comes from uncultured Actinomycetota bacterium, assembly GCA_963778435.1. Taxonomy (GTDB): domain Bacteria; phylum Actinomycetota; class Actinomycetes; order Streptosporangiales; family Streptosporangiaceae; genus Trebonia. The sequence goes on from CAVZUX010000040.1 coordinate 43,058, forward strand.
GTTTCCATCGCCTTCCCGGCGGTCGCCGGGCGAGTGCGGCACGCTGAGCCGGTGATGGGGACCGTGGTCTCGTTCGACGTGTCGGCCGAGGCAGCCGCGGACGGGTCGCTGGACGACGCGATCCGCTGGCTGCACTGGGTGGACCGCATCTTCTCCCCCTACCGACCCGACAGCGACGTCTCCCTGCTCGCCGCGGCCGAGATCACCGTCGACGGCTGCGCGGACCAGGTCGCCGAGGTGATCAGGGCGTGCGCGGCGCTGCGGGCCTTCTCCGGCGGGTACTTCTCCGCGGCGCCCGACGGCGCGTTCGACCCGTCGGGCTACGTCAAGGGCTGGGCCGTCGAGCGCTGCGCGGAGATCCTCAGCCGCGCCGGGTCGGTCAGCCACCTGGTCAACGGCGGCGGCGACGTCCAGTGCGTCGGCGGTCGTCCCGGCTCGGGCGAGCCGTGGCGGGTGGGCATCGCCGACCCCGGCCGCCGGGGCCGTCTCGCCCTCGTCGTCGAGGCGGCCGACAGCGCGGTCGCGACCTCGGGCATCGCCGAGCGCGGCGCGCACGTCATCGACCCGTTCACCGGCCGCCCCGCGAGCGGCCTGGCCAGCGTCACGATCGTCGGCCGGTCGCTCGCCCTGGCCGACGCCTTCGCGACGGCCGCCTTCGCCATGGGCCCTTCGCTCGCCCGCGACTGGACCGAATCCCTGGACGGCTACGAGGCCTACGCGATCACGCCGGACGGCGAAACCTGGCAGACCGGCGGCTTCGCGTCACGCGTCGCCGTGGCTTTAGCGGGCAGGGTCAGGGTTATGCGCAGGCCGTGCGGGGACGCCGGGGCGGCCTCGGCGGTGCCGCCATGGGCGGCGGCGACCTCCGCCACGATGGCCAGCCCGAGCCCGGATCCGGGACGGGACGCCCCGGTGCCTGCTCGGTAGAAGCGCTCGAAGATGCGCGGCAGCTTTTCTGCCGTTACTCCGGGTCCGTCATCGCTGACCTCGATGCGGACCTGGTCATCGCTGGCGGTCGCGGCGATCGTGGCTGCCGTGTCGCGGGGCGTGTGCACGAGTACGTTCGCGCAGAGGTTGTCGACGGCCCGGCGGAGCAGTTCCTCGTCAGCGGTTATCTCCAGTCCGTCGGCGATATCGAGCTGCCAGCGGCGGCCGGGATCTGTAATGCGCACCCTTTGGGCGCAGTCGTCGACGAGCGCGGTCAGGTCGACCAGTTCGCGGTCCTGGCCGGGATGCTGGCCGAGTCGTGCGAGGCGGAGCATGTCGTCGACCAGGCGCCCCATCCGCTGGGTCTCAAGGGCCGTCCGGCGCATTACCTCGGTGATCTGGGCGGGCTCGGTCAGGGCGCCGTGCTGATGCAGTTCGGCGTTGGCGAGCAGCGATGCGAGCGGCGTCCGCAGTTCGTGGCTGGCGTCGGCGAAGAACTGGCGCATCTGCTCCTGGCTGGCCTCGCGCTCCTGCACCGTGGCTTCGATCCTGGTGAGCATGCCATTCAGGGCAGTGCCCAGCCTGCCCACTTCGCTTCGGGGATTGTGCGGGGCTACCCGGCCAGCGAGATCGCCCGCGGTGATCCGGTCGGCCTGCCCGGCCATCGCCTCGATCGGCCGCAGGCCGCGGCGGAGCACCATGAAGACCCCAGCGCCGATGAGCAGGACCACGGCAGCCGAGCCGATCATGACGATGCGCTCGATCTGGACCAGGGTGTCTGTGACCGGGGCCAGGCTGGTACCCGTGACGATGAATCCGCCGGGATCCCAGGTTGCCTCCACCAGTGTCAGCTGGCCCGCGACGGATACCGTGTGGAACCCCGGTTTGGCAGCGGCCTTGGCGATGGCGTTGGTGACGGTCGGTACCGCGGCCCCCTTGAGGTCTGCGAGATTGCTCAGCGGGATTTGAATCGCCTGCGGTCTGCCGCGTGTCGGTACCCAGATGATGTCGGACTGGCCGGGGAGCGTTGGCCCCGACCTGATCAAGGCTTGCACCTCCCCCCAGTCGGGTACCGCTGCGCTCAGCTGACTCCGTGCCTGCCCGTACAGGTACTGGCGCATCGTGGTGACAGCGGTGAGGTCGAAGGCGGCGAGGGCCGCGAGCGTGACGGCGACGACGCCGGCCAGCACCCTCATCCGTAGCTGGCTCCGCGCGACCAGGGCGCTGCGGAGTCTACGTGTCATCCCCGTGCTCCGGACGGGGCAGTCGCAGGCAGTAACCAACGGCGCGCTGGGTGTGGATCAGCTCAGGCCCGGTGCCCGCTAGCTTGCGCCGCAGGTAGACGACATACGTCGCCACGACCTTGTTCGACCCGACGAACTCGTGGTCCCACACGTTGGCCAGCAGCTGGGCGTGGCTGAGCACCCGGCCCGGGTTGAGCATGAAATAGCGCAGCAGCCGGAACTCGGTCGGCGACAGTTCGATGAGACGGCCGTCGCGCCTGACCTCATACTTGCCCTGATCGAGCGACAGGCCCGCGAACGTCAGCACCGGGTCGTCCGGGACCGGCCGGGTACGGCGCAAGACGGTGCGGACCCTGGCGGCCAGCTCATCGAGATGGAACGGCTTGGTGATGTAGTCGTCCCCGCCCATGGTGAGCCCCGCGACCTTGTCCTCGCGGGTGTCCTTCGCGGTCAGGAAGATCACCGGGACCCGGTTCCTGTCCCTGCGCAGCCGCTGAACGATCTCGAATCCGTCGAGGTCCGGCAGCATGACGTCGAGGATGAGCAGATCGAAAGGGCGGGTGCGGGCGAGGCGGAGGGCCTCCGTTCCGGTGCCCGCGGACGCCACCGTGAACCCCAGTGAGCTCAGGAAGGTGGCAACGGCCTCCCTGAGGAACTGCTCGTCGTCCACCACGAGCAGGTCACCCGAGTCATCCGTCACCGCACCATCAGATCACTGCAGGCTGACCGGCATATCTAAGCAGCCTGCAGATTTTGCGTGAACTAGAACAGTGCCAGTTGACGTCGAACTCACGCAGTTTTCGAGCATCGCCTTGAGCCGCGGTCGCCAGGATGGCGACAGGATCCCAGGAGGACGAGAGGACTGCAGCTGATGGTGATCACTACGACCCGGTGGGCTACCGACGCAGAAGTCCGGCTCGATGCGGCGCAATGGCAGGATCTCGGCTCGCCGCTGTCCGACATGGTGGCGCGTACCATCGCGCGCTGGTGGGGCGACCGATTCGAGCGCGCGCCCAACCTCAGAGCATTCGGCCACGGTCAGGAGTTCAATGCGGCCGACGCGCAGCAGGAGTGCCTAACGATGGCCAGGGCCTCGGGGGAGACGCTTACGGCGCTGTGGGAGTACCTGGAAGACAAGCGCTAGCAGCAACCCGGAGTTTCAAAGCGGCGGAGTTAGCTCGGCGGGGTCGGACAGGCCGGGGGAGGGGCGGTCGCGGCGCAGCACGGTCAGGAGCTCGTCGTAGGGGCCGATCAGGTAGGCCTCGTCGGCCGGGTGGAACCGGGTGGTGCTGCGCGGCGGGTGCTCGAGGACGGCGGCGTCGGCGGCGCGGCGCAGGGCCAGGACCCGGGTGCGCGCCGTCAGCTCGTGCATCTGCAGGCCGTGCAGTCCGCCGCCGGGGGTGACGGTCAGCCGGGCGACCAGCAGCGGCTCGTCGCCGGCGTAGAAGGTGGACAGCACGTCGAGGCCGAGCGCCGCGCCGACGAACCACGGCGCGGCGAGGGCGGCGGTGGACCGGACGTTCCCGAAGCCGAACGTCTCCTTGAGCGAGTGCGCGAGCTGCGGGTCGAAGATCCGCAGCACCACCGGCACGGTCTCCCAGCGCGCGCCCAGCTGGTCGCGGACCGCCAGGCCGGTCTCCAGGTTCGCCAGGTCGTCGCTGGTCAGCACCGCGATCGCGGACGCGGCGGCGAGCCGCACCGACGACAGCACCTCCGGCAGCGTTGCGTCCGCGATCACCATCGGGACGCCGAGCGCGCGGATCTGGCCGAGGTGCCGGTTCCGTTCGTTCATGCTCGACCACGACGACCTCCCGGCCGGCGGCGTGGAGCTGGCGGACCACCCGCAGCCGACCGTGCCGAGCCCGACGACGAGCACGTGGCCGCGCAGCCCGGTGATCTTCTGCCGCCCGAAGGACTCCTCGATCCGCCTGCTGACCAGGACGTTGGTGAGCAGGGCGAAGAACACCGCGACGAACAGCGCGCCGGTCAGCATCAGCGCGATCGCGAACACGACCAGCCAGGCCGGCTCGCCGCGGAACGTGTAGTCGCCGTACCCGACGGTCGTCACCGTCTCGACGGTGAAGTACACCGCGTCGAGCAGCGACATCCGGTGGCCGGGCCCCGCCAGCTGGTAGGTGAAGTGGAGCACGAGCGTGGCGACGACGAGCACGCGCGAGCAGGGCGCCGAGCGCGACCGCGAGCCGCCGGTCGGCGGCGTCGATCAGCGAGGCGGCGAGGTGGCGGAGGGCAGCGCCAGCGCTGGGCGACTCCCGGCGTCGGCCGGGGAGCGCCGGGCCCGGTTGCGAGCGGGTCGGCCGAGGACGCGAAGCCGCGCGTGCGTTCAGGATGATGGTGGCGGTTTTCCTTGAGGACGGACGCGGCGGCGAGCTCGGCCGGGGTGCCGATGAGCGTCACCTCATCGCCCGCCCGGACCCGGCTGTCCCGCCCGGGGCAGACGTGCACCTCGCCGACGCGCGGCACCACCGCGACCGGGGCGAGCGAGCCGTACAGCTCGCGCAGGGTGGCCGCCCGGGGTGCGATCGTCCGGGCGGCGAGGAACCGCTCGCCCGACAGCGTCAGCTCCTGCACCCCCTCGCGCAGGCACGCCTCGACCACCGACGGCGCCGAGAGCCCGGCGACGTCGAGGACCTTGACGCCGACCTCCTTGAACGCGCGGCCGACGGCGGGGTTGCCGAGCTGCACGACCACCCGCACGTCGGTGCGGAGCCGCCGGGTGAGCAGCGCGGTCTCCAGTGCGGCCAGGTCATCGTGCTGCGCGCAGATCACCGCGATCGCGCCGGCCAGCCCGGCGGACATCAGCGTCTCCTCGGCGCGCGTCGACCCGGTGATCAGCGGCACGCCCCAGACGGCGATGGCGCGGGCAAGCGGCGGAGCCGGGGCCTCGTCGACGACCACGGCGGGCACCCCGGAGAGCGTCAGCTGCTCGACGATCCGCAGCCCGACCCCGGGCAGCCCGCAAACGATGACATGCCCCTGCCAGTCAGCTTGCGTCTCCCCCACCTGGCAGAGCATTCCCGTTTGGCGTTACCGGCATGTTAGGCGTGTGTGTCGGCGGGGCGAGGGCCCGTAGCCGTGACCCCGGAACGGGGGTCATGACACCGCCGCAGGCCGACAGTAAGTTATCCGTAGCGAGGGCCGAGGACGGGCGTATCCGGCTCCAAGTCTGCTGGGGGGGCAACAGATTATGGAGGTGGGGGGAGATACCCGTCCTCGACTGCTCGATAGTACAGCTCCAGTTTGGTTGGCGCGGCACGTCCGGCATTCGCGTATTTCTCCCGAACGCGCCCTAGGTACTGCTTGGCCGTTTCCTCGCTGATGGCCATCTTCCTTGCGACCGATTTCAGCGCCATGCCGGTTGCGTACAGTTGCAGAGTTCGCCTCTCCTGGTGACTGAGAGCCGGCAGGTCGGGGGTGTCATCGGTGGCGAAGATATGGGCGAGGCGAGGGGACACCCAGTCCCGGCCCGCGGCGACCTCCCTGATCGCCGATCGTATCCGCTCGGACTGCTCGTTCTTCAGCACGTACCCGCGCGCCCCGGCGCGCACCGCCGTCCGGACGGCGGTCGGCCGGTCGGACGCCGAGAGGACCAGGACGGCGGGACCCGCCGCGAGGATGGCGGCCACGTTGCCGTCCACGGAGGTCTGGTCGCCGAGGTCGAGGTCAAGCAGGACGACGTCCGCTTGACGCCCCGGCCCGGCGAGCAGGGCGGCCACGGTCGCCGCGGTGGCGACGAGCCGGATATCGCTCTCGTCGGCCCTGATCCAGCTGGCGGCGCTTTCGAGGATGATCGGATGGTCGTCCACCATCGCGACGTCGATGACCGGAGTCATAGGGCACCGTCCTTCCGCCAGCTGACCTCGAGGTATCCGCCGCCGGACTCCGCCGCGCTCACGGTGGCGTGCCAGCGTGCCGCGGCGGGCAGATCGCTGTCCTGGGCGAACCGCGTCAGGTCGGGAAGGCGCCGCGGCGGCGAGTCGAAGGTCAGGTAGAGCTCCACGTCCTCAGCCTCGCCCTTCATGTCATTGTCGGCGGCGAGAACCGTGAGCGTGACCTGATGCGGGACAAGCGCGCTGAGCACCGCGTCCACCGTCGCCAAGAGCGCGCGGGCTAGCCGCGGCGGCGGAGTTCCCGGATCGCCGATGAGCTGGACCTCGACCAGCAGTCCGCGCTCGCGCGCGGCGCGCAGCGCCGGCTCGAGCCCGGCCGCCAGATCGCCTGCGCCAGGCGGGCGACCGGTCAGGGAATGCCGGAGGACCGCCGCGTGCCGGGCGCACCTGTCCCTGACGTCAGCGGCGGTGGGGTCAAGCGTCCCGTCGGCGATGGCGCGCAGCAGCGGAAGCGCCTCCTTTTCCAGCACCGCGAGCCTGCTGCGCCGCTCCCGAGCGATCGCGGCCGCCGCGGCGCGCTCGGCCGCCGACGTGCTCGCCAGCGAGGAACGGCGCGCGGCCATGCTGGCGTGGACGGCCAGAGTCGGCCGCAGGGCAGCGAACGCGATCAAGATGGCCGCGGCGATGTAGCCGGCCACCTCGAGCTCGGACAGGCTCAGCCGGTTCAGCCCCTCCGACGCGGATGAGCAGCACGCCGTGCACGGCGAAGACGACCAGCGCCGCCGGAATCCACACCCGGGCCGAACGGCTCACCACTACCAGGACGAGCAGCCCGACCGTGCCCAGAATGGCCAGGTCAACGCTTCCTGGTGTGGCGTGCGCGGGGCGCGCAAGCGCGACCAGGGCGACGGCGGCGACCGCGACCGCGATGGCCGCCGCCGTCTCGCCGGCCGACAGACCGCCGGCGCGCATTCGGGGCACAAGCCAGGCGGCGGCGCCGAGGACAGCGAGCCAGACCGCGATCGCCACGGCGGGCTGACGGTAATCATGCACATTGGCCAGCACATGGATGAGCGCTATGCACGGCGGGATCAACGCGACCGTTCTGACCATCCGCATCAGCCCCGCCTCGGCGATATCGCGCACCACCGTGTGCGGGCTCACCATGAGGGGCTCTCCTGAGTGAGCCCGCGGTCAGCGCGGCTAGCCAGCACGAGCCTGGCCGGACCCGGTTCGTCGGCTGGCGCGGAGGCGGGCCAGGACAGGCTCACCACGGTGCCCTGCCCGGGCGCCGACCGTATCGATGCCCGCCCGCCGCAGTCAGCGGTGCGCTCCGCAATGGACCGGCGGAGGCCGAGCCTGCCCTGGTCGACCCGGGCAGGGTCGAAGCCGGCGCCGCGGTCGCGCACGACCACCTGCAGGCGGCACGGGACCTCGGCATCGCCCGGCTGCGCCAGCAGGCGAACTCCGACCCAGGCCTCCCCGGTCCCCGCATGCGCCGCCACGTTCGACAGCGCCTCGCGGGTGGCGTTCGAGATCGCCGCGGTGACCCGTGCCGGGAAGGCCGGCGCTCCCTCGTCATCGATGTCGACGTGGACGGTCAGCCCTCGGCCGCGCAAATCGGCGACCACGGCCCGCACCTGACCGACCAGGTCGCCGGGAGGGCGCCCGGTGACGGCGGCGGGACCGTCGGGGCCGCCGAGCGCGTCCTCGATCAGGGCCACGTCCTGTCGGCACCTGGTCGCCACCTCGGCCACGTCATCGACGCCGGCCCGGGCCAGCGCGGTGAGCGTGTTGAGGACCGTGTCGTGCAGCAGGCGCTCATGCTCGCGGCGCTCAATATTCCTGGACAGGACGGCGTACTGCTCGCTGGCGGCATGAGCGGCTTCGGCCACGGCCCCGTCCGCCGCCGCGGCGCGGCGGTAGAGTTCGCGCCGGGCAAAGGTGTGAGCGAGCCCGATGACGATCAGCACGATCGCCGCCCCGGTCACCGTCCTTCTGTCGGCGACCGGCTGCAGCGCCGCGCCGACCCAGTAGGCCAGCGGCGCGAGCAGCGTGAGCAGCGCCGACAGCGCGCCGGGCGCGTACCAGGCCGGAACGATGAGCTGGCCCGACAGGCTGATGACCAGCCAGCTGAACATATCGCCACGGACCTGGGGTGGCACGCATCCCTCAGCGCCGAGCGCGAGCGCCACGTAAACGGCGGAGTCCACCCCGGCCAGAAAGGGGGAGGGCCAGCGTCGCCGCAGGCAGACTACTACCGTCGCCCCCCAGGCCACCGCCAGGGCGGGACCCGTCAATCGCCACGAATCGGCCGTGTAGAACGAGTGCCAGATGACGACCTGCACGACGATGTAGACGATTCCGGCGGACCGCACCGTTGACGCGAGGGGAGCGACCACCGACCTCAGGGTTGTCATCGCAGGCCCGATCGGCGGCCCGATCGGCGCCGTGGGCGAACCGCCGGTCTCCCGCCACTGGTGGACGCTTCCCGTCGGCCACATGGGGTCGATCGTAGGCTTCGGCGCGCCGGTATGCGTCCAATTGTCGGGCGCTCCTTACTTTTCACGCGAGATGTCCGGGGCCCTACTTCGGACGCAAGGACCTGACTAGGGCGTTTACCTCTAATTAGTGATATGCCTGCGCCGCTACTCCCCGACGGCGCCGTCAAGGGCCTCGCGGAGCAGGTCGGCGTGGCCGGCGTGGCGCGCGGTCTCCTCGATCAGGTGGAGCAGCATCCAGCGCAGGGTGAAGGGCTTGCCGCCGACGGCTGTGGAGACCGAGAGCTGGTCGAGGTCGCGCGCGGCGGCGCTGATCTGGCGGCTGCGGTCGCACGCGTCGCGGTAGCGCCGCCGGAGCTCGTCGGGGTCCTTGCCGAGCGCGACGCGAAACTCGTAGTCCGGGTCGGCCGCCCAGTCGACCTGCCACTCCTCGCGCTTGGGCAGGCCGAGGAAGTCGATCTCGAACCAGTCTTCCTCGACGAAGGCCAGGTGGTACAGCAGGCCCGCCAGGGTGAGCCCGGAGGTCGGGATCCGTTGCCCGAGCTGCTCCTTGCTGAGGCCCTCAGTTTTCAGCAGGATCGTCTCCCGCTGGTAGTCGAGGTACTGCCCGAGCGCGTCCCGCTCGCTCGTCGTGGCGGGATCGGGATCTTGTCTCACGGTCGGCTCCTCGTGTTCATCGTTGCTGTGCGGGGAGGTTCCCGCCGCCTACGCCAAGTTCGTCCGGCCCGCCGAGGTGGCCGATGGTCAGGTGCGGCACCACGTCCTCATACGCGCCCCGATAGGGCGGGCACGACGGATACGCCGCGACGGCGAGCCCCGTCAGCGCCCGGAACGGCGACTCGTCCGCCGGCCCGAGCCAGACCACCGACTCGCCGAACCACCGCACCTTGTCCAAGGTGAAGGAGAACCGTGGCACCCCGGCGAATAGCCGCGAGAGCTCCGTCATGACCTCCGGCCCGATCTCGGCAGGCGGCAGAAACGGGTAGAGCACCGTCGCGTGCGCGGGCACGCCTTCGCGCGCGCTCAAGTCAAGCCGAGCACGCTGCGCGCACACAGCAGCCTCAGCCGCGGGAACCAGGAGAAGCAGGGCGCTCTCCCGCTCAGCATCACTCATTCCGCACCACCCACGGCCCGACCCTAACGACCCGGCAGGCCCAGGGCCTAACGATTTTCCTAGCCTTCCGCAGTCCGGGATGGGTGCATCCGATCTAAGGATCCGATCGACCGCAGCCACAACGGTTTCCGCGGGCCAAGTTCGACGAGGCACTCCAGGCGCGCTGGCCCCATCAGAAGTGCAAGCGGTAACTTTCTATGGCTTATCAGGATATTTCAGGAAATATCCGAAATGCCGTTTGGCTAGCCGCTGCGGCGGCGGTTACATGAAGTTGCGGGTGTGCATAGCGGAGAGTTCTGCGGCCTCGTCGTCGGGGAAACCGATGGCGGCGAGCCGCCTGCGGCGGCCCTCGTCCATCCTGGCCTGGAGGTCGCGGACGGACTGCCAGCCGCGGCGGATCGCGGCGGGCTGCCACGAGCCGGCCGCGAGCAGCACCAGGGAGTCGAAGACCTCGGCGTTCAGGCCCGCGGTGTCCTGCAGCGCGGCGTGCCGGCGTTCGACCGACTGGCGGAGCGTGCCCAGGTAGGCGGGATCGGTCACGGCCAGGTGGGCGGTGTGCGCGACGCCGAACGCCACGTGCCGCGCCTCGTCGCGCAGCGCGAGCCTGGTCACGTCGGCGGTGACCGGGTCGGGGGCGTGGGCGTGCAGGAAGCGGAGCAGGTCAAGGAAGGTGCCCTCGCCGAGAACCGACAGCAGGAACGACGCCGTGGTGAAGTCCGGCTCGTTCAGCAGGGTCGCCAGCGACGCGCGGCCGCCGGCCGAGGAGGTTCCAAGCAGCCCGCCCGACAGCAGGCCGCGCCGGGTGAACACCTCCACGTGCCGCGCCTCGTCCGCCGCCTGGGTCGCCAGCAGCTGCATGACCTCGCGGTAGTGCGGGTGGAGCTGGGAGAGCAGCCGGGCCGGGATGATCAGCGCTGCCTGCTCGTTCTCCACCAGGTAGGTCATGACCTGGACGACGGCGCGCTCGATCTCGGGCGGGACCGCGTCGATGGCGGCGGTCCAGTCGATGGCGGTCGCCGGGTCCCACTGCGCCGCCGCGGCCGCGGCATACAGCTTCGGCGCGATGTCGGCCCAGACATGCTCGCGTTCCGACCAATGCGCGCCGATCGGCGGCCCGCCCGCCTCCACCAGCGCGCCACGCGCCGCGAGGCCCCAGCGCGGGTCGGCGCGCGCGTCGGGCGGACCCGCCGCCGATCCCGCCCGCTCCGCGCCCGACCAGCGCTGCTGGCCGGTGCTGCCCTTCACGACGACCAGCAGTGGCTCCGCGTCGCCGCGGGCGAGGTCGGGGTGTGAGGGGTCGGCGAGTCGGTGCCCGTGCTCACGGCACCAGGCGGCGAGGTGGACCGCCAGCGCCGGATGACGGCCGGTCACGGCCAGCCGCCCGCCGGGCGCGAGGCGGTCGAGCCCTCGGTCGATGAGCAGGTGGCCGCCCTCGTCGAGGCCCAGGTCCCCGAGGTCGGCGTGGTCCGGGCGGTCGGCGGCGTTGACGGCGTCGGTGCTGGTCACGGCGGGTCAGTCCTCGCGAGCCCTTAACGGCCGGTAGCCGTCAGCGGTGATCGCGCCGTCGGCAGCGTAGAACCCAGCCTGGTCGACGGCGCGCTCCAGCTGCTCGTAGCCGGACAGCCGCGGCGGCCGCCACTCCTTGAGGCCCTCCAGGTCGAGCAGCGGGCGGAGGCTCGCGTCGGCGTAGTCCATGCCGAGCAGCAGCTCCCCAAATCGTGAAATATCGGATTTGTCGGATATGCCGGATACGTCAGCACTCGCCGTCGGCCCCGCGGTCATCGTGCAGTGGTCGTACGGCGGCGTCTGCGCCAGCACCCGCACCGCGCCGGCCGGCAGCACGCCCTCCCGCCCGAAGAGCAGCAGGTTCGAGTCGATCATGCAGGCCGCGTCCACCCGGTCGGCCGGGTCGACGGCGAACAGCGCGCGGGCCGCCTCTCGCTCGCCGCCGATGTGGTCGCCGTGCAGCCCGACGCCGATGTCGAATCGCCGCACGCGGACGTCGGTCCCGGGCGTCAGGCCGGCCGACCGCAACAGCGACAGCGGCAGCAGCGTGGCCTGCGGCGAGTCCACCGCTCCGGTCGCCACCAGCCGGCCGGCCAAGTCGGCGAGCGCAACCACCGGCGAGTCGGCCCTGACCACCACGACCGACCGCAGGTCGCAGTCGGTGTCCCGCATGGTGACGGGGGTCAGCGGCACCCCGCGCGCAGCCGCCAGCCGGCGGGCGCGGACCCACGCAAGCGGCGAGTTCCACGCCACGTCGATCCGGCCGTCGACCAGATCAGACGCCTGCCGCTCGTAGTTCGAGTACAGGACGTAGTCGAAGTCGAGGGCGCCCTCATCCCGCAGCCACGAACGGAAGCCGTCCCAGATCGTGACGACCTTCGGGTCGTAGGCGACCGCGCCGAGCAGCATCCCGCTCATCAGACCTCCCCGAGCAGCGGGAGGTCGAGCAGCGCCCGCCCGATGAAGTCGTAAAGCGCATCGGTCGTCGGCGCCATCACCCGCGCCGCCCGCGAGTCGCGGAACAGCCGCTCGACCACGGACTCCTTCCGGAACGCGGCCCCGCCGCCGGCCCGCAGCGCAAGGTCGGCCGCGTCCGCCGCCGCCTCGCCCGCGGCGGCCTTGACCTCGAGGACGAGCAGCGTGGCGTCCGGGCGGCCGGTCTCGACGGCGGTCAGGCAGTCGCCGATGTGCGCCCAGGTGCGGTCGGCCTCGATCTGCAGCCGGGCGAGCTGCGCGCGCGGCGCGGCCTGCTGCGCGAGCGAGACGCCCAGGTGCGCCAGCTGGGTGCGCTGCAGGTGCGCGGCGGTCTCGGTCGCCAGCCGCCGCATCAGCCCGGCGCTCATCGCCGCCGAGCAGATCAGGAAGTACGGCAGGATCGCGGCCAGTGCCAGGTCGAGCCCGGCTCCGTCCGCGCCGAGCATCGCCGACAGCGGCACCAGCACCCCGTCCGCCGCAAGCGGCGCCGACGCGTTGCCGCGCAGCCCGAGCCCGTCGAACGCTCCGGCCGCCGACAGGCCGGGGGAGTCGGCCGGCACCAGCCAGAGCGTCATCGGCCCGGCGCTCCCCGCCCCGCCCCCGGCGGGGGTCAGCGGCCGGCTCGACCAGACGTAGCTGGCCGCGTATCCGGCCGAAGTGACCCAGCTCTTGGACGCGTCCAGCCGCACGGTCGACCCGTCCGGCTCTGCCGATGCGCTCGACATCGGCGCCCAGAAGTGCGAGCGCGACCCGGTCTCCGAGAACGCCAGCGTGGTCAGGTGCCGCCCGCCCGCGATCTCGGTGAGCGTGTCCTTGTCGGAACCGGCCACCAGCGCGGCGACGCCGCTGTAGTGCATGGTCACGATCATCGCGGTGGACCCGCAGACCGACCCGAGCTCGCGGACCACCTCCGCCGCCTCGCGCGGCCCCGCGCCGCCGCCGCCGCAGGCCGCAGGCACCGTCAGCGCCAGCAGCCCGGCCGCGCCGAGGGCGTCCACCGCCGCGCGGGGGAACGAGCCGGATGCGTCCACCGCCGCCGCGCCCGGCGCGACGACCTCGTCGATGACCCGCCGCAGCGCGTCGCGGAACCCCTGCTGAGATGACATTGCCGCCTGCCTCTCAAAGTCTCTGCTCAGATCCGGCCAGACCGGCCGACGCCTATCATGCTTACCCCTACCCCCTGCCGCGCGCCAGCATCCGCACGCACAGCAATCCGCGCGGCGTTTTGGACCCAGAAAACATGATCGCGAAAGGAACGGCGTCGCTGTCGGGTCGCAGTCCCTTGTTGTCAGCCTGCCACGTCCGCGCGGATGTGCTCGAAGATCAGCGACGTCTCCGTGTACGACACGTCCGCGTTCGACGACAGCGACTCCACGAAGTCCCGCAGTGACGCGGTCGACGCCGCCGCGACATGCAGCAGGAAGTCGTCCTTGCCGGCCAGGAAGAACACATTGAGCACCTCGGGCAGGTGCGCCACCCCCGCCACGAACCCGCGGATGTGCCCCCGGGCGTGCGACTGCAGCCGCACCGCGATCATCGCCTGCAGCGGCCGGCCAAGGGCGGCCTGGTCCACGTCCGCGTGGTAGCCGCGGATGACGCCGCGCTCGCGCAGCGACCTGACCCGTCCGAGGCAAGTCGAGGGCGCGATGCCGATCCGCTCGGCGAGCGCGTTGTTCGGCGTGCGGGCGTCCCGTGCCAGCTCACGGACGATGTGCCGGTCGATCTCGTCGAGGTCGCCGCCGTCGGGCCGAAGACTATTCGGCTGGCCCCCCACGGTGCCAAGCCCGGATGAATTTTCACCTTCCATGGTGCCATTATACAGAATCTTATTCGCAGATCTAGGCCAAATCCCGATAATCGTGCAGAATGGATATAGTGGGACGGAATGTAGTTCAGCGTAGTCCGACATCCGCTGCCAGCAGCGAAAGGTAGATATGCCATGAAGGTCGGCATCCCCCGCGAGGTCAAGAACCACGAGTACCGCGTCGCGATCACCCCTGCGGGCGTTCGCGAGCTCACCGCGCATGGCCACGAGGTCTACCTGGAGAAGGGCGCGGGCGCGGGCTCGCAGCTCGCCGACGACGTCTACATCGCGGCTGGCGCCACCATTATCCCCGACGCCGACGAGGTGTGGGGCTCCGCCGACATGGTGCTCAAGGTCAAGGAGCCCATCGCCGAGGAGTACCACCGGATGCGCCCGGGCCTCACCCTCTTCACCTACCTGCACCTGGCCGCGGACAAGGCCTGCACCGACGCGCTCCTTGGCAACAAGGTCACCGGCATCGCCTACGAGACCGTCCAGCTCAGCGACGGCTCGCTCCCGCTGCTTGCCCCGATGTCCGAGGTGGCCGGCCGCCTCGGCCCGCAGGTCGGCGCCTACCACCTGATGCGCTCCGGCGGCGGCTACGGCGCCCTGCTCGGCGGCGTCCCCGGCACCTACGCGTCCAAGGTCGTCGTCATCGGCGGCGGGGTCTCCGGCCTGAACGCGGCGCAGATCGCGGTCGGCATGGGCGCGCACGTCACCGTCCTCGACCGGAACATCGCCAGGCTCCGCCAGATCGACGCCATCTACCAGGGCCGGATCCAGACCGTCGCGTCCAACGCCTACGAGATCGAGAAGGCCGTCCTCGAGGCCGACCTGGTCATCGGCGCGGTGCTCGTCACCGGGGCCAAGGCGCCCAAGCTGGTCTCCAACTCACTCGTCGCCCGGATGAAGCCCGGCTCGGTCCTCGTCGACATCGCGATCGACCAGGGCGGCTGCTTCGAGGACTCGCACCCCACCACGCACGCCGACCCGATCTTCAAGGTCCACAACAGCGTCTTCTACTGCGTCGCCAACATGCCCGGCGCGGTGCCGCACACCTCCACCTACGCGCTGACCAACGCGACCCTTCCCTACGCGGTGGAGCTCGCCGACCAGGGCTGGCGGGACGCGCTCCGCAGCCGACAAGGCCCTGGCCGGCGGCCTCAACACGCACGAGGGCACGCTCACCAACGCCCCCGTCGCGCAGGCCCACGGCTACCAGTCGGTCACCGTCGAGTCCGTCTTCGCCTAGGTCAACGGTCAAGGTAAACAACAAAGTCATAGTGAACGCACGCGTGCTTCGCGCCATCGGCCCATTCCCCCGTCCAGAGTCGGCGCGCAGCGACGACACGCGTCTCCGGAGTCCGTCACCCATAACACGGCTCTGACGGGCCGCCCTCCTCCAGGGGCGGAAAACGGCGGACCGGAGGCTCTCACCACCCCTGAGCGCCTCCGGTCCGCGCAATTTTCCCGCTCCGCCGCGTTCCCCCCGCCGCTTCTCCCCGCCCCTTTCCCCCGCCGGATTCCCCCCCGCCGCTTCCGCTCCGCCGCCTTCCCCGTCCTCCCTCCGCCGTCGGCTAGGCCGGTAGCAGCAGGTGGACGTCGCCGAACTCGTGCCAGAGGTAGTTGCGGGTCAGGGCGGCCTCGTAGCAGGCGCGGAGCAGGTCCTCGCCGTGGAACGCGGCCAGCATCCGCAGGTGCGAGGAGCGCGGCTCGTGCAGCCGGTGAGCAGCCCGTCCACCACCCGCAGGCCCGTCTCTGGGCTGATCACGTGCGATGTCCAGCCGGCCGAGGCCGCGAGGGCTGTGGTCTCTACGGCTGTGGTTTTCAGGGCTGTGGTTTTCCGGGCGGCGGTTTCCAGGGCGCGGACGACGGTGGTGCCGACCGCGATCACCCGGCCGCCCGACTGCCTGGTCAGGCTAACCAGGCGCGCGGTGGCCGGCGGCACGTCGTACTGCTCGGCGTACGGGTCCTCGCCCGCCTCCAGCGACGAGACCCCGCAGTGCAAGGTGATCGGGGCGAACGTCACCCCGCGCGCGACCAGGTCCGTCACCACGGCGGGGCTGAACGGACGGGCCGCGCTCGGCATCTCGGCGCTGCCGGGGAGGCGGCCGAAGACGGTCTGGTAGGCCGCAAGCGGCCACCGCTGCCCGGCGTAGGAGTACGGATCGGCTCGCCCTGCCGCAGCAGGTAAGGCACCACCGCCGTCGACAGCCGGGCGCGCCACAGCCGCGCGGTGGCCCGCCCGGCCAGGGTCAGCTCCGCCCCGCCGGGCAGCGCGATGACCGGGGGAAGGCGCATGCGTCGCCGCTCGGAAGGCTGGATTTTCCGGCTGGGATCCGCGGCTCCACCAGCCAGCTTCCGTCGGGCCGGGCGGTGAGAAGTGCACCGCCAGGTCGGGGCCGACGGGCACCGCGGCGGGCAGCGTCCGTGACGTGTTGACCACCAGGAGGTCGCCGGGCAGGAGCAGCGCCGGGCAGGTCGGTGAACCGGTGGTGCGCGACCGCGCCGCTGGCGGCGCGGCTGACCAGCATCCGCACGCCGTCCCTGGGCAGGCCGCGCGCCTCCGGCGGGGCGTGCGCCTCGAGCTCGGGCGGCAGCGTGAACTCGGCGCGGCGGCGGCGCGGCCGTGCGCCGGCGCCGGCGATGGCGGTCACTGCGGGCACCAGTTCGGCCGCGCGGTACCGGCCGCTCGGCAGCCGCTCGGTGACCAGCCGGACCAGGGCGGGCGCCACCGACTCCGGCAGCGGCCGGTCGGAGATGTCCTCGCCCGGGAAGGCCGCCTGGTGCATGTCGGTCTGCAGGTCGCCCGGATCGACCCACCAGACCGGATCGCGCTCTCCTCGGCCGCGAGCACGTTGACGCCTGCTCGATCGCGGCCTTGGCCGCGCCGTAGCCGCCCCAGCCCGCGTACGGCTCGATCGCCGCGTCGGAGGTGACGTTCAGCACCGCGCCGCCGCGCTCGCGCAGCGCCGGCAGGAAGAGCTGGGTGAGCGCGATCGGGGCGATCACGTTCGCCTCGAACGCGGCCCGCAGCTCCTCGATCGGGTAGTCGGCGAGGGCGGGCAGCGGCGTCGCGCCGAGCGTGCCGGCGTTGTTCACCAGCAGGTCGATCTCGCCGGCGGCGCGCGCTGAGCACGGCCCGGTGGGCCGGGTCGGTGACGTCGCCCGGCAGCGCGGTGACATCGGCGCCGGGCACGCCGGCCCGGATGCCGTCGGCCGCGAGGCGCAGCGCCCGCTCGTCCCTGGCGTCAATGACAAGGGCGTAGCCCGCTGCGGCGAGGCCGGACGCCAGCGCCCGGCCCAGTCCCCGGGAGCGCCCGTGACGAGTGCTTTCTTCATGCCTTCGACGCTAGGCAGCCCGGCCGCGAACGGCACATCGGCCGCAGGGCGCGGCCGGGCCCCGCCTATGGTCCTAAGACCAGCGGCCGATCCGTCCGCGCTGGTCGGGATACCGTCGTCAAGAGTGGAAAGCTACATCGCCGAGCTGCAGCTGGTCAGCCAGGCGGTCCAGGCGGTCAGCCGCCAGCTGTCGACGCGGGACGCGCTAGCGGTGATCGTGCGCTCCGCGCGCACCCTGGCCGGCGCCCGCTACGCGGCGCTCGGCGTCCCCGACGACCGGGGCTCGTTCGGCGAGTTCGTGGTCGCCGGGATGACCCAGGCCCAGCAGCGCGCGATCGGCCCGCTGCCGCGCCAGCACGGGATGCTGGCCGCGCTGCTGACGGCGGGCGCGCCGGAGCGGCTGGCCGACATCAGGGAAGACCCCAGGTTCGGCGGGTGGTGGCCCGCCGCCCATCCCGAGCTGACCGGCTTCCTCGGCGTGCCGGTGAAGAACGGCGAGGAGGTCCTCGGCATCATCTTCGTCGGCCAACAAGCGCTCGGGCGAGTTCACCGCCCGAGACGAGGAACTGCTGACGCTGTTCGCCGCGCACGCCGCGATCGCGATCACCAACGCCCGGCTGTACGAGCGCAGCCGGGAGGTGTCGGTGCTGGAGGAGCGGGCCAGGCTGGCGCGCGAGCTGCACGACGCGGTCTCCCAGCGGCTGTTCTCGATCCGGCTGCACGCGCGCGCGGCCGAGGTGCTGATCGCCAAGGACCCGGACGCGGGCGGTCGCCGAGCTGGGCGCGATCGCCGAACTGGGCGCGCAGGCCCACGGCGAGCTGCGCGCCGTCATCGACGGTCTGGCGCCGCCTGAGCTCGACGGGCTGGCCGAGTCGCTGCGCCGGTACGCCGCTGCTGGCCGGGCGGGCGCACGGCATCGAGGTCCGGCTGACCGCGGCCGACGTTCCCGAGCTCGACCCGAGGGTGCAGGCGGCGGCGTTCCGGGTCGCTCAGGAGGCGCTGCACAATGCGCTGCGGCACTCGGGCGCGAGCGAGGTCTCGCTGACGCTGTCGCGGGCGCGCGGCCGGGTCGTCCTTGAGGTCAGCCGACGACGGGGCGGGCTTCGACCCCGGGCTCGCCGTCCCCGGGCTCGGGCTGGCGTCGATGCGAGAACGGGCGGCCGCCGTCGGCGGGCAGCTGCGCGTCAGGTCGGCGCCCGGCGCGGGCACCCAGGTCAGGCTGGCGGTGCCCGCCGAGCGAGCGCAGGCCGCACTCGGGCGCCCCGGAGCGAGCGGATGCCGCATGACCGGTGACGTCATCAGGTCCTGTTGGTGACGACCATCCGGTCGTCCGGCGGGGGCTGCGCGCGCTACTCGAGGTGCAAGACGGCATCGTGGTGGCGGGCGAGGCCGGCGACGGCCCGGCCGCGCTCTCCCTGGCCGCGTCGCTTCGGCCGGACATCGTGCTGCTCGACCTCCGGCTGCCCGGCATGGACGGCGCCGCGCTGATCGAGCCGCTGCGCGCGGACGGAACGCGGGTGCTGGCGTTGACCAGCGCGACCGAGCCGTCGGTGGCGGCCCGGGCGGTGCGGGCGGGCGCGGCCGGCGTGCTCTACAAGGACATCGGCCCCGACGCCCTGGTGCGGGCCAACCGCTCGGTCCGCGACGGGCACGTGCTGCTCGCGCCCGAGACGATCGGCTCGCTGCTGCGCGGGTCCCGAGCCGAGGCGCTCACCCCCCGGGAGAGCGAGGTGCTGGCGCAGCTCGCCGAGGGCAGGTCAAACCGGGAGATCGCCCGCCTGCTTGGGCTGTCCGAGAAGACGGTGAAGGCCCACGTGAGCTCGGTGCTGGCCAAGCTCGGGGTACAGGACCGGACGCAGGCGGCCGTGTACGCGGTCCGCCACGCCGACGACGGAGGCGACGAGGCGGTCCGGTAGCGCCGCTACCGGGCAGAGCCGGATACCCGGTTCGCCGCCGCCTAGCCAAGCCGGACGGGCAGCGTCTCCAGGCCGTGGATGAGCGAGCTCGGACGCCACCGCAGCAGGGCCGGGTCGACCGCGAGGGAGAGCGCCGGGAACCGCGAAAGCAGCGCGCCGAACGCGATCTCGCCCTCCAGCCGGGCGAGCGGCGCCCCCAGGCAGTAGTGGATCCCGTGGCCAAAAGCGACGTGGCCGCCCGCGTCCCGCCCGACGTCCAGCCGGTCCGGGTCGGCGAACCGTCCGGGGTCGCGGTTCGCCGATGAGGTCACGCACAGCACCCACTTGCGGGCCGGGATGGTGACCCCGCCGATCTCCACCGGCTCGAGCGTGAACCGCTCGGTCGCGTGGTTCAGCGGGTTGGAGTAGCGCAGCAACTCTTCGACCGCGCCCGGCAGCAGTCCGCGGCTCCGACCGCAGCCGGGCGAGCTCGGCCGGGTTCGCCAGCAGCGCCAGCGTGCCGCTTGCGATCAGGTTGGCCGTCGTCTCATGGCCGGCCACCAGCAACAGGAAGAGCATCGCCATGAGCTCGCGCTCGTCCAACGGGTCGTCGCTGTCCCGGACGTCGACCAGCGCGGAGATGAGATCGTCGGCCGGCGTCGCCCGCTTCGCTGCGATCAGCTCGGTGAAGTAGTGGTACATCGCGGTGGCCGCGGCCACCCCCTCGGCCTGCGAGACGACCGACGACAAGATCGCGTGCGACCACGACTTGAAGTCCTCCTGGTCGCCCGCCGGCACCCCGAGCAGCTCGCAGATCACTGTGACCGGCAGCGGGAACGCGAACGCCTCGATCAGGTCGACTTCGGCCGTGCCCGTCGGAACCCGGCCCGCCATCGCGTCGAGCAGCGACGCCGTGATCGCCTCGATCCGCGGCCGCAGCCCGGCGATCCGCCGCGCGGTGAACGCCCTGGTCACCAGCTTCCGCAGGCGCGTGTGGTTGGGCGGGTCGGCGGCGAGCATGTGCACGTTGAGGAAGAGCGGTCATCGGGTCTGGCTGCCAGTCCGGTCCCGCCAGCTTCCGCACGTAGTCCTTGTGCAGCCGGGGATCGGCCAGCGCCGCCCGCACGTCCGCGTACCGGGTGATCAGCCAGTACTGCCCGCCGTCTGGCAGTTGCACGGGCACGACCGGGCCCTGTTCGCGGACCCGGGCGAAGTAGCCGAGCGGGTCTTGGAAGTAATCCGGGCCGAACTCCTCGACCTCGGAAACCGCTGCATCCGTCACGCCGTCCACGATACAAGATATAACTCGAATTCTGTCAAACGCCGAGCCAGGAAAATCCTCGCGATCATCGGCTGCAGGTTTAGGATAACAGCAAGAAGCGTAGGGAGCGCTAGCCGCGGCCGCGGGTTTTCCTGAGGATAACAGCAAGAAGCGCGAGCGCGCTCCGGCGCGGGTGCCGCAAGGTCCGCGGAAAGTCCCCGTCCCCGACTAGTCTTATTGCCGTGGCCGACCCGCATCGTTACCGTCCCGCACCGGGGGAGATCCCCGAGGACCCGGGCGTTTACCGGTTCCGTGACGAGCGCGGCCGGGTTGTCTACGTGGGGAAGGCCAAGTCGCTGCGGCAGCGGCTCAACCAGTACTTCGCCGACTTCACCGCGCTGCACCCGCGCACCCAGATGATGCTCACCACGGCCGCGTCGGTCGAGTGGACGGTGGTGAACACCGAGGTCGAGGCGCTGCAGCTGGAGTACTCCTGGATCAAGGAGTTCGACCCCCGGTTCAACGTCAAGTACCGCGACGACAAGTCCTACCCCTACCTCGCCGTCACCATGGGCGACGAGTACCCCCGGGTGATGGTGCTGCGCGGCGCGAAGAAGAAGGGCACCAGGTACTTCGGCCCGTACAGCCACGCCTGGGCGATCAGGGAGACCGTCGACACGCTGCTGCGCGTCTTCCCCGTCCGGACCTGCTCGGCCGGCGTGTTCAAGCGGCAGGGCCAGCTCGGGCGCCCCTGCCTGCTCGGCTACATCGGCAAGTGCTCCGCGCCCTGCGTGCAGCGGGTGACGCGCCGAGGAGCACCGGGCGCTGGCCGAGGACTTCTGCGACTTCATGGCCGGGCAGACGGCGAAGTTCACCAGGAAGCTCACCGCCGAGATGAAGGACGCCGCCGCCGTGGAGGAGTACGAGCGCGCCGCCCGCGTCCGCGACGACCTCAAGGCCCTGGAACGCGCCCTGGAGAAGCAGGCGGTGGTGCTCGGCGACGGCACCGACTGCGACGTCATCGCCCTGGCGGAGGATCCGCTTGAGGCCGCCGTGCAGATCTTCTACGTCCGCGGCGGCCGGATCAGGGGCCAGCGCGGCTGGGTCCTGGAGAAGGTCGAGGACGTCACCACGGCCGGCCTGGTCGAGCACTTCCTCGGCCAGTTCTACGGCGAGGGCGACGGCACCGCGCCCGAAGGCAACGGCATACCGCGCGAGGTGCTCGTCCCCGAGCTCCCGCCGGACCCCGCGACGATGACGGAGTGGCTGAGCAGCAGGCGCGGCGGCCCGGTGGCGCTGCGCGTCCCGCAGCGCGGCGACAAGAAGACCCTGGCCGAGACCGTCGCCCGCAACGCCCTGCAGGCCCTCACGCTGCACAAGCTCCGGCGGGCGGGCGACCTGACCACGCGGTCGAAGGCGCTGGCCGAGATCCAGGAGGCGCTGGGCCTGGAGGAGGCGCCGCTGCGCATCGAGTGCTACGACGTCTCCAACCTGCAGGGCACCCACGTCGTCGCCTCCATGGTCGTCTTCGAGGACGGCCTGGCCCGCAAGAGCGAGTACCGCCGCTTCTCCATCAAGGGCGACGACGGCACCGACGACATCTCCGCGATCCGCGAGGTGATCACCCGCCGCTTCCGCCGCTACCTGGCCGAGCGCGAGGAGACCGGCGAGCTCGACATGCTGGGCGACGCGGAACTGGCCGAGCTCGCGGAGGAAGATCAAAATCATTCGGGGGAACGGGCCGTGGTTTCACGCCAAGCCCAAATTCGCCTACCCCCCAACCTGGTGGTCGTCGACGGTGGCGCGGGCCAGGTCGCGGCGGCCGCCGCCGCCCTGGCCGAGCTGGGCATCGACGACGTGGCGGTCTGCGGCCTGGCCAAGCGGCTGGAAGAGGTGTGGCTGCCCGAACAGGAGTACCCGGTCATACTCTCCCGCACCTCGGAGGGGCTCTACCTGCTGCAGCGGGTGCGAGATGAGGCGCACCGGTTCGCCATCACCTACCATCGGGCCAAGCGCGGTAAGGCCGCGACGGTGTCCGCGCTCGACTCGGTGCCGGGCCTCGGCCCGGCCCGGCGGGCGGCGCTGCTGAAGAAGTTCGGCTCGGTGAAGGCGCTGTCGGCGGCCTCGCCGCAGGAGATCGCGGCGGTCCCGGGGATCGGGCCCAAGCTCGCGGAAACGGTCACGGGGGCGCTGCGGCGTGCCAACGGGTAAACGGGGGACGGGCATGACTGAGACCGCCGAAGAGCGCGGCGAGAGAACGATGTCCGGCACGCCGGACATCGTCATCATCACCGGCATGTCCGGGGCCGGGCGGTCCACGGCGGCCAAGTCGCTGGAGGACGTCGGCTGGTTCGTCGTGGACAACCTGCCGCCCGCGCTGCTGCCCACCATGCTCGACCTGGCCGACCGCGCGTCGCTGCCGGGGGTCGCGGCGATCGTCGACGTCCGCTCGCGCGCGTTCTCCATGGACCTGAAGTCCGCGATCTCCGCCCTCGGGGTCCGCGGCGTGAGCCCCCAGGTGGTCTTCCTCGAGGCGTCCGACCACGGCGCTGGTCCAGCGGTTCGAGAACGTCCGCAGGCCGCACCCGATGCAGGGCGGCGGCACCATCCTCGACGGGATCGCGGCCGAGCGCGCGCTGCTGCGCGGCGGTCCGCGGCGACTCCGACATCGTGCTCGACACCTCCGCGCTCAACGTGCACGAGCTGCGGGCGCGGATGCACGGCTACTTCGGCGGCGACTCGGTGACCGGGCTCCGGGTGAACATCGTGTCGTTCGGCTACAAGTACGGGCTGCCCGTCGACGCGGACCTGGTCGCCGACTGCCGGTTCCTGCCGAACCCGCACTGGGTGCCGGACCTGCGCCCGCTGACCGGCCTGGACGCGCCGGTCCGGGACTACGTGCTCGGCCAGCCCGCGGCCGCGGCGTTCCTCGACGCCTACCTGGCGGTGCTCGGACGTGTCGCTCGCCGGGTTCGAGCGGGAGGGCAAGCGGTACGTCACGCTCGCCGTCGGCTGCACCGGCGGCAAGCACCGCTCGCGTCGCCATCGCCGAGCGGCTCGCCGCGCTGCTGTCCGCCGGCTGTCGGACCGGCTCTCGGGACGTCACCGTGTCCCATCGCGACCTGGGCGGGAGTAGCCGTTGTCGCTGAAGGTGGTGGCGCTCGGCGGCGGGCACGGGCTCGCGGCCTCGCTGTCCGCGCTGCGCCGGGTGACGCCCGACGTCACCGCCATCGTCACGGTCGCCGACGACGGCGGGTCCTCGGGGCGGCTGCGCCAGGAGTTCGGCGTGCTGCCCCCCGGCGACCTGCGGATGGCGCTCGCGGCGCTGTGCGGCGACGACGAGTGGGGGACGACCTGGGCGCGGGTGGTGCAGCACCGGTTCGGCGGGACCGGCGACCTGGCCGGCCACGCGGTCGGCAACCTGCTGATCGCCGGGCTCTGGGACCTGCTCGGCGACCCGGTCGCGGCGCTTGACTGGGTGGCGCGGCTGCTGCGGGTCACCGGGCGGGTGCTGCCGATGGCGGCCGTGCCGCTGGACATCGTCGCCGTCGTGGAGGGCATCGACCCGGCCGCGCCGAACGCGCTCTCGCAGGTTCGTGGGCAGGCCGCGATCGCGGTGACGCACGGGCGGGTGCGGTCGATCTCGCTGGTGCCCGCCGACCCGCCCGCCGTCCCGGACGCGGTCGCGGCGGTGCTTGACGCGGACTGGGTGGTGTTCGGGCCCGGGTCGTGGTTCACCTCCGTGCTGCCCCATCTGCTGGTCCCGTCGCTGGCCGGCGCGCTGGAGCTGACGCAGGCGCGGAAGCTCGTGGCGCTGAACCTGGTGCCGCAGCCGGGGGAGACCGAGGGATTCTCCCCGCACCGCCATCTGGAAGTCCTGGCCGATCACGCGCCGTCATTGTCTTTCGATGTGGTGCTGGCCGACTCCGCGGCGGTGGCCGGGGCCGAGCAGGAACTGGCGAAGGCGGCGGAGCTGCTCCGCGCCTCGCTGCTGCTGGCCGACGTGGCGGCCGGGGACGGCGCGCGGCATGACCCGGTGCGGCTCGCCGCGGCGTACCGGGTGGCTTTCAGCACGGGCAGCACGGGCAGCACGGTGCTTTCGGGGGATCGGTTCTAACTCATGGGGGTGGTGTCGCGATGGCGATGACGGGCGTGGTGAAGGACGAGCTCAGCCGGGTGCCGGTGGTGAAGCCGTGCTGCCGTAAGACGGAGGTGTCCACGCTGCTGCGGTTCGCGGGCGGGCTGACGCTGACCGCCGGGCACATCGTGATCGAGGCGGAGCTGGACACCGCCGCGGTGGCCAGGCGGCTGCGGGCGTCGATCGCGGAGGTGTTCGGCCACCCCTCTGAGCTGCTCGTGCTCGCCCCCGGCGGGCTGCGCAAGGGCAACCGGTACATCGTCCGGGTGTCCCGCGGCGGCGACAGCCTGGCCCGGCAGGCCGGGCTGATCGACTCCTTCGGGCGGCCGGTGCGGGGGCTGCCCCGGCAGGTCGTGTCCGGCGGGATCTGCGACTGCGAGGCCGCCTGGCGCGGCGCGCTCCTGGTGCACGGCTCGCTGACCGAGCCGGGCCGCTCGATGGCCCTGGAGATCACCTGCCCGGGCTCGGAGGCGGCGCTCGCGCTGGTCGGGGCGGCGCGGCGGCTGAAGATCAGCGCCAAGGCGCGCGAGGTCCGCGGCGTCGACCGGGTGGTGATCCGCGACGGCGAGGCGATCGCGGCGATGCTGACCAGGCTCGGCGCGCACGACTCGGTGCTCGCCTGGGAGGAGCGCCGGATGCGCCGCGAGGTCCGGGCGACCGCGAACCGGCTCGCCAACTTCGACGACGCGAACCTGCGCCGCTCGGCCCGGGCCGCGGTGGCGGCGGGCGCCCGGGTGGAGCGGGCGCTTGAGATCCTCGGCACCGACGCACCCGACCACCTGGTGATGGCCGGCCGCCTCCGCGTGGCCAACCGCCAGGCTTCCCTGGAGGAGCTGGGCGCGCTGGCCGACCCCCCGCTGACCAAGGACGCGATCGCCGGCCGCATCAGGCGGCTGCTGGCGATGGCCGACCGCCGCGCCGCCGACCAGGGCCTGCCCTCGACCGAGGCCTGCCTGACCGCCGATCTCCTGCCGTAACACCACCAGCCCACGGGGTTGCAGCACCCGCCGGACCATGTCCGGCAGGTGCTGGCCTTTAATGCCCTGCACTGGTGTGGGGTCGAGTTTGGGGGCGAGTTTTCCTGTCAGGGCCTGTTCTCGTGCCCGGCGCCGGCAGTCACGAACCACGCGATGGCCACACCGACTATGGCCAGGACGCTCACCGTGGCCAGGCTCGGCCCGAGGCCGATGGCCCCGGCGAGGAAACCGATCGCGGGCGGCCCGAGCAGGAAGCCACCGTAGCCGAGGGTGGAGGCGATCGCGACGCCGTGCGGGCCGGCCAGCAGGCCGACCCGGGTCATCGCCGCGGGGAACGCGTTGGCCACGCCGAGGCCGGCCAGCGCGAATCCGGCCACCACGACGGGGATCGACGGGGCGAACGCCGCGAAGAGCATCCCCGCGCAGGTGGCGATCCCGCCCGACACCAGCACGGTCCGCTGCCCGAACCGCGCGAGCAGCCAGCTCCCGGCCAGCCGCCCGCAGGCCTCGGCCAGCGCGAACGCGGCGTACCCGGCCGCGGCCAGGCCAGCCCCGGCACCGAGGCCGTGCAACCGGAGCGCCCCCCAGTCGGTGGCCGAGCCCTCGCCGTACGTGGAGCAGGCCGCGAGCACCCCGAGCAGCAGCACCACCCGCCACACACGGGCTTGTCCGCTGACCCCGGCCGTCACTGTCCCTGTCCGATTCCCGGATCCCGGCCGTGTCCCGGACCGGCTACTGCCGATTCCAGGGTCTCCGGCCCGATCTCGGCCCTGACGGCGGTCGGGACTTCGTGGCCGGGCAGTGCGTCGAGGCCCGGCAGCGCGGTGGTGACAGGACGCGGCCGGCCGCGACGGTCAACGTGAGGCCGATCAGGGTCGCGATCGCGAAATGGGGCAGCGGCGCGAGGTGCGGCGCGAGCAGGCCGCCGACCGCGGCTCCGGTGAGCCCGCCTAGAGACCACGCCGCGTGAAACGACGGCATCACCGGACGGCGCAGCGCGGCGACCACGTCCACCGCGACGGTGTTCGCCGCGACGTTAACGCACCCGTACCCGATGCCGAACACCACGAGCCCCAGCCCGAGCGCAACCGCGGACCGGGCGAGCGCGGGCAGCAGCAGCGCCAGCGACAGCCACCCGGAGCCGCAGATCAGCACCCGCGCGGCGCCGAACCGGCGGCAGAGCACCCCGGACAGCGCCATCGTCGCGATCGCGCCGCCCGACACTCCGAGCAGCGCCACGCCGAGCTCGGCGGGCGACGCGCCGGTCGCCGCCTTCACCGCGGGGATGCGGACCGCCCAGGTAGCGAAGATGAACCCGTCGAAGGCGAAGAACACGGTGGCAGCGGCGCGGACGCGGCTCGTGGCATGCTGGCCGGCAGCGCGGGGAACTGCTATTTTGTTTAGTAGCTGCACAAAATAAGGATAGAGGTAGCAGGAGGTGCGGGACAAGCCAGTGGAACCGACAACGGCGACCCTGCCCGGCGCGGCGCTCGCGCTGATCCACGCCGGACAGGCGCCCACGCGATCCGCGCTCACCGCGCGGCTTGGCGTCACCCGCGCCACCACCGGCGCCATCACCAGTGAGCTCCGCGACCTCCGGCTCATCCAGGTGGCGGCGGCAACGGGCGGCGGCCAGCAGGGCCGCCCTTCGCACCGGCTGCTGCCCGATCCGGACGGCCCGGTGGCGCTGGCCGCCGAGGTGTACACCGACGGCTTCGCGGTGGCCCTGGTCGGCCTCGGCGCGACGATCGTCGCAAGGCACAGCCGTGATCTGCCCGTGTCGGCCGACCCCGAGCAGGCCCTGGCGCCGGTCAGCGAGGCGGCCGCGGCTCTGCTGCGCCAGTCGGGCCGCCCCTGCGTCGGCGCCGCCGTCGCCCTGCCCGCCGCGGTCGCCGAGCCGGCCGGGACGACCGTCGGCGCGCTCTACTTCGGCTGGCCGGACGGCGCCAAAATGCGCGACATTTTCGCCGCGCAGCTCACCGAGCACGGGGTCATCGGGCCGCAGGGCGGGCCACTGAACCTCGGGGCAGGGGAAGATTCGCGGGCACCCCGGGCCTGCCGTGCGGTCAATGACGTCAACGCGGTCGCGCTGGCCGAGCACCGGCACGGCGCCGGCCGCGACGCGGCCCATCTGCTCGTCGTGGCCGCCACCCGGCGCGGTGTCGGGTCCGCGCTGGTGCTGCGCGGCGAGCTCTACACCGGCAGCACCGGCCTGGCGATGGAGGCGGGCCACGTCAGCATCGACACCCGCGGCCGCCCGTGCCCCTGCGGCAGCCGGGGCTGCCTCAACGTGGAGACCGACGCCGGGCGGTTCCTCGACGCCGCCGGGCGCGTTCCCGACCGGGGCGTCGAGCCGCTGGACGCGGCGATCGCCCTGCTGACCGTCGGCTACGCCACCGACCCCCGGGTCCGCGAGGCCGTCGCCACCCTCGTCGGACCGCCTCGGCCTGGGCCTCGCCAGCCTGGTCAACGTCGTCAACCCCGACCGCGTGCTCCTCGGCGGCCTGCACAGGCACCTGCTGCTCGCGGCCCCGGAACAGCTCCGTGACGCCGTCGCGGCGCGCAGCCCTTGGGGTCGAGGCGCTGCCGTCCCGATCACCGGTTGCGCCCTGGACGACGCCACCCTGATCGGCGCCGCGGAGCTAGCCTGGCAACCGGTCCTCGACAACCCCGCCCTCCTCCGCCGGCCCGCTTGACCGCGGGCCGGCGTCAGACCGTCGGGCGTTGGGGGTTGGGGGTTGGCTAGGGGACGGTCCAGAGGGTGTCGCCGGAGGACTGCTGGAGGACGGCGATGCCGCTGGTCGTGGCGTTCAGCGCCAGGGACTCGCGGGTGTGGACGTTGACGTATTCGGTGTAGGAGTAGAGCTTGCCGCCCGCGATGACGGGCACCGGCTGGTTGAGCCAGAGCTGCGCGTGGTTGTTCGTGCAGGTGTTCACGTACACGCCCGGGTCGGTCCCGGTGACCGAGAGGCACTTGCCGCTGTGCTCATTGAGCAGTTCGCCGGTCGACGTCCACTTCCAGAAGTCGGAGTGGTTCGAGGTGCACGGTACCCCCGCGACGGAGCTGCTGGTTCCCTTCTCCGCGACGCACGCGTTCGCCAGGTCAGCGCTCCGAAGCTGGAACCAAGTCCCGTCGGCGGCGGCCCGGGCCGGAGCGGACCTGGCCGCCGCGGTCGCCGGGCTGACCGCCAGCACGATGCCGGTGCCAAGCAGCGCCGCGACGGCGATGGTCGCTGCGATAATTCGCCTGGGTGACGTGCGCATTCGTTACCTCCGAGAACTCGTTTGGGGCGCAGGGCGAGTCCGGCCGCGCAAATCCCGCGCGGAATCCGCGTCGGCCGAGCTGAAGGCTACCGCTGATGAGACGATTTGCGCCGCTGAATCGGTTCCCGTCAAAGCCGCCGAATCGGGTGGGGAGAGGCGTGAATCTGCTGGCCAGGGCGCGCGGAGTGGTCAGTCGCCATCGGAAGATGCTGAGCGCTTGTTTTCATCGGTGTTCGTGGTCTTGGTCGGCCTACTTTGATAAGTCGCAGGTGCGCGTCGTAAATATCCGAGATTTGGGCCAGAGCTAAAAGTCAGCCGACGTTGGCGATGCCATCATCGACGCCGTTGCCTGTATGAGATTGCAGCTGTTAGCCCGTTGATCCCGCCGCCACGGCCGTCATAGGCTTCGCGGGTGGCAGAACTCGCGCTGATCGTGGAGCCCGACAAGGATGGCCTAGCTTCGCCAACGTCTATGTGGACGGCACGGTAGCGGGACGGGCATACCGCTTCGTTCTCGATACCGGTGGCGCAAGGACCCAGCTGACCATGGACGAGTGCACACGTTCGCTGCCGACGGTGGGGGCGGACAGTTCCGCCGGGGCGTTCGGTGGCTGGGCCAGCCATCCGCTGGTGACCGTCACCGACCTGGTGGCCGGACCGCTGCGTGCCGCCACGCTCGACGTCACGCTTGCCGCGGACGGGCCGAACGTGCTGGGCATGGACGTGCTCGGCCAGCACCGCTGCGTGTTCCGGCTCGACGCCGGGGTGGTGGCCATCGATGAACCGGATGGCGTTGAAGCCGGCCATCTCCTGCTGCTCGGTGAACGCTGCCACCCCTACGTTGACCTGCACTGGCCAGGCGTGACCGGGCGCGCCGTCTGGGACACCGGGGCCGGGCCTACGCTGGTGAACCGGGACTTCTGGCTTGCGCACCCTGAGCTGTTCGAAGAAGCAGGGTCGACGGCGGGTACCGACAGCAAAGGAACCCGGATGGAGACCCCGCTGCTGCGCATGGCCGGGCCGGTCATCGGCGGGCGCGAGTTCGACGGACACCTGGTCGTCGCCGTCGACCTCTCCGCGGTGAACTCGACGCTCAGCCGTCAGATGGACCTGATCGTCGGGTATCCCACGATCAGGCAGGCGGACTGGCTGTTCGACTTCCCTGCGCGGCGCTGGGGTTTTCGCTAGAGGCCATCGCTGACGGCGATCAGGCGGTGAGGACCACCTTCCAGCGGGTGCCGTTCCAGAATCGCGGACTCCGACCGCGCGGTGGCGGCGAACTGGGTGGTGGCGCCGAGCGCAGCGCAGTCCGTCGCGGCCAGGCAGCGCACCTCATAGAAGGCGCCGATGTGCCCGCCGGTGGTGGTCATGCTGACCAGGCGCCAGCCGCTGGCCGTTCCAGGCGGCCGCGTACACACCGGGGTTGAGGTCATTGCCGACCGCGAGGCAGCGGGTCGCCGACACGCAGGAGACCGACTGCAGGCCCGGGTAGGAGGCGTTGCGCGGGACGGGGGTGGTGGAGGAGGACCACGTCTTGCCGTTCCACCGCTCGACCAGCGAGCCGCCGGAGGCCGTCAGGTTGCTGCCGACGGCGAAGCAACTCGACGCCGAGGGGCAGGAGACGCCTTAGAGCATGGCCGACGGGGCGGACCGAGGCGCGCTCGATGGACCAGCCGCTTCCTGTCCACCGTTCGATGAGCACGCCCGAGCTGTCCGTGCCGACCGCCACGCAGAACTTCGCGGACGGACAGGACACCGCCGTCAGCTCCCCGAAGTGCGCCGCGAGGGGACGGGCGCGTTCTGCCTGGACCACGTCGCGCCGTTCCAGTGCTCAATCAGCGGGACGATCGCGTTGGTGCCCTTGGGCGTGTACTGGCCGACCGCGTAGCAGTTCCTCGTCGCAGGGCAGGACACGGCGGCGAACTGCCGCCCGTGCCCGCGCGGCGGCCCGGCCGGCCGTCCAGCGCGAGCCGTTCCAGTAGTCGGCGAACGGGAAGGAGCCGTCCCGGGAGCTGGGGCGGGTAGCCGGTGCCCACCGCCACGCACTCGGCGCGCGACGGGCAGGCCACCCCGCTGATGGTGATCTCGTCGGCGCCGGACGGCTTGGGCATCGCGGACCGGGTCCAGCGGGTGCCGTTCCAGCGCTCCGCGATCAGCTGGGTCGCCATCTGCGGCGAGTTCGCGCCGACCGCGATGCAGTCCGACACCGTCCAGCAGTCGAACGCGACCACCGTGGCCGGGAAGGGAGCGGCGCTGGCGGACGTGACCGCGCCCGGCCGGGCAGCACCGGTCGCGGCCGCCGCCGCCCCCGCTGCCAGCGGTACACCGATCGCCGCCGCCGCGACGACCGCTCCGAGGGCGTATGGCCAACCGCGTGCGCGACGCGAAGAGTCTGAGCAGCCGTGACTTGAGCACGGTGATCACCATACGCCGCTCGCGTAGCGGGAGCCATGATTGAGCGGGAGCAACCCCGGTCCGTTCGAGGCTGATCTATGTGAAGCTAACCGGCCCGCTTTGAATTCAGTATGGACAGCTTTTGATTTAGTCGGACAACTTTGAATTTAGTCGGCTCGCTTTGAATTTAGTCGACGCTGCCCTGATTGCCGGCGCGCCGGTCGAGGCGGATCACGATGGACTTCGACGTCGGCGTGTTGCTGGTGTCCGCGGTGGAGTCGAGGGGGACCAGGACGTTCGCCTCGGGGAAGTACGCGGCGGCGCAGCCGGGCGTCGTCGGGTACTCGACGACGCGGAACGCCGGGCGCGCGGCGCTCGCCGTCGGCCCAGACGCTGACCAGGTCGACCAGCGTCGCCGTCGGCCAGGCCGCGCTCGGCCAGGTCGCTCGGCGTGCACGAAGACGACGCGCCGGCCGCCGTGGATGCCGCGGTAGCGGTCGTCAGGCCGTAGACGGTGGTGTTGAACTGGTCGTGCGAGCGGATGGTCTGCAGCAGCAGGTGGCCGGGCGGCACCTCGATCGCGGTCACCGCGTTGACCGTGAAGCGCGCCTTGCCGGTCGCGGTCGGAACGTCCGCGAGTCGTGCGGCCGGCCGCGGCAGCATGAACCCGCCGGGCTCGGCTGACCCGCGCTTCGTAGTCGCGCGAAGCCGGGCACGACGTTGCGCGATGTGCGCGCGGATCACCGAGTAGTCGCGCGCCCATCGCCCGTCCAGCCGAGATCGTCGCCGAACAGCTCCGCCGCCAGGCCGGTGATGATCGCGACCTCGCTGCGCAGCTCGTTGGACGCGGGCGCGAGCCGTCCCCGCGAGGCGTGCACCATGCTCATCGAGTCCTCGACCGTGACGAACTGCTCGGCCCCGGCCGTCGACGCCGTCCCTGACGTCGCGCTCGGTCCGGCCGAGGCAGGGCAGGATCAGCGCCTCGCGGCCGTGGCAGCAGGTGCGAGCGGTTCAGCTTGGTCGCGACGTGCACGGTGAGCCCGCAGCGGGCGAGCGCCGCCGCGGTCACCGCGGTGTCGGGCGTGGCGGCGGCGAAGTTGCCGCCGAGCGCGAAGAACACGTCGACCTTCCCGTCGCGCATGCGCCCGGATGGAGTCGACCGTGTCCCAGCCGTGCGCGCGCGGCGGCTCGAAGCCGAACTCGTCGCGCAGCGCGTCGAGGAAGGCGTCGGGCATCTTCTCCCAGATGCCCATCGTCCGGTCGCCCTGCACGTTGCTGTGCCCGCGGACCGGGCACGGCCCCGCGCCCGGCCGGCCGATGTTGCCCCGCAGCAGCAGGAAGTTCATCGATCTCGCGGATCGTCGCGACCGCGTTGCGGTGCTGGGTGAGGCCCATCGCCCAGCAGACGATGACGCTGCCCGCCGGCGGCGACGTCGTCGGCGAACGCCTCGATCTGCTCCCGGGGCAGCCCGCTGAGCTCCTCGACGGACGCCCAGTCGAGGGCGCGCCAGGCCGCCGCGGCCGCGTCGAACCCGTCGCGTGTGCCGGCGATGAACTCGTGGTCGAGCACGCTGCCCGGCGCGGCGTCGTCCCGCTCGAGCAGCGACCTGTTCACCCCGGCGAACAGCGCCAGGTCGCCGTTGACCCGCACCTGCAGGAACCGGTCGGCGAGCTTGGTGCCGCGCCCGGCAGGCCCGCGTGCCGTCTGCGGGTTCTTGAAGCGGCATCAGGCCGGCCTCGGGCAGCGGGTTGACCGCGACGATCCGCGCGCCGCGCCGCTTGGCCTGCTCGAGCGCGGTCAGCATCCGGGGGTGGTTGGTCCCCGGGTTCTGGCCGACGACGACGATCAGCTCGGCGTGATCGGCGAGGTCGTCCAGGGTGACGGGCCCTTGCCGATCCCGATCGTCTGCGACAGCGCCGCGCCGCTCGACTCGTGGCACATGTTGGAGCAGTCGGGCAGGTTGTTCGTGCCGAGCCGGCGGGCCAGCAGCTGGTAGACGAACGCCGCCTCGTTGCTCGCCCGGCCGCTGGTGTAGAACACGGCCCGGTTCGGGTCTGGCAGCGCCGCGCAGCCGTTCGGCGATCGAGCCGGAGCGCCTCGTCCCAGCCGATCGGCGCGTAGTGGGCGGCGCCCTCGGCGCGAGGTACATCGGCTCGGTGAGCCGCCCGTTGGCCTCGAGCCAGTGGTCGGTCTGCTCGCGCAGGAACGACACCGGGTGCGCGGCGAAGAACGCGGCGTCCGACGCGCTTGCGGGTCGCCTCCCAGGCGACCGCCTTGGCCCCGTTCTCGCAGAACTCGGCGTGGCTTGCGATGCTTGCGGCCGGGATCGCGCCCAGGCGCAGCTCGGGCAGTCGAACCCGTCGGCCTGGTTGACCCGCAGCAGGGTCCGCGCCGACCGCGCCGTCCCCATCTCCGACAGCGCGTACCGCATCGACACCGCGACGCCCGGCACGCCCACCGCGGCGGTCTCCGGTTCCCCGATCCTCAGCTTCTCGTCGTCCGCCACCGACAGCTCGTCCATTTCCGCAACGCTACATGAGCATTCATCCACCAGCGCGAAATGCGTGCCGCCGATCAGCCCGGGATTGGCCGGACCTCGACGGGCGTGCCCGCGGTGAAGGCCACCCGATCGGGTGAGATCGGCCACCAGGCGTCGGCGCGGGCGAGCTGGCTGATCGATCCGGCGCCGCGCCTGGCCGGCGTCGCGACGGGCAGCTGGTCTGCTGCGGGGGCGAGCGTCACCAGCACCCAGTCCTCGATGCCCGGCGGGGACCTCCAGTCCCGGTCAAGCGTCGCGAGCAGCCGGGGTCCGCTCGGCTGGCGCAGGCCCGCGATCGCGGCGAGCAGCGGCGCCGCGAACAGCTCGAAGATCACGGCGGTGGCGAGCGGGTAACCGGGCAGGCCGATGACCGGGGCGATCCCGCCCGGCAGCAGCTTGGCGTGGCCGAGCAGCGCCGGGTGCCCGGGGCGGACCGCGACCCCGGCCACGGCGACGCCGCCGACCTGGGCGAGCACCGCGCCGGCGTGGTCGTCGCGCCCCCGGCTCGACCCGGCGATGACGAGCACGAGGTCCGCTCCGAGGGCCGCCCGGCGGATCTCTGCGGCCAGCGCGTCCGGGTCATCCGGTTGCACTGCGCTCACCACGGGCACCGCCCCGACCTGCCGGCACCGCCCGGCCAGCATGAGCGAGTTGGTGTCGAAGATCTCGCCCGGGCCGGTGGCCGAACCCACCGGCCGGATCTCGTCTCCGGTGGGAATGATCGCCACAGCCGGCGGTCGGGTCACGGCAACCGACTCGCGCCCGGCCGCCGCCGCCGCGGCCAGGTCGCCCGGCCGCAGCCTCCGTCCGGCCGGGACAAGCATCTCGCCCGCCGCGAAGTCCTCCCCGGCCCGCCGGATGTTCTTCCCCCGCGCCAGCTCGCGGGCGCCGGCGCCCGCGCCGATGACGATGCTGCCGTCCTCCTGCGGAAGCAGCCATTCCCGCATCATCACGGTGTCCGCGCCGTCCGGCATCGCGTCTCCCGTGTCGACCCACTCGAACGAGCCGGCAGGCAGCCGCACCGCATCGCCGGCCGGGGCACTGCCGGCCAGGACGGCGGCCGAGACCGCGATGCCGTCCATCGCCGAGCAGTCGGACCGGGGCGACGGCCAGCGCGCGATGATCGGCTCGGCGCTTACCCGGCCGAGCGCGTCGGCCACCGCCGCCCACTCGGTGGCCGGCTTGGCGTCCCAGCCCGCCCTCGTCAGCGAGTCGAGCCAGACCGCGTAGGCGAGCGGCGGGCGCGGCTGGGCGCTACTGGCCGGGCTCATGTTCCGTCACGCGTGTCACGCCGCGACCCGGTGCGCGCCGGTGTAGACGTTCATGGACGGGCCGCGCAGGAAGCCGATCAGGGTGAGCCCGGCCTCCTGCGCCAGCTCCGCCGCCAGCGAGGAGGGGGCGGAGACGGCGGCGAGCAGCGGGATGCCGGCCAGCACCGCCTTCTGCACCAGCTCGAAGGAGGCGCGCCCGGACACCAGCAGCACGCAGCCGGTGAGCGGCAGCTTGGCGTTGAGCAGCGCCCAGCCGACGATCTTGTCGACCGCGTTGTGCCTGCCGACGTCCTCGCGCACGACGAGCAGCTCGCCGGAGGCGGTGAACAGTCCGGCGGCGTGCAGCCCGCCGGTCGAGGAGAACACCCGCTGCGCCTCCCGGAGCCGGTCAGGCAGTGACGCGATGACCGCGGGCGAGAAGACGGTGACGTCGGAGGCGAGCGGCGCGCGCGGCAGCACGCAGATGTCGTTGATGGAGGTCTTCCCGCAGACGCCGCAGGCGGACGTGGTCATGAAGGAACGCCGCGCCCCCGGCGCGACGGCCACGCCGGGCGCGAGGGCCACGTCGACGATGTTGCCGATCTCGTCTTCGGGGTGGTCGAGGTGCCCGCAGGTCGTCCCGTCGCAGACCTTGATCGCGACGATGTCGTCGCGCGCCGCGACGATCGCCTCGCCGACCAGGAACCCGGCCGCGAGCTCGACGTCGTCCCCGGGGGTCCGCATAGTCACGGTGAGCGCCGCGCCGTCCACCCGGATGCCGAGCGGCTCCTCGGCGGCCAGCAGGTCGGCCCGTGCCGTCGAGCTCACCGTCCGCGCCCCGCTAAGGCCGTCGGCCCCAACCATGACCCGCACCACGCGCCGTCGTGCCGTGCGCCCCGACACAGTACCGCCTCTCGACCGGTTCCCCTCCGATTCAGCGTACGCCGGCCCGAGCCGGGCGAGCAGAGGGCGGCAGCACACGCTTCATGATCAGCTGCCGGCGTCGGCGGACAAGGAGAACACGACGATGTCCCCGGTCGCGAGCGGGGTCTCGCCGTCGGTGGCGAGCTGGTCGCCGTTGACCGCCGCCGCGGTGGCCGGCCAGCCGAACGCAAGCCCCACCGCGTCGGCCGCGCCCCGCACCGTCGCGGCGCGGACCGTGAGCGGCCCGGCGGGCCGGCCGGCCCCGGCCAGGGGGACCGCGATCTCGACAGTCACCTCAGGCGCGGGCAGCGACCGGGCCGCGCGGTAGTCGGCGGGGGAGTTGACGTTGCGCACCGAGTCGAGTTCGGGATCGAACGTGGCGAGCACCGGGTCCCGCCTCAGTCGTGCTTCGTCGATCCTGGTCACGTTGCACTCATCGAACAGGAAGGCGGGGCGGAGACGGCCGGCGCTGACCAGCCGCTCGGCGGTCTCCGCGAGCGATACCCGGTAGCCGGCCGCCAGCGGCTGCCGGTAGCCCCGCGCGACCGGCAGCGCGACGTCCGCGCCGTCGGCGGTGAGCGCGCGGAGCACGCACCGGATGAAGGCCGGGTGCAGGAACGGCATATCGGTGGAGCTGACGAACGCGGTCTCGGCCCGCCCGCCAGGCCCGCCAGGCCCGCCAGGCAGCGCGTCAAGATCGGCGAGCGCCGCGAGCCCGGCGGCGATGCCCTGGACCGGCCCCTTGCCCTCCCGGGGGTCGTCGACCACCACGGTGTCCCGGGGCAGCGACGGCAGAGCCTGCCCGCTGGCCCGCACCACGACCACGGGCCCGCCGGTCGCCCGCGAGACGATCCCGACCGTCCGGCGGAGCAGCGTGGACCCGTGCCACTCAAGCGCCGACTTGGGCGCGCCCATGCGCGAGGACCGGCCGCCGGCCAGCACCACACCCGCCCAACCCGCCATGGCCCCATCGTAGGCAGCTCAAGCCAGCAAAAGATAACAGCAAGAAGCGGTCACGCTGTCACCTAGGAGCGCGCAGACGGGAGGTGCCGGACTCGCCACGGTCCGTTCCATATATTTCGCTCGATTTTGCCTTTTGTTCTGAATGGTCTAGACCAAAAGGGGGCATTACCCGCAGGTGACCCCTGGGTCGGGTGACGGGCCGCGCCATGTCCGATGATCTCGCCGGGGAGCGTGACGGCGGCAGGCCCGCACTCCTGCGGGCATGCGGTA
>CAVZUX010000041.1:0-127209 GCA_963778435.1 uncultured Actinomycetota bacterium
CGGGCGTTCGGCACGCCTTGCATTCATGAGCATGCGTGTTTGAGATGCAGCATGCACTGGCCGGACCCCGCCCAGCGGCCCCGCATCGCCGAGATCCGCGACAACCTCATCGCCCGTATCGCCGAAGCCGAGCGCGAAGGCTGGCTCGCGGAGATCGAGGAACTCAAGTTCAGCCTCGCCGGCGCCGAGGACAAGCTCGCCCAGATCGACCGGCACGCCGGACGCGGCGGCCCCGTCGGCCTCGGCCCCGCGATCCCCGTCGGCCCTCAGCAGGAAGGCCAGCGTCCGTTGTGACCGCTGACGACTCGCCACGGCGCTTCACGCCTGCGCCGCCGGGCTCTACTCCCTCGAAGCAGGCGTCGCCCTGCTCTTCGCCGAGGGCACGTTCCTCCGCCGCGACGACTTCGCCGCCCGGTTCATCGAGCACGGCACCAGCAGCGGAACCATGATGGCCGCCATCGACTGGGACGCCGCAATCACTGCGCTTCACGCCGGCGAACTTCCCTGTTCCGCAGGCGAAAGGCGTGTCCTGATGCTGTCCGCCAGCCTCGCCGGCGGCATCCCGGTCGACCTCCGCGACGCAGCAACCGGCCTCGACGACCGCAACATCCAAAGGCTGGTCACCGCGATCCTGCACGCTTCCGGGAAACGCCCCGAAACCGGACCATATCGATGATCATCTTTAGTTCAGAGAATCACCAGAGTGTTCGACCATGACCGCAGCATCATCTTCTGAAGGTTCCTCGCCTTCGCGAGGTCCCCGTCCCGCACCGCCGTGAAGATCCTCTGCCGCAGCCGCGCTACGTTCTGCTCGTGGACAGCCCAGTTCACGGCGTCCCACATCAGAGCGTCATCCGGTCCGTTCGCCGTCTCCGGCATCCAACTTGCCCTTCAGCTCGGTTGGCTTGCAGCGTCAGCCCTCACAGGCTCACCTGGCTCGCGTCAGCTCCCTTTCGGGCCCAGCACCAGCTGGTATCCGGCCGGTTATCACAGGCCCCGCCCCGGAGTGGAGACGGACTGCTGCCCGCGTTTTCCCGCTGCCTTTCGGCCGCCGGCATTCGCTTCCCGGCCATCCTTTCCCGCCTGGTATTCCGCCCCTCTCGCGATCGGCCTACCGCCAGGCCGGAGCCAGCGGACCATGACGGGGTTTCCGCGTTCCGCACACTTGAGATACGGCCGGATTGGGTGCCCTCTTTACCCCGGGACCGGCGGTGCCCGCACGGGCCGCCGCTGCCGCCGACCCGCCGCCTGCCGCGTCCCAGCGGCAGAAGTCCTATCCCCCGGCACTTCCGTCACCTATCCGGGGCTGCACATAACGAGGCGTCAACGAGGGTTCAAGCAATTCACCCGCCCGGCCTTCCCCTTGCCCGCCGCCCCGGGATGACACCAGGGCTGCTTAGGCGTTTCCCCCGGGCTCCGCACCCGCACGGACAGGACCCGTGCACGCACGCCGGGGCGGGGACAGGCTAATGGGCACTAGCCTGGAACTACGCCGCCGATCTGCAAAGATCGACCCTCCAATCTGCGAGTCCACTCAAAAGTGTGCGACCTCGCGTCGCACAGAGCGCGTGAACTTTTCCCATGATCTCCAGGGCGGCCTCGGTCTTCGAGAGCTTCGCGGCGAGCTTCTCGTTTTCCTTCCTCAGCCGCTCGTTCTCGGCCTCGGCAGGGCTTTTCCCGGGGCGGCCGGGCTTCCTTTCCGGGGCGGCCGCGGTTGCCGCGCGGTCGCGTTCCCTGCGCCATTCCGTCATGTAGGCGCTGTAAATTCCCTCGCGGCGCAGCAGGGCGTTCCGTTCCTGCGGGGACGACGCGGCCTCGTATTCGGCGAGGATCCGCATCTTGCACTCGCGGGTGAACGTCCGGTGCTTCGGCCGCGATGCCCGCGGCCCGTCTGGGCTGGCCACGGTCCCATCCTGCTCGGCCCGGGCCGCGTTCACGTCGGCGGTCGACATCGTCACGTCTGGTAGGTCCTACTCTCGCCCTGCATGCACTATTTGCACGGATATTTACGAGTTCATCATGTTTCACACCATTATGGCAGGGAGGGAGGCGGCGGCCTACGTCAAGGTGCTGGTCCGGGGCGGCCTGGTCACCGACGGCCCGCTGGCCGCGGGCGCCTTCGTCCGGCCGAGCCTGGTAGAGGTCGAGGACGTGGACCGCCCGATCGTCCAGCAGGAGATCTTCGGCCCGGTCGCCACCTTCGAGGTCTTCGACGGCGAAGCCGCCGCGATAGCCCGCGCGAACGCCACCGAGTTCGGCCTCGCGGCCAGTATCTGGACCCGTGACGTCGACCGGCCGCTGCGGGTCGGCCGCGAACTGGATGCCGGAACCGTCTGGACCAACACCTGGGCCGTCATCGTCGACCAGATGGAAGAGGGCGGCTTCAAGCAGAGCGGCGTCGGGCGCCTCAACGGCGAACGCGCCCTGGAGGAGTTCCAGGAGATCAAGCACTTCGTGCACCCGTCGCCCCGGCACTCCGCCTGACCATCCCCGCGATTTTCCCGGGTGGCCGCCCCTGGGACGGCCACCCGGCACCAACCCCATGCGCGTGCAGGAGCTCACCATGGCACCGCACCCGACCGGCTCGACCACGAGGCACAGCGGACCATGCGTGCCTTCCTGACCGCCGCACGCCTGCTCTCCGAACAGCTGGAGCAGGAACTGCGCCACGAGAGCGGCATGTCGCAGATCCACTACGAGGTTCTGGCCTGGCTCTCCGAAACCCCGGCCGCCAGATGAAGATGACCGAACTCGCCCGGCGCACCGGGGTGCCCACCAGCAGGCTCTCCCACCTCACCGACCGGCTCGAACAGCGCGGCTGGGTCTATCGCCTGACAGCCCGGCAGGCCGCCGCGTCCACCTCGCCCTGACCTCGGGACCGACGTGCCGCGCGCTACGACCGGGAGCGCCGTGGCCGGTTGTTCCTCTCCGCCCGCGCGGCGTCATGGATACGACGCAGGAAGCCGCTGACCGGCTCCTCCTCACCGGGGGCGAGGTACTGGGCGAAATGACGCTCGATCCCGTCGAGGTGCACTGTGGAGGCTTCGGCCAGCCGACGACGGCCCTGATCGGTGAGCACGGCGTGCACGACGCGCCGGTCCTCGGCGGAGTGCTGCCGCTCGACCAGCCCGGCCTTGTCCATCCGCTCCAGCAGGCGCGTCAGGCCGCCGGTGCTGTAGACGACGGCGCCGGACAGATCGCTCATCCGCATCCGGCCCTCCGCCGACTCCGCGAGCCGCAGCAACACGTCGTACTGCGACAGCGTCAGACCCACGCTCTGACTCATCTCTCGCTCCATGGCCTGCGTGATCTGTCCATACGCAAGAAAGTAATCCGTCCAGGCACCCAGAGCCCTGTCCTCCATACCGCCTCCTCCCTCGATGATCACCCCTCCGGAAATATATCTGCTGCGTCAATAATTACAACGGAAGACACTTTGCTCCGCGCCGCCCGCCCTCACACGGACCGGCGCCAGACACCGGAGACAGACCATGGGAATCCCCACCGGCTCCGTCGGAATCAACATCGACCCCTCCGCCACCGGAGCGGCCTCGGCCCTACGGCTCGCCCGGCTGGCGGACGAAAGCGGACTGGACTTCGCAGGCATCCAGGACCACCTCTACCACCCGGAATTCCTGGACGCCTGGACCCTGATCAGCACCCTGACGGCCTCCACCCGGCGCCTGACGCTCATGCCCAACGTCGCCAACACCGTGCTCCGACCGCCCGCACCCCTGATCAAGGCCGCCAACACCCTGAGCATCCTCAGCGGAGGCCGGATCGCCCTGGGAGTCGGCGCGGGAGCGGCCCCTCCAGCCGTCGCCGCCTACGGCGGACCCCACTACACCCCCGGCCAGGCCACCAGCGCCTTCGAAGAAGCCATGCTGGTCATGAAAGCCATGAACGACCCCACCCAGCGGTCCGCCCGATTCAACGGCGAGTACCACAGCCTTCAAGGGGCGCACCCCGGACCATTCCCGCCCCAGCCCGTGCCGATCATGGTGGGCTCGTACGGCCCCCGCATGCTCCGGATCACCGGCCGCCTCGGCGACGGCTGGCTGCCGACCAACAGCTACGCACCTCCGGAGCGCATCCCGGGCATGCAGCGCGTGATCGACGAAGCCGCCACGGCCGCCGGCCGCGACCCCAAGACCGTCCAGCGGATCTACAACGTCATGGGCACCATCACCGGTGATGCCACTCCCGCATCCGAAGGCCAGGGCGTCGTCGGCCCACCGCGCTTCTGGGTGGACACCCTGCTGCGCTACCGCGAAGAACTCGGATTCGACTCCTTCGTCTTCTGGCCCGTCAACGCCGACGGCGAGACCCAGGCCGCCCGCTTCGCCGAGCACGTGGCACCCCACATCCGCACCGCCACTTCCGAGGGATCCCAGCAGTCATGAACGCCACCACGACTCGCACCCGTTCCACCGGCCAGGAACCGCTCACCCCGCCCGCTGGAACCTGGCACATCGATCCCGTGCACTCAAGCATCGGGTTCGTCGCCCGCCACCTGGGCTTCGTCCGGGTACGAGGCCGTTTCACCGACGCCGAGGGCACCGTCCGCATCACCGACCCCATCGAGGAGACGACCGCCGAGGTACGGATCGCCACAGCGACCCTCGACACCGGCGTCCCGGCCCGCGACCGCCATCTGCGCTCCCCGGAGTTCCTTGACACCGACCGCCACCCGGTAATGGCGTTCCGCGGCCACCAGGTCCGCCGCGCGGAGGACCACTGGGAACTGGACGGCGACCTCACGGTCGCGGGCATCACCCGGCCCCTGACCCTCACGGGACACTTCCTCGGACAGGACGTCTACCCCTTCACCGGAGGCCGCAGGCTGGGATTCACCGGACACGCCACCGTCGACCGCCGCGACTTCGGCGTCTCCGGACTG
This sequence comes from uncultured Actinomycetota bacterium, assembly GCA_963778435.1. GTDB lineage: Bacteria > Actinomycetota > Actinomycetes > Streptosporangiales > Streptosporangiaceae > Trebonia. The sequence continues at coordinate 4,901 of CAVZUX010000041.1, forward strand.
CCCCCGCTGCCCGGAGTCCAGATCTTCGTCGGCGCCGACGTCGACATCGAACTCGACATCAGCATGGTCGACCACGACATCCAGCCCTTCAACGAGCAGCTCCTCGGACGCCCCCAGGCGCTGTGACCGGAAACCGTAGACCGCCCACGACACCACTGAAGCGCGTGCGACCCGGCCCATGGGCGCGGGCCCCGCGCTCCGGCCGGGAAGCCCCCTTGGCCACCGCCGTGTGAGGAAACAGATGAGCAGAACAACCGACGGCCGCGGCAGACGCAAACCGTCCGCCAAAGGTCAGCCGGAACGACGGACCGGCCTCACGCCAACACCCGCGCCGAAGCGGCGCCACAGCACGAAAAGAGTACTGAAGGAGTCCAGCCGTCCCACCGCCCCGAAGCCGGCCAGGGACGCAGTGACCGACCGCCGGAGACGCGACGAGGCCCGCCACCTGATCGACGTACACGACCACTACCGGCGTGAGCTGACACAGCTCCGGGACCTCCTGCGGCAGGTGAAACAGGGCAGCGCCTCCATCTCCCAGGCCCGCGGCCGGCTGAACACCATGGCCCTCGACGCAGCCGACGGCGCGTTCAGCGAGGTCTGCCGGGCCCACTGCCGCTCCCTCACCGAGCACCATCGACTGGAAGACCGCAGCATCTTCCCGCATCTGCGGCGGAGCCAGCGGAATCTTCAGGCGGTCCTCGACCGGCTTGACGAAGAACATCACACCATCCACGCCCTTCTGACGGACGTGGACCGAGCCCTCGTCCGCCTCGCCCGCAACCCGGGCGACTACGTCCCCATCACCGCGGCGGTCGACCTGCTCACCGACACTGTCCTGTCCCACTTCGCCTACGAAGAACGAGAACTTCTCGGCCCACTGGCACGCTTCGGATACTCCCGGAGCCGCCAGCGATAAGCGCCCCTGCCCCCTCTGAGTGCCGCCGCCATCCTCCCCCGCCCCCTGCGCGGTCCGCTGGCTGAATCCGATCCGGCCGCCATGACGCTGTCGGCGAGGTCTTCCTACCACTGCGCCCGCGTGAGTTCGGCGCCGAATCTCGCCCGAAGGCGGAGGCGGTCTCGGCCAGCAACTGGGCCCGCTCGTCCACGTCGCGCGGGCCGTCCTGGATCAGGAGCACAGCCACCGGGGACAGCCGTACCGCTCCCGCGATGAACGCCCGCCCACCCGCCGCCGGTCCGGCCGATTCCCCTCACGATGGCCCGCATCCGCTCCGAGCCGCGGGCACGCGACAAAACCTATGGTCTCGGCACCGATCGTGACGACGCTTGAGCCCGCGCTGCCGCAGGGTGTGAGCGTTCCTTTCGTCGGGCTCGCCGAGGCGTACATCGTGGCGGCGTTCACCAAGGCCGGGGTTCCGATGCGCCGTATCCGTCCGGCGGTGTTGTGGCTGCAGGAGCACATTGGGCTGCCCCAGGCGCTGGCGAGCCAGCAGTTGCAGACCGATGGTGCGGAGGTGTTGTGGGACTTTGGCCGTCAGTCGGGTGATCGGGCGGATCAGGACATGGTGGACGGGCTTGTCGTGGTCCGCAGCGTCCAGCAAGTGTTCCGCCCGGTTGTGCGGGATTACCTGACGATGGTCACCTACGAGGACGGCTGGACCCGGCGGATCCAGCTGCCGCAGTACGGGAAGGCCGAGGTTATCGTCGATCCGTGGCTGAACGGCGGCCAGCCGACCGTCGCCAGAGACCATGGACGAGCGCTGCGGCGCCGACCGGTCGCAGAGCATCCAGGACGCGCAGTGGATCGAGGAGGCGACGCTCGCCGGGGATGTCCTGCTGTGCGAGGACCTGGCGATCGCGCAGAATCCCCTGCAAGCACAGGCTGTCTACATGACCGGTGCGAGAGGGTTCGCCCTGTCGAACGCGCAGATCACCGGGAATGTCATGTCGCAGTGGTACCTGGACAACGAGGCGAAGGTTGTCAAGACGGCTCTGCGGGCCAAGGGGCGCCCCCTGCGCCACCCTCCTGGCAGCCACCGGGATCAACAACAAGAGCCTGCGCCTTGATGACCGGACTGCTCCACGCCCCCCTACACCCCGGGCAAGATGACCTACGACCTGAACCCGGCTGATCTCCGCGACGCCCTGCGCGTCATCGACCGTCAGGTCAATGACTACGTCACCCGCGCTCGTCTCGGCAAAGCCGCGTGAAAACTTGACACAAACGTCCCGAAGCTAGCGACCAAGGATATCTAGCAGGCACTCATCCTGCAGGCAAATCAGGCACACGCATACTCGTCGCCACACTCGGCTATATAACACCAACTCGCCGATCCAGTGGGGATCACTTAAAGTAAATATCTCAATGTCGCACGCGGTGACAATTTTGTCACCGAAGTCGAAATCTCCCAGCTGGCAGCCAAGGTCTGCTGATTCTCCTCTAGGGGGGCGGCGAATGAAATGCAATTGCAAGCACTCTCTGTAACTGTAGCGAGTCCAATTTGTAAAAAGTGAGGAGGCCCTATAACGTAGCGGTGCCAATCGCCGTCGAACCTACCTGTTGGTATGGCATCAGTACAGAAGGCTAGAGGTGCGTCTGTTCCATGGCATCGGATGGTGACTTCCTTGATGTTTCGGCTGGCGGTCCCTTGCCTGCTCGCAATGACCAGGTCGCGGAATACGTCCGGGTCGATGAGTTGCGGGAGGCGGATTCCCCAAGGGCGGCAGGGACGGATCCGGTCCACGTAAACCGACTCGCGCAGTCGGACGCGGAACTGCCACCAATTCTCGTGCACCGAAAGACAATGCAGGTCATCGATGGTATGCATCGGCTTGAGGCAGCCAGGAAGAAGGGTATGGAGCGAATACTGGCCGTATTCTTTGATGGCAGCGATGCAGATGCGCTGGTGCTCAGCATATCGGAGAACGTACGGCACGGGCTGCCGCTGTCCTTGGCTGACCGGAAAGCGGCCGCCCGCCGGGTACTAGCGGTCAGGCCGGACCTGTCAGACCGTGCCGTAGCTGCCACTACTGGCCTGGCCGCTAAGACCGTCAAAGAGATACGCGTGCGTTCAACTGCTGAAAATCCGCAGTTGAACGCACGCGTAGGCCGGGACGGTCGCGTCCGAGTTAAGGATGCGGAACAGCGCGACCGGATAGCCGCGATTATCGCCCAGCGGCCGAACGCGTCACTCCGTGAGATAGCTAGGGAAGCACGGGCGTCCCCGTCGACGGTCCTAAAGGTACGGAACGAACTGGGCGGAGGGCGCGCCTCCACTGATCAGGAGGCCAGTGATGAGCGCAAGGAGCAAGATGCGACCATTTCGGCGCCAGTTGACCCAGGGTCGGCTTCCCGGGATCTAGGCGGACGCGTCCCGGCAGCCGTCGGGTTGGAGCCCGACATAGAAGCTCACGCGATCTTGGAGAAGTTGCGCCGCGATCCTGCGGTGCGCATGAGTGACTCTGGAAGGGGTTTCGTCCGCTGGCTTGAGCGGCAAGTGGTTGTACCCTCAGGCCTGCCCGTGGAAATGTCCTGGCTGCCCAGATACCACGTAGCGCACCTAGCGGCACTGGCGAGGGGATGCGCCGAAGCCTGGAATGCGCTGGCCGACTTGCTGGAGAGCCAGGGATCGTAGTGAATATTCCTGGTCGAACTGCATGACATCAAACGATATTGACAGATTTTTAATAAGCGATCAGCATTCTCTTTTGGGATTTCCGACATGCCGGACTTGGCTTGTCATTCGAGATAAGCTGTCGGCCGAAGAGAAGAGGAACATAATGTCCGCTATCCAGTCCTGGATCCAGGCGCGAACGCAAGGTGGCAGGAGATCAGTCCTTACCCTCCTCGTCGTCGCGTTGACTGCGATCCCCGTACTCGCCCTTGCAGGAGAGGCGCACGCGGAGACCTACCAGTCACAGGCGAATACCTCGCTCTACATCGTGGACTACTCTAGTAGTACCAACGATCTCGGGACCTATAACAGCGATGGCAATTACACCTCCTGGACCCCGGTCTATGAGGACTCCTACGGCTACGTGGATCTCCAGAACAATGCCTACGGTAACTGCATCAATGTGAGCGGTGGCAGCATCGCCAACGGGACGCGGATTCTCGGGTATACCTGCTCCAGCTCTGCCGTGAACGAGAAGTGGCGCGGATACTACACGAGCGGTACGACACTCATGCTCGCGACCGAACTCTCCAGCACTTCGGTTGCGGACAACTGTCTCTATGACAGCAGTACCGGTTCGGGAAACACCTCGCTCGTGCTCGAGGGCTGCAATAGCAGCAGCAGGGCCGACAACTGGAAGTAGCTAGCAAATAAGTCGGCATTCCCCCTGCCCGCGAGGGATGCGGGGGAATGCCGACGGCTATTTGTATTAACCTCTGCAATATAAGGAAATAAGCGTGAAGAAGATTTTTCCCGTTGTCTGCGTCGCTCTCATGATTGGCGTTGCTGGCTGCGCGGCAAACTCGTCAGATAATAACTCTGCGGGTAACGCTGGCAGCGCGGCCGGGCAGGCAAGCTCACCGTGCACCCAGGGTGCCACGGTGGGCGCGCCCGTTCCGGCCAACGCGCCTGTCCCGGCCAGTGCTGCGGGTTCTGGTGCTGGACAGAGTGGTTCATGTGGCTCGACGCGGAGCCTGTCAAGCGAACCGTCTATTGGCAGCATCCCGACGGTAACCTCAGCGTCTCAACTCCAGTTGCCGCTCGATCAGTACGAGCTATCTCTCCCGCAGTTGAATCAGGTCATCTCCGCCCAGAATCTAGCGGCGCATGTCTGCCTGCAGCGGCTCGGGATCAACGTGTCGGAGCATGTGTTCTCGCCGACACAGACCAATGTCCCGCGGTATCAGTTGCATTACCTGCCGCTGGCTACCGCGCAGGCAGACGGCTACGCCACGACAACTCCCCTAGCGTCGGTCGGCGGAAGCTCAGGCGGATCGGATGCGCCCTCGCAAGCGGCGTTCTCGGCGTTCTTCGGTTCCGCAGCGCAGGTAAACGGCAAGCCGGTGCCGAAGGGAGGATGCAGCACGTGGGGAATCAATGCCATTAACAGCCCGAAGGTTAACCCGGATCCGCTGGACTACATCTACAACGCGGAAATCAGCACGCTGTCCGACACTCGCATGCTCCAGGCATTCAGCAAGTGGAGCACGTGCATGTCCGGGAAGGGATTCACCTACCAGACGCCAATGCAGGCGCAGTCAGGCTCGAAGTCCGGAAGCTGGCCATCGACGCCAAGCCAGGCCGAGATCGCGACGGCGACGGCAGACGCCACATGCAGGAATCAGGTTAATCTGCAGGGTCTGTGGGTGGCTCTTATGGCTGCGTATGAGAACCAGGAGATCAGCAAGGATCTCCCGGTGCTGCTTCATGACCATCAGGTAACACAGGAGTGGCTAAGTAATGCCGCGTCTTATGGCGCGTAACCATCCGGTCGGAAGTGCCGGAGATCCGTTGCGCGGGCGGCGGCGGTTCCTCGCCGGAATCGCGGCTGGGGCAATTCTCGTCTCTGGTGTCGGCCTGGCGGCATCTTCCCTGATAAAGTCCCCTCGGCAGCTTGCCGCGGAGACCGAGGCGCCGAGCGCATCGGTTATCACTGCTACCGTGCAGAAGAAGGTGCTGACAAACTCGGTTGTCACGCGTGGAACGGTTATCAGCGGCCAGAGCTATGAGGTTGATGCGTCCACGCAGTTCGCTAAGGCGGTCGTCACCCGGATGCCGGTAAAGGTCGGCGAGCGGGTAGTTCCCGGTGACGTGCTCACCGAGATCGGCGGCCGCCCGGTAATCCTGCTGCGCGGGAACCTGCCGGCGTACCGGGACCTGCACTACGGGGCGACCGGCCCCGACGTCACGCAGTTGCAGCAATCTCTGGCGGAACTCGGATACGTCGACGGCGATCCCAGCGGCACGTTCGGAATGGGGACGTCAGATGCGCTGGTCGCGCTGTATTCCGCTGTGGGGTACGCGGCGCCTGAGGAACCGGAGCCAGGCAGTGGGACCGGAACGGGGGCATTGACGGCGGGGAGCGGACAGACGCACGGCGCGACAAGCCTGGCAACCGCGTCGTCCCCAGCCGCGTCGTCCCCTGCCGCGTCGTCCCCTGCCGCGTCGTCCCCTGCCGCGTCGTCCCCTGCCGCGTCGTCCCCAGCCACGTCGCCGACCTCGGTTCCGACGAGCCCGAGCCCGAGCGCGACGGCGACAGCGAGCCCGGCACCGGGCGCGTCTAGTGGTTCGGGAAGCACTGGCACTCTGCCCGTGATCAAGACCGCCTACCTGCCGATGAGCGAGGTGCTGTTCATTCCCGCGAAGTCGGCCATCGTCACAGCGGTCAATGACCAGGTCGGCAGCGTGGTAGGGGCGGGTTCCTCAGCACCAAGCGCGTCCAGTGGCGGGACGGCACCGACCGACAGTGCCGCGGTTCTCCAGTTGTCCGCCGGGGGACTGAATATCACCGGCACCATCGGCCAGGATCAGGTGAGCCTTGTGCGGTCCGGTATGAAGGTCGCGATCTACTCCGCGGACTTCGGCGTTTCCGCTAGAGGTGTGGTCACCCGCGTCAGCACCTATAACCCAGGGTCCGCCAGCGGTTCGGGCAGCGACCCCGGGGCAGCGGCGGTTGCCGGGCCAGGATTCACGATAACCGTCGCCCCGGCCAAGGCACTCCCGTCGAACATGATCGGGGACAACGTTCAGCTGACGATAACGGCGGCGGCGACGCCCGCCCCCGTCCTTGTCGTCCCATCCGCCGCGATATTTACCATGGCTGACGGCAGTACCGATGTCACCGTCCTGCATGGGATCGGCCAGCAGGCCACTGTTCCCGTTCGCACAGGGGCGTCGGCCGATGGCGCAGTGGCGGTGACGCCGGTGACGGCCGGGAGCCTGACCGCTGGCGAGCAGGTCGTCATCGGGACCGGTCAGTGATGCCAGGGGCTCCGGTGATTGACCTGAGAGCGGTCAGCCTGACCTATCCCGGGCCGCCACCCGTGACAGCGTTGCGCTCCGCCGACCTGACGGTATCCCAAGGGGAGCTCGTCACCGTGGTTGGTCCGTCCGGATCAGGTAAGTCCACCTTCCTCAACGTGGTCGGGCTAATGGACCGGCCTACCGCAGGCCATTACCTGCTGGGCGCGGTAGACACCGGTCGGCTTTCGGAGGCGGACCGCACGGCGGTGCGCGCCCGCCGGATCGGGTTCGTGTTCCAGTCCTTCCATCTGCTCCCGGCCCGCTCGGCCATGGAGAACGTCATGCTGTCCGGCATGTATACGGGGTCGTCCAGGCGACAGCGCCGTAGGCGGGCTCTGGAGATGCTTGACCTCGTGGGACTCGGTCACCGTGCCCAAGCCAGCGCGTCTCACCTGTCCGGCGGGGAACGGCAGCGGGTCGCCATCGCGCGGGCATTGGCGGGCGAGCCCAGCCTGCTGCTCTGTGATGAGCCCACTGGCAACCTGGATAGCGCCAACGCCCATCAGGTCATGGAAATGATGACCAGCCTGCACCAGGACGGTCGCACGATCCTGATAGTGACGCATGACAGGGAAGTCGCCTCCTACGCCCCCCGCAGTGTCACCTTGAGGGACGGCATCCTGATGGCAGGTTTCGGGTGAGGGGCAGGCGGGGGATCCGGCCGGCGGCCCGAACAACACTGCGGGCTAGCGATGTCATCGCTGAGGCTGTTGCCTCGGTCGTGGCACGCCCGCTGCGTGCCGCGCTTACCGCGACGGGCACGCTCATCGGGACAGCGGCCTTCGTCGCCGTCCTCGGGCTGACGACGACCGCCGCCGGGCAGATCTCCGCCGCCTTCAATGTCCTAGATGACACTCAGGTCACCGTTACTGACGCGCCACCGGACGCGGCGACGGCAAGCTTCCCCTTTGACACGGGGACGGAGGGCAGGCTGGACTCGCTCAACGGGGTTGTCGCGGCCGGCATCCAGTGGCAGGTCCCGCAGGTACAGGTGTCGGACATCCCGCAGGCCAGTCTGGGCGACAACGCTCCAACGCAGTCACCAGCGGTGATCGCGGCATCGCCCGGCTATCTGAACGCCATCGGGGCCACGGTGAAAGACGGCGAGCTGTACGGTGCCTGGCAGCAGGACCATGCCCAGAAGGTCTGCCTGCTCGGCCAGGGGGCCGCCTATGTCCTGGGAATCACCAGCGTTGCCTCGCAACGGGCCATCTTCATCGGCGATACGCCTTGCACGGTCATCGGGATCGTCGGGAGCGCCACCCGAAATCCGGCAGTCCTTGAGTCCGTGCTGATACCGACATCGACGGCGATGGCCGTGTGGGGCCCTCCCGATGAGACCGAGGAGGCGCCTTCGATCTTCATCACCACCCGACTAGGCGCCGCCAAGCTCATCGCCCGGCAGGCACCTTACGCCATCAATCCTTACGACCCGCAGCGGTTCCAGGTGACCGCACCGCCTAGCCCGTTCGCGCTTGGCGGTCAGGTCGGGGCGGCGCTGAACGGGCTGTTCCTGGCCCTGGCCGGCATCTGCCTGCTTGTAGGCGCGGTCGGCATCGCCAACACGACCCTAGTCGCCGTCATGGAACGCATAGAGGAAATCGGTCTTCGGCGAACCCTCGGCGCCCGTCCGCGGCACATCGCGGCGCACTTTCTCGCGGAGTCAGGGCTTCTCGGGCTGCTGGGCGCATTGCTAGGCACGACAGTCGGGGTCGTCATCGTGGTCGGGATCTCGGTAGACCGGCAATGGACGCCGATCATCGACCCCGCCACCGTGCTGTGGACTCCCCTTATCGGGATGGGGGCCGGGCTACTCGCGGGACTTTACCCAGCGCTACGCGCCGCGCACACTGAGCCCGCGCGTGCTCTCACTAGGTAAGCCGCCTTGGAAAGTCGGCATATAAAGCATTCCTGAAAGCTCTTATTCCACGAAGGGCGGACTCAGGGAGCTGTTGGATACATAATGCGTCATGAGCGGAAGGATGTGAAATCAAGAGTGTGCGGGTCCGTTTGGGTGAGGGTTTCGGCGATGTGGACGCGTCGTCGCCGGGCAAAGGCGGGCAGTGCGCCGGGTCGGGAAACAAGCCGACTTGCGTGGCTGGACGCGCTGCGTGGGTTCGCCGCGCTCTGCGTGGTCTTCGACCATGCCGCGTATGGCGTCCTGCAGCATGCACGGGAGTCCATTTACCACTGGACCGACCCCGGCCAGTACGGGGTTTTCGTGTTCTTCCTGGTCAGCGGGTACATAATTCCTGCATCGCTGGAACGGAAGGGGAGTCTTCGGGCATTCTGGATCGGGCGGGCTTTCCGGCTGTACCCGCTGTACGCGCTAGCGATCATCGCCTCAGTGATTGCGTACGAAACGGGACTCGGCGGCCTGGAGGACGCTCAGCAGGTGCCATTGACCTCGGCGGCATCTTCGCTCCTCATGCTGCCCAACCTGCTGGGTGGCATCAATGTCCCCAACGTCGTTTGGACGCTCTCCTACGAAATGACGTTTTACCTGCTGGTCGCCGCCCTGTACAGCGTGCGGGCGCACCAGCGTAGCGGCCTTTACGCGGTCGGCAGCGGCGTCATTGTGCTGGCTGTCGGCGGCCTGCTGCCGATGGCTGCCCTCAACAAGTACAACGGCACGTTCGGCCCCGGGCACGTGGCACTGCTTGCCGACCTGCTCATCGCGGCAGGCATCACAGTGGCGGTCGTCAGCCGGGATTCCCGGCTCGTCGCGTGCGGTTCCTGGCTTGCCGCCATCACAGGGCTGCTACTGCTGACCGTCAACCAGCACTGGCCCTTCCCGTGGACCGGCTACACCATCCTCGCGTTCATGTTTACCGGGACCCTGATCTACCGGGCCGAGCAGGGACAGGCAGGGAAAGCCAGGACGGCGCTGACCGCGACCGCCGTGCTGGGGATGACACTTGGCGGGGCGCTGTGGTGGGGGACTGTTCATCCAGTGGGCGCGACCGACTCCGCCCAATGGCGGTGGCAGTACGTCACCGCGCTTGCCGGGGCGGCGCTGACCTTCGGATTCGGGCTCGCGATCCGCAAGCGTCGCCTGCCTCGCGCCCTGCCCTGGATCGGTGCGATCAGCTATTCCGTCTACATGATGCACCCGCTGATCATTAACGCCATCTCCGCTCTTCACTGGCGCACGTCCCCGGACGCGCCACTACCGTTGCAACTCCTGGTCGCTGCTGTCACGCTCGCGGCGATCATCGCGTTCTCAGCGCTGACGTACTACCTGGTCGAGATCCCCATGCAGCGTGTGGGACGCAAAGTGGCGAAGCGCTGCACCGAGGCGAAGGTCCGGGTTACGCACCCACTCCACCCCGACGTCGGCGAGGTCGCTGACGAGTATCACCTGATAGCCCGGAGAGGCGCGGGTCGAGAAATGAGCGGTTCCGAGGCCCGAGGGGAACAAGGGGACCGGCACGGGGTCACTGCTCCAGGCGCTGATCTCCTTGAATAAACGCGCGCGCTCGGGGTAACAAACGGCGCTTGGATGCCGGGCCAAGGCCGGCGTGACGCTCACTGGAAGGAGCAGTCGAATGGGCATCATCCCGCTCGCCCTCCTCGGCTTTGCCGTCCGCGCTGGTGAAGGCGTCGGGCGTGGGCGGTGGTACCGATGGTGACTAATGATCAGGACCGTGTCGTCGCCGAGTTGCTTGAGCGAGCGGCGCGTTAAGCAGAGATGACTTTCCACGTTTGAGCTCCCCACAGACGAAGACTACGAGCCGACCCAGCTCAAGCTCGGCAATGGCAGAACGCAGCCTTCGTTCTGTCTCGTTGGCGCAGGCAAAGGCGGCGGATCGCGGACTGGCTGGCTGGCATGCTCTCCTCCTTATCTGCTCCCATCGTCGGACTCGCGTTGCCGACACATGCCGTCGTGCGACGGTTTCTGACGCGGGAATTCGCCGTCCGCCGGTCCGGGGAAGGCCCTCCGCTCCAAAGCGATCATGTCCTGCGCTGTCGCCTGCCGGGGCTGCCGCTGGTACTGCCCCCGGGCGGTCGCTAGGCCAGGCCGGACAGCACGATCGTCCGGACCTGGGACAGGGACTGGATGGCGTAGCGCCCGCCGACCCGGCCGACGCCGCTGGCGCTGCCCCCGCCGCCGCCGAACGGCAGGTGGGTCTCCCAGTAGTTGGAGGACTCGTTGATGTTCACCCACGCCGCCTTGACCGCGTCGGCGTACCGCAGGCCGGTGCCCGCGTCCGCGGTGTAGATGGATGCCATCAGTCCGTAGGGCAGGTCGTCGGTCAGCGTGATCGCGTCCTCCAGCGAGGCGACCGTGATGACCGGCGCGACGGGCCCGAAGGTCTCCTCGCGGGCCACGACCGCGTCCCTGGGGACGTTGTCGAGCACGGTGGGCTGCCAGTACAGGGCCGTGGGCCGCCCGGGCTCCGCGCCGCCGCCGGTGATGAGGTCCGCGCCGCGGGCGAGCGCGTCGGCCACGTGGCGGGCGGTCTTGGCGGCGACGTCGGCGTTGTTCAACGGCCCCATCGTGGTCTGCGGGTCGAACGGGTCGCCCAGCACGACCTCCTTGCCGACCGCAGCGGCCAGCGCTTGAACGAACGCATCGTGGACCCGCTCGTGGACCAGGATCCGCTCGGCGGCCGTGCAGCTCTGCCCGGAGCAGAGGTAGGCCCCGACGAGCGTCCCGGCGACGGCCCGGTTCAGGTCGGCGTCGTCCATGACCACCAGCGGTCCGTTGTTGCCCATCTCCAGCAGCTGGGCCTTGCCGGCGGCCCGCCGGGCCACCGACAGGCCGGTCTGGGTGGACCCGACGAACGCGACGGCGGCGACGCCCGGATGGCCGGCGATCTCGTCGCCGACGACCGGGCCGGGGCCGGGCAGGAAGGCGACAGCTCCCGGCGGCAGGCCCGCGTCGGCGATCGCGTCCATGAGTACCGCGCTGCACACCGACGTACTCGGCGCGGGAGCCCATACGACCGTGTTGCCCGCCGCCAGCGCCGGCGCGATGACCTGCGCCGGCATCGTGTACGGCCAGTTCCACGGGGTGATGGCCGCGACCACGCCCAGCGGGCGGCGCTCGATGAGGACCCGGGCGCCGGGCAGTCGGCTGGGCGGGATCGCGCCGTCCAGGCGCAGCACGTCCTCGGCCGCGTCGCGCCAGTAGCCGATCAGGTCATCGACTTCCGGGTAGGCCTCGACGAGTAGCGGCTTGCCCTGGTCGAGGGTGAGCGCCCGGGCCAGCTCGTCCCGCCGCTGCTGGCAGGCGTCAGCGACCCGGTGCAAGGCACGCGCCCGCTCGAAGGCCGTGGCGGCCGCCCACCTGCCGAGCGCGGCGGCGGCGGCCTGGACCGCCGCGCCCGCGTCGGCGCGGTCGCCCTGGGCCACGCGCCCGATCAGCTCACCGGTCACCGGGCTGGTGGCCAGCTCGTACCGGCCCGCCCGCGGGGGCTGCCAACGCCCGCCCACGAACAGGTCCACGGTGCGCAGTGGCTGCGGGGTCATCGGGGTGCCGCGGCTTCGCGGTGGGCGATCAGCGTCAGCCCGGCCGGCTGCCGCAACATGCCCTCCAGGCTGGGCCGGCACATCAGCGATCCGCACGCGACTACGTTCATGCCCGTCATTGTCGCAGTAAAGACCAAAGGACCTCACCCCGGACGAGGCAGGGCCGACTGCCCTGGCATTGGCCGCCCGGGGCGCTGTATCGCCCGGCCAGGGCGGCACCGCGATGGGCCCAATCTCCTGGCCCTGATAGCATCGGCCACGAGCTGAGCACGGGATACGAGGGATCACGGTGAGCGACGCGGAGGGCTGGAAGCCGGGGCAAGACACGCAGGCGGTCGCGACGGCGCGCCTTCAGGGACAGGACCCGGACAAGATCCACTGCCCTGCCTGGGGAGTTATCGGTAACCTCGGCGACAGCATCTGCTACGCCGGCGTCCCCGCGAAGGTCGAGGCGATCCAGGCCGAGCTGCGCCGCCGCGTCGTCGGTGCTGATCTCCCGGTGCGGGTAATCGCGCCCGGCTTCGCCGGCGGGATCTCCGACGGGCAGCGCAACGGCACGCCGGAGATGCGGTACTCGCTGATCGGCCGCGAGACCACCAACGACGGTGTCTGCCTCCACCTCGAAGGCAGCGATCTGCGCGGCGTGATCGCCGTGGTCGCCTGTGACAAGCCCCCGGTCGGGACCCTCGCCGCGATCCTCGAGCGCAACGTCCCCGCGGTGATCATGTCCGACGGCTCGATCCGCCCCGGCATCGACTCCCGGACCGGCGAGCCGATCGACATCATCTCCTGCTTTCAGGCGGCGGCGGAGCCACCGGAGGAGCGGCGGCGGATCGCGCTTTATGCCTCGCCCGGTCACGGCAGCTGCGGCGGCATGTTCACCTACAACACCATGCAGTCGTTCATCGCGACCTGCGGCATGGAGCCGCTGCACATGGTGGGCCCGGCGTCGGAGGATCGCCGCCGCATCGAGGAGTTCCCCGCCCAGCTGCTCGACGCGCTGCAGGTGCTCGCCGGGCGCGACATCCGGCCTCGGGACATCGTCACCCCGGCGTCGCTGCGCAACGCCACCCTGGTGGCCATCGCGATGGGCGGTTCCACGAACGTCGTGCTCCACGCGCCCGAGCTGGCACGCGCCGCGGGCATCGACTACTGGCGTGAGGTGATCACGCAGGATGAGTTCAATCGCGTGTCGCGCACGCTGCCCGTGCTGGTGAACGCGCGGCCCTTCGGCCGGTACTCGATGGTCGACATCGACGCGAAGGGCGGCCTGCCCGTGATCGTGCGCGAGCTGCTTGACGCGGGCTTGCTCGACGGCAGCTGCGTGACCTGCACCGGTGAGACGCTCGCCGACCAGGTCGCACGGCTCCGCCCGCCCGCCCCTGACGGCGACGTCATCTATTCGCTGCGGGCGCCGTTCAAGCCAACGGGCGGCCTGCGGTTGCTCCGCGGCAACCTCGCGCCCGGCGGCGCCGCGGTGATCAAGCTGGCCGGGGTCGAGGGCGGCATGAAGGACGGCCGGTTCGCCGGCCGCGCCCGCGTCTTCGACAGCGAGCAGGCGCTGATCGAAGTACTGGCCACGACGCCGGAGCGGTTCCAGGACCGCGACATGGTAGTGATCCGGTACGAGGGGCCGCGCGGCGCCCCGGGGATGCCGGAGATGCTCGATCCCACCTCGCGGATCACCACGCTGTGCCGGCAACGCGGCATCACCATCGCGCTGATGACCGACGCCCGGTTCTCGGGCGGGTCGGTGGGGCTGGTCATCGGCCACGTGTCGCCCGAGGCGGCGCTGGGCGGCCCGATCGCGCTCATCGAGGACGGCGACACGATCGTCGTGGACGTGAACCTGGACACCCTTGACTGCACCCAGCTCGAGGACGCGGCGACAGCGGCCGCGCGACGCGCGCGGTGGGATGCCGAGGCGGACCGCAACGGCGGGACCCACCCGCTGGTCCGGTCGGCCGACACTCGACTGCTCCGGCGGATGCGCGCCTGGGCTCTGCCCCCGATCCAGGGCGCCGGGCTGTCGGACGTTGTGCCTTCTGGATCCCGGGACCGGCAGGACGACACGCGCTTCACCAGCTGATTGGCGGCGGAGGATCGGCTGAGCTGCGTGCCCAGGCCCGACGCCTACCAGGTGACCGTGCGCGACCTTGCGGACGCCCCCGGACAAGACCGGCCCGGCCTCGTCTGCGACATGGCCAGGTCGACGTGGACGGCGTGGTCTGCCCATCACGACCAGATCCGGGCATGGCTCGCCGCCGCCCCGGCACGCACCCGCCCCGGCACCGGCATCCGCTGAGCCTGTTGCCACCCCGGACCCAGGCGTCGCGGTGGGGTTTGGCGAGTGCCCGGCCGACCGTGATGATTGGCACAGTGCCGCCCGCAGGGCGGGCGTTGCCGGCCTGGCGTCATCTGCCGGACAATCACTGTCATGGCAGCAGATCAGCCGGACGCCCGTGTCGCCGCCGCTTCGGCGCACTGGGCGAACCGATTCGTCGCGAACGGCACCGACTACGGCGACTTCCAGGCGACCCTGGCCAGGATCACCCACTGGGACGACTGGTGCCGCGAATGGGGCGGCACCGCGGCGCGCTACGAGCAGCTCGCCGAGAGCGCGGAAGACGCCGGCCACGCGGAAACGGCGGCCGGCGCGTGGCGGCGCGCGGCCCTCGCCTGGCACTGGGGCAAGTTCGTGTTCGTGGACCATCCGGACGAGCAGCGTGCCGCGCACGACCGCGCGGTCGCCTGCTATCGCAAGGCGGCTCCGACCCTCAACCCGCCAGCGGAACTCGTGCGCATCCCGTACGCCGGCACCGCCCTGCCGGCTTACCTGCGGGTGCCGGCAGCAGGGCGGAATCCGGTCGTGATCATGGTGCCCGGCCTGGACTCGACCAAGGAGGAACTGCAGGCGACCGCCGAGTACTTCCTCGCCCGCGGCCTGGCTACCCTCGCGGTCGACGGCCCCGGCCAGGGCGAGTCCGAGTACGAGCTGGCGATCGAGCCCGCCTACGAGAAGGTCGTCACGGCGGCGGTGGACTACCTGGCCGGCCGCGATGACGTTGACAGCAGCAAGGGGGTAGGGCTATTCGGCGTGAGCCTTGGCGGCTACTTCGCCGCCCGCGGCGCCGCCTACGAGCACCGGATAACAGCGACAGTTGCGCTGGCCGGGCCCTACCGCTTCGACCTGGACTGGGACGATCTGCCACCGCAGACCAGGTCCACCTTCCGGCATCGTTCCGGTGCCGGAAGCGAGCAGGAGGCGCGCGCCCGAGCCGCCCGGCTCACCCTCGAGGACGCGGCGAAGCTGATCACGCACCCGCTGCTCGTCGTCGGCGGCGGGCGCGACTCCATCGTCCCCGCCCGCCATCAAGAGCGCTTGGCGAAGGAGGCGCCAGGCGCCGAACTCGTCATCTACCCGGACGGCACCCACGGCGTCACCAACCACGCCTACGAGTCCCGGTCTCGTATGGCCGACTGGCTCGCCGCCCACCTAGAGGCCCGATGACATCCTGACGATGCCCCTGCCAAGTGGGAAGTCGAAATGGTCAACCCCAAGTGACGGGTAGTTGAGGGTAAGGGATCTAGTGCCTGGTCTGGCGTGAAGTTATATTTCGGATCTGCACGCCGCCGCGGCAGATGGCGAAGGGCAATGAACTGCGCCCTAATGGATGATCTGCACGCTTCGCTGCCTACAAATGGCCTTCTCGATGTGCGGCGGCGCGGTGCGGAACGCGTCCGCGAACGGGGTACGGGACACTGTCACCGATGCGGGGTCTGACGTCCTTGCTAACCGATTGCAGCCTGGTCCGGCCGCGCGGGGGACCCCGCCCAGGGCCGCAGGCGCGGAGCTGCGCCTTCACCACCGCCCAGCCCTGGCTGGAGGTGTTCCAGTTCCCGTCATGCGCCCCCGCCCTCAACCCGGTGGAGCCCCGAACCAGACGACATCATGAATTAAAGGTCTTCAATACAACGCAACCAACGGCCACTGGCAGACGTCTCAGACGTGGCTGCGGCAAGCAGCACTAAAACGAAGGAGCAACGGATGTCACTAAGAGCTTTCAAAGTTGCTGCAGGGACTGTTGCGTTGATGTTCCTTGGCGCGGGTGTGGCGAACGCCGCGGCCTCCTCCCCGGCCGGGACGGCCGCCTGGCGCCCCGGACCGGTCAGCGTCGCCGGGACGGCCACGGCGGTCACCGGAGTGCATATCTCCGGCACCACGACCGAGTTCGCGTTCGTGACCAACTACTTCACGCACCAGACGTACGTTCGGTCCAACAGCAAGGCTTGGACCAGGCTGAGCGGCCCGGCGTTGGCGAAAGGCGAGACGGTCGTCGAGGCGAAGGCGATCACTGCCAGTGACGTGGTGGCGTTCACCGTCGCGGGTAACGGCACTTCGCGGGTGCTGAGCTACGACGGGGGCAAGTGGGCGGTCATCGGGAAGTTCGGCGCGCCGATCGGCAGTGCCACCGTCTTGTCGGGCGGCAACATCTGGGTGTTCGGCGCGGCCGTTGGCAAGGCGCTCGGCGTGTGGCACTACAACGGGAAGTCCTGGACGCGTGACCGGACAAGCGGCACCGACGGCAGCGGGGTGACGGCGACCACCGCGTGGGCGGTCCAGGGCGCCACCGTCGAGCATCTCGCGGGCGGCAAGTGGGCCGGCACCAGCCTCGCCTCGCTGATCCCGCAGGGCAGGTTCGGCACCAAGTCGCTGATCGGCGTTTACGCGACCCCGGGCTCGCCCGTGTACGCGGTCGGCAGCGGAAACAACGAGGACACGGGCGGTCCCATCGTCGTGCTGCAATTCAGCGGCCACGGCTGGAAGAAGGTCGCCACCTATCCCCACGGCAACATGGTCACGACGGCGGTCAGCCCGGACGGCCACGGCGGCCTGCTCATCGGCGGCTCGGCCCCTTCCGTCTCGGCTGAGCTGTTGCATTACGTCAAGGGCAGCGGCAAGCTCGTGGCGGAGTCGGTCCCGGGCATGACCAACGTGCCGGACAGTCTCTTCTTCACTGCCGCGAACGTCCCCGGTACCACCGTGGAGATCATCGGCGGCGAAGCGAGCCAGGCAGCCAGCAGCAAGGCCACGATCTACACGACCAACTAGACCCCGCAGGGCGGTCAGCCCCGGCCGGGCAGGGGAATGGCGCGGTTGAGTGCCAGCCGCGCCGTTCCCCGCGCCCAGCTGCAGCAGTTCCGTGCTCGCGGGGACCAGCTAGATCAGTTGTTTGGTCGGGTCTATCTCGCTAGCGGTTTGGCCCTCCATGCTGTCGAGGCGCAGTCCGCTCAGGATGACGATGCTCTGCGGGGGGAGTGGCACTTGGATAAGGCTTGCCATCGTGGACAGGTGCCCTGCGGGGTACTGGGCGCTGAGTTCCCAGCGCGTGTACGGGCTGCCGGTCATCCCTCCCTTGACGCTGATGGCGACTGACTGCTCTTCGTCCAGGTTGTAGTTCACCAGTTGGATCGAGAAGCGCCGGTCGCTCCTGGTCGCGAGGACTTGCAGGTCGGACGTGGTCGTGGTGACGTGCACCTGCTGTCCGGGCATGAGTCGGGCCGCCTGTCGCAGGTACCAGCCCTGCTCGTCGATGGCGTGGTAGCTGAGCTTGTCCTGCGCGTTGCCGATGGCCCCGTAGTACGAGTCGGTCGTTAGATCCCACAGGCCGCCCATGGTGAAGTTGGGATCAGACCCGAATGCCTGGGTGAGCAGCAGCGCAATGTAGACAGCGCCCGTGATCGTGCCCTGAGCGGGCTCGCCGTAGGTTCCGTTCGGCCCCGGGAAGCCGTTCATGTTGTATTCAAGCAGCCCGATCGGAAGGCTGGCTGCCACCGTCCCCGCAACGGCGTGGCGGGCGTTCATCACGTCGCCGAAGGTGGCCGCCTTTTCATAGGCTGTCTGCATGGAGTCTGCGTCGCTGAGCTGGTAGCTGTGAAAGTCGATGAAACCCAGCCGCGTGCCACTGAGTCTTATGAAGGTGGGCAGGTGGATGCCATTCCAATACGAGGCCACCGGGCCGCCCACGAGGTAGGCGTCGTCCACCGAATGCAAGGCATCGGCGATCGCGTTGAAGTACTGAGAATAGACTTCGGCGCCCATGGGGTCGCACTCGTTGCCGGCCTCCCAGTAGGTGATCTTCTGGCCGATCTCCAGGAAGTGCAGGGCGGTTGCCCTGGCATACTGCGCCCAGGTCGAGGGCGGTAGGGATGTATGGCCGTCGTTGGGGCCGATACCGAAGACCAGTGTGCCGCCGTTTCCGAGAAAGTCAGCATGATGCTGCTCCCAGCGAGAGAAGGGCGACCAATCGGGCTGATGGACCCCATTTGCGAATACCGTCTGTATAATGGTTGATTCTGAGGTGTTGAAGCGTATCAGGGATGGCGCCAATGTCTCGGCTGAGCTCTCGACGACTTCGTTGGTTGCCAGCAGGAAATCTTTGTCACAAAGGTCGCCGGTCGCGTAGCCGTAAAGGTGGGGCTGGATAGTTCTCCCGGTCGCACGCCACAAGTCGACCGTTACGCCGCCAAGCGCGCCAGCGTCGCGATACGCCGATAGTGCCGGGTTCGCCTTCCGAGCCGAGGATCCCATGGTCAGCAGGCCGCGGATCCCGGCCGCTGCCGCCACCCCCGCCACGCCCTTGAGGAACGTCTGTCTGCTCACCGGGACAGAATGCTGCGGTTCCGTATCCATAGCCAGACCGCCTTCTCTCATCATCTGCCCGTTGACCGACGCCACGCTGGTGAGCCAGAATCGGTCACCCAGTGCAACCGGTACCCGGCCCAGCCCCGATATCGTGCGCAGCATGCCCGGTCGGCCTACCGCATCTGTCTTCCCAGCTCAGCAAACATATAAGCAAGAATCTTGATCCATGTATTAAACGATCAAGGTTCACGATTCAAAAGAAGCCGACCGCCCGATGGTCACCGTCGGTGATAGCTTCTCGGTGCGCGTTCGGGACATCCGTCGTCAGTCCACCTCGGCGTAGACGGGCTGCCACATGGCTTTCTGCACGGCTTGCACGAGGTCATCGGGAACCTTGGTGGCGACGCCGTCGGCGGCCGCGGCCCGGGCCACCGCGATCGCGGCGGTCGCCGAGGAAGCGCGCAGGTTCTCCACGGCCGGCAGCAGCGAGGCGCCCGGCTGGCTGACGTCGGCCTGCCCCGCGACCGCCTCAGCCGCGGCCAGCACCATCCCGTCGGTTACCTTCGAGGCGCCCGCGACGATCGTTCCAAGGCCAAGGCCCGGGTAGACCAGGGCGGCATTGGCCTGTCCGAAGAAGTGACGCACGCCGGCATAGGCAACCGGCCCGACCGGGAGGCCCGTGGCCACCAGCGCCCTACCGCCAGACCAGCCGATGATGTCGGCCGGCATGGCCTCGATCCGGGAGAACGGATTGGAGATCGGGAAGATAACCGGCCGATCCAGGCCGGCGCTCATGGCCTTGACGACTCCCGGAGTGAATGCCCCGTGCGCGGTCGACGTGCCGATCAGGGCCGTGGGCTTGACCTGCTCGATCACGGTAAGCAAGGTCACGATGCCCGAGGACGCCCGGGCCCGGCGCAGCGCGGCCATTTCGGGCCAGCGGGTGGCAGCGGAGGGATCTGGCTGCACGGGCGTCTTGGCCCAGCCGGAGACCTCGGCGGCCGGGCGGGCGAAGGGACGCTGGTAGTCAAGCAGGCCCGCGCTCATGTCGTCCGTCAGCAGGCCTGGCAGGTCGACGATCCAGATGCGACCGATAGCCTGGGCTTTATTGAGCCCGTCGCGGATCATCTGGTCGCGGATCTGGTCGGCGATGCCGCTCCCGGCGGTGCCGCCGCCGAAGATGACCACCCGCTGGTCCCGCCAGCGGGTGCCGGTGACCCGCACCGCATTGAACAGCCCGGCCAAGACGATGGCGCCGGTGCCCTGCACGTCGTCGTTGAAGAGACGGTACCGGTCCCGGTTTGCCAGCAGGATCCGCTGTGCGTTGCTCGCGCCGAAGTCCTCGAAGTGCAGCAGCGCATTCGGGAACAGCGACGACGCGACTTGCAGGTACCTGTCGATGAAGTCGTCGTAGGCCTGGCCGCGGATCCGGGCGTGCCGGTTGCCAAGGTACAGCGGGTCGTTCAGCAGCCCCTGGTTGTCGGTCCCCACATCCAGCGAGACGGGGATCACCCGGCGCGGGTCGATGCCCGCCGCGGCGGTGTAGACGGCCAGCTTGCCGACCGAGATCTGGATACCGCCGACACCCCAGTCGCCGATGCCCAGGATCTCCTCGGCGTCGCTGCACACGATCAGGTCGACGTCCCCGCCAGACAGCCCGAGCGTGCTGAACGCCTTTTCCATGTCATCCGGGCGGTCGATGGACAGGTAGATGCCCCGCGCGCGGCGGTACTCGTGCGAGTACCGCTCAATGACGTCGCCAACCACCGGGTCGTTGACGACAGGTAGCAGCTCAGTCAGGTGATCGAGCAGGACCTTGTAGTACAGCACCTCGTTGAGGTCGTGCAGCTGCTCCAGGTAGATGTACTTCGCCAGGTCGCTGCTCTGGACCACCAGCTGCCGGTAGACGAGCTGCGCCTGCTGGTCCATCGTCAGCACCGCGGACGGCAGGCGGCCGGTCAGGCCGAGGGCCTCGCGCTCAGCCAGGGTGAACGCGACCCCGTGGTTGCGGAGCGGGTCGCTGAGCACCGGCGGAACGGCTGAGGTCGGCTCGTTGCGCGTCATCATTTCTCCTTCGCTGGTCATCCCCGTTCTATGGAGCCGGGAGCAGCTGCCGCGTCCGTGTGGCCACTGGCCTCGGGCAGCGACGATCCGGCGCGCTTTAAGTGCCAGCACTGAAATAGCCCCCTCGCGTCACCGCCGGCGTTGCGCTGCCATCCCGGCCGTTGCCTGGCAGCCGCTCACGATACGGTTAACGTGCGATGACTGAACCGGCGATGGCAGTGCGGCGCGGGCAGAAGCTCCCACGCGAGACGGGCGAGCCCACCTTGGGCGCGGCCCGGCAGGACAGCATGAACAGGCCCGTGGTGGCCGTGGCCAACCGGCTACCGGTCCAGCAGGGTGATGACGGCTGGGAGCTGTCGCCTGGTGGCCTGGTAACGGCGCTGCGGCCGGTGATGTCCACCCATCGTGGCGCCTGGGTCGGCTGGGACGGCGGCACGAGGGGTATGCCACAGGCGCTGCCGGACTCCAGCATCCAGCTGATGCCGATCGGGCTGTCCGCCGCGCAGGTCCGCGGCTACTACCACGGCTTCGCCAACGCGACGCTGTGGCCGCTGATGCACAACTCGATCGAGAAGCCCCGGCTTGAGCGAGCCTGGTGGTTCGCTTACCGGGACGTCAACGCGATCTTCGCGGACCGCGTCGTTGCGGCCCTGGACGCGCAGCCGGACGCGATCGCCTGGGTACATGACTACCACCTGATGCTCGTGCCGCAGCTGATCCGCAGCCGTCGGCCCGATCAGCCGGTCGGGTTCTTCCTGCACGTGCCGTGGCCGTCGCCGGACATCTTCGCCCGGCTGCCCTGGCGCGAGCAGATTCTCACCGGCCTGCTCGGTGCGGATGTGGTCTCTTTCCACACTGATGAGCACCGCGGCAACTTCCTCCGCTCCTGTGCCAGGCTGCTGTCCGACTCGGGAATCGAGGTGCGCGGCGCGTCGGTGGTCATGCCCGACGGCCGGGTGGTGACCGCCTCCACCGCGCCCATCTCCATCGATGCCGCGGAGTTCGCCGCGCATGCCACCAACCCGGACACGGGCACTGAAATCGAGGCCCTGGCCGAGCAGTTCATCGGCCGTACCGTGCTACTCGGCGTCGACCGGCTCGATTACACCAAGGGAATCGTCGAGCGCCTGCTGGCGATGGAACAGCTGCTCGAGCGGAACCCCGAGCTCCGCACCGGCCTTGTGTTCCTGCAGGTCGCCGTGCCCAGCCGGGACGACGTGCGGGAGTACCGTCAGCTGCGCAGCACGGTGGAGCAGCACATCGGGCGGATCAACGGCAAGTTCACCGAGCCGGGCGGCGATGTCCCGGTGCACTACCTCTACCGCAGCCTGTCGCAGCAGCAACTCGCCGCTTACTACGCGCTCGCGGACGCGCTGCTCGTCACGCCGCTGATCGACGGCATGAACCTGGTCTGCAAGGAGTACGTCACGGTTCAGCAGGCCCGCGGCGGCGGCGGTGTCCTCGTCCTCAGCGAGTTCACCGGCGCCTCCGTCGAGCTGCCGCAGGCAGTCCTGTGCAACCCGTTCGACGTGGAGGGGCTGTCCTACCGGATCGAGCAGGCGCTTCGGCTGAGCGACACCGACCGTCGCTCGGCCCTGGCGACCATGGCCGAGCGCGTCCGCACCTATGACGTGCACCGCTGGGTAACCGATCAGCTCACGGAGATCGCCGCTCGCGGCCCGGCGCTGAACTGAGGAAATTCAGCTGAAACGGCCATAAGGCGCGGGCTCGCTCAATGGGAAATTACGTCAATTTCTAGATTTCACTACGCTACCAGTCGGCCTGAAAACGTATGCAAATGGCGTTGACCGCTCGACTGATTCCGGTAGGCTGTGAGCAGGACGGACGGCGTGCCGGAATACATCTAGCCAACATTAGGCAAATGCCATAATTGGTGCAGAAGCATGTTCGCAAATTACTGCCAACAGGCGTTGTGCAGTCCGGTAGAACCGCTGGATGTTTTTAACCAGAATATCTACGTAAATAATGCGAAGGATACTTAACCCCCATGATGATCCGCTGCCCTCGGCCAGTCACCCAGGAAACGGAAACCCCCGCGCGACGCTATATGGCGGCACGGCTGTAGCGACCCCGTTGGTCCACGCCAGCACGCCGGCCGGATAGGCGCAGAGCCGGCATCCCGCACGTTTCGCGGTGGCCCGGCGCCCGTACAGCGGGCCTTACCGCTCTCCTTGCCGATGAACGTTCTTCGGCCGGATTCTCGCCTCACAGAAGGGATTCTCGCGCGCCATTTTTGATTACTCCCGGCTATCCGCTGATTACAAGATCACTACAAGAAGGGTTACTTGCATGGGGGATCGTGGTGGAAGTCACCATGACATGGTCACTTCCGGACGGGGCGCGCCGGTGAAGGAGGACTCGCTCCGGCGTGGCGGTCTGGGCGGTTCCCCGCCGTGGGAGCTGGCTGATTCGCTGCTGCTGGCCGGCACGGCAGTCCACCTGCCGTCCGACGACGTGACCGCGCCGCTGGCCGCGACGCCGGAGAAGCCGGGCCGGCACGAGAAGCCGGAGCTGAATGCCCGGCGGCGCCGGGCCTACCGCCGTAGCCCATGGTCCCTGCTTGACGAAGTTCCATGGCTGCTTGTCGCCATCCTCGCCGCCCAAGCCGTGCTGTCGATGAGGCTGGTGTGGTCGAATACGGCATTCGTTGACGAGGCCACCTACCTGTGGGCCGGGCACCTGGAGTGGGCGCACCTGCTGCACGGCACGCCCGTCCCTGCCTTCGCCACGTACTTTTCCGGCGCGCCCGTCATCTATCCGCCGCTTGGCGCGATTGCCGACAGCCTGGGCGGTCTCGCCGGGGCGCGCCTGCTGTCGATGGCGTTCATGCTGGGCGCGACTATCGCGCTGTGGGGCACGGCAGCGCGCTTGTACGGCCGCCGGGCGGCCATGGCGGCCACGGTGCTGTTCGCGCTGCTCGGGCCGACAGAGTACCTCGGGGCATTCGCCACCTACGACGCCATGGCACTGTTCCTGATGACCGTAGCCGTGTGGTGCCTGGTCCGCGCCCAGGACCAGGATGACTCCTCCCTGCTCTTGCTCGCCGGGATCGTCGCGCTGGTGGCCGCGAACGCCACCAAGTACGCCACGGCCGTGTTCGACCCGTCAGTCGCCGCGCTTGGTGCCCTCGTCGTGGCGGACAGGCGCGGGATGAAAGCGGCCGCCGGGCGGTTCGGCTGCATAATCGCGTGCACGATCGCCCTCGCGGGCGGCCTCCTGGCACTGGGCGGCCCGTGGTACCTGAATGGCATCCAGTACACGACGACCTCCCGCGCCCCCGGCAGCACACCGGCGTCGCTGATCTTGTCAGACGCAGCGAGGTGGGTGTGGGTCCCGTGCGTGATAGCGCTGGCCGGCGTCGCCCTGGCCGCCTTCTCCCGTGGCAGCCGGGCCTCGACGTGGCTCGTCTGCGTCCTGGCTTCCGCGGGCTTCCTGGTGCCGCTGGAGCAAGCTCGCATCCACACGACCGTGTCGCTGGCCAAGCAGGTGGATTACGGTGCCTGGTTCGCCGCTATCGCGGCCGGCTACGCGGTGGCGCGGCTGTCCGGCACCAGCAGGCCTGGCTCCGGGGCGCCGTCACCGTTCCCGTGCTGGCCGCTGCCGCGTGCCCCGGCTGGCTGACCGGGCCCGGGCAGGCGCTGTCATTCATGACGGGCTGGCCCGACTCCTCGCAGATGATCGTCATGATGCGCCCGCTGGTCCATGAGTACCCCGGCCGGTACCTGGTTGAGGATTACGACGTCTTCGGCTACTACCTGAGGAAGCAGGTCCCGTGGCAGGAGTGGCTGAACACCTGGTACTTCACCTATAGGGGGAAGACGGCTCGGGTGACCGCCGTAGGCACCCAGGATGTCACCGGCCTTGCCGCCTATGACGGGCCAATCAAGAACCGCTACTTCTCCCTTATAGCGCTGAACTTCGGTGACACGGCCGCCATCGACGACCGGATCACGGCTGATATCCGCCGGTACGGCGGCTACCGCATCGTGGCCGAGCTGCCCTTCTCCGATATGCACGGCGTCGGCCAGTACACGGTGTGGGCGCGGACAGCGGAGGCGTCCCGGTGACCGCCACCGCGAAGCACCGTGCCCCGGTACGCCAGTCGGCCCAGCTGCTGCCGACCGCGCCCTCGGACGTCGAAAAGTTCAGCTACGCCGACCGGAACACCGCCTTGATCCTCCGCACGTCTCTCGCCAGCTTCGGCGCGCTGCTGATCAGCCAGGTCCACTTCATCGCCTCCGCCCCGGCGCTGCTGGCGTTCGCGCCGTTCGTCGCCTTCACCCTCGCCTACTACCTCATCTCACTGTGCGTGAACGCCGGGACTAGGGGCTTCGACGAGGCCGCGCACCGCCGCCTCGTGCGAGTCGTGGCAGCCGCCGCGGTATCCCTCCCTGGACGTGTTCCTGCCGGTGTGCGGGGAGCCGATCGAGGTGCTGCGCAACACCTGGGAGCATGTTGCCCAGTTGCTCGACGCTTATCCGGGCGTGGCCACCGCCTACGTGCTCGACGACGCCGACGAGCGGGCAGGCGCGGAAGCTGGCCGAGGCCCTCGGCTTGGCGTACCTGGTGCGGCCCGATCGCGGCTGGATGAAGAAGGCCGGCAACTTGCGGCACGGTTTCGCGCAGACGTCCGGGGAGTTCATCCTCGTCCTCGACGCGGACTTCGCGCCTCGCGCGGACCTGCCAGCCGAGCTGCTCCCCTACCTTGCCGCGGACCCTCAACTCGGCATCATCCAGTCCCCGCAGTACTTCCGCACGTCGGCCCGCATGTCATGGATCGAGCGGGGCGCCGGGGCAGTGCAGGAGCTCTTCTACCGGCTCGCGCAGGTCTCCCGGGACCGCCATGACGGTGCGATCTGCGTCGGGACCTGCGCGATCTACCGCCGCGAGGCCCTGGCAGCGAACGGCGGGACGACGTTGATCGAGCACTCCGAGGACGTGCACACCGGGTTCGACCTGCGCCGCGCTGGATGGGGGCTGCGCTACATCCCGGTCCCCCTTGCGACCGGCATGTGCCCGGCCGACCCGGATTCCTTTCTCACCCAGCAGTACCGGTGGTGCGCGGGTTCCATGTCCCTGCTCAGCTCCCGGAAATTCTGGGAGACCAGGATGCGGTGGCGGACCCGCTGCTGTTACCTGTCCGGGTTCTGCTACTACGTGCACACCGCGCTTTTCACGTTCGTCGCGCCGCTGATCCCGCTCACCATGCTGGTGTTCCTACCGGAGAAGGTGCGTCTGATCAACTACGTCTTCATCCTCCCGGCCTTCCTCTACAACATGATCGTCTTCCCCGCCTGGCATCGCTGCAGGTTCGGGCCGTCCGCGCTCATGGCCAAGCTCCTCTACGGATGGTCGCACGCGTTCGCGATATGGGATCTGCTTCGCGGGCGCCCCATGGGCTGGCAGCCGACCGGCGGCTCCGCGCGCAAGTCGAAGACCCAGCGCGTCTGGGTCTGGATCGCACTGTGGAACGGGAGCACCAGCGTGCTCTGGGTCCTGCTGGCCCTCTGGCGCACCCTGAACGACGGCCTGAACTTCGTTCCACTGCTGGCCATCGGGCTGATGGCGATGGCCATCACGGTTATGGCGCTGCTCTCCCGCCGCAACTACGCGATGCTGGAAGGGGTATGACCTGATGCGCCTGCTCCGACGGCTTGGCACTGTCGTGCTCGTCGTGGCCTCGATCGCCGCCCTTGTCGCGTTCGGCCTGCACGACGAGGAGGCCGCGTCAACCCAGGCCCTCCCGGGCACACCGCACGGTTATCTGGGTGTCTATGTACCGGGCATGCCGGCCTCCGACGCCGGGCTGACCGTATTCGGTTCCGAGACTGGCACCCGCCCGAATGTGGCGGTGTACTACAGCGGATGGCTGGAGCCGTTCCAGACGCACTTCGCCGAGGAAGTGACCGCGCGCGGGGCGGTGCCACTGGTGCAGATCGATCCCCAGGGGATCAGTCTGGCAGCGATCGCCCATGGTCATTACGACAGCTATCTCTCGTCCTACGCGCAGGCTGTCAGCAGCCTCGGCCATCCGGTGATAATCAGCTTCGGCCACGAGATGAACGGTGACTGGTACTCGTGGGGCAACGGAAAAACCTCTCCGGCCGACTTTGTGGCGGCATGGCGGCACATTGTCGATGTGTTCCACGCCTGGGGGGCGTCCAAGGTGACCTGGCTGTGGACCATCAACTCCCTGGCGGGCGGACCGGGGCAGGCGGCCGCGCCAGAGGCATGGTGGCCCGGCGCGTCCTACGTCAACTGGGTCGGGATCGACGGCTATTACTACTACGCGGGCGAGACTTTCGGGACAGTGTTCGGCAGCACGCTCTCGGTCATCCGCCATTTCACGAACGATCCTGTTCTGATTCCGGAGACGGGTATCGCACCGACTGCCGGCAAGGCGACCATAATTCCCCGACTGTTCGCCGGGGCACTGTCCGCCGGGGTAGTTGGAGTCGTCTATTTCGACGCCAAGGGATACCGGGACTGGAGCCTGGGCAGGGATCCGACCGCGCTCGCTGCCTTCGGTAAGGCCGCGCACGGCTTCGGCTGACCCCGCACGGGGCCGCGATTAGTCTGCCGCGATTAGTCTGCCGTAATTAAGCGTGTCCGGTGAAGATATCGCACTGCCATTCACAGGGGGAGATATGCATATCCTATTTTCCGACGGCCGCGTATCAATGGGTAATGGGACGGCCGCATCATGACCGGGCGTAAGTCGCGCCTGACCGTTCTCGGCGCGGGCTACCTGGGCGTCACCCACGCTGCCTGCATGGCGAGCCTCGGGTTCGAGGTCCTCGCCTTGGACTCTGACGTCGCCAAGATCGATCAGCTCAAGGCCGGGCATCTCGCCATCCACGAGCCGGGGCTGCAGGAACTCCTTGATGACGGCCTCCGCAATCGACGGCTCAGGTTCACGACCTCGTACCAGGAGGTCGCGGAGTTCGGTGATGTTCACTTCATCTGCACGGGGACGCCGCAGTTGCCCGGCAGCGAGCAGGCGGATCTGTCGCAGGTCAGCGGCTGCCTTAGCGAACTGGCGCCGTTGCTCACGCGGCGGTGCCTGGTTGTGGGGAAGTCCACCGTTCCGGTGGGCACGGCGCGCGTGCTGGCCGGTGAACTTGCCGAACTATGTCCCGACGCCGAGCTGGCCTGGAACCCGGAGTTCCTCCGGGAGAGCACGGCGGTGGCGGATACCCTGCGGCCGGATCGGGTGGTCGTGGGTGTTTCCTCGGAGTGGGCCGAGGAGGTCTTGCGGGGGATCTACGCCGAGCCCGCCGCCCGCGGGTCAGCCTTCTTCGTGACCAGCCTGGAGACCGCCGAACTGGCGAAGGTGTCGGCCAACGCGTTCCTCGCCACCAAGATCTCTTTCATCAACGCGATCGCGGAGGTCTGCGAGGCGGCAGGGGCGGACATCCGAGTTCTGTCGGGGATCCTGGGTGCGGACCCGCGCATCGGGAGTGCCTTCCTGCGGTCAGGACTCGGCTTCGGCGGAGGATGCCTGCCCAAGGACATCCGGGCGTTCGCCGTCCGGGCCGAGCAGCTTGGTGTCGGTCAGGCGCTTAGCTTCCTACGTGAGATCGACGCCATCAACCTGCGCCGCCGCGCGCGCGTCGTTGATCTCACGCTTGAAATGGCCCGCGGGGAGCTCAGCGGCGTGCCGGTGTGCGTCCTCGGCGCGGCGTTCAAGCCCGGTTCTGACGATGTGCGCGACTCGCCGGCTTCTGGACGTTGCGCAGATCTTGCAGGGCATGGGGGCGCGCGTCACGATCTACGACCCGGCGGCGCTCGGTAACGCCCGGCGGTTGTGCCCGGATCTCCGGTACGCCGCGACTGTGTTCGACGCGGCCAGGGACGCCCAAATCGTCCTCATGCTCACGGAGTGGCCGGAGTTCGTCGCACTCAACCCGGATGACCTCGGTGCAGTGGTAACGCAGCGCAACATCATCGACGGGCGCAATGCCTTGGCCCCCGACCTCTGGCGCGATGCTGGATGGGAATACCGGGCGCCCGGAGTCACTGCGGGCCCGGCCAAGGCCCGCCTCCGATCAGAAAGGGCCCTGTTACCTCAGGTGGATGAGTGCGGCCTCGCCGTACACGCTCGCCGCCGCCGCGCCCCGTCGTCGACATGTTTTTGGATACTGCACGTCATTAGATGACTACGCAGTGTAATATCACGCGCCAGGGCATGATCGGCAGCGTGGCTATCGGGGTCACGCGGCGTCGCGGTGCCGTCGAACGGGGGAGTTGGTGAGCACGGAGGTGGCGAAGACCGTTCCGGCATTCTGCACGCCGGGATACGCGTCAACCATGAACTTGCGCGTCGCCGACGCGAAACGGTTCGCCCGGGCCGGCGGCGAGGCGGGCTACGACGCGATCGTGTGGGGGTCGGGGCTGTGCTACGCCGCATGGATCACCGCGGACGTAGCTGGGAACGACCTCGGGACGCTTCGGCTCGTCGGCGTGGTGCTGGCGATCTGCCTGCTGTCGGTGCTCTACGCCGCGCGGCGGCGGCGCAGAAAGCGGGCGACGGGGGCGGGCGTCAAGGTCATCGTGTTCGGGGCGGGTGACGCGGGCACCGCGCTGATCACCCGCCTGCTCGACGAGCCGGATGCGGCGTACCGGCCGGTCGCGATCCTCGACGACGACCCGGACAAGCGGCGGCTGCGCATGCACGGGATCCCGGTGCTCGGCGA
This sequence comes from uncultured Actinomycetota bacterium, assembly GCA_963778435.1. Classification (GTDB taxonomy): domain Bacteria; phylum Actinomycetota; class Actinomycetes; order Streptosporangiales; family Streptosporangiaceae; genus Trebonia. Next base: position 34,738 of record CAVZUX010000041.1, read on the forward strand.
CCGGACGCGGATGGCCGAGGTGGCCGCCACGACCGGGGCCACGGTGCTGGTGATCGCGATCGCCAGGGCCAGCGGGACCGCGATCCGCGACCTGACGGCGCGGGCGGAACAGTGCGGGCTGATCCCCAAGGTGGTGCCGACGGTCACCGAGCTGCTCAGCGGCAGCGCCCGGATCGAGGGCGTCCGTGACCCGAGGATCAGCGACCTGCTCGGCCGCCGGCCGGTCCGGACCGACGTCGCGGCGATCGCGGGGCACTTCGCGGGCAAGCGCATCCTCGTCACCGGGGCGGGCGGCTCCATCGGCTCGGAGCTGTGCCGCCAGCTGCACCAGTTCGCCCCGGCCGAGCTGATCATGCTGGACCGGGACGAGTCGGCGCTGCACGAGGTCCAGCTCACGCTGCACGGGCGCGCCCTGCTCGACTCCGACGAGACCGTGCTGGCCGACATCCGCGACCCGCGCCGCGTCCGCGAGGTGTTCGAGCGGTTCCGCCCGCAGATCGTCTTCCACGCGGCGGCGCTCAAGCACCTGCCGCTGCTCGAGCGCTACCCGGCCGAGGCGGTGCAGAGCAACGTCCTGGGCACCCAGACGGTGCTCGAGGCCGCCGCCGCGTGCGGCGTCGAGTCGTTCGTGAACATCTCCACCGACAAGGCCGCGGACCCGGTGAGCGTGCTCGGCTACTCGAAGAGGATCGCGGAGCGGCTCACCGCGCACATGGCCGGCCAGGCCGACGGCAGCTACCTGAGCGTCCGGTTCGGCAACGTCCTCGGCAGCCGCGGGTCGGTCCTCGACGCGCTGTCCGCGCAGGTGAGGGCGGGCGGCCCGCTGACCGTGACGCACCCGGAGGTGACCCGGTACTTCATGACGGTGGACGAGGCGGTCCAGCTCGTCCTGCAGGCGGCCGTCATCGGCAGCAGCGGGGAGGTGCTCATCCTCGACATGGGCGAGCCGGTGCGGATCGCGGACATCGCCCGCCGGCTGTCCGCGCAGTCCGCCCACCCGGTCGACATCGTCTACACCGGGCTGCGGCCCGGCGAGAAGCTGGCCGAGGACCTGCTCGGCGATCGGCGAGGTGGACTACCGGCCGCGCCATCCGCTGATCCGGCACGCCCAGGTCGAGCCGCTTGACCCGGTGAGCTGTCCCGGCTGGCCGTGGACGGCGGAGCGGACGACCTGCGGCGGCGGCTCGCCGAATGCGCCACCGGGGAGGCGTCGCTTGCGCTGGACCCGTCGATGCCAGGAGGCTTCGGCCAACCGTGACAGAAGGTGCCTAGCGGATCGTGGTGAAACACGGGACCGTTCAAAAGAAAAGATTGAAAAACCTTCATCCCGAACGGACCGTGGCGACTCCCGCGGCGACCAGCTATCTCGGCCACCCGAGCTCGACGAGTTCGCCAGCGACCCGATCCAGGGTGTCGGAGGTCGACGGCTTCTGCACCCCATCCCGGCATCCCCAGTGCCGCCATCGCGACCCTCAGGCGGAGAAGTCATGCTTAGCATCGCCAAGAGCTCCCTAGCTCCCGTCCTTGGCCAGCGGGTGCCATTGCGCGGCCCGGCCCGGATGCTGTTCAGCTCCTACTCCCGGACGTCTTACCAGCCGCAGGAGTGCGTCACCAGGGTGACCACCGCGCTTGGTGACACCTTCGACGCCGACCTGTCAAGCAGCCTGGAATGGCAGCTCTGGGCGTTCGGCAGCTACCAGAAGCACTTCGCCGAGCTGTTCGGCTACCTGGTCAGGCCGGGGAACCGGTGCGTCGACGTGGGGGCGAACGTCGGCGTGCACACCGTCCGGCTGGCCCGGCTCGTCGGGGCCGACGGCGAGGTGATCGCCATCGAGCCCGATCCGGACGTAGTGCAGCGAACCAACCGCAACATCGCGCTCAACGGCCTGGTCAACGTCCGGGTCATCAGCGCCGCCGCCAGCGAGCGGGCCGGCGAGACGCGGCTTTTCCGGCCGAGCCCGTGGGACACCAATCGCGGGCAGGGCGAGCCTCCTGCACCACCCCTACCTGACCGGCGACCACACCACGGTCCCGCTGGTGACGGTCGACGACGTCTGCGCCGGTGTGCCGGTCGCGCTGATCAAGATCGACGTGGAAGGCCACGAGGCCGCCGTGGTCCGCGGGGCGGCCGACACGATTGCCAGGCACGCGCCATCGATCGTCTTCGATTACGCGCCGAAGCTGCTCGCGGATGCCGCGCAAGCGCCGTTCGGTGGCTGGCCGAGCGCGGATACACGATGTTCCGCGTCCGCGCCGCCCGGCACCGCATCACGGGCCGGGCGCGGCTGGCCCTTGACCTTCTGCGCGAGCCTCCCGTCGAGGGCGGCGATCTGCTGGCGGTCACCCCCCAGGTGGCCGCAGGGCTGCCGTGCTGCAGGCGTAGACGAGGCTTTGATCGTGATTTGACCACGATGATGATGGACTGACGGCTGTGCGCCGTTTATTTTCATATGTGACGGCATGGCCGCCCCACCCGGGGGGAAGCTCTGTCTTGGTCGGAGATCGAGCCTCGAACGGTGTGTGACGTATGCTCCAGCGGGCCTGGCGGTCACTAGGGCACTGGCTGCGGCACTGGCCGCGCCGCAAGATCGTCGCCTGGGGTGCGGGCAGCCTGGCCTTGCTGCTCATCGGGGTCACCGCGACCGGGTACGAGATGCTGCGCCACTTCAACGCGAACATCCGGCAGGACGACATCAGCAGCCTGCTCGGCGCCCAGCCGGTGAACACGCATCCACAGGCCGAGAACATCGTGGTCATCGGGTCGGACTCACGGGACGGGCTCAGCGCGGCGTACGGCAGCGGCCTGGTCACCGACCAGTCAGACACGCTGATGGTCATCCACATCCCGGCCGACAGGAAGTGGGCCGAGGTGATGTCGATCCCGCGCGACTCGTGGGTGAACATCCCGGCCTGCGAGATGGGCAACGGCCAGCTGTCCTCGCCGACCCAGTTCAAGATCAACGAGGCGTTCGCGATCGGCAACCTCGACGGCAACCACGCCAACGCTCGGCGTGGCCTGCACGGTCAAGACCGTCGAGCAGGACACCGGGATCTACATCAACCACTTCATCGTGGTCAACTTCACCGGCTTCGAGAACATGGTGGCCGCGCTCGGCGGCGTTCACGAATGCAACCCGACGCCGATCGACGACCCGAACTCCGGCCTGCACCTCTCGGCAGGCAACCACCTGCTGACCCCGGCCGAGGCGCTCGGCTACGTGCGGGCCAGGTACACCCTCGGCGACGGCAGCGACCTGGAGCGGATCGGCCGCCAGCAGGCGTTCATGTCCTCCCTGATCAGCCGGGTGCGGAGCGAGCTGTACAACCCGCTGGCGATCTACCGGTTCCTCGACGCGTTCACCAAGTCGCTGACCATCGACACCCAGCTCGGCGGCATCACCGGCCTCTATGACCTGGGGCAGTCGCTGCGCGCCATCCCGTCGAGCAAGATCGCCTTCTTCACGCTGCCGAACTTCCCGCGCGGCGAAGTCGTCCCCGGCGACATCGCGAACGTGCTGTGGACGCAGCCGGAGGACAACGAGATCTTCGCCACCTTCCGCAATGACGTGCCCGCGAGCAGTTCGCTGTTCGACATCTCCGCGACGGCGGCGTCGAAGAAGACGGGCACTCATGCGACCGCGCCGACGGTCCTGAGCGCCACGCCGTCCGCCAGCCCATCGGTCAGCCCATCGGTCGGCCCATCGGTCGGCCCATCGGTCGGCCCATCGGTCGGCCCATCGGTCGGCCGGTGCCGCGAGTTCGACCGACAGCCCGCTTGCGATCCAGGCGCGCACGGCCAATCAGTCGATCTGCGCAGGCTGAGCAGCCGGCGAGCCAAGCCAAGGGGCCCGAGCACCCGGCGGCGAGCGGGGACAACAGGGCGTGCTCGCCCGATACCGTTGGCCAGGTGAGGACCCGGGTGCGACGTGTGTGGCTTGCGGTCGCCGGCGTGGCGCTGTGCGCAGCGCTGGCCGTGCCGCTGCTTAAGGCGCCCGCCGCGCGAGCCGCTGCGTCGGTCGCGCCCGCGCCCGTGGCCTCGCCCTCGCCCTCGCCCTCGCCCGCGGCCCTGGCCGTGCCCGCGCCCGCGTCCGTGGGCGCGCCGGCGGGCTCGCCCGTGGCGCGGCACGTGGTGATCGTGGGCATCTCCGGCCTGCGCTGGAATCAGGTGACCCCGACCGCCACCCCGGAGCTGTGGCGGCTGGCCAGCGCCGGCTCGGTTGGCTCGCTCGTCGATTACGCGCAGCAGCCGCTCGCCTGCCCCGCCGACGGCTGGCTGACGCTGAACGCCGCCGCCCGCGCCCAGGGCCCGCGCCCGTGCGCCCCGCTGCCCGAGGTGGTGCCGAACGGCAGCGGGGCCGCCGTCCCGGCGATGCACGAGATCATCGAGGGCAATCAGGGCTTCCATGAGTCCCCTGACTGGGGATTGCTCGGCTCGCTGGCCGGCTGCGCGACCGCCGTCGGCCCCGGCGCGGCCCTCGCGCTGGCCTCCCCGGCGGGCGCGGTCGCCACCTACGAGCCGTCGGCGGCGCAGCTCTCGGCGGCGGTGCTGGCCCGCTGCCCGCTGACCGTCATCGACTTGGGCCAAACCGGAGATATGGAACGGACCGGGGTTTCCGCCCTCGACCGCCAGCTAGCCGCGATCGTGGCGGAACTGCCAGGCGGACACTCTGCTGCTGGTCACTTCCCCTGGCGCGGCGGTGACGCCGGGGACAGGCGGTCTGCCGGCCGGCCCGCCGCACCTGATGACGGTGGTGGTCAGCGGCCCGGGGTTCGCCGACGGCCTGCTCACCTCCACCTCGACCCGGCAGCCGGGGATCGTGACGCTCACCGACCTGACGCCGACGGTGGCCGGCTGGCTTGGCCGCGCGGTGCCCGGGGGAACCGTCGGCGCGCAGATCGGCCGGACTTCGCGCGGGGATCTAGCAGCGACGGTCCAGGCGCTGCTCGACCGGGACGCCGCCGAGCAGGTCTGGCTGGCCACCCACGGCTGGTTCTTCGTCGGCTACGCGGCGGCCGACGCGCTGGCGTTCGGCCTGCCCGCCCTGCTCTTCTGGGGCCCTGCGGAGGAACGGCGCCGCGCGCGCGCCCGCTGCTGGCGAGTGGCCGGAGTGCTCGCCGCCGCGGTCCCGCTTGGCTCGTACCTGGCGAACCTGGTCCCCTGGTGGCAGTGGGCGCACCCGGTCTGGTGGCTGTACGGGATGGCGGTCGCCTGCACGCTCGCCGTCGCGGCGCTGGCGCTGGCGCTGGCGGGCCTGTGGCGGCGTGACCCGCTCGGACCGTTCGGCGTGATCTGCCTGGCCACGCTGGCCGTCCTCGGGGTGGACGCGATGACCGGGTCGCGGCTGCAGTTGGAGGCGCCGTTCGGTCTGTCGCTGCTGGTCTCCGGCCGGTACTACGGCATCGGCAACGACGTGCTCGGCGTCTACTGCGTCAGCGCCCTGGTGGCGGCGGCGTGGTTGGGGCGCCTGCTGCCCCGGCCGCCGTGGATGCATCGGCCGCCGTGGCTGCCGGTGCTCGCGGCGAGCGGGATCGGGCTGTTCGCGGTGATCGCCGCGGGCTGGCCCGGGTTCGGCGCCAAGGTGGGCGCGGTGATCGCGCTCGTGCCCTGCCTGCTGCTGCTGCTGATCGCGCTAGCCGGGGGCAGGTCCGGGGCCGGGATCCGGGTGGGCTGGCGGTGGGCGGTGCCGATCGCGCTGAGCGGCCTCGCCCTGTTCGCTGTGTTCGCCCTGATCAGCTACTTCGTTCCGGCGGTGGGGGTGTCGGACATCGGGACGTTCGCTGGGAACCTGCTGCACGGCGAGGGCGGGGGAGTGCTCGAGCGCAAGGTCAGCTCGAATGTGGGAACCCTCACGGTGGGCGTGGTCAGATGGCTGATCCCGGTCGCGGCGGTGGCGGCGGGCGTCGCGCTCTGGCGGCCGTCGTCGCTGCGGCTGCGGACGCTGCCGCGGGCGTTCGAGGCCGCCCCGGCACTGCAAACCGTCGCCTGGCTGTGCTGGCTGGTGCTTGTCATCGGCTGGCTTGCCGATGATTCCGGGGTCATCGTGCCTGCTGCGGCGCTCCCGTTCGCGGTGCCGCTGGTGGTCTCCATGGCCGCCGCAGTTTCCGCTGCGGCTGTTGGGGGACGCTATCGTGGTAGCGCCTTCGCCGCGCCCTCCGCTGCTAGGGCGGGGGCAGGAGAAGACCTGCCCCCGAAGTATGATCAGCCACAGCCCCCCAGGTAGACAGAGGACGCCGGAATGCAATACCAGCTTTCGCGTGTCGTCGCGGGCCCGGTCCTGCACGCGTTCGGACGCCCCCGCGCGACCGGACTCGAGAACATTCCGGCAAGCGGCCCTGCGCTCCTCGCCTCGAACCATCTGTCGATCGTCGACTCCGTTTACCTGCCGCTGATGATCACCCGGCCGGTGGTCTTCCCCGCCAAGGCCGAGTACTTCACCGCGAAGGGGCCGATCGGCCGGGCGTGGGCGGCCTACCTGCGCTCTACCAACCAGCTGGCGATGAACCGGGACGACACGCGGTCCGCGACGGCCACCCTGGAGGCGGCGGCCGAGATTCTGCGCAGGGGCGACCTGTTCGGCTTCTACCCGGAGGGCACCAGGTCACCGGACGGGCGGCTGTACCGGGGCAGGTCGGGGCTGGGCTGGCTGGTGCTTAACTCCGGCGCCCCGGTGATCCCGGTGGCGATGATCGGCACGAGGAAGATGCTGCCGCCGGGCAAGCCGGTGCCGCGCCCGGCGAAGATCGAGATCAAGATCGGCAAGCCCATGGAGTTCGGCCACTTGGCGGGCGACCCTCCGGCCAAGGCGCGCCGTATCATCGCCGACGAGGTAATGCACGCGATCGCCGAGCTCTCCGGCCAGGAGTACGTCCACGAGTACGCCTCGGACGTCAAGGAGCGACTGGCCAAGCCGGCCGGGCAGGGCTCCGCCGAGTAAGACCGGCGGGCAAGATCAAACAGGGCTATCGCGTTTCTGCCGCGGGAACAGAATGGGACGATGCCGACGCTAACCGAGCTGCGCAGCGCCATACGGTCCAGGCAGCGCGTGGATGCGCCTGCCGCATAACGCCGTCGGCGTGAAAAAACAAGAAACACGAGACGCTCGGCGTGCGATTTGAACTTCCGACCGGCTAAAGTTATGCTGGTTTGTAAATCAGACAAACGACGTGCGGAGTATGCGGCATGGCCCAGAAAATCCAGACACTTTTCATAGACGACATCGACGGAAGCGAAGCCGAAGGTACCGTCCGCTTCGCCTTGGACGGCACTGACTATGAAATCGACTTGAGCGGTAAGCACAGCGACGAACTGCACGCTGCGCTGCGGAAGTACGTCGAGCATGCCCGCAAGATCGGCGGGACATCACGCCGTCCGAGCACCCGCGGCGGCCGCAAGCCAAGCACGGTAGACACCGTGGCCGTCCGTACCTGGGCGCGGGAGAATGGGCACGACATCAAGGACCGCGGCCGCGTGCCCGCCGATCTCGTCGCGAAATACCATGAAGCGGTCGGAGCCTAACCGCTGACAACGGTCAGCTACCTGGAAACTGCCGCAGGTAATCGCCTCCGGCTTTCCAGCCAAGGCCCATAGCGGAATCATGTTGCGCACTCGCGGCCAGAAGACTGCCACTTCCTGGCCGCGCTGCATCAAACGCCTTCCTGGTGTTGAGGCCTCAGTCGGCCGTATCGCCGACTGATTCGCTCATACCGATTACCGAAGCCGGAAACCGTCGGCTCGTTCTCCTCGTTCTCCTCTGCGCCCGCCGATCGTGAGCCGGATTTCTGCTTAACGATCTACCTCGGGTGGTGCCGACGGCTGCTCGTCGGCGGTGTTGAGCGGGCCGGCGGTGGCGGGCGGGTTCCAGACGTACATCGGGCCGCTGCTCGAGAGCGGCCAGGGCGGCGGCTCCTTGGGGACCGGAGCGGAGGCGAACACCGCCGGGGACTGCTCCCACGGCGGCAGCGGTCCGTCGGCTGCCCGGGCCGCGTTGGGGCGGGAGGCTGGGGTGGCGCTGTCCCAGACGCTCCCGGCGCCGATGGCAGCACGCGGCGGCGTCTGCGGCCACCCGGCGTCTTGCCGCACCTGGATGGCCGGCGGGGCCGGCTGCTGGGCGCGGGAGTGGCGGCCAGGGCCTCGGTCGCGGCTGGCCCGGTTCGAGGCCGCGGCCCGCGTGGACCGTACCCGACGGCGGAGCCAGGTAACGGCGAGCGCGCAGATCAGGCCCGCGATGAGCGCGCAGGCGGCAATCAGCAGGTCGAGGAGGACCGAGCGGGCCGTACCGCCGGTGTTTGCCGGTTTAGCGGCAGCGGCGCTTGGAGCGACGGCGGGGCGGGTCGCAGCCTGCCGGGCGGGCGCGGCTCGCGGGGTCGGTCGGGGGTGAGCGGCGGCGATGGTCGCGGCCCGGGCGAGCGCCCTCGCGGCGTTGAGCGCGCCGTGGCCGGACCCCGCCGTCGTGGCGGCGCCAGTCGTGCCGGAACTTGTCCCGGTGGCTCCTGGCGCGGTCGCACCGTCCTCGATCGCCTCGGTGACCTCGGCGGCCGTGAGCCACGGGTAGCGGCCGCGGATGAGCGCGGCGACGCCGACGGTGAGCGCGGCGGACATGTCGGTGGAGGCCAGCGTCTGGTACCCGCCGCCGGGCGCGGCCACGGTGAGGCCGACCGGCGGCCCCGCCGTCGCGGATCGGGGTCAGGCGCGACCGCCGGCCCGCTTGCGCCGGGGGCGGTCAGCGCGACGTATGCGCCGGTGTTGGTGAACGGCGCCAGCTCCCCGTCCCGCGCGGTCGCGCCGATCGCGATGACGCCGTGGTACGCGGCCGGATAGTTGACGACGTTGCCGCCCCCGCCGTTGTCTCCCGCCGGGGCTACCAGCAGGACGCCATGGGCGATCGCGTACGCGACCGCCGCCCGCTCGGCCGGGCTGCCGCCGGCCGCGGGGTTCCCGTTCCCGGCGGCGCTCATCGTGCCCGGATCGAGCGGGAGCGAGATGACGCTGGCGCCGTGATCGACCGCGTACCTGATCCCCTCGGCGATGGCCGCGGGCAGCCGGCCGGTAATGGCGGCGTCCGAGTCCAGCGGGTCGTCGTACTCCAGGGTCACCTGGACGGACAGGATCCGCGCCCCGGGTGCGATCCCGGTGATGCCCTCGGCCCGGCCGGCCCGTGGCCGTGTCCGGCGATGAGGGCGGCCACGGCCGTCCCCTCGTCGGCCCAGTACGGTTGGCCGGGGGCGCGCCCGGTCTTGGCGAAGTCCGGCCCGGTCGTCACGGTGCCGGTCAGATCGGGGTGGCTGCCGTCGACGCCGGTGGACAGGACCGCGACGGTCACGCCCTTGCCCTCCCCGGGCGCGGCGCGCCAGGCGGCGGGCGCATCGAGCGCGGGCAGCCACCATTCGGCCGCGTTGACCGCGCGGCCGGCAGGCGCCAGTTCCCTGGCGCTCGCGGGAAGCGCTGAGCCCGCTGCCGCGGCCGCGGCGATGGCGAGCGCCGCTGCGGCCGCTACCGCGATGCGCAGCGGGCGGGAGACGTTGTTCACGCCTTCCCTCCAGGTCGGGCCCGCCGAATCTGGGCGAATGGGGCGATCGAATGGGGTGCGTATAGGGAAATCAGTTCCTTATAGTGCCATGCGATTACCCTATGGGGTAAGGGTGGGGGGTCTTGGGTAAGTAGGTGTGATTCGAAGGGAGCGGCGGATGCCTGCCTTGTCCGAGCGCGACATGCGCGTACTCGCATTCGAGCGGGGTACCTGGCGCACCGCCGGTGCTAAGGAGCAGGCCATCTCCGAGGTTCTCGGCATTACCGCGACCAGGTACTACCAGCTGCTCAACGAGCTGATCGACAGCCCTGAGGCGCTCAAGTTCGATCCGACGCTCGTCAAGCGGCTGCGCGCGCAGCGCGCCAGGCGTCAGCGGATCAGGTCGGCTAAGCCGGGTACCTGATCGAGCGCGCGGAAAGCAAGTCGGCCCGGCCCCCACTCGCGTGGGGGCCGGGCCGATCACACCTTGCAGTAACCCGGTCGAGACCAGACTTCGCGTGGCGTTACCTGAGGTCAGGAGACGACGATGACCTTCTCGGCCTGCTGTCCCCGGTCGCTCTGCGTGATCTCGAACTCGACCCGCTGGCCCTCTTCGAGGGTGCGGTACCCATCCGACTGGATCGCGGAGAAGTGGACGAAAACGTCCTTACCACCGTCGACGGCGATGAAGCCGTAGCCCTTGTCCGGGTTGAACCACTTGACGGTGCCCTGAGCCATTCCAAACAACTCCCTAACTGCTGCTCGGGCTTCGAGCCCCGCCCTTTCAACCGCGGAACCCGTTCGATCGCCACCCGTTGAGCTATGCCGCGCGCGCGTGCGCGCCCGCACATACCTTGCCGGTGGCGATCGCAAACCACCGTACCGTGTGCGCGGCGTTAATGACGCCACATGTTGAGTTAGGACAGCGGGGCTGCTTCGAATCCGGCGGCCTGGAATGCCTCGATAGTCGGCTTGATCATGGCGGGCACGGTGACGGTCGGCGCCACCGCGTCCAGCGTCTTCAGCCCGTCGCCGGAGTTGATGATCACCGTCTCCGCGTCCGGGTCGAGCTGGCCGGAGGCGAGCAGCTTGCGGAGCACGCCGACGGTGACGCCGCCTGCGGTCTCGCCGAACACGCCCTGGGCGCGGGCGAGCAGCCGCATCGAGTCGACCACCTCGGCGTCGGACACGTCGGCGACCGCGCCGCCCGTCCTGCGGACCACGTCGAGCACGTACGGGCCGTCGGCCGGGTTCCCGATCGCGAGCGACTTGGCGATCGTGTCCGGCTTCACCGGGCGGACGACGTCCCACCCCTGCGCGAACGCCTCGGACACCGGCGAGCAGCCGGTCGCCTGCGCGCCGAAGACCTTCCACGGCTTCGACTCCACCAGGCCGAGCTCCGTCAGCTCGGTGAACCCCTTGTCGATCTTGACCAGCTGCGCGCCGGACGCGACCGGCACCACGATCTGGTCGGGCAGTCGCCAGCCGAGCTGCTCGGCGATCTCGAACCCGAGCGTCTTCGACCCCTCGGCGTAGTAAGGGCGGACGTTCACGTTGACGAACGCCCAGTCCTCGTGCTCGCCGGCCAGCTCGGAGGCCAGCCGGTTCACGTCGTCGTAGGTGCCGTCGACGGTGACGAAGGTGCCGCCGTACACCGCGGTGGTGAGGATCTTCTGCATTTCGAGGTTGGCGGGGACCAAGACAACGGAACGGATGCCGGCCCGGGCCGCCGCGGCGGCCACCGCGTTGGCGAGGTTGCCCGTCGACGGGCAGGCGAGCACCTTGAAGCCCATCTCGGTCGCGGCGGCGAGCGCGACGGCGACCACGCGGTCCTTGAACGAGTGAGTGGGGTTGCCGCTGTCGTCCTTGATCCACAACCGCCGCATGCCAAGCTCGGCCGCGAGGCCGTCAGCGCGGATCAGCTTGGTGTAGCCGGGCTGGGTGGTCGGGCGGTCCGCGATGTCGGCGGGGACGGGCAGCAGCGGGGCGTAGCGCCAGATGTTGTTCGGGCCCGCCTCGATGTCGGCCCTGGTCAGCCGGGGGTAGTCATAGCGGACCTCCAGCGGCCCGAAACACAGCTCGCACGCGTAGTACGGGCCGAGCGGGCTGCTGTTGCCGCACTCGCGGCAGCTGAGGCCGGTGGCGTTGCCGAGCCGGGGAATGCCGGGCGCGTCAGTCTGAACAGTCATGGGGGCGAGGCCTCTCTCCCATCTTTCCCAGCGGTCACCTTGACCACAGGCCGGACTTGGCACCAGTCGCGCGCCGCCTCGCCTTACTGAGACGCGTTTAACCGCGATGGTTGCCGGGGCTTCACAGGGCCGATCCCTCCACCCCTCTGGATGAGGTATTCAGTTGTCACGGCGTCTCCCCGCCCAGCGAGCAGCCGGCGGGTGACTAGCGCGTAGTAACACTGTAACCGATGACGGCCGGACCCCAGCAACCTGGTTATCGAGCGATTCATCTACCCTTCTTACATATGACAAACGACCCAGCCGGCTCCTGCTTGTCGCCTCGAACCGGGGACCGGTCTCGTACGAGCGTGCTGACGACGGGTCGCTGACCGCCAGGCGCGGTGGTGGCGGCATGGTCTCCGGGCTGACGTCGGGGCTCGCCGCGGCGGCCGCGGACGGCGGGGTGCTCTGGCTCTGCACGGCGCTGTCGGACGCTGACCGGGCGGCAGCCCGGCTGGGCGCGCGGGCGGACGCGCACGGCGAGCCCGCGGTCCGGATGCTCCAGATCCCGGCCGACGTCTTCGACGCCGCGTACAACGGCGTCGCCAACTCGGTCCTCTGGTTCGTGCACCACCTGCTCTTCGACACGCCCAACCAGCCCAGGTTCGGCGTGGAGTTCCGCCGTGACTGGGCCGCTTACCGCGCCTACAACGAGGCGTTCGCCGCCGCGCTTGCGGAGGAGTCGGTGGCGGACACGCGGGTGCTCATTCAGGACTACCACCTGGCACTTGCGCCCCGGATGCTGCGGGACCTGCGTCCCGATGCCCGGATCGCGCACTTCGAGCACACGCCGTGGGCGCCGCCCGAGTACTACCGGATGCTGCCCGATGAGGTGGCGGCCGCGATCCTCGACGGCATGCTCGGCGCGGACCACGCCGGGTTCCTCGCGGAACGCTGGGCCTCGGCGTTCCTCGACTGCTGCGAGGAGGTGCTCGGGGCGCGGGTGATGCGCGGCGCGGGCGGCGGCGGCAGAGTCAGTCACCGGGGCCGGGTCACCGACGTCGCGGTGCACCCGCTCGGCGTCGACACGGCGGCGCTGCGCGCACGGGCCGCGGACGCCGACGTGCGGGCCGCGGCCGGCACCCTCACCGGGCTGGCCGAGGGCCGGCAGCTGATCGTGCGGGTCGACCGGACCGAGCTGTCGAAGAACATCGTCCGCGGACTTGACGCCTACCGCGAACTGCTCACGGCCCGGCCGGAGTGGCGCGGCAAGGTGATGCACCTGGCGTTCGCGTACCCATCGCGCTCGGGGCTCGCCGAATACCGTGCTTACACCGAGCGGGTGCACGAGCTCGCGGGGCAGATCAACGCGGAGTTCGCGACCCCGGACTGGCCGCCGCTGATCCTCGAGGTCAAAGACGATTACCCGAGGTCGCTTGCGGCCAGCAGGGTCGCCGACGTGCTGCTCGTCAACCCGATCAGGGACGGTATGAACCTGGTCGCCGAGGAGGGGCCGATCCTCAGCGAGCGCGGCTGCGCGCTCGTGCTGTCGCGGGAGGCGGGCGCAGCCGCGCTCATCGGCGACGACGCGCTCCTCGTCAACCCCTACGACGTGACCGCAACCGCGGACGCGCTGCATACCGGGCTCGCCATGCCCGCCTTCGAGCGCCGCCGTCGCTCGTCGGCGATCGCCGCCGCCGCGGAGGCGCACGCGCCGCAGCGCTGGCTGTCCGAGCAGCTCGACGTGCTCTGACTTTCAGGGTGAATGCCCAGCCCGTGGCTTCGACGTTTGCACTCTCCACCCGAGAGTGCTAAACATGGCGTTAGCACTCTCCCCATGAGAGTGACAGCAGAACGGCGGGATCGGGCGATGAGGCACTGCCCGGCTGGCAGGAAAGGACTGCCACCCAGCATGCCGTCCGTCGCGGGCGTCGGCCGGTCCTAACGTAGCCACGGAGGACTGGACTAATGGCAGCCAAGATGATCGCGTTTGACGAGGACGCCAGGCGCGGCCTCGAGCGCGGCATGAACCAGCTTGCCGACGCCGTGAAGGTAACTCTCGGCCCCAAGGGCCGGAACGTGGTTCTCGAGAAGAAGTGGGGCGCCCCCACGATCACCAACGATGGCGTGTCCATCGCCAAGGAGATCGAGCTCGAGGACCCGTGGGAGAAGATCGGTGCCGAGCTGGTCAAGGAAGTAGCTAAGAAGACCGACGACGTTGCCGGCGACGGCACGACGACGGCGACCGTGCTCGCCCAGGCGCTGGTGCGCGAGGGCCTGCGGAACGTCGCCGCCGGCGCCAACCCGATGTCGCTCAAGCGCGGCATCGAGGCGGCCGTCGAGGCCGTGAGCGAGGAGCTGTCCAAGCTCGCCAAGGATGTGGACACCAAGGAGCAGATCGCCTCCACCGCGTCCATCTCGGCCGGCGACACGACCATCGGCGAGATGATCGCCGAGGCCATGGACAAGGTCGGCAAGGAAGGCGTCATCACCGTCGAGGAGAGCAACACCTTCGGCCTTGAGCTTGAGCTCACCGAGGGCATGCGCTTCGACAAGGGCTACATCGCGCCGTACTTCGTCACCGACACGGAGCGCCTCGAGGCCGTCCTCGAGGACCCGTACATCCTCATCGTCAACTCCAAGGTCTCGGCCAACAAGGACCTGCTGCCGCTGCTCGACAAGATCGTGCAGTCCGGCAAGCCCCTGGCCATCATCGCCGAGGACGTTGAGGGCGAGGCCCTGGCCACCCTGGTCGTCAACAAGATGCGCGGGCTGTTCCGGTCCGTCGCGGTGAAGGCCCCTGGCTTCGGCGACCGCCGCAAGGCCATGCTCGGTGACATCGCCATCCTCACCGGTGGCCAGGTCATCAGCGAGGAGATCGGCCTCAAGCTGGACAACGTCGACCTCGAGCGTGCTCGGCCGGGCCCGCAAGGTCGTGGTGACCAAGGACGAGACGACGATCGTCGACGGCGCTGGTGACGCGGAGCAGATCTCTGGCCGTGTCAACCAGATCCGCACCGAGATCGACAACACCGACTCCGACTACGACCGCGAGAAGCTGCAGGAGCGGCTGGCCAAGCTGGCCGGCGGCGTGGCCGTCATCAAGGCCGGCGCGGCGACCGAGGTCGAGCTGAAGGAGCGCAAGCACCGCATCGAGGACGCGGTGCGCAACGCCAAGGCCGCGGTCGAGGAGGGTGTCGTGCCCGGCGGCGGCGTCGCGCTGCTGCAGGCGGCCCGCACCGCCTTCGACAAGCTGGACCTGGTGGGCGACGAGGCGACCGGCGCGCAGATCGTGCGCCGCGCCGTCGAGGAGCCGCTGAAGCAGATCGCGGTCAACGCCGGCCTTGAGGGCGGCGTTGTGGTCGAGAAGGTGAAGACCCTCCCGGCCGGCGAGGGCCTGAACGCGGCGAACGGCGAGTACGTCGACATGTTCAAGGCCGGGATCATCGACCCGGCCAAGGTCACCCGCTCGGCGCTGCAGAACGCGGCGTCGATCGCGGCGCTGTTCCTCACCACCGAGGCGGTCATCGCGGAGAAGCCGGAGAAGAACCCGGCCCCCGCAGCCCCCGGTGGCGGCGGCGACATGGACTTCTAAGTCCGCCTGCTACACCGCATCAAGCGAACGGCCCGGGGCAACCCGGGCCGTTTCGTGTCTCCGGGCTGGAAGCCGAACGCCCACCAGTCCAGGTCGTCCGGCGCCGGGCGGCGAAGTCGGGCCGCCAGAGCCCCCGCAGGGACGGCATCCTCGAGCGGGAGCACGCAGCACGCGTCAGACAAGCGACTGAACCCAAAGTCGGCAGGGCGTTATTGGATGTAAGTGGCATTAGAAGATGAGCGGCTCGGCGTGTATGCCGCCTTGGTCTTCATCGTGAGAAGTGCGCGAAGCTGCTTGGCGGAGTCATCGTCAGCCTTGCCGAGGAGCGCAATGGCTTCCATATGGTCATCTCCTCGGGCATAGCGGCCGAGGCGGGCGCAGCAGATGACGTCGGACGCGGCAATCCCGGCGTGGATGCACAGGGTTACGTACGCGTCCGATATATCCGTGTCCGCGTCTGCGGTGTCGGCCAGGACGTTCGCTGCGTTGATGAACTGCCTTGCTTTCTGAAGGCGACCGCGGCGGATCTCTTGATCGCAGTCACTCGTTCTGGCCACTTCTATTGCTCCGTTTCCGGATCTGGGCCCTCAGCCAGGCGTGGCTGCCGGCCACGGTGAAGCCCTCGGCAAGGATGGCGTGGAGAACTGGTTCATCCCAGAGCGTGCCGAGCTCGCTTATGGCCCATTCCAGTGGGCGGGTGTCGTTGCCGGTCCAAGCGGTAATATCGGCGGCCAGAGACCCTACCTGCTCATCCCAGAGCATATGCGGAGCGTCGTCATTACGTAGCAAAAACAGGTCGATATCGCTGTCGGCAGTCATCGTCCCCCGCGCCGCCGACCCGAAGACCGCCGCGTACTCGGGCGGTACCTCCCAATTTGCGAGCCGGTCTTCAATGCGGCGGAGAAGCTCCCGCTTGGTGTTGGCAATCTGGATGACAGCGGCGGCGACCAGGTGATCGCGGTTGAGTTAGTGCCCTCCCGGCCGGCGGGGGCCTGGGCGCGGCGAACGGCGAGTGCGTCGACATGTTCAAGGCCGGGATCATCGACCTGGCCAAGGTCACCTGCTCGGCGGCGCTGCAGAACGCGGCGTCGATCGCGGCGCTGTTCCTCACCACCGAGGCGGTCACCGATGAGATGCCGGGCAAGAACTTGGCCCCCGGAGCCCCCCGGAGCCCCCCGACCCGGAGCCCCCGCTGCCCCCGGTGGCGGAGGCGACATGGGGCGGCCGTGCCGCGGGGGTTGCGCGGGTCTCTTGGCGGGGCGGTTGGGGCGGGTGTGATGCTGGATGTTTTCGTGCATATGCGTTGGGTATAGGCGTAGTGCGGATCCAGTAACCGGGGGGTTCCGGAGGATCGGCCGAAGGACTCACGGCCTCGCACGCGATCCCGTCCCAGCACCATCCGAACGTGTGGGGCCGTGACTGGCGTACCCCTGGCTGCCGCCGAGAGCGGCGGCCAGGGCGGGAGTCAGGGAGTCCGCATGGGCGCTGCGTCCCGCCCCAGCGCCTGCGTGCGCTGAGGGCACAATAACGGTGATGCCATTACCCCTGCGGTACCGATAGCCTTAGAAGCAGCCAACACATCCCGGCGGCGATCGTGGTCGCGGGATGTCAGTTTCTAATGACGTGAGGTCTTGCTCGTGCCTACCGGCAAGGTCAAGTGGTATGACGCCGAAAAGGGGTTCGGCTTCCTCTCCCGCGATGACGGCGGAGAGGTCTTCGTGCATTCCTCGGCGCTGCCTGCCGGGGCGGAGACCCTGGCGAAGGGGCAGCGGGTCGAGTTCGGCATCGCGGAAGGCCGCAAGGGCGCGCAGGCACTGCAGGTGCGGCTCCTTGAGGCGCCGCCGGTCGTCGCCGCCGCCGCCAAGCACCCGCACAAGAAGCCGGACGAGATGATCCCGATCATCGAGGATCTGATGAAGCTGCTCGACGGGATCTCGGACGTCTACCGGCGCGGCAAGCACCCGGATCCGAAGGAAGCCAGGCAGATCGCGGACCTGCTCACGGCCGTCGCCAAGGACATCGCCCCCTAGTAGTAGGGGTCCGTCGTGGTTTTCGCGAGTGGGCCCCCGGGGGCCGGGGGGAATGGGGGCGGGAGCCCCCCATGCGGGAAGTCTGCCCCCCATATCGGGGGGTCACCGGGGGCCAGGGGGATGGCGGAGCCCCCCATGCGAGGAGTCTGTCCCCGGGGGTAGGCAGAGCTCTGGGCGGGCGGCGGGAAGGTCGGTCCTGGGACCCGGACTCGCTGCCTGCGCCGCACCACCAGCAGGACGAGAGCGACGACGAGGCCGCCTGCGGCGATCGCCAGGCCGGCCTGCCCGTTGTCGAGGATCGAGACGACGACCCCGGCCAGGCCGCCGGCCACGTTGGCGACCTGGTTGAGCGTCTCGGAGACGGAGAAGGTCGAGGATCTGATCTCGTCGCCGATCTCGCGGCCGACGATCGAGTCCTGGGCGAGCTTGGCCAGGCTGGCGCAGAAGATGGCGGTGAACTCGACGCCGACCGCCGCCCACAGGCCGAAGTACCAGGCGCACACCGCGGTCACCAGCGGCGCGATGGCCAGCACGGTGAACATGATCAGTTGCGGTCCCCGGCTGCGAAAAAAGGACCCAAGCACCATCGAGGCCAGGCTGCCGGCCGACAGGCCGAGCGCCAGCGCGCCGAGGGCGAAGTTGTGCGTCACCGGGTGATGGAACACAGTGCCGAGGTCAACGCTCCGCAGCAGGAAGGCGAGCAGGAACAGGACGTAGCCGGAGAAGGCGCGCAGCACCGCGTTCACGGCCATCGCCTCCCCGACGACTGGCCCGACGTCGGGGAGGGTGCGCCAGTGCCTGCGGCGCTCCTTGCCGCCCCCAGCGCCGCCTGGCAACTCTTCCGGCGCGAGCGGCAACGTGGGGCGCGGCATGTCCGGGCGGGTGGGCTGCTCGCCCGCCGACCAGGTCGGTTGCGGGGGCTGCTCGCGGCCGTCGCCGACGCCGACGCCGACGCCGGGGTCGGCACGTCGATCTGCTCGGGCAGGCGCAGCGCGAGGACCATCGCGGCCAGGTAGATCAGCGTGCCGACCCGCAGCGTCCAGGCCGCGTCGGTCGTGTACTGGATCCCGGCCGCCAGCCCGGCCGCGGCGGTGGAGGCGATGATCGAGATAAGCCCGGCCCGCGCGTTGGCGGTCACCAGGGTGAGGCTTTTGGGCAGCAGTCGCGGCGTGACCGACGCCTTCACGACCCCGCCCGCCTTCTGCAGCACCAGGATGCCGAACGCGGCGGGCAGCAGCGTCACCGGGTCGCCGACGTTGGCCGACATCGCGTAGCAGAGCAGCCCTCTGGTGAGCATCGTGCCGGCCAGCACGAACCGGCGGCCCTGCTGGATCCGGTCGAGCGCCGGGCCGATGAACGGAGCCAGGACCGCGAACGGCGCCATCGTGATGATCAGGAAGAGCACCACCTTGCCCCGGGCCTGGTCCACGGAGGTGCTGAAGAAGATCGTCCCCGCCAGCGCGACGGTGACGAACGCGTCGGCGGCCCCGCTGGTGGCGGTCATCTCGATGAGCGTGCCGAGACCGGTCCGGTCGGCGCCCTGCGCGCCGGTAACGCGATGCACGACACGGGCGCGGGTGGGCCGCCGCGGCCGCCCGACCTGAAGGCGCGGCCCGTCGACCTGGCCGCACTGCCAGCGCGGTTGAGCGCATCGGACATCCGCATGTACACAGTATTCTTGGTCTGCGCCACTGCGACGAGCCCTATGGGGGATGTCCTGGCGGGCCGGCCCTCGCGGTGCGCCGCCCCTGGAGCGAGAATTGGCACTCGTGAGCACCATCAGAAGCCGTGCGAAGGAACCTGACCAGGCCTGCGCGGCCGCCGTCGACCTGGCCAGGCAGTCGCTTGTCGGCGATGCGGAGGTAAGCCCGGACGCGATCGGCGAGCACTTGGGCGTCGAGGCCACCGCCGATCGAGTTGTCATGCACCTTTTCCGCTGCGCCGATCCCGGATACTCGGGCTGGCGCTGGGCGGTCACGGTGACGCGCGCGCCGAGGTCCAAGGTCGTGACGGTGGACGAGAGCGTCCTGCTGCCCGGCCCGGACGCGCTGCTGGCGCCGCCATGGGTGCCATGGCAGGACCGGCTGCTCCCCGGCGACGTCGGCATCGGGGATCTGCTGCCCGCGAGCGCCGATGACGAGCGCCTTGTCCCGCTGGTCGTGCTCGATGGCGATGACGCGGTGACTGCCTGGTTCACCGACAGGCCCGACTCCGACGACGCCGAGGCGGGCCCGCGGACGGCCGAGGAGATCCCGGTGCCCGGACGGTCTCGGGTGCTGTCGTCCTTCGGCCGCGACGACACGGCGGACCGCTGGTATTCCAGCGATCACGGGCCGAGCTCTCCGCTCTCGCACGCCGCGCCGGCGAACTGCGTGACCTGCGGGTTCTTCGTGCCGCTTAGCGGCAGCCTGGGCCGCGTATTCGGCGCCTGCGGCAACGCCTTCGCCCCGGACGACGGACGGGTGGTGTCGTCCGACCACGGCTGCGGAGCGCACTCGGAGGCGGTGCTCACGGGGTCCACGGCGCAGCCGAACGTCCCGGTGATCGACGAGTTCGGCTACGACTTGGTGGACCTGCCGGGCGTCTCGGTCGAGGAGACCGTGTTCGAGCCGCTCTCCCGGGAGACGTACCCGGAGTCGGGCCCGGTCGGCGGGCCGGTGGTCTCGGAGACTGAGACGTCGGCGACTGAAGGGTCGGGGTCCGATACCTCAGAGAGCTGACCCCTGCGGGCGGCCAGACGGGCCCGGTGGCGCTTGAGGAAGGGCACGTACCACAGACCGAACAGGCCCATGGCCAGACCGAAGGCGCACGTCCACACCCACCAGCGGGCGTCGGCGGGCAGCGAGTGGCGGACAGCGAGCACGACCGCGAACGCGATCGCCCAGCCGGCCGTGAGGACGGCAGTAACCTGGCGGTCGTCCGCCTCCTTGGGCGGCGGCGCCGGGCGTCGCGCTCCGGGTCCGCCCTGCCGACTGTGGCTCACAGCACAAGGCTAACCGGCGTGGGCAGGCATCACGTCCGTGTAGGCAGCCATCACGTCTGTGTCCCCGCCACCCGCCGCGAGCCAACGGGCCGCCCCGCCGTCTTGGACTGAGGAGTTAGGCGGTTTTTGGCCTCTCGACGAGGGAAAGACGGCGGACTCCGGCGGCCCCGGAGGTGAGCGGGAGTGAGCGGGAGTGAGCGGGAGTGAGCGGGGAAAGTATGGTGTACTTGCCGTATGCCTGAGGCTGGTATGCAAACAGATGCGGGTCTGGCGACCGCGATGCGGATTACCATCACCAGGCTCGCACGGCGGCTCCGCGTGGAGCGCCTGGGACTCGGCGGGACCGAAGCCGTCCTGTCCGACATCCAGCTTGCCGCGCTCGCGGCCCTCGAGCGGCACGACGCGATGACCCCCGGCGAGCTCGCCGAGCACGAGAAGGTGCAGCCGCCGTCGATGACCCGGGTCATCGCGGTACTCGAGGAACGCGGTCTCGTCCGCCGGGCGGCGCACCTTACCGACCGCAGGCAGGTCATCCTCACCGTGACCCAGGAGGGCAGGGACCTGGTGCAGTTGGTCCGCCGCCGCCGCGAGGCGTGGCTGGCGCAGCGGCTCCAGGAACTCACGCCCGAGGAGCGCGCCACCCTGCTGGCGGCAGCCCCGATCCTGGAGAAGCTCAGCCAGTCATGAAGTGACAGGGCGCAGCTTCCAGGTCTCCAGCGTCTCGTAGCGTGGCTGCCCGTCGGGCGTGCTGCGGATCAGGTAGATCTCCTGCACGGTCCAGCCCGGTCCCTGGTAGCCGTCGAGGCGGTCGACGATCTCGCGCACATCCACGGGGGCGCGGCACCGGGCGAGGGTCAGGTGCGGAGTGAACCCGCGGTCGGCGTCGGGCGGCGTGGCGCCGCCCCTGCGCGCGGCGGCGGACACGGTCGCAGCGAGGTCGGCGAGCGCGCAGGCGGTCGCCTGACATGGCCGCTCCACAGCACATTGGCCCGGGCCGGATTGGGAGAACGCGCCCGCGCCCGCCACGCTGAGGGTGAACGCGCGTTGCCGCCCGGCGGCGCGCTCAAGCCCGGGCGCCAGGCGGGACAGGCGTCTCCTCGCTTACCTCGCCAAGGAAGGCGAGCGTCACGTGCCACAGCTCCCGGCTGGTCCAGCGCAGGTCATCGCGGACCAGCCGGAAGGGGCGCACGCCGCCTCCAGGTCGTCGAGGGCGGCAGCGGGCGGCGCGAGCCCGACGAACAGCCTCACGACCCACCCCCACCACGTACGCTGATCACGTGAACAGGGTTCCTCGATGGCTGCTGCCGACCGTGCTCGTGCTGCTCGTGCTCGTCGTGCTGGTCGGCGCCGTCGTGCGCTTAGCGCGGGGCGCTAACGCCAGCCGCTCGGCCACGTAGTCGATGCACTGCGGTGAGCGCGGCGACGTCGTCGGGGTCCACCGCGGGGAACATGCCGATCCGCAGCTGGTTGCGGCCGAGCTTGCGGTAGGACTCGGTGTCCACGATCCCGTTCTCCCGCAGCACCCCGGCGATCGCGTCGGCGGAGACCGCGTCCGCGAGGTCGATCGTGCCCACCACGGGCGAGCGCATCGCGGGGTCGGTCACGAACGGCGTCGCGAAATCCGAGTTCTCGGCCCAGGAGTAAAGAATCTCGGAGGAACGGGCCGTTCGCTTCGCGGACCAGGCCAGGCCGCCCTGGTCAAGCAGCCATTCGATCTGGGTGGCGAGCAGCACCAGCGTGGATACCGCTGGCGTGTTGTAGCGTCTGGTTCTTGACCGAGTTCTCCACCGCGACCCGCAGCGACAGGAACTCGGGGATGTACCGGCCGCTCGCGGCGATCTCGTCGATCCTGCCAGGGCGGCGGGGGAGAGCAGCGCGAGCCAGAGCCCGCCGTCGGCGCCGAACACCTTCTGCGGAGCGAAGTAGTAGGCGTCGAACTCGCCGGGATCGACCGGCAGCGCCCCGGCCGCGCTGGTCGCGTCGACGAGAACGAGCGACCCGGCGTCGGCGCCTGCCGGACGGCGGACCGGCATGCAGACGCCGGTGGACGTCTCGTTGTGGGTGAGCGCGTAGGCGTCCACGCCGGTCTCCGCGCGCGGTAGCGGATGACTGCCGGGGCTCGGCCGAGATGACCGACGGGTCCGCCAGCCACGGGGCGCGGGCGGTCACCGTGGCGAACTTCGACGGAGAACTCGCCGAATGCCAGATGCTGTGACCGGTCGCGGATCAGCCCGAATGCGGCCGCGTCCCAGAACGCGGTGGTGCCTCCGTTGCCAAGTGCAACCACGGTCCCGTTCGGAAGGCAGAAAAGCTCAGCCAGGCCGGCGCGGATCCGCCGCACGACCTCCCGCACCGGTGACTGCCTGTGCGATGTTCCGAGCTCGGCGCGCCGCCGCGAGAGCGGCGACCTGCTCCGCGCGGACCTTCGTCGGGCCGCTGCCGAACCTGCCGTCAGCTGGCTTGAGCTGGTCGGGGATCAGGATATTGGTCACCCACGAATGCTAGTGCACCTGTTTGTAAGTTGACCGGGATTATCCGGCGGCCTGCGGGCTCGCAATTTCAATGCGACACGCTAGCCGCTTCGCGGGGCACCGGACCGACGTAGCGGGCCGAGGGGCGGATGAGGCGGCCGGTCCGTTTCTCCTCCACGATGTGCGCCGCCCAGCCGGCGGTCCTAGCGCAGGTGAACATCGAGGGCGTGATGTCCGCGGGGATCTGCGCGAAGTCGAGCACGATCGCCGCCCAGAACTCCACGTTGGTCTCGAGCACCCGGTCAGGCCGCCGCGCCCGCAGCTCGGCGAGCGCCGCGTTCTCCAGCGCGAGCGCCACCTCGTACCGAGGCGCGCCGAGTTCCCTCGCGGTGCGGCGGAGCACCCGGGCGCGGGGGTCCTCGGCCCGGTACACCCGGTGGCCGAAGCCCATCAGCCGGTCGTGGCGGTCGAGGGTCGACTTCACGTAGCCTTCCGCGTCGCCGGTCCGCTCAACCTCGTCGAGCATGTGCAGCACCCGGGCGGGCGCGCCGCCGTGCAGCGGTCCGGAGAGGGCGCCGACCGCGCCCGGACATCGCGGCCGCGACGTCGGCGCCGGTGGAGGCGATCACCCGGGCGGTGAAGGTGGAGGCGTTCATGCCGTGCTCGGCCGCGCTCACCCAGTAGGCGTCCAGCGCCTTCACGTGCAGCGGGTCGGGCTCGCCGCGCCAGCGGATGAGGAAGGCCTCGGCCGCGCTCTTCGCCTCGTCGACCAGGTGCTGGGGGACGGCCGGGCCGGTCGGCGCCGCGCGCGGACTGCGCGATGAACGAGAGCATCGTCGCGCAGACCCGGCCGACGTCCTCGCGGGCCTGCTCCGGGGTGATGTCGAACAGGGGGCGCAGGCCCCAGGTCGAGGCGAGCGTGGCCGTCCCGCTCTGCACGTCCACCCGCACGTCACCGGTATGGAGCGGGAGCTCGTCGGTCCCGGCCGAGGGCAGGCCGGGGTTGACGGCGTTGTCAACGAGCAGTCCCCAGACGTGGCCGAAGGACACGTGGCCGACGAGTTCCTCGATGTCCACGCCCCGGTAGCGGAGCGAGCCGCCTTCTTTATCGGGCTCGGCGATCTCGGTCTCGAACGCCACCACGCCTTCGAGACCGGGCTTGAAGTCGGACATCAGGCTCTCCTCTTTCTCGTTA
Source organism: uncultured Actinomycetota bacterium (assembly GCA_963778435.1). GTDB lineage: Bacteria > Actinomycetota > Actinomycetes > Streptosporangiales > Streptosporangiaceae > Trebonia. The sequence goes on from CAVZUX010000041.1 coordinate 58,689, forward strand.
CCCACGCCACCCGCCTCGTTTCCCACGCCGCCCGCTCCCTTTCCCACGCCACCCGCCCCGTTTCCCACGCCACCCGCCCCTGTCGGGGATCGGGCGGGCTAGGTCAGGCAACGTTGCTTGGGACGTCCTTGGCCGCCACTTCGATTGAAACGCCGCTGATCAGGGTCGCGATAGTGCGCCAGCATGGAAAGATTTTCATTTATGGACAGGGCGTTGACATTGGAGATGCTTGACAGTTCGCCGATGACGCAGTTCGCCCGGTGGTTCGAAGACGCCGTCGCCGCTGGGCTTCCCGAGCCGAACGCGATGGTGCTGACCACCCTCGGGGACCGGCCGCACGCGCGGACCGTACTGCTTAAGTCCCACGACGCCGCGGGCTTCACCTTCTACACCAACCGGACCTCCCGTAAGGGGCGGGATCTGGCGGGCGACCCGCGGTGCTGCGCGCTCTTCCCCTGGTACGGCCTCGGCCGTCAGGTGACCGTGGAGGGGAGCGCGACGGCCGTTGTCGACGGCGGAGAGCGAGCCGTACTTCCACTCGCGGGCATGGCGGTCGCAGATCGGTGCCTGGGCGTCGCGGCAGTCGAGGGTGATCGGGTCCCGGGCCGAGCTCGACGACCGGGTCGCGGAGCTCTCCGAGCGCTGGCCGGAGGGGACCGAGGTGCCGATGCCGGACTTCTGGGGCGGGTACCTGATCGTGCCCGACGCGGTGGAGTTCTGGCAGTCGCGGCCGAACCGGCTGCACGACCGGCTCGAGCTACCGGCGCTGCGGTGACGGCTGGTCGGTTGATCGGCTGTCGCCCTAGGCCGGGAGCCGTCAGCTGGGGCGGAGCGTCGGTGGCTGTGTTCGCGTGAGCGCGTAGCATCACAGTCAGGAGGAAGGTTTCAGTGACTGCCCATGGGCTTATCGACACCACGGAGATGTACCTCCGGACGGTGTTCGAACTTGAGGAGGAGGGGATCGTCCCGCTGCGCGCGCGGATCGCGGAGCGCCTCTCCCAGTCTGGGCCGACGGTCAGCCAGACGGTCGCCCGGATGGAGCGGGACGGCCTGGTGCACGTCGCGGGCGACCGGCAGCTCGCGCTCACCGAGGCGGGTCGGACGCTGGCGACCCGGGTCATGCGCAAGCACCGGCTTGCCGAGTGCCTGCTGGTTTCCGTGATCCAGATGCCATGGGAAGAGGTGCACGTCGAGGCGTGCCGCTGGGAGCACGTGATCTCGGAGAGCGTGGAGCGGCGGCTCTACGAGCTGCTCGGCCACCCGGATCGCTGCCCGCACGGCAACCCCATCCCCGGCCTGGCGGAACTCGTGGCGGCGGTTCCGTCGGCACGGCGCGAGCCGGCGTTGGCGGAGCTGGCGGACCCGGCCGAACCGGGGGTTCCGCCGACGGAGAGCCTGGCGACCTCTGATGAGACGATGACCGATGTTGCTCGTGATGCTGACGGGGCCGTACGGGTCACTGTTACGCGGATCACCGAGCAACTTCAAAGCGATATGGTCCTGATGCTTAAACTGAAGCAAGCTGGGATACAACCCGGACGCGAGGTTATGCTCGGGGCGGTTGAAGGCGGTGTCCGGGTCCGCGGCCAAGACGGGGCGGACCTGATGGCGTCGGCCGATCTAAGCGCCGAGATCGCCTCACACGTGTTCGTGTCCAGGGAGTAACCAGGAGACCTGTGTTTTGACCGGAGCGTGGCGATGACGCGCTGGAACGAGGGTTCCCCCGCCAAGTATCTGCCGGCCGATCTCGTTTTGAGCCAGGCGGAGATCGGTGTCATCGTCGCGGACATGGATGGCAACATACTGTTCGCGAACGAACACGTTGCCCGATTGCTGCGCCTGGCAGGTGAGGCGGCGGCGCTGGCCGGCCAGCCGCTTGAGGCCGCCGGGCTCATCCACGACGAGAACCAGGCCGAGGCGAGGACTGTCCCGCCAGGTGCTGTGCGGCATGGTCGTGGGAGGACACGCTGGCCGGCCCGCCGCGGCGATGGCACCCTGGTGTTCGTACGGGAGTTCGCGGTGCCGCTGCGCGGCGCGTCGGGCGAGATCGACGGCATGGTGGTGCTCGTCAGCGAGGCCGGGCGCCGGGACGCCCAGCGCGAGCCGGACCGGCTCCGGCTGCTCGAGCGGATCGGCGAGCGGCTGGCCGGCTCGCTCGAGCTCGACGCGACGCTGCGGCACGTCGCGCAGATCCTCGTCCCGCAGGTTCGCCGACCACTGCTTCATCGACCTGTTCAGCGGCGACAAGCTGATCAGGCGCGCGGCGGCGCACGCGGGCGGCTGGGAGCCGCCGCCGGGCACCTGGGCGCAGGTCGGCGAGGCCATCAGCTACCCGCCGGGGCACTTCATGCGAGCAGGCCATGTCGCGGCTCGAGACGATCGTCGTTCCCGACCTGCAGGCCGACTTCTACCCGGCGCCGAGCCGAGGAGTCGATGTCCGCGGCCGACCAGGCGGGCGTCACCTCGGTGCTCGGCGTCGCCGCTGTACGCGCGCGGCGAGCTGCTCGGCGTGATCTCGCTGGCGCTGTCGCGGCATCACCGACCGCCCGGACCCGCACTACGACCTGTCCGACGGCGACCTGATCGGGGCGATCGCGGGCCGGGTGGCGGTGGCGATCGACAACGCCATGCTGTTCGAGAGCCGAGCGGCGGACCGCGCTCGCCTTCCAGCAGTCCCTGCTGCCGCAGTCGGTGCCCGAGCTCGACGGCCTCGAGGTCGCGTTCCGCTACGTTCCCGCCAAGCCGCTCGCCGCGGTCGGGCAGGGGATCCAGACGCAGGTGGGCGGCGACTGGTACGACATCATCCCGCTCGCGGCCGGCCGGGTGGGACTGGTGATCGGCGATGTGGAGGGGCGCGGGTCCAGGGCGGCGGCCACCATGGGCCAGCTCCGCGCCGTCCTGCGTGCCTACGCGCAGGACGAGAAGTCGCCCGCGGACATCATGCGCAAGCTGGACGAGTGGGTCCGCTCCACGGCCCCGCCCGGAGCCGGCGGCGACCCGCCGACGGTCAGCTGCATCTACCTGATCTACGACGCCTGGTCGCGGGAGCTGACGTACGCCAACGCCGGCCACGCGGCGCCGCTGATGGCCATGAACGGCGCCGTCCGGACGCTCGAGGTCCGGCACAAGGGCGTGCTGCTCGGAGTGCGCGGCCGGGGCATCCAGGGGCTGCCGACCTACCGGGAAGAGTCGATCACCCTGCCGCCTGGCACCGCCGTCATCCTCTACACCGACGGGCTCACCGATCGGCGGACGCGGTCCGACGGGGCCGGGCACTACACCGAGGCCGAGGCGTTTGACATGCTGCGCGACGCGCTGCTTGCCTCGCCCGCCAGCGCGGGGGTGCTCGCCTCGGCGGCGGAGACCGCCGTGCCCGGGGACATCGACGACGACATGGCGATCCTGGTCTTCCGCTCCTCGCCCGAGGATCTCGCGTCGGTCGAGCGCTCCTTCCCGGCCGAGCCGATCATGGTCTCGGACGCCCGCCGCCTTGCCCAGGCCACGTTCGCCGCCTGGGGCATGCATCCGGACCAGGCCGACCTGGCCCTGCTGCTGGTCTCCGAGGTGGTCACCAACGCCGTGCTGCACGCGTCGGTGACGCCGAGCCCGTCGGGTCGCAGGTTCGACCTGGAAATGGAGCCGCCGTTGTCGGCTGGCGGGCCGGGCGGTCTTGAGTCGATCGGCCTGGCGGGTGATCTCCCCCTCGGGGCCCTCACCCCGGCAGGCGGCTTCCCGGTGGCGGCGCACCCGCCGCGGGCCTACCGGCCCCGCGAGTTCACGCTCCGGCTGCGGCGCGGGGCGGAGTCTGTCTGGGTCGAGTCATTCGACCCGGACCTGCGGCTGCCGCGGCTGCGCACCGCCCGCGCGACCGACGAGGGCGGCCGGGGCCTGTACCTGGTCGAGCAGCTCGCCACGCGCTGGGGCTCCCGCCCGACCCCGGAGGGCAAGGCCGTCTGGTTCGAGATCCCGATGGAAGGCTAGTGCTAGCCCCCGGGGGAGGTACAGCCTTAACCCCAGCCGCCACAAACCTTGGGGTGCTCGCGGTTTTTGCGGGTCCCCCCGGGGGGATGGGGGGCGCCAGGGGGGATGGGGGGCGGGAGCCCCCCATGCAAGGAGTCTGTCCCCCGGGAGCAAGTTCAGTGGCTGACGGTTGTGTGCGGGGTGGTGTGGGCGCCGTAGAAGAGCGCCAGCAAGACGACAACGATGATGATGACCCCGATCCAGTGTTTGCCGGTCGTCGGCAGCCTCAGCTTCTTGCGGCCGCCGGTGAACAGCCAGGCGGCGCCAATGCCGATGAGCACAAGCAGAACGATGCCACTCACGTGTCCGCCTCCTGCGCATCTGGCGGGGGCTCCCCAACCCGCGATCCAGTCTTTCGTTATCTTCCAGACTACGTCAAGCCGCCCGATTCGTCTCGGCCCGCCGCGCACCCGCGTGAACAGGCAAGGCAGAGAACGTGAAAGTGCCCGTGGGCGGCGGGGGCGGGCCGCCGCCCACGGGCAGTCGCTGGCGGTTCTCAGCGGTGGTGTACCGCGGACCAGGGAACCGTGCCCTTCCCAGGGGCACGAGGGATCGCCCTCGGGAAAACTGCGCTAGCTGTGCGAGCCGATCGACACCGGCTGCCCGCTGATGGTGGCGTTCGGGCTGGGCACGACCGTCGGGGTCGCGCTCGAGGTCGGGAAGATCGTCGCGGTCGGGCTGGCGCTCGGGGACGGCATGCTGGTGCGTGGGGCCGCGAACAGCACGAGCTCCGCCTTGAGCTTGCCGTCCGTGCGGGTCCCGGCGACCAGGACCAGGTCGCCCCGCTGCACGCCGTGGGTGGCCCACCAGGCCGACTGACGGGTCCGGGTGGTCTGGGCGGTCATCATCGCCGGCTCCATGGTCTGGGCGGCCATCGCCGTCGGCTCCGTCACCGTGGCGGTGGAGCTGGCGACAGTGATCGTGATGAGCTGTCCTCCTGTGTTGATGGTGATGGTGGTCGGCTTGGCCACCGGCGTCGTCAGCTGGCTCACCACGCTGGTGGAGCCGGCCACGACGTTCTCGGTCGGCACCATGTCACCGGTCGACAGCGCGGAATTCGTCGCCGTGTAGCTGCCGGTCATCGCGGCCATCCCGCTCGCGGAGGAGACCACGTCCTTGACCCGCGTGGCCCCGCTCAGCCACCACAGGTGAATGGCGCCGTTGGCGGACCTGACGACAATGAATTTCTTTGTCGCGAGGAGCACGATGCCGCGCTGAACGGCGAGCATGGTGTGGCGGTACTCCATCTGGCTGAACGTGCGCATCGGCGTCATGTCGGCCAGAGTGGTCATCGACGCCTGCGATGACATGCCCCTGTCATTGAGCGCCTTGGTGAGCGCCATCGGCTCGCTGATCGTGTGGTGGAAACTCCTCGTGAATCCGGCGGATTCCGCGGTCGCGGTCGCCGTGCCGCCGTGGTTGGCGGCGAACGCCACCACGCCCGCCGCGCCGCCGCCGACGAGTACCGCCGCGGCGACCGCCAGGCGCGCCTTCACGCCGACACTTCGGATGCCGCGATTGTTACGGTCAGTCATCGATGCCTCCTTCGGTGGACGTAGCCCGCACTGCGCCCTTCGGTTCCGATGGCATTGAGCCTGCCGCGCTCGGCCTGGCGAGTCAGCGGTTCTGAAGTCACGTAAGTAGTTCGTTCGTGATCGTTGTTGTGAAATAGAGAAAACACCTGCGTAACGAACGCACGCGTGGCTCCACGTAAAACGACACGTCATCACTCTTTCAATGTGATGACGTGTCGCCTACGGGGTTGCCCGTGAATGTGATGACGTATTGCTTACCCGTTGCCGGTGGTGAGTGCGCGCCGCAGCTACATGCGGTCGGGGATGGGGACGCCGAGGAGGCCCAGGCCGAGGGTGAGGACGCGGAGGGCGGCGGCGCAGAGCGCGAGCCGGGAGATCCTTGTCTCCTCGTCGTCGGCCTTGAGGACCGGGCACTGCTCGTAGAACGAGGTGAACAGGCTGGCGACCTCGAACAGGTAGGCGCAGAGCCGGTGCGGCTCGGCGGACTCGGCGACCGCAGTGATGACCGAGCCGAACTCGAGCAGCTTCCTGGCCAGCGCCCGCTCGGCGGGCGCCTGGACCGCCATCGGGCCGCCGGCAGGCGGCCTCGTCGATCCCGGCCCGGCGGAAGATCGACCTGATCCTGGTGGTCGCGTACTGCAGGTACGGGCCGGTGTTCCCCTTGAAGGAGATCATCCGGTCCCAGTCGAAGATGTAAGCGCTCTCCCGCGCGGTCGACAGGTCGGCGTACTTGATCGCGCCGATGCCGACGTCCTGGGCGATCGCGTCGAGGTCGAGGCCCGCCTCGTCCCGCTCGACCTCATCAAGGAGCGCGCGGGCCCGCTGGGGCCCCTCCGCGATCAGCTCGCTCAGCGCGACATTGTCGCCCGCCCTGGTCCGCAGCCGACGGCCGTCCTTGCCCTGCACCATGCCGATCTGGGCGTGCTCGAAGTCGGCGCCGTCCGGTAGCCAGCCGGCCTGTTTCGCGACCGCGAAGACCATCTTGAAGTGCAGCGCCTGGTCGGTGCCGACCACGTAGATCGCGCGGTCGGCGTGAAGTTTCTCGACCCGGTACCTGATGGTGGCCAGGTCGGTGGTGGCGTAGTTGTAGCCGCCGTCGCTCTTGCGGATGATGAGTGGCAGCGGGGTGCCGTCCCGGTTCTCGAAGCCCGGCGGGAACGCGCACAGCGCGCCGTCGCTGACCCAGGCGAGCCCCTTGGCGGCCAGATCGTCGGCCACCTCGGCCAGCATGTCGTTGTAGAACGACTCGCCCCTGATGTCGTCGTCGGCCAGCGAGATCCGCAGCACCGCGTAGGTGTCGCGCAGGTAGTCCTTGGACAGCTCCATGAACTCGTCCCACAGCCGCTGCGTGCCGAGGTCATTGCCCGACTGGAGCTTGACCACCCGTTCCCTTGCCCGGTCGGCGAAGCCGGCGCCGGTGTCGAACTTGACCCGCGCCGCCTGGTAGAAGGCGTTCGGGTCGGTGCGCAGCAACCCCGCCTCGGCGGAGTCCTCGCCGACGTCGACGAGGTGCTCGAGCAGCATGCCGAAGGGCGTACCCCAGTCGCCCACGTGGTTGTCCCTAATCACGTGGTGGCCGGCGAATTCGAGCACCCGGGCGATCGCGTCGCCCACGATCGTGGTGCGCAGGTGGCCGACGTGCATCGCTTTGGCGATGTTGGGGGAGGAGTAGTCGATGACGACCGTCTGCGGCTGGGCGGCCCTCGGGGTGCCGAGCCGGGGGTCAGCGAGCAGGCCGGTGACGGTGTCGGCGATCCACTGCGGGCGCAGCGTGAGGTTGATGAAGCCGGGTCCGCTGACCGTCGGGGGCTCGCAGACATCGTCGATGTCCAGGTGGCCGACGATCTCGGCCGCGATGTCCCGAGGCGCACGGCCGAGCCGCTTGGCCAACGGCAGCGCGACATTCGACTGGGCGTCCGCGAACGAGGACGGGCGGATCAGCGGATCTGCGTCAGCGTAATCCGCGCCATACGCGGACACCAGGGCATCGCGCACCCGCGCGCCGAGAACCTGCTGAGGATGTGCCATGAGCCAAGTTTAGTGTTTCCTGTTCTGTATTCAGATCAGGTTTTCTGTTGCGGGTTCTGTGCTCGCTCGCGGTCGCGGCGGAGGAAGTGGGCGGTGCGGCGTTCGGCGGCGGGACCGATCCGTTCCCTGATCTTCTCGGTGATGTCACCGCGGGACAGGTTCGCGGCGAGCGCGCAGGCGGCGGTGACCGCGCGGGCGGTGGACGCGCCATGCGCGATCACGACGGTGCCGCCGAGACCCAGCAGCGCCGCCCCGCCGTAGGTCTCGGCGTCGAGCCGGGCGCTGAGCTCGCGCAGCCCGCGCCGCTGCAGCAGGGTGCCGATCCGGGCGGCGCGGGTCCCGGTGAGCGCGGCGCGCAGCTCGCCGGCGGCGAACCGCATCGATCCCTCGAGCGTCTTGAGTGCGACGTTGCCGGTGAAACCGTCGGTGACGATCACGTCAACCGCGCCCGCCATCAGGTCGCCGCCCTCCACGTTGCCCGCGAAGTGCAGCGGCAGCCCGCCGCCGGGCGGCTCGGCGGCGAGCAGTTCGTGGGCGCGGCGGGTCAGCGCGTTCCCCTTGCCCGGCTCTGCCCCGATGGTGAGCAGCCCGACCCGAGGGATTGCGATACCTAGCGCGATCTGCGCGTACGCCACGCCGAGCTGGCCGAACTGCAGGAGCATCTCCGGCTTGGGGTCGGCGGTCGCGCCCGCGTCGATGAGCACCGTCGGGGTGGGATGCGTGGGCAGCATCACCGCCAGCCCCGGCCGCGGCACGCCGGGCAGCGGGAGCAGCCGGTGCCTGGCGCTCGCCACGATCGCGCCCGTTGAGCCGGCCGAGACGACCGCGGTGGCCTGGCCGCGCCGGACCAGCTGGCAGGCGACGGCGAGGCTTGACCGGGGCCGCCGGAACCCGGCAAGGGCGCCCTCCTCCATCCCGACGACGTCCTCGGCGGGCACCACCCGCAGCTCCGAGCCGCCGCCGAGCCGGGCGATGACCGGGCGCAGCCGCGCGGGCGGGCCGGCCAGCAGCGTGGACAGGCCGTGCTCCCGCTGCGCGGCGAGCGCGCCCGCGACGATCTCATCCGGGGCATAGTCGCCGCCCATCGCGTCCACCGCTATGACCGGCTCCGCGAGCGCCCGGGCAATCAGTTCCGGTCCGGCCGCCAACTCGCGGGCATCGTCGCGGCCCGGCGGCACATGGCTCACGTGATGTCTCCCCCGGGCCTTCCGTCGATCCCCTGGGCCTGCGCTGTGGTCTGCTGTCGCCAAGAGTAGAGGGCCAGCGCAGCCATTATCGCCAAACTGGCCCGTGCCACGGCCGGCGGGGCGGGCTATGCTCCGGCCATGGAACTAAATGGGACCTCTGCGATCGTCACTGGGGGAGCGAGCGGGCTTGGCGAGGCCGCGGCGAGGACGCTGGCGGCCGCCGGCGCGCACGTTATCGTCGCCGACCTTAACGAGGATCTGGGCAAGCAGGTCGCGGCCGACATCGGCGGGCACTTCGTGAAGACGAACGTCGCCGACGAGGACTCGGTGCGGGAGATGGTGGCCGCCGCGGCGGCGTCGGGCCACCCGCTGCGGGCGGCCGTCAGCTGCGCCGGGATCGGCTTCGCCGCTCGGACGGTGAACAGGGACGGCTCGCCGCACGAGCTGGCCGGCTTCACCAAGGTCATCACGGTCAACCTGACGGGGACGTTCAACGTGCTCAGGCTCGCGGCCGCCGCGATGGCGAAGACCGAGCCCGCCGATGCCGACGGCCAGCGCGGCGTGATTATCAACACCTCCTCGGTCGCGGGTATCGAGGGGCAGACCGGGCAGATAGCCTACTCCGCCTCCAAGGGCGGGATCATCGGGATGACGGTGCCCGCCGCGCGGGACCTGTCGGTCATCGGGGTCAGGGTGAACACGATCTGCCCCGGGGTCATCCACACGCCGATCTACAAGTCCATCGCGGGTGAGGGCAGGGACGCCGAGGCATTCCTGGCGAAGCTGGCGGAGCCGGTGGTGTTCCCGAAGCGGCTGGGACGACCGGACGAGTTCGGCCAGCTGGTGCGGGCGCTGATCGAGAACGACTATATGAATGCGGAGGTCGTCAGGTTCGACGGCGGCATCCGGTTCCAGCCGAAGTGACGAAGTGAAGTTGCCTCACATAGAGGTGGCATAGGGGCGGTATGTCGGGGATTGCGGGGTGCCTCGCGCTGGCACGGGGGGCCAAACCGGACGCGGACTGGACCGTGCGCGCCATCAGGCGGATGGCGCACCGGGGGCCCGACGACGAGGGCGTGTTCTCAGACGCCGCCATAGCCCTCGGTGCCCGGCGGCTGGCGGTCATCGACCAGTCGGCGGCCGGGCACCAGCCCATGCGGTCCGCCGACGGGCGGTACTGGATGGTCTACAACGGGGAGATCTACAACTACGCGGAGCTGGCCAAGCAGCTGCGAGATCACGGTGTGGCGCTCCGCGGCGGGTCCGACTCCGAGGTACTGCTCGAGATGTACGCGGCCGAGGGCAGGGACGCCCTGCGCAGGCTCCGCGGGATGTTCGCCTTCGCCATCTGGGACACCAGGTCCGGAGAGCTGTTCTGCGCCCGGGACCCGTTCGGCATCAAGCCGCTGTATTACATGCAGGCCGAGGGCGGCAAGCAGTTGCGGTTCGCTTCCGAGCGCAAGGCGCTCGTCGGCCCGGGCGAGGTCTCCGTGATCGATCCCGACGCGCTCCGCCGGTACCTGTCGTTCCAGTACGTGCCCGCGCCCGCGACGATGACGCCGCCGGTCCGCTGCCTGCCGCCAGGGCACTACCTCACCGCCCGGCCCGGCGGCCCTGTCGAGTCGTTCCGCTACTGGCGGCCGGTGCTCCGACCGGCGAAGTCGCCGGCGCCGGAGACCCCGGAGCGCATCCTGACCGCGCTGCGGGACTCGGTCCTTGCGCACCTGCGCAGTGATGTGCCGCTCGGCGCGTTCCTCTCCGGCGGCGTGGACTCGGCGGCCATCTGCGCGATCGCCGCGCAGGCCAGGCCGGGCATGTCGACGTTCACGGCCGGCTTCGCGCGCGCCGGGTACAGCGAGATCGAGGAGGCGCAGGAGACCGCGCAGGCGCTTGGCCTGCGCGCCAACACCTACGTGATCAAGCCGGATGAGTTCGCCGCCCGGCTGCCGCAGATCATCTGGCAGCTGGACGACCCGATGGCCGACGCGGCCGCGATCCCGCTCTGGTTCGTCGCCAGGGAGGCGCGGCGGCAGGTGAAGGTGGTGCTCTCCGGCGAGGGCGCGGACGAGCTGTTCGGCGGGTACGGCGTGTACTACCAGCCGGGGGTGGTCCGGGCCGCGACCAAGCTGCCCAGCTGGGGGCGCTCCTCGGCGCAGGCGATGGCCGACCGGATACGGGCCGGGCAGAAGGGCAAGGGGCTGCTCGAGCGGATCGCGACGCCGCTGCGGAGCCGGTACATCGGCAACGCCAACATCTTCCCCAGCGAGGACGTGGACGTGCTGACCAGGTACGGCGGCGGCACGGCGTACGACGTGACCGATCCGATCTTCGACCAGGCGGCTGAGAGCGGGCTCGATGACGTGGCCACGATGCAGCTCATCGACATCAACACCTGGCTGCCCGGCGATATCCTGGTCAAGGCGGACCGCGCGTCGATGGCGCACGGGCTTGAGCTGCGGTCGCCGTTCCTCGACCGGGAGGTGATGGCGGTGGCCAGCCGGCTGGCGCGGGCGGAGAAGACGGCCGCGACCACGACCAAGTTCGCGCTGCGGGAGGCGGTGGCCCCGCTGCTGCCCCAGGAGGCGGTCGAGCGCCGCAAGCTCGGGTTCCCTGTGCCGATCGGGCACTGGTTTCGCGGTGAGCTGGCCGGCTACGCGGACCAGGTGGTCCGCGAGGCGCGGACCGAGGAGTGGCTGGACAAGCGGGCCGTCATCGACGTGCTCCGCCGGTTCCGGTCGGGCGACCCGGACGTGCCATGGCGGCAGGTCTGGACGCTTGTGGTGTTCTCGCTCTGGCACCAGATCTACGTGGAGCGGGTCTTCGACCCGGTGGCACTCGGCTGGCAGGCCCCGATCCGGGAAGTGCGGGAAGAGTAACCTGCAGGAAATACAGCCCTGCGAGTCAAAGGGGGGTCCCGAGCGCCCGGCAGCGAGCAGGGCGAATTATGTGCCGGGGGTCGGGGTGGCCGCGGGGGGCAGGACGCCGCTGGCTTGGAGCTGCTCGCGGATCTTACGGCGACCGCGGTGCAGGCGGGACATGACCGTGCCGACCGGGGTGCCCATGATCTCCGCGATCTCCCGGTACGGGTAGCCCTCGATGTCGGCCAGGTAGACCGTGGTGCGGAACTCGTTCGGCAGCCCGCGCAGCGCGCGCAGCAGGTCGGAGTCGGTGGTGCGGTCGAGCGCCTCGGTCTCCGCCGACGGGACGGGCGGCGCCAGCCGGTCGGCCGACATCTGCCATTCCTGCAAGTCGCCGCCGAGCGCCTGCTGCGGTTCGCGCTTCCGCTTGCGGTAGACGTTGATGAACGTCGTGGTGAGGATCCGGTTGAGCCATGCGCGCAGGTTCGTACCAGGGCGGAACTGATGGAAGGCCGCATACGCCTTGACCGACGTCTCCTGGACCAGGTCCTCGGCGTCGGTGGGGTTCCGGGTCATCCGTAGCGCCGCCGGATACAACTGGCTGAGCTGGGGTACGACGTCGCGCTCGAAGCGGGCGCGGCTGTCGTCGTTGTCTTCCATCGTGCTCATACCTGGCTCCGGGGGTTGGTCGGGGTCCCTTCTCACTCATTAAGACGTATGAAAGGGCGCCGGCGGTCCAATCTGTGATTTAAATCACTTCAAGATATGTCGCGACATCTGGGGCAGGCTGAGTGGACCCTGAAAGAAACCTCAGAAGCTAGGAGGGCCGACCATCGTTACATGCGGTCGCCGTCCGTCGCATGGGCGGGCGTGGGTGGGAATGGGCGGTAAAGGGCGGAAAGGCCGTCCTCCGAGCGGCGGCGTCATGCATCGACACTGCCCGGTTTCGACGGGTTAAATCCAGCCGCTGTACCACATGTGGGACAGCCAGTCCGAGTACGGGATGACCTCGCCGGCCAGGATCGGGTAAAAGTACCAGAACAGCGCGAGAGCAGCAAGGATGTAGCCGCCAGCCACCGTCGATCCAATCGCTCTGCGCCACCACACGGCCGTGGCCGGGCCGATGATCAGGCCCAGGCAGAGCACGATGCAGATGATGACGAACGGCTCGAACTCGAGCGCGTAGTAGTAGAACTTGGTCCGCCCGGGCCACGGCAGCCAGGTCGCCCAGCCGGCCAGGAAGCACAGCACGGCGGTGCCGGCCCGCCAGTCCCGCTGGGTGAGCCACCAGCAGAGGCAGAAGATCAGCGCGGGGATCGACACCCACCAGATCGCAGGGTTGCCGATCGCCAGCACCTCCTGCACCCAATGCCCGGTCGTCCCGGACTTGGCCACCTGGGTGCCGGCCGCGTTGGTGTAGCTCTGCCAGAAGAACGCCACCGGGCGGGTGATCACCAGCCAGTCCCACGGCTGGGACTCGTAGGGGTGACGCGTGCTCAGCGTCGACATGAACTGGTACATCTCCTTGTGGTACTCAAACAGCGAGTACAGCGGGGAGATGACCGGGATGTTGACCCCGTTGAGCTGGGCGTAATCCCGGTCGTAGCCGGTGGAGGTGGCGAGCCAGCCGGACCAGGTGGCGACGTAGGTGACCAGCGGGATGACGCCGAACGTGAGCGGCAGCCACTTGCCGTCCCGCACCAGCGTGCCGCGGACGTAGGACCGCAGCCCCACGGTCCGCCGCGCCCCCATGTCCCAGGCGACGCAGAGGCCGACGAACGCGAAGATGTACCAGACCGCGTCCTGCTTGGTACCCCCGGCCAAGCCGATGAGAACGCCGGCCGCCACCCGCCATTTCCTGATCCCGAGCTGCGGCCCGGACTCGTCGGTGGGCTCGAGGACCATGGCCTCGGCCAGCCGGGCCCGGGAGACGTCCCGGTCGACCACCAGGCAGCCGAACGACGCGAGCACGAAGAACATCAGGAAGATGTCGAGGATGCCGGTCCGGCTGAGCACGAACTCGAGCCCGTCAAGCGAGAGCAGCAGCCCGGCGACGCAGCCGAGCAGCGTCGACCGGGTGAGCCGCCGGGTGACGCGGCACATGACCAGGATCGCCAGGGTGCCGAAGAACGCCGACGCGGTGCGCCAGCCGAACGAGGTGAGCCCGTACAGCCACTCGCCGACCGCGATGAGCAGCTTGCCGACCGGCGGGCTGGACCACGTACTCGCCGCAGGCGGTGCCGGAGCACTTGAAGTTGAAATGGGTCTTCCCTGCGACGATCTGCGCGTTGGCGTTCGGGAACTGGGTCCAGCTCCACTCCACGCCGTGCTGCAGGATGGTCCAGGCGTCCTTCACGTAGTACGTCTCGTCGAACATGATCGAGTTCGGCACCGATAGCCTGTTGAAGCGGAGGAAGGCGGCGAACGCGGTGATGATCAGCGGCCAGATCCAGCCCGCCAGCCGGTCGTCGGGCATCGGGGAGATCAGCCGCGCGCGGAGCGCGGCGATCCGCGCGGCGGCGTTTGCGGTCGGGCCGCCCTCGGACCGGGTCGTCGCCTCGTCGGCGTCGCTGCCCGGGCCGATGGGGTCGCTGATGGTCTCAGCGCCGACGGGGCCGTCGTCTTCTGGGTCCATGGCCGGCTGGCCGGCTGCTGTAGCGGTCATCGCACGCAATGCTATGTGGATGGAGGCCCGCATGGGGAGTGCAAACGGCCGCGAACGCGATAACGACCGTGCTACGACAAGTCCGGCTGCCACGGGGATCTATATCCAGCCGACGTCGACGCCGCCGCGGTACCACATGTGGGACAGCCAGTCCGAGTACGGAATGACCTTGGCCGACAGGATCGGGTAAAAGTACCAGAACAGCGTGAGCACGGCGAGGACGTAGATGCCGGCGAGTACCGCTCCGGTCACCCGGCGGCTTACCCGGGCCGTGGCCGGGCCGATGATCAGGCCCAGGCAGAGCACGATGCAGATGATGACGAACGGCTCGAACTCGAGCGCGTAGTAGTAGAACTTGGTCCGCGAGACGAACGGCAGCCAGCGTTGCCCAGCCGGCGAGGAAGCACAGCACGGCGGTGCCGGCCCGCCAGTCCCGCGGGTGAGCCACCAGCCGAGGCAGAAGATCAGCGCGGGGATCGACACCCACCAGATCGCAGGGTTGCCGATCGCCAGCACCTCCCGCACCCAATGCCCGGTCGTCCCGGACTTGGCCGCCTGGGTGCCCGCCGCGTTGGTGTAGCTCTGCCAGAAGAACGCCACCGGGCGGGTGATCACCAGCCAGTCCCACGGCTGGGACTCGTACGACTGGCGCGCGTTCAGCGCCACGCCGAATTGGAGCATCTCCTTGTGGTAAACGAACAGCGAGTACAGCGGGGAGATGACCGGGATGTTGACCCCGTTGAGCTGGGCGTAATCCCGGTCGTAGCCGGTGGAGGTGGCGAGCCAGCCGGACCAGGTGGCGACGTAGGTGACCAGCGGGATGACGCCGAACGTGAGCGGCAGCCACTTGCCGTCCCGCACCAGCGCGCCGCGGACGTAGGACCGCAGCCCCACGGTCCGCCGCGCGCCCATGTCCCAGGCGACGCACAGGGCGACGAACGCGAAGATGTACCAGAAGGCGTACTGCTTGCTGGCGCAGGCGAGGCCGATGAGGACGCCGGCCGCCACCCGCCATTTCCTGATCCCGAGCTGCGGGCCCGGACTCGTCGCGTGCGGTCGAGGACCACGGCCTCGGCCAGCCGGGCCCGGGAGACGTCCCGGTCGACCACCAGGCAGCCGAACGACGCGAGCACGAAGAACATCAGGAAGATGTCGAGGATGCCGGTCCGGCTGAGCACGAACTCGAGCCCGTCAAGCGAGAGCAGCAGCCCGGCGACGCAGCCGAGCAGCGTCGAC
This sequence comes from uncultured Actinomycetota bacterium, assembly GCA_963778435.1. Classification (GTDB taxonomy): domain Bacteria; phylum Actinomycetota; class Actinomycetes; order Streptosporangiales; family Streptosporangiaceae; genus Trebonia. The sequence goes on from CAVZUX010000041.1 coordinate 74,218, forward strand.
CGGGTGAGCCGCCGGGTGACGCGGCACATGACCAGGATCGCCAGCGTGCCGAAGAACGCCGACGCGGCGCGCCAGCCGAACGAGGTGAGCCCGTACAGCCACTCGCCGACCGCGATGAGCAGCTTGCCGACCGGCGGCTGGACCACGTACTCGCCGCAGGCGGTGCCGGAGCAGCTTGAAGTTGAAATGTGGTGTGCCCGGCGACGATCTGCGCGTTCGGCGTTCGGGGAACTGGGTCCAGCTCCACTCCACCCCGTGCTGCAGGATGGACCAGGCGTCCTTCACGTAGTACGTCTCGTCGAAGATGATCGCGTTCGGCACCGATAGCCTGTTGAACCGGAGGAAGGCGGCGAACGCGGTGACGATCAGCGGCCAGATCCAGCCCCACAGCCGGTCGTCGGGCATCGGGGACGATCAGCCGCGCGCGGAGCGCGGCGATCCGCGCGGCAGCGTTCGCTGTCTGGTCGGCGCCGGGCCGGGCGGTGCCCACGTCGGCGGCGTCGCCGAGGCGAACGCCGTCGCCGACGGGCTCAGCTTCGCCGGGGCCGCGGTCTTCTGGGTCCATGGCCGACTGACCGGCCGCTGTAGCGGTCATCGCAGGCAATGCTATGTGGATGGAGGCCCGAGTGGGGAGTGCAAACGGCAGCGGACGTGATAACGACCGGCACGAAGACAGCGGCGGCGGCAGGGTTCTGACGCTCGCCGGGGTCCCTATCGGCCGGGTCGAGGACGCGCCGCCGAGGCTCGTCGCCGAACTGGCGGTCGCGGACGTGATCGCGGCCGAGGACACCCGCCGGGTGCGCCAGCTCGCGGCCGCGCTCAACGTCACGATCACCGGGCGGGTGGTCTCCTACTACGACGTGATCGAGTCCCGCCGCGCGGAGCAGCTGGCGGCGGAGCTCGCGGCGGGCAAGAACGTCCTGGTGGTCACCGACGCCGGGATGCCGGGCATCAGCGATCCCGGCTACCGCGTCGTGGCGGCGGCCGTCGCGGCCGGGATACGGGTCACCGCCGTGCCCGGGCCCTCCGCGGTGACCACCGCGCTCGCCGTCTCCGGCCTGCCCACCGACCGGTTCTGCTTCGAGGGCTTCCCGCCGCGCAAGCGCGGCGAGCGCGCAGGGGCGGTTCGCCGAGCTGGCCGCCGATCCGCGCACCCAGGTGTTCTTCGAATCGCCGCGCCGGGTCGCGGCGACCCTGGCGGAGCTGCGCGCCTCGCTCGGCGACGACCGCGCCGCGGTCGTCTGCCGGGAGCTGACCAAGACCCACGAGGAGATCGTGCGCGGCTCGCTGGCCGAGCTCGACGGCCTGGGCGGCGGCCAGGGAGCAGGAGTCAGGGGGCGTCCGGGGCGAGATCACGCTGGTCGTGGCCGGCATCGGCCAGGCCGCCGCTAAGGCCGCTGCCAGGGACGCGGCGCGGGAGGAGCGGCGCGCCGCCCGGTTCGCCGCCCGCGCCGTCTCCCGGGCGCCCGGTGACGGCGCCCCGGCTGACGCGCCCGGCGTCCGCCGCGCGCGTCCGGCTGCTCGCCGCCGCGCCCGCCGCCCGAAGACCATCGCCGCCGCCAGGCAGGCGAACGGCACCGCGGTCGTCACGTACCGGTAGTCGAACTCCGCCGTCGCGGCGGGCGCGACGATCAGCGCCACCGAGCAGAGCCACGGCAGCAGGGCGTCCCGGCCGCCGCGCATCCCGACGGCCCTCCCGCCCGCGCCCACCGGGGCAAACCGCCATCTGAGCACTACCCCGAACAGCCCGACGAGCAGGATCAGCCCGTACACGGTGCCCGGCAGCCAGACGTACCGCTGGTAGACCCTGATCAGCGAGGCGAACGGGTTCACCACCACGGTGTCGGGGTTGCCGCGCACGTAGTAGGCCTCGGGCGAGGCGTAGCCGCGGTACGGCGATCCCGGAATGGACAGCGAGTGGTACCCGAACAGGTACTCGTCGTAGGTCTGGCCGTTGGGGAAGACCTCTCGGTTCCAGTCGAACGAGCGGACCGTGTCGTCCCAGGCCGTGCGCGCGTAGTCGAGCGGCTGCGCCTCGATGGCCTTGATCGCGAACTCCTCCGCGAGCTTGTTGACCGTCGGGGAGAACTTCGGCGCGGGGAACCGGTCCAGCGGGCTCGCGTTGGTCCAGATGTAGGCCTGCGCGATCGGCCGCTGCGCGGGCGGCACCGACGTGCACAGGGCGAGCAGGTCGGTCGGCAGCGTCATGCGGGAGCAATCGGCGAACGTCATCACCCGCGAGTACAGGAAGACCCCGGTTGACTCGGTCATCGTGCGCTCCCCGTGCGCCGAGGAGTACCAGGCCTCGTAGCCGACGATCGGCACCGCGAACGCGATCCCGCAGACCGCCAGGCCGCCGATCAGCGCGCGCCAGCCGCGCCATCGGGCCCCGCCGACGCCGACGCCGGGCAGGAACCGGATCAGCAGGTAGAGCCCGAATACCGGGATCAGCGCCAGTCCGGTGGAGCGGACGGTCGTGGACAGCCCTAGCAGCAGCCCGGCGACGAGGCAGGCGCGCCACGACGGCCGGGGCGACCAGAGCAGCACCGTGACGGCGGCGAAGGCCAGGAACAGGAAGAGCGTGTCCGCCATGATCAGGTGCTCGAGCTGAATCTCGAAGCCGTCGTAGAGCACCGGCAGGGTGAAAAGCACCGCGGCCCAGGCGGGGGCGGCGAACCGCCGCCTGGCCAGCGCGTAGATCATCACCGCGACCAGCAGCCCCATCAGGTGCTGGGAGGCGGTGACGAGGAAATAGCTGTGGAACGGTGAAAGCAGCCACAGGTACACCGGGTAGCCTGAGGGCCGTGATGTGTCGGGAGTGAGCGTCACTGCCGCGGACACGTAACTGAACGAATCGTTGAACCAAGACTGCCAGCGGTAGCCGAGTTCGGCGTCCACCCGCAGCAGCACGGCGGGTATCAGGGCCAGCGCGAAGAGCTTATTGCCGGCCAGGCTTCGCCGGATGACCGCTGGGACTGCCTTCAAACCCGTATCCTCCACGGTGTAAAAGGTAAACGCTGAACGGAGTCCACGTGGAGCTGACCGTCGTGATGCCCTGCCTCAATGAGGCGGAGACCGTGGCCACCTGCGTGAGCAAGGCCGTTAAGTTCCTCGCCGACAGCGGGGTGAGCGGCGAGGTCGTGCTGGCCGACAACGGCTCCACCGACGGCAGCCAACGGCTTGCCGAGGACGCGGGCGCGCGGGTTGTCCCGGTCAGCGAGAAGGGCTACGGCAACGCCCTGATGGGCGGCATCCTCGCCGCGCGCGGCGAGTACGTGATCATCGGCGACGCCGACGACAGCTACGACTTCAGCAACCTCATGCCGTACGTGACTGAGCTGCGGGGCGGCGCCGACCTGGTGATGGGCAACCGGTTCAAGGGCGGCATAGCGCCGGGCGCGATGCCGCCGCTGCACCGCTACCTCGGCACCCCGGTGCTCTCCTTCATCGGCCGGCTGTTCTTCCACTCCAACATCGGCGATTTCAACTGCGGCCTGCGCGGCTTCCGTCGAGACAGCGCCATCAAGCTCGGCCTGCAGGCGACCGGCATGGAGTTCGCCACCGAGATGATCGTGAAGGCCGCCCTCGCGCACCAGAAGATCGCGGAGGTCCCGACCACCCTCGCCAAGGACGGCCGCAGCCGCCCGCCGCACCTGCGGACCTGGCGGGACGGCTGGCGGCACCTGCGGTTCCTGCTGCTGTTCAGCCCCACCTGGCTGTTCTTCCTCCCCGGCCTGCTGCTGCTCGTCCTGGGACTGGGGTTCGGCGCGGCGGTCGCGACGGGCCCGCTCAAGATCGGCGGCGTCTCCTTCGACGTGGACACCCTCGTCGCCTGCGGCGCGGCGGTCGATATCGGCTTCCAGGCGATCCTGTTCTGGCTGTTCACCCAGGTCTACGCGGGCGCGGAGGGGTTCCTGCCGGAGGAGCCGAAGGTGCAGCGGCTGCTTGGCAAGCTCTCGCTCGAACGCGGCCTGCTGGCCGGGGCGGCGGTCGGCCTGGCCGGCCTCGTCGGCCTGATCTTCTCGCTGACCTACTGGCAGGGGCACTCGTTCGGCCACCTCAACTACGAGCACGCGCTCCGGCTGATGGTCCCGTCGGTGACCGCGCTCGTGCTGAGCTGCCAGCTCATCCTGGGCACGTTCTTCCTGTCGATCCTCGGCATCAAGCAGACCCGCCACACGCCGGTCGGCGCGAAGGCGGAGCTTAATGTCAGCGACGACCACGCCACAGCCCGTAGGCTTTAAACATGTCATCCGCCACAGTACCCGAGGCACATCCTGACCGCGCCGGCCTGGCCGTACGCCAACGGCCCGCGCCATATCGGGCACGTCTCCGGCTTCGCGCTGCCCAGCGACATGTTCAGCAGGTACCAGCGGATGGCGGGCAACAAGGTCCTGATGGTGTCGGGCACCGACGAGCACGGCACCCCGATTCAGGTCCAGGCGGACAAGGAAGGCCTCACCACCAGGGAGATCGCCGACCGGTACAACGGGGTCATCGGGCAGGACCTGGCCAACCTCGACATGAGCTACGACCTGTTCACCAGGACCACGACGCTCAACCACTACGCGGTCGTCCAGGAGATGTTCACCACCCTGCTGCGCAACGGGTACATCTTCCCCAAGGTCACGCTGGGCGCGATCTCGCCGTCCACCGGGCGCACCCTGCCCGACCGGTACATCGAGGGCACCTGCCCGATCTGCGGCTACCCGAGCGCCCGCGGCGACCAGTGCGACAACTGCGGCAACCAGCTCGACCCGACCGACCTGATCAACCCGAGGTCGCGGATCAACGGGGAGACCCCGCTCTTCGTCGAGCAGGAGCACTACTTCCTCGACCTGCCCGCGTTCGCCGAAGCGCTCGGGTCCTGGCTCCAGTCCAAGTCCGGCCAGTGGCGGCCGAACGTGCTCAAGTTCTCGCTCAACCTGCTCGATGACCTCCAGCCGCGGGCGATCACCCGCGACCTGGACTGGGGCGTCCCCGTGCCGCTGGACGGCTGGCGGGACCGGAGCGACAAGCGGATCTACGTCTGGTTCGACGCGGTGATCGGCTACCTGTCGGCCTCCATCGAGTGGGCCCGCCGGTCGGGCGACCCGGACGCCTGGCGCGCTTGGTGGAACGACGAGAACGCCGAGGCCTACTACTTCATGGGCAAGGACAACATCGTCTTCCACTCGGAGATCTGGCCGGCGATGCTGCTCGGCTACGACGGCAATGGGGCGAAGGGGGGAACCCCGGGACCGTTGGATAGACTCGATCTGCCCACCGAGGTGGTGAGCAGCGAGTTCCTGACGATGGAGGGCCGCAAGTTCTCGTCCTCGCGCCAGGTGGTGATCTACGTGCGGGACTTCCTGGCCCGCTATGACGTGGACGCGCTGCGCTACTACGTGGCGGTGGCCGGCCCGGAGACCCACGACACCGACTTCACCTGGAGCGAGTTCGTCCGCCGCAATAACGACGAACTGGTCGCTACCTGGGGGAACCTGGTCAATCGGGCGGTCTCGTTCGCGGCCAGGTACGTCGGGGTCGATCCCCGCGGCGGGCACGCTGACCGACGCCGACCACGCGCTGCTGGCCAAGACCAGCGGGGCGTTCGACGTGGTCGGCGAGCACCTCGCGCACTCGCGGTTCAAGGCCGGGATCAACGAGGCCATGCGACGCCGTGGCCGAGGCCAACAAGTACTTCTCCGAGCAGGCCCCGTGGAAGCTGCGCGAGTCCGACCCGGAGCGGATGAAGACCATCCTGCACGTCACGCTGCAGGCCGTGGCCGACGCGAAGACGCTGCTCACCCCGTTCCTGCCGCGCTCGTCGCAGGCGGTCAACGAGATGCTCGGCGGCGCGGCCGACTGGTCAGGGATGCCCAGGATCGAGACGGTGGACGAGGAGGGCGGCCCGTCCTACCCGGTGATCACCGGCTCCTACGACTCGTCGTTCCGCTGGGAGTCGCGGCCGATCGCGGCGGGCACGAAGCTGGCCGTCCCGTCCCCGCTGTTCACGAAGCTCGACCAGTCCGTGGTGGATGAGGAAATAGCCCGGCTTCAAGGCGATGAATAGTCCGAACGGTCCGGTGGCTTCGCGGTCCCCGTCGCCTGGCTCTGGTGAGGTGGCGCTGCCCGAACCGGGCGGCTTCGACAGCCACACCCACATGGACATCATGGGGCTGCCGGTGGACGGCGTGCTCGCGGCGGCGCGGGCGGCCGGCATCGGCCGGGTGGTCAACGTCGGCTGCGACCTGCCGTCGTCCCGCTGGTCGGTCGCTCGCGCCGACGAGTACCCCGAGGTGTACGCGGCGGTGGCGATCCACCCGAACGAGACCTCGGCCGCCGACGCCCGGCGCGGCGAGGTGCTGGCCGAGATCGCGGCCCTGGCGCAGGCGCCCCAGGTGGTGGCGATCGGGGAGACCGGGCTCGACTACTACCGGGACTGGGCATCGCCGCCGGTGCAGCGGGACTGGTTCCGCGCCCACATCGAGATCGCGCAGCGGACCGGCAAGGCGCTGATGATCCACGACCGTGAGGCGCACGCGGATGTGCTGACGATCTTGGCGGAGACGGGGCCTTGGCCGCCCTATAGCGTGATATTTCACTGTTTTTCCGGGGATGCTGCGATGGCGGAGCAGTGCGCCGAGGCCGGGTACGTGATGAGCTTCGCCGGGAACGTGACGTTCAAGAACGCGGTCGCGCTCCGGGAGGCGGCCCTGGTCGCGCCCCCGGAGCTGATACTGGCGGAGACCGACGCCCCGTACCTGACGCCGGTCCCGCACCGCGGCAAGCCGAACTCCCCGGCGATGACCGCGCACACGATCCGCTTCCTCGCGGACCTGAAGAACCTGGACGTCTCGGACTTCTGCGCCCGCCTCCAGTCCACCGGCGCCCGTGTCTTCGCCTGGTAGCGGCTCGGCCGAGCCCGCCCGCGCTGGCAACCCCGTGATCGTGGACCGTTGTCTACATCCGGGTGTACACAACGGTCCACTCTCGCGCGATCCGGGTGCGTGGTGACGGGAGTGCGGCTGCTCGGGGCCGGGGACATACGGGGCATCGCGGGGCGGCTGGAGGTGCGGCCGACCAAGAAGCTCGGGCAGAACTTCGTCGTCGAGCCGGGGAGCGTGCGGCAGATCGCCGCGCTGGCGGCGGTGCGCCCGGGCGACGTGGTCCTCGAAGTGGGGCCGGGCCTTGGCTCGCTGACGCTCGCGCTGCTTGAGGCCGCCGTCGGCGCGGGCGACGCCCGGCTGGTGGCGGTGGAGATCGACCCGGTGCTCGCGGCCGAGCTGCCCAAGACGATCGCGGACCGGGCGCCCGAGTTCGCGGGGCTGGTGGACGTCTTGGCGGCCGACGCGCTTGCGGTGGGCGAGGCCGAGGTGGGCACGCCGACCGTGCTCGCGGCCAACCTGCCCTACAACGTGGCGGTGCCGGTGCTGCTCACCCTGCTGGCGGCGCTGCCCTCGCTGGAACGCGGAATCGTGATGGTGCAGGCCGAGGTGGCGGACCGGATGTGCGCCGGGCCTGGGGGCCGGGTGTACGGCGCGCCGTCGGCCAAGCTCGCCTGGTACGCCTCGGCGCGGCTCGCCGGGACGGTGCCGCGCAGCGTCTTCTGGCCGGTGCCCAACGTGGACTCCAAGCTGGTCGCCTTCACCAGGCACGCCCCGCCGGAGACGACGGCCAGCCGTGCGGAGGTATTCGCCGTCATCGACGCCGCGTTCGGCCAGCGCCGCAAGACCCTGCGGGCCGCGCTTGGCGGCTGGGCGGGATCGCCCGCAGAGGCGGAACGCCTGCTGCGCGGCGCCGATGTCGACCCGGGTGCCCGCGGCGAGTCCCTCCCCGTCGCCGAATTCGCCCGCATCGCCCAGGCCCGCCATGGCCATTAGGGGCCGGTAGGCTTCGGTGACTGTGACGAGTGTGACCGCGCGGGTGCCTGCGAAGATCAACCTCCAGCTCGCCGTGGGGCCGTTGCGGCCCGACGGCTACCACGGTCTGGTGACGGTCTTCCATGCCGTCTCGCTATTCGACGAGGTGACCGTCGTGGCTGCCAAGGCCGACAGCGTGACCGTGGCAGGGGAGGGCGCCGGTGATGTGCCCGCGGACGGCGACAACCTGGCGCTGCGCGCCGTGCGGGCGCTCCGCGAGACGATCACGGCCAGGGACGGCGTGGCACCCGACGCGGGCTCCGACGGGCGAGTGGGGATGGGCGGCCGAGACGGGGATGGGCGGGGTGGGGGCGGGGTAGCCGTCGCGATCCGCAAACGGATACCGGTGGCCGGCGGTCTTGCGGGCGGTAGCGCGGACGCCGCCGCCGCGCTCGTCGCCTGCAACGCGCTCTGGCAGGCCGAGTTGTCGCAGCAGGACCTGTGCGAGGTAGCCGGCCGGGTCGGCAGCGACGTGGCTTTCGCCGTCCTCGGCGGCACCGCCGTCGGCGCGCGGCCGGGGCGAGCAGCTCACCCAGGCGCTCGTCGCGCCCGTGACCTACCACTGGGTGCTCGCGTTCGCCGACGGCCCGCTTTCCACCCCGGCCGTGTACGGCACGCTTGACCGGCTCCGCGGTGATGCGGCGGTCAGCGAACCGGAGCTCAGCGCGGACCTGATGACGGCGCTTCGGGCCGGGGACGCGGCTCGGCTCGGCGCGGCGCTCAGCAATGACCTGCAGGCCCCGGCGCTGGCGATGTTCCCCGCGCTGCGCAAGACGCTGGCGGCGGGCCGGGAGTTCAGCGCGCTCGGCGCGCTGGTCTCCGGCTCGGGTCCGACCTGCTTCTTCCTGGCCCGCGACGAGCGTCACGCGACCGACCTCGCGGTCGCCCTGTCGAGCGCCGGCGTCTGCCGGTCCGTGGTGAAGGCGACCGGTGCGGCGCGCGGCGCGTCGGTTGTCGCTCGCTTATCGCCGGGTTATCCGCGCTTTTCGTCGCCTGGGGCGCGGTCTGCTCTAGCCGAGCAGTTCGGTGAGCTCGAACCAGCGTTCCTCGAGAGCCTGGACGTCGGCTTCGAGCGCGCTGATCTCCTTCATGCGCTTGCTGAGGCCCTGGTAATCGGAGTGATCATGGGTGGCCAGCGCGTTCCTGGCGTCGTTGATCTGGTCGGCGAGCTTCGCCATGCGGCGCTCGACCGAGGCGATCTCCTTCTGCGCGTCCCGCAGCGCGGCACCGCTGAGAGCGGGCGAGGTTTCGAGCTTGGCCGCGATGGCCTTGCTCGTCGGGTCGATCGACGCGGCGGTGGCGGGTGTCCGGCTGATTCCCGCGGCCGATTCCGCCGCCCGCAGCCGGAGGTACTCGTCGACGCCGCCCGGCAGGTGGCGAAGATGGCCGCGCAGGATCGCGTACTGCTGGTCGGTGACGCGCTCGATGAAGTAGCGGTCGTGCGAGACCACGATCAGCGTGCCCGGCCACGAGTCAAGCAGGTCCTCGATCACCGCGAGCATGTCGGTGTCCAGGTCGTTGGTCGGCTCGTCGAGGATGAGGACGTTGGGCTGGTCGAGCAGGATCAGCAGGAGCTGCAGACGTCGCTGCTGCCCGCCGGACAGGTCCTTCACCGGAGTGGACAACTGGGCCGTGGCGAAGCCGAGGCGCTCGAGCAGCTGGGCAGGCGTCAGATCCTGGGCCTTTGACCCGCTGCCGAGGGTGTAGCTGGTGCGCAAGGCCCCGAGGATCGCCCGGACGGGCTCGTCGAGGTGGTCCTCAAGCTCGCCGAGCCGCTGCGCGAGGGTGGCGATCCTGACCGTCTTGCCGCGTCTGACGGTGCCGGAGCTCGGTTGCACGACGCCCGCGATCAGGCCGAGCAGCGTGGACTTGCCCGCCCCGTTGACGCCGAGGATGCCGGTCCGCTCGCCGGGAGCGATCCGCCACTCGACGTCGCTGAGCACCTGGTTGCCGTCGTAGGCGACCGAGACGTCGAGCACGTCAACCACGTCCTTGCCCAGTCGCGCGACGGCCAGGGATTCCAGCGACACCTTGTCGCGGATCTCCGGCACGTCCGAGATGAGCGCGTTGGCGGCATCGATGCGGAACTTGGGCTTGGAGGTGCGGGCCGGCGCGCCGCGGCGCAGCCAGGCGAGTTCCTTGCGGGCGAGGTTCTGCCGCTTCACCTCGGAGGAGGCGGCCATCCGGTCGCGCTCCACCCGCTGCAAGATGTACGCGGCGTAGCCGCCCTCGAACGGCTCGACCACCCGGTCATGGACCTCCCAGGTCATGGTGCACACCTCATCGAGGAACCAGCGGTCGTGGGTGACGACCAGCAGCCCGCCCGCGCTAGCGCGGCCAGCGCCGCTTGAGGTGGTCGGCGAGCCAGGTGATCGCCTCGACATCCAGGTGGTTGGTCGGCTCGTCGAGTACCAGCACCTCCCAGTCCCCGGCGAGCAGCGCGGCCAGCTCGACGCGGCGGCGCTGGCCGCCGCTGAGCGTGGCCACCTGCGCGTCCCACGGGACATCGGCAAGCAGGCCGCGGATCACGTCCCGCGCGCGAGGGTCGCCTGCCCACATGTGCTCGGGGGTGTCGCCGACGACCGCCTGCTCGACTGTGAGCGCACCGTCGAGGGCGTCGGCCTGGCCGAGCACGCCGACCCGCACCCCGCCCCGGACGGTGACCCGCCCGGAATCGGGCTGCAGCCGTCCGGCGAGCATCGCGAGCAAGCTGGACTTGCCGTCCCCGTTCCTGCCCACGATCCCGACCCGGTCGCCCTCGTTCAGCCCCAGGGTCACGGAGTCGAAGACGACCTTCGTCGGGAACTCAAGATGAAGGGCCTCAGCCCCAAGAAGATGCGCCATATCACCTTCAAGGCTAGGCCATTTCCCTGCCATCCCGCCCTGGGCCGGGCCAGGGCGGCGGCGGGCGCTGGAGCCGGGCGGGCCTCCTACTTACCGAGCGTTACTGACTGATTATCAATCGTTACTTATCGTTAGTGGTCGGCGGCGTCGAAGGGAGCCAGCAGGGTGCGCAGGAGAGCGGCGAGAACCCGGCGCTGATCGCCCGGCAGGCTGGCGAGCAGGGCCTGCTCGCGATCCAGTAGATCGGTGAAGGCCGCATCGACCACTTCCCTGCCGCGCTCCGAGAGCGTGACGAGGACGCCGCGCCGATCGCGAGGGTCCGGCTCGCGAAAGACGAGCCCGGACTCCGCGAGCCGGTCGATCCTGTTGGTCATGGTGCCGGAGGTGACCAGGGTCGCGCGCAGCAGTGCCCCCGGCGTGAGCTGGAACGGCGGCCCGGCCCGGCGCAGCGCGGAGAGCACGTCGAACTCCCACGACTCAAGCCCGTGCGCCGCGAAGGCGCTGCGCCGTGCGATGTCCAGGTGCCTGGCCAGCCGGGAGACTCGGCTCAGCACGTGCAGTGGCTCGACATCGAGATCGGGCGCTGGTGACGCCAGGCCGCTGTCAGGTCATCGACCTCATCGCGCAGCGGGGCGGCCGGCCCGGCCGCCGGGGCGGCCGGGTCGGTCTGTTCCTCGTCTGCCAGTCGGCCCATGATCCACAGCATATCTCTTGACGTCGAGATGCTTGATCGGCTATCAATACCTCGACATCAAGACTCTTGATATCGTTGGATCAACGTATCCTCCTGCGAGCCAAAGGGCGCGCCCCTGTCCTCGCACTGAGGAGGGAGGGAGCGAGGGGCGAGCGACCGAGCGACGAGGGAGAGGGCAGGGGTCCCGAGCGCCCGGCAGCGAGCAGGAAAACACAGTGAAGGGAAGCTGGCATGTGGGATGCCGGGCAGTACCTACGGTATGGAGGCGAGCGGTCGCGGCCGTTCTTCGACCTCATCGCCCAGGTCGGGGCAACCGACCCCGGGTACGTGGCCGATCTGGGCTGCGGTCCAGGCAATCTCACGGCGGCGCTCGCGCAGCGCTGGACGGGCGCGGCAGTGGTCGGCGTGGACAACTCGCCGGAGATGATCGCGGCCGCGCCGCGGCGACCAAAGGCGACGGAGGCGACGGAGGCGACCGGGGCGACCGGGGCGGCTGCCTCGGGTGCCGCGAACCTCACGTTCGAACTCGGCGACGTCTGGGACTGGCGGCCGGCCCGCCCGGTGGACGTGCTCGTCTGCAACGCCGTGCTGCAGTGGGTGCCAGGTCACCAGGAGCTCCTGCTGAACTGGGCTGATCTGCTCGCGCCGGGCGGCTGGCTCGCCTTCCAGTTGCCAGGCAACTCCGGTCAGCCAAGCCACGTGATCGTCTCCGAGCTCGCCGAGTCCCCACGCTGGCGGTCGCTGCTGTCGGCCGCGCAACTGAACCGGCAGGCGGGTGACCCGGCCGATTACGTGGAACTTCTCGCCAGGCCCGGCTGCCAGGTGGACGCCTGGGAGACCAGCTACCTGCACATTCTGCCGGGGCCAGACGCGGTGCTCGAGTGGACCAAGGGCACGACGCTCCGCCCGGTGCTCGCGGCCCTGGACGAGGAGCAGGCGGCGGCGTTCGTCGCTGAGTACGCGGAGCGCCTACGGCAGGTGTACAGCCGCGCTCGTTCGGGACGATCTTCTCCTTCCGCCGCGTGTTCACCGTGGTGCACCGCCACCAGGCCTTATGCGTACCTGCTGAATCTCCTCCGGGGTATCTGCGTATCTAACAATTCCGGTTGAGTTACTAGAGAATTGGTGCCATGATCGTCTTGTGCAACGGACGATCATCACTGAGCAGAAGTATCTCACCCCCGCGGAGCTCGCCGCCGAGGTGCGGCGGCTGACCGCGAGACCGGCCGAATGGGTGGCCCGGGTGCGGCTTGATCCCGAGGGACGCTGGTACGAGCGGATACACATGACCGATGACCTTGAGGTGTGGCTGATCAGCTGGCTGCCGGGGCAGTCGACCGGGTTCCACGACCACGGCGGGTCGGCCGGCGCGTTCGGCGTGGTGTGGGGGACGCTCGACGAGTACGTGGCGACCCGGCGCGGCGCCGCACCGGCGGGTGACCCCGGTGACCGCAGGCGGCGTGCATGCCTTCGGCCCGCGCTACGTGCACGATGTGCGGAACTCGTCGGCAGGCTCGGTTGCGGTCAGCGTGCACGCCTACTCGCCCCCGCTGTCTACGATGACCAGGTACAACATGCTGGCCGGCGGCCTCGCCGTGGCCGGGACCGAGGGAGCCGGTGACTGGTGAGCGGCAGACCCGATGGGGCGAGATCCATCGACGAGATCCTGGCGTCCGCGCGCGGGCGGATCGACCGGTTGACCCCCGGCCAGGCGTTCGCCGAGCTCTGCGCGGGCGCGACCGTGATCGACATCCGGCCTGCCGCGCAGCGGGCCGAGCATGGTGAGATCCCCGGTTCTGTGGTGATCGAGCGGAACCATCTGGAGTGGCGGCTGGACCCCGCGAGCGACGCCAGGCTGCCCTGGGCGGACGGGTACGACCTGCGGCCGATCGTGATCTGCAACGAGGGCTACACGTCCAGCCTGGCCGCCGCCGCGCTGCAAGACCTGGGCCTGCTCCGCGCGACCGACGTGATCGGCGGCTACCAGGCCTGGCGGGCCGATGGTCTGCCCACCGCCCGGCCGGAGGCGCGCACCGCCGTGCTCGCCCCCGGTGCCGCGCCCGCGTAGGCGGTGATCGAGTCGTGCCGCGAGGTCAGTCGCAGCGGCTCCTCGGCGGACTGTGACTAGGTCCTTGGCGTCGAGCTGGGAGAGGCCGTTCCAGGCCAGGTCGATCAGGTGCGCGGCGACCTGCTCGACCTTGGGCTTCCTGGCGTCCAGCCACCACTGGCCGGTGAAGGCGACCATGCCGACCATCATCTGGGAGTACATCGGGGCCAGCTTCGGGTCCCGGCCGCGGGACTTGAGGAAGTCGGCCATGATGTACTCCACCTGGCCCGCGATGTCGGCCAGCAGCGTGCCGTACGTGCCGCCGTCGGCCCCCGGGCTTGAGTCCCTGACCAGGATCCGGAAGCCGTCGGCGTTGTCCTCGATGTAGCTCGAGCAGCGAGACGGCCGCCGCCTCGAACTTCGGCCTTGAGTGCGGGTGCCCTCGAACAGGACCGTGGTCATCGTCGTGAGCCGCTCGACCTCGCGGTCCACGACGACGGCGTAGAGGCCTTCCTTGCCGCCGAAGTGCTCGTAGACCACGGGCTTGGAGACCCCAGCCTGGGCGGCGATCTCCTCGATCGAGGTGCCCTCGAATCCCCGCTCGGCGAACAGCCGCCTGCCGATGTCGAGCAGCTGCTGCCGCCGCTCTTGGCCGGTCATCCGCTTTCGGTTGGGTTCTGGGGGATTGGTCGGTCACCGGAACATCATGGTCGTTATGCCGCCGCCTTGTCAGCTTGGTGCCGCCGCCTTGGCGGCCTTTTCGTTACGCTTCGTCATCCTGCCCAGGCTGCGCGTCGCTCGCCGCGCGCTTGGCGTTCAGCCGTGCCTCGTCCGGCCAGCGCACGTCGTAGGCCCAGCCGAGCTTCTCGAACCACTGGATCACCCGGGCGGACTGGTCGATCTGGCCCTTGAGCGCGCCGTGGCGGGCGCAGGTCGGGTCGGCGTGGTGCAGGTTGTGCCAGGACTCGCCGAAGGAGGCGATGGCCAGCCAGGAGACGTTCACCGAGCGGTCGCGCGACTGTCCAGTCCGTGTTGCCCCAGGTGTGGCAGATCGAGTTGGTGGACCAGGTGACGTGGTGCAGCAGCGTGACGCGGACCAGGCTGGCCCAGAAGAACGCCTCGATGGCCGCGTGCCAGGACCAGACGGCCGGGCCTGAAGTCCAGAAGCCGCCGATCACCGCGGGAGCGATGAGGCTGAAGGCGACGATAGCCGGGAACAGGCGGCTGACCAGGTGGACCTTCTTGTCCGCCAGCAGGTCGGGGGCGAACTTCTCAGGCGAGGTCTGGTTCGGGTCGAACAGCCACATGATGTGCGCCCAGATCAGGCCCTTAGCGAGAGCCTTCGCGTCATCGCCGTACTTCCAGGGCGAGTGCGGGTCGCCCTCCTTGTCGCTGTACTTGTGGTGCCGCCGGTGGTCCGCGACCCAGGTGACGACCGGGCCCTCCATGGCCATGCTGCCCGCGACCGCCATCGCGACCCGAAGGCCGGTCTTGGCCTTGAACGAGCTGTGGGTGAAGTACCGGTGGTAGCCGACGGTGATGCCGAGCCCCGAGATCCAGTAGAAGACCGCCGCGATCACGACGTCGTGCCAGTTCAGGCCCCAGCCCCACGCGAACGGAATCGCGGCCAGCCAGTGCCAGCATCGGCACGAAGACGAAGATGCCGACCAGGAACTGCTGCGCCCGGGTCGTCGGGGCTTTCGGCGATCTCCGGGGCGGCCCTGCGCAGGATCGGCGCGGCGCCCGGGTCGAGCGAGAGTGCGGTGTCATCGCCCAATGCGAGAGTGTCGGTGGTTTCGCGTGCGTCCGAAGTCCTTGCCATGTTCTCCCCTGCGGATAGGGCGCCCGCAGGCGGCTGCCATGTACGCTTACGTAACCGTAGCCTACGACACCGTAGGTTGTGCAAGAGTCGCAAGATGAATTCTTCCAAATCCCCAGGTGAATGCCCGATTCGCACGTTGGGATGGCGCGAGGCAGGCGGAGCGCCCCGTTCACGTCGGGGCCGTCAAGGAAGCGAGGGCCACCGCTGATGGTCACCTACCGCCTGAGGCGGTGGGTAAACGTGAAGTACTGCGCACGCCGAGAGCAGGCCTGGGCACGGTGATGTGATGGTTCCGGTACCTGGACTCGAACCAGGACACACGGCTCCAAAGGCCGCTGCGCTGCCAATTACGCCATACCGGACAGAACGCACCCAATGCCAGCACCTAGCGCCGGGCACCACTGCACGTACCAGGATACCGGTCACGCCGATCTGGTGCTGAGCACTGGGCCGATCATGGCGGCGGCGGCCCAACCTTCGATTGCCATGACTCAAGCGTCTTGGCGCCGCGCGCGGCCTCGCAACGGACACCCAGCCGGGATCCACCACGATCCGGCGGATTCGCGCGGTTGGCCGAATGGCGCACCGATCAACCGATCGGTGGATTGCCCCTGTGGATAACCTGTGCGCAACTTGTTGTGAGGATGTGGATACGGCGGGCTCCTCAGGGGATTCTGCGGTGGACAGCCTGGTCGGCGCTGTGGACAACCGGTTGTGCCGCATGCCAGCCGCGGGATCGGGTACTCTTGTCTCGTCTTACGTGGCGGAGTAGCTCAGCCAGGCAGAGCAAGCGGCTCATAATCGCTGTGTCACCGGTTCAAGTCCGGTCTCCGCTACCGGTGGGTTCGTATTGTCAAAGCGCCTTTGGCGCTTTGCCCGCGGACTCGCAGTATCTACCCGGGGGGGCGACCCCCCGGAACCCCCGGATGTGGGCTGTCGCCCGCGACGGGGCTCGCCGGGCGGGAGGGTTGTTCCCGTCCGGTATGTTTGACTGACGACTTTCCTCGTGTAGACCAGATTTTCTCTGTAGAAAGGCACTCCCTGTGGCTGCCACCGATGTCCGGCCGAAGATCACGCTGGCTTGCCAGGAGTGCAAGCACCGCAACTACATCACCAAGAAGAACCGGCGCAACGACCCGGACCGTCTTGAGCTGAAGAAGTTCTGCCCGAACTGCCGCTGTCACACCGCGCACCGCGAGACCCGCTAGTCCAGGCGCGGTCCCCAGTCGTGGCGCTGAACCCCGACTACGTCGGCCGGGTCTTCGGACCTGGCGAGCCTTACGAGGTCAGCCGGGTCAAGATCGCCGACTTCGCCGACGCGATCGGCGAGCCGAGTGAGCTCTGTCGCGACCGGGAAGCCGCCATCAAGGCCGGCTACCCGGATGTGATCGCTCCTCCCACCTTCGTGATCGCCCTGAGCATGGCCTCCGCCGCCAAGGTGAACACCGATCCGGGCCTCGGGCTCGACTACTCGATGGTCGTGCACAGTGAGCAGAGCTTTGAGCACACTCGCCCGCTGCACGCGGGGGATGTCGTGGTGGCGACGAGCACCGTCGAGTCCATCCGGGCGCTCGGTGCCATGTCGATGATGACGACGTCAACCGACGTCTCCACCGTCGACGGTGAGCACGTGTGCACGGCCAAGTCCACCCTCGTCGAACGCGGGGCAACCTGATGACCGTCACGTACTCCGACGTCGAGCCGGGCACCGAGATCGAGCCGCGAACCTACCGTGTCACCCGGCTTGACTTGGTCAAGTACTGCGGTGCCTCCGGCGACTTCAACGTCATCCACTGGAACGAGCGGGTCGCCCGCTCGGTCGGCCTGCCGAACGTCATCGCGCACGGCATGTACACGATGGCGCAGGCTGGAAAGTTCGTCACCGAATGGGCCGGGCGACCCGGGCGCGGTCACCGATTTCGGCGTCCGCTTCTCCGCCATGGTCGAAGTCCCTGACGACGATGACGGCGCGACCGTCGAGGTCAGCGGCAAGGTCCTGGCGAAGCTAGCGGACAACAAGGTGACCGTCGACATCGTGGCCAAGTCCGGCGGGGCGAAGGTGTTGACCCGCGCCCGCGCCACCGTCCGCCTCCCGTGACCCCGCCGCTCGCCGACTACACCACGCTCGGCCTCGGCGGCCCGGCGAAGTCCCTGGTGACGGCGGATGCCGAGAAGGACCTGATCGAGGCCGTCCGGGCCGCCGACGCCGGCGCCGACCCGCTGCTGCTCATCGGCGGCGGCTCCAACCTTGTCATCTCCGATGAGGGCTTTCCAGGCACGGTCATCCACGTGAACACCCGGGGCATTGGTTACGCCGAGGCCGGTGGCGGCGCGATCGACGTGACCGTGGCGGCAGGCGAGGACTGGGACGGCGTCGTGGCGGCCTCGGCCGCCGAGGGACTGGCCGGCCTTGAGTCCCTGTCCGGCATCCCCGGTCGCGCGGGCGCGACCCCGATCCAGAACGTGGGCGCGTACGGCCGCGAGGTGGCCGAGTTCATCACCCGAGTGCGGGTGTACGACCGCCAGGAAGATCAAATTCTGGTCCTTGGGAACGAGCAGTGTTCCTTCGCCTACCGCACGAGCCTCTTCAAGTCGGCCCTGCCGCGCTACGTGGTGCTTGACGCGACGTTCCGGCTGACCCGGCAGGCGCTGTCGCTGCCGGTGAGGTACGCCGAGCTGGCGGCCGAGCTCGGCGTGGCGCTGGGGGAGCGGCGCGGGGGTCGGCGAGGTCCGCTCCGCCGTGCTCAAGATCCGCGCCCGCAAGGGCATGGTCCTCAACCCCGGCGATCCGGACACCCGCAGCGCCGGCTCGTTCTTCACCAACCCGGTGATCTCCGGTCGGCGAGCTTGGCCGCGGTTGAGGCCGCCGCGGCCGCCCGCGCGGCTGGCCCGGTGCCCCGGTATGAGGCGGGCGACGGGCTCGTGAAGGTGCCCGCCGCCTGGCTCATCGAGCACGCCGGCTTCGCCAAGGGCTACGGCGCCCCGGCCCCGGCGCGCGTCTCCTCCAAGCACACCCTCGCCCTCGTCAATACCGGCAGCGCGACCACGGCCGGCCTCCTGGCCCTGGCCCGCGAGATAGTCTCCGGCGTCCACGCCGCCTATGGCGTCACCCTGACCCCGGAACCGATCCTCGTCGGCGTCACCCTCTAGCGCCCGACGCGCCCCACTTTCTATCAGTGCTGACCATGCGATCCATCTTCCTATCACTTCTTGTTGGGCAAATCATATCAAAATGGACATAAAAATGGTCAGATCCGATAGGAAGATGAAAAAGAGTGGTCAAAACTGATAGGAAGCTGGCCTTAAGAGCGATAGGAAGGCCCTGGGCATGCCGCAGAGCTTAGGCCGGCGTCAGCCAGGCGTCGATGGCGGTTAGCAAGCGGGCGCGCGTGTCGGCTGGGGCGGCGGAGGATTGAACGGATTGGCGGGCCAATTCCGCTAGCTCGGGCGGGGTGAAGGCATGGACGTCGCGGGCGATCTCGTACTGCTTGACCAGGCGACGGCCGAACAGCACCGGGTCGTCGGCGCCAAGCGCGATGGGGACGCCCGCCTCGAACAGGGTGCGGATCGGGACCGATTCCGGATCGGGAGCGACGCCGAGGGCCACGTTGGAGGAGGGGCAGACCTCGCAGGTGATGCCCCCGGCGGCCAGGCGCTCAAGCAGCCTCGGGTCTTCCACCGAGCGCACTCCGTGCCCGAGACGGTCGGCGTGCAGCAGGTCAAGGGCCGCCACGCACACTCGTCGGGCCGACCAGTTCGCCCGCGTGCGGGGCAAGCAGCAGGCCGGCCCGCTCGGCGATGCGGAAGGCCGGCGAGAACTCCGCGGCGGCCCGCGCCGCTCGTCGTTGGAGAGCCCGAACCCGACGACGCCCTGCCCGGCGAACTGCGCCGCCAGCCTGGCGTTCATCCGCGCGTCCATCGGATGCTTGGTCCTGTTGGCCGCGATGATGATCCCGATCCCGATGTCGGCCGACCGTTCCGCCTTCCTGGCCGCGTCAATCAGCAGCTCGGTGAACGCGGTGATCCCGCCGTACATGGCCGCGAACCCGGACGGGTCGGCCTGAAGCTCGAGCCACCCCGAGCCCTCCGACCGCTCATCCTCGGCGATCTCCCGCACCAGCCGGTACAGGTCGTCCGGGGTGCGCAGCACGGACCGGGCCGTGTCATACAGGCGCTGGAACCGAAACCAGCCCCGCTCATCGGCAGTAGACAGCTGAGGCGGCCACTCCTCGGTCAGCGCGGGCGGCAGGGCTATGCCGTGCATCCGCGCAAGCTCAACCATCGTCGAGTGACGCATAGCACCCGTCAGGTGCAAGTGCAGATGAGCCTTAGGGAGAGCCACCAGATCATGCGGCATGCTCAATTATCCCCGATGCCCGCGCATGCGTGCGGCCGATTGCCCCCACGCAGCCCCAGTTTGGGCCAACATTCGCCGCGACCGTCACGCCAACGCCACGATGCTGCCAGACGTAACAGCATGAACCCGGCAGCTTTTGACCATATTTTCGCCTTCCTATCAGTTCTGACCACTTCTTCGACCGCTTTGATGCGATTTGTCTAGCTAAAAGTGATAAGAAGATGGATCTCGTGGTCAGAACTGATAGAAGGAAGCGCGCTGGAACTGGACGCGGGGTGGTGCGTGGGCGCCGGGTGGGGCACGATGCGGCCAGGGCTCGGGCTGAGGCGAGACATTGGGCAGCGGAGGAGAAGCGGACGCGGGTGCGCCCGCCTCAGAACTACCTAGCCTCGGACAGCAGCTTCCCGATGCGGCTGACGCCCTCCTCCAGATCGGCGTCGTTCATGGCGTAGGAGAGCCGGAAGTACCCGTTGGTGCCGAATGCCTCGCCGGGGACCACGGCGACCTCGGCCTGCTCGAGGATGAGGGCGGCCAACTCTGCGGAGGTCTGCGGCCGCTTGCCGCGGATCTCCTTGCCGAGCACGCCCTTCACGCTCGGGTAGGCGTAGAACGCGCCAAGGGGCTCGGGGCACTGCACGCCGGGGATGTCGTTAAGCATCGCGACGATCGTCTTGCGCCGCCGGTCGAAGGCCTCGCGCATGGTCGCCACCGCGGACAGGTCGCCGGAGACCGCGGCGAGGGCGGCGATCTGGGACACGTTGGCCACATTCGAGGTCGAGTGCGACTGGTAGTTGGCCGCGGCCTTGATCACGTCCTTGGGGCCGATCATCCAGCCCACCCGCCAGCCGGTCATCGCGTACGTCTTGGCCACGCCGTTCAGCACCACGCAGTGGTCGTCGATCTGCGGCGCCTCGACCGCGATCGAGGAGAACTTCGCGTCGCCGTAGACGAGGTGCTCGTAGATCTCGTCGGTGACCACCCAGATGCCCTTGGCGGCGGCCCACTCGCCGATCGCCTTCACCTGCCCGGGCGGGTAGACCGCGCCGGTCGGGTTGGACGGGGAGACGAACACCAGCAGCTTCGTCCGATCGGTGCAGGCCGCGTCGAGTTGCTCGACGGAAGCCAGGTAACCGGTCGACTCGTCGGTCGGCACCACCACGGTCTTGCCGCCGGCGAGCGCGATCGCCTCGGGATAGGTGGTCCAGTACGGGGCGGGCAGCAGCGCCTCGTCACCGGGATCGAGCAGGGTGGCGAACGTCTGGTATACGGCCTGCTTGCCGCCGTTGGTGACGAGCACCTGGTCTGCGGTCACCTGATAACCGGAGTCGCGGGCGGTCTTGGCCGCGATCGCGGACCGGAGCTCGGGCAGGCCGGCGGCCGGGGTGTACTTGTGCATCTTCGGGTCGGCGGCAGCCCGCTGCGCAGCCTCGACGATGTAGTCGGGCGTGGGGAAGTCGGGCTCGCCGGCGCCGAACCCGATGACCGGCCGGCCGGCCGCCTTCAGCGCCTTGGCTTTAGCATCTACGGCCAGGGTCGCGGATTCGGAGATTGCGGACACGCGGGCCGATATTCTCGTGGTTGGCATGCTTCCATGGTGGCACTGCCAGCACGTCGACCACCAACCGGTTTCGCCGTCAGGTGACCCGGGGGTATCCGCGGTGGCCCTGCGGCCCGATACTCTCGCCTCTTCATCGGGCCGCAGGGCCAGCGCATCGGGGTACGGAGGGCGTCCCCCCGGGAGATAGCAGCATTGGTTCGACGTAGAGGGTTCGTTCGGCATACACTCTGGTGGTTGCAACCGTAGGGCAGTAGCTCAATTGGTAGAGTCCCGGTCTCCAAAACCGGCGGTTGGGGGTTCGAGTCCCTCCTGCCCTGCAAGTGCGGATCGGCTGGACCCGCCCGGGTCCTGCTGGCCGCGCGCGTGGTGATCCGTTTTAGCTCTGCATTAGGTGAGGACATGGCGACCCAGACACGAGACCGAAGCGGGTCAGGGGCTGCCGCTAAGCGGGACCGGACCTCGCCAGCGCTGTTCACCCGGCAGGTGGCGGCGGAGCTCCGGAAGGTGATTTGGCCGACTCGTAACGAGCTCGGGACCTACACCGCGGTCGCGCTCTCGTTCATCATCTTCATGATCATCATCGTCACGAGCCTGGACTACGGGTTCACCAAGCTGATGTTCTGGGTCTTCGGCTGACGCCTGATCAGAGATCACCCGTAAGTCGCGTCACGTCTACCTAGCGTGGCACGATGATCATGGGGGCTTCACAAAGCTTCTCGCCGAGCGTCCCTGGCCGGTCCGATAGACTTGCCTCTCATCGGACAGGTCCATGGCGGGACGGGGCCGGGGGGCATGGGGGGTCAGAACCCCCCATGCGGGGAGTCCGCCCCCCGGGAGATAACAGCCCCAAGCGAGTAGACCAAGAGAGTGAGTGACCGTGTCCGAGTCCCAACTGCACAGCGATGTTGACGCGGCGACCGGCGCAGTGGATGAGGAGGCAGCCGACGTGATCGACGAGACTTCCGGGTTCGCTGACGAGCCCGCTGACGACGAGGCCGCCACTGAGGAAGCTGGCGCCGAGTCGACCGACGCCGAGGCCGCCACTGAGGAAGCTGGCGCCGAGGAAGCTGGCGCCGAGGAAGCTGGCGCCGAGTCGACCGATGCCGAGGCGCCTGCCGAGGATGATGCCCTCGCGGAGTTCATGCGCGAGATGCGGATGCAGCCCGGCGACTGGTACGTGATCCACTCCTACGCCGGCTACGAGAACCGGGTGAAGACGAACCTGGAGAGCCGCATCGGGTCGCTCAACATGGAGGATTACATCTTCCAGATCGAGGTTCCCACCCATCTGGTGACCGAGATCAAGAGCGGCAAGAAGCAGGTCGTCAACGAGAAGGTGCTGCCGGGTTACATCCTGGTCCGGATGGACCTGACCGACGAGTCTTGGGCCGTCGTCAGGAACACCCCGGGTGTCACCGGCTTCGTCGGGCTGTCAAGCAAGCCCTCGCCGCTGCCGCTTGGAGAGGTGGCGTCGCTGCTCGCTCCGCCCCCTGCGGAGGGGTCCCCGGCGGCACAGGCGGCTGCCGCCAAGAAGACGTCACCGGAATACGAAGTCGGCGAGTCGGTTACCGTTATGGACGGACCGTTCGCGACGCTTCCGGCGACCGTGAACGAGGTCAACTCCGTCACGCAGAAGCTCAAGGTGCTCGTGTCGATCTTCGGCCGCGAGACGCCCGTCGAGCTTTCGTTCGACCAGGTGTCGAAGCTCTGAGTCGGGCTCGACACCGGGGGGTACGGGGCCAGGAATGGGGCGAGAGCCCCCATGCAGAAAGTCTGCTCACCGCGGAAAATAACGAGAGGAACTCCACCGCAATGCCGCCAAGAAAGAAGCTCAAGGCCGTCGTCAAGGTGCAGCTGCCCGCAGGCGCGGCCACCCCGGCCCCGCCCGTCGGTACCGCACTCGGCCCGCACGGCGTTAACATCATGGACTTCGTGAAGCAGTACAACGCTGCCACCGAATCCCAGCGAGGCAACATCATCCCGGTCGAGATCACGATCTTCGAGGACCGGTCGTTCACCTTCATCACCAAGACGCCGCCCGCGCCCGAGATGATCAAGAAGGCCGCCGGGGTCGACAAGGGCAGTGCCGAACCGCACAAGACCAAGGTTGGCTCGCTGACCGCGGCCCAGGTCCGGCAGATTGCCGAGACCAAGATGCCCGACCTGAACGCCACCTCGATCGAGGCCGCCGAGAAGATCATCGCCGGCACCGCACGCTCGATGGGCATCAACGTCCAAGGCTGACCTTCGCCAGACCAGGCAGTTATCTAATCGCATAAGTGGCAGGGCCCTAGCGCTGGGTCCCGACGACCACGAACTCCATTCCAAGGAGACCACCATGAAGCGCAGCAAGGCGTACCAAAACGCCGACACCAAGATCGACCACGACGAGCTGTATAGCCCAGTCGACGCCGTGGACCTCGCCAAGGCGACCCAGGTGACCAAGTTCGACCCGACCGTCGAGGTGAACCTCCGGCTCGGCGTCGATCCCCGTAAGCAGGACCAGATGGTCCGCGGCACCGTCAACCTGCCGAACGGCACCGGCAAGACGGCCCGCGTGCTCGTCTTCGCCACCGGCGACCGGGCCGAGGCCGCCAAGGCGGCAGGGGCCGACTACGTGGGCTCCGATGACCTGATCGAGCGGATCCAGGGCGGCTTCCTCGACTTCGACGCCGTGGTCGCGACCCCGGACCTGATGGGCAAGGTCGGCCGCCTCGGCCGCGTGCTCGGCCCGCGCGGCCTTATGCCGAACCCCAAGACGGGCACCGTCACGCCCGACGTGGCAAAGGCTGTTGAGGACATCAAGGGCGGCAAGATCGAGTTCCGCGTCGACAGGCACGGGAACCTTCACTTCATCATCGGCAAGGCCTCCTTCGACAAGAAGGCGCTGCTCGAGAACTACGCGGCCGCGATCGACGAGGTGGTCAGGCTCAAGCCGGCCGCCGCCAAGGGCCGCTACCTGAGGAAGATCACCTTCACTACCACGATGGGCCCGGGTATCCCGGTTGACCCGACCAGGACCCGCGGCTTCTTCGACGAAGAGGGCGCACCGGTCGCGTAAGGCCGAGTTCGTCACGCGCCCGCAGGTGGTCATGCCTGCGGGCGCGTTCTCTTTTCCCCCGAACGGTCCCGTGGTTCCCCTGGTCCGTCGCACTGGTCGAGTCATGGCGGGACCGTCGCTACCTGCGGTTCGCGATTGCAACGGAATATCCGTATACTCGAGCTACCGAAGACCGCTGGATGCCGGCTCGCAAGAGTCGGCCGAAAGTCCGTATGGACATCCCGCGCAGGTGACCGTGAGCTCTGACCGCTGACAGCCGAGGCCCTCGTTTGGCCCGCTGTCCGCAGTTTCGCCCCGTGCGCCTGGCGCCGGGGCGTTCGTCGTCTTCGGGACCCCATGTATCAGGGACATTGTGCAGGGACGACATACGGGAAGGAGGCTCATGGCAAACGCCGAGAAGACGGCCGTGATCGAGGACCTGGCCGGCAAGTTCCGGGATTCGAACGGCGCGGTGCTCACCGAGTACCGCGGTCTGACCGTCGCCCAACTGGGCGAACTGCGCGGCAACCTCAGGGGCAACGCGACGTTCACCGTCACGAAGAACACGCTTGCCAAGGTCGCGGCAAATCAAGCGGGCCTGGGCGACCAGGTCGACTCGATGCTGTCCGGGCCGTCCGCGATCGCGTTCGTGGATGGGGATGTCTCGCAGGCCGCCAAGGGCCTGCTCGACTTCGCCAAGACGAACCCGCTGCTCGTGATCAAGGGCGGCGTGCTCGACGGCAAGACCCTCACCGCGGCGGAGGTTGGCAAGCTCGCCGACCTTGAGCCGCGCGAGGTGCTGCTGGCCAAGCTGGCCGGCGCCATGAAGGCGTCGATGGCTGGCGCGGCGGCGACGTTCAACGCGCTTCCGACGCAGATGGCGCTGCTCGCCGACGCGCTGCGCGCCAAGCTCGAGGCCGGCGCGCCGGCTGAGGCACCCGAGGCCGCCCCGGCGGCAGCGGACACCGACACACCGACCCAGGACTAACGGAAAGAAGGGAAACGATCATGGCGAAGCTCAGCAGCGCTGATCTGCTCGACGCGTTCAAGGAGATGACCCTCCTTGAGCTGTCCGAGTTCGTGAAGTCTTTCGAGGAGACCTTCGACGTCAAGGCGGCGGCCCCGGTCGCGGTCGCGGCGGCTGGCGGACCCGCTGCCCCGGCGGCGGAAGAGGCCGAGGAGCAGGACGAGTTCGACGTCATCCTCGAGGCCGCTGGTGACAAGAAGATCCAGGTCATCAAGGAGGTGCGCACGCTCACCAGCCTGGGCCTGAAGGAGGCCAAGGACCTGGTCGACGGCGCGCCGAAGACCGTGCTCGAGAAGGTCAACAAGGAGGCCGCGGAGAAGGGCAAGGCTGCCCTCGAGGGCGCCGGCGCCACCGTCACGGTCAAGTAGCTTCGAAGCGCCTCTAGTTTCGAACTGCGCCTCAGAACGCCGCCCGGGCAGGTCCCGGGCGGCGTTTCTGCTTCGGGCCGCGACCAGCGGGAATACCTGCCATACCCGGCGACGTTGCACTCTACACATCGTCACGCGTGTGGTATCCATCACGCGACTTACCAGCTCAAACCGGCCAGTTTCTGCTTGACGTTTGGTCTCCAACAGGAGATGCTGCGAAGCAAGGTGATCCGCATACAGGCGTACCGTTGACAAGCAGTGCAGTCTCTGGCTACACTGACTATTTGCGCTGCACTCTTACGTCTCCGGTACCTTTTCCGCCTCTGTGGAGTATTTGCCGGGGGGCGTTTGTCGTGCGTGCGATGATAGTTCCGCGACAAGTTCGGAAGGACCCCTGTTGGCAGCATCGCGCAGCGCCTCCGCCACGAATCTAGGTCCACACCGCGTATCATTCGCGCGGATCAACGAGCCCCTGAAGGTTCCCGATCTGCTCGCCTTGCAGACGGACTCGTTCGACTGGCTGCTCGGTAACGATAAGTGGAAGGCGCGTATCCAGGCCGCCAAAGAGGCGGGACGCACTGACATCGCTGAGCAGTCCGGCCTCGAAGAGATCTTCGAGGAGATCAGCCCGATCGAGGACTTCTCCGGCACGATGTCTCTGTCGTTCCGCGACCACCGGTTCGAGCCGCCCAAGTACTCCGACGAGGAGTGCAAGGACAAGGACATGACGTACTCCGCCCCGATGTTCGTGACGGCGGAGTTCATCAACAACACGACCGGTGAGATCAAGAGCCAGACCGTGTTCATGGGCGACTTCCCGCTCATGTCCCGCAAGGGCACGTTCATCATCAACGGTACCGAGCGGGTTGTCGTCAGCCAGCTCGTTCGGTCGCCTGGCGTTTACTTCGACCGGCAGGTCGACAAGACCAGCGACAAGGACATCTACGCCTGCAAGGTGATCCCTGGCAGGGGTGCGTGGCTCGAGTTCGAGATCGACAAGCGTGACGCCGTCGGCGTCCGCATCGACCGTAAGCGCAAGCAGTCGGTCACGGTCTTGCTGAAGGCCCTCGGCTGGGATGACGCGCGGATCCTCGAGCGCTTCGGCGAGTACGAGTCCATGCGCACCACGCTGGAGAAGGACCACACGGCCGGTCAGGACGACGCACTGCTCGACATCTACCGCAAGCTGCGGCCGGGCGAGCCGCCGACGCGCGAGTCGGCGCAGGCCCTGCTCGACAACCTGTACTTCAACCCGAAGCGATACGACCTCGCCAAGGTCGGCCGGTACAAGGTCAACCGCAAGCTCGGCCTTGACTCGCCGATCCGCCAGGGCACGCTGACCGAGGACGACATCGTCTCGACGATCGAGTACCTGGTCAAGCTGCACGCCGGCGAGGACGAGATGACCCGCGGCAGCGACCGGTCCATCGTGATCGAGACCGACGACATCGACCACTTCGGCAACCGGCGGCTGCGGACCGTCGGCGAGCTGATCCAGAACCAGGTCAGGCTCGGCCTGGCCCGGATGGAGCGCGTGGTCCGCGAGCGGATGACGACCCAGGACGTCGAGGCGATCACGCCGCAGACCCTGATCAACATCCGCCCGGTGGTGGCGTCGATCAAGGAGTTCTTCGGCACCAGCCAGCTCTCGCAGTTCATGGACCAGACCAACCCGCTGGCCGGGCTCACCCACAAGCGCCGCCTGTCCGCGCTTGGCCCGGGTGGTCTCTCCCGCGAGCGGGCCGGGTTCGAGGTCCGCGACGTGCACCCGAGCCACTACGGCCGGATGTGCCCGATTGAGACGCCTGAAGGCCCGAACATCGGCCTGATCGGGTCGCTCGCGAGCTACGCCCGGGTGAACCCGTTCGGCTTCGTGGAGACCCCGTACCGCAAGGTGGTTGACGGTCAGGTCACCGACCAGATCGACTACCTGACCGCCGATGAGGAAGACCGGCACGTTATCGCCCAGGCGAACACGCCGATCGAGGCCGACGGCTCTTTCGCGACCAACCGGGTGCTGGTCAGGCGCAAGGGCGGCGAGGTCGACCAGATCCCGCCGGACGAGGTCGACTACATCGACGTGTCGGCTCGGCAGATGGTCTCCGTGGCCACCGCGATGATCCCGTTCCTCGAGCACGACGACGCCAACCGCGCGCTCATGGGGTCCAACATGCAGCGGCAGTCCGTGCCGCTGCTGCGGTCCGAGGCGCCGCTCGTCGGCACCGGCATGGAGTACCGCGCCGCGACCGATGCCGGCGACGTGATCCTGGCCGAGAAGGCCGGCGTGGTCGAGGAGTCCTGCGCGGACTACGTCACCGTGATGAACGACGACGGAACCCGCACCACCTACCACATCCAGAAGTTCCGCCGCTCCAACCAGGGCACCTGCTTCAACCAGAAGCCCATCGTGGAAGAGGGCAAGCGGGTCGAGGAACGCGAGGTCCTCGCCGACGGTCCCTGCACCGACACCGGTGAGATGGCTCTCGGCAAGAACCTGCTGGTGGCGTTCATGCCGTGGGAGGGCCACAACTACGAGGACGCGATCATCCTCTCCCAGCGTCTTGTCCAGGACGACGTGCTCAGCTCCATCCACATCGAGGAGCATGAGGTCGACGCCCGGGACACCAAGCTGGGCCCGGAGGAGATCACCCGGGACATCCCGAACGTCTCCGACGAGGTGCTGGCCGACCTCGACGAGCGCGGCATCATCCGGATCGGCGCCGAGGTAGTCAACGGCGACATCCTGGTCGGCAAGGTCACGCCTAAGGGCGAGACCGAGCTCACCCCGGAAGAGCGACTGCTGCGCGCGATCTTCGGCGAGAAGGCCCGCGAGGTACGTGACACGTCCCTCAAGGTCCCGCACGGCGAAGAGGGCAAGGTCATCGGCGTCCGCGTGTTCACCCGCGAGGACGGCGACGAGCTCCCGCCGGGCGTTAACCAGCTCGTCCGGGTGTACGTGGCGCAGAAGCGGAAGATCACCGACGGCGACAAGCTGGCCGGGCGGCACGGCAACAAGGGTGTCATCTCCAAGATCTTGCCGGTTGAGGACATGCCGTTCCTCGAAGACGGGACCGCGGTGGACATCGTGCTCAACCCGCTGGGCGTCCCCGGCCGAATGAACGTCGGCCAGGTTCTCGAGACCCACCTCGGCTGGGTGGCCAAGACCGGCTGGCAGGTCGAGGGCAACGACGAGGAGTGGAAGGACCGGCTGCGCGCCATCGGCGCGGACAGCAGCGTCCCGAACACCAAGGTCGCAACGCCCGTCTTCGACGGCGCGCACGAGGAGGAGATCACCGGCCTGCTCGGCTCAACGCTGCCGAACAGGGACGGCGACCAGATGATCGGCCCGAGCGGCAAGACGCGGCTGTTCGATGGTCGCACCGGCGAGCCGTTCAAGGAGCCGGTCGCGGTCGGCTACATCTACATCCTCAAGCTGCTGCACCTGGTGGACGACAAGATCCACGCCAGGTCGACCGGCCCGTACTCGATGATCACCCAGCAGCCGCTCGGTGGTAAGGCGCAGTTCGGCGGGCAGCGGTTCGGTGAGATGGAGGTGTGGGCCCTTGAGGCCTACGGCGCCGCCTACGCCCTGCAGGAGCTGCTCACCATCAAGTCCGACGACGTGCTCGGACGGGTGAAGGTCTACGAGGCCATCGTCAAGGGCGAGAACGTCCCTGAGCCAGGCATTCCCGAGTCCTTCAAGGTGCTCATCAAGGAGATGCAGTCGCTCTGTCTCAACGTCGAGGTGCTGTCAAGCGACGGCGCCGCGATCGAGATGCGCGACACCGACGAGGATGTCTTCCGCGCTGCGGAAGAACTCGGCATTGACCTGTCCCGGCGTGAGCCGAGCAGTGTCGAAGAGGTCTGACCCATCGAAGGGGGAACTTACACAGTGCTAGACGTCAATTACTTCGACGACCTTCGCATCGGGTTGGCCACGGCTGAGGACATCAGGCAGTGGTCTCACGGCGAGGTCAAGAAGCCGGAGACGATTAACTACCGCACGCTCAAGCCGGAGAAGGACGGGCTCTTCTGCGAGAAGATCTTCGGTCCGACCCGGGACTGGGAGTGCTACTGCGGCAAGTACAAGCGCGTCCGGTTCAAGGGCATCATCTGCGAGCGGTGCGGCGTCGAGGTCACTCGCGCCAAGGTGCGCCGCGAGCGGATGGGCCACATCGAGCTGGCCGCGCCGGTCACGCACATCTGGTACTTCAAGGGTGTGCCGAGCCGTCTCGGCTACCTGCTCGACCTGGCGCCGAAGGACCTGGAGAAGGTCATCTACTTCGCCGCCTACATGATCACCTACGTGGACGACGAGGCCAGGCAGCGCGATCTGCCGTCCCTCGAGGCACGGATCACGGTCGAGCGGACCCAGCTCGAGCAGCGCCGGGACAACGACATCGAGACCCGGCAGAAGAAGCTCGAGGCCGACCTCGGCGAGCTCGAGGCCGCCGGCGCCAAGGGCGACGCGCGCCGCAAGGTGCGCGAGTCCGCGGACCGCGAGATGAAGCAGATCCGCGACCGCGCGGCCAAGGAGATCGACCGGATCGACGAGGTCTGGTCGCGGTTCAAGGGCCTGAAGGTTCAGGACCTGGAGGGCGACGAGCTCCTCTACCGCGAGATGAGGGACCGGTTCGGCCGGTACTTCCGCGGTGGCATGGGCGCGCAGGCCATTCAGGACCGGCTCGCGACCTTCGACCTCGACGCCGAGGCGATGGACCTGCGGGAGATCATCCGCTCGGGCAAGGGCCAGAAGAAGGCCCGTGCCCTCAAGCGGCTCAAGGTCGTCTCCGCGTTCCTGAACACCACCAACTCCCCGATGGGGATGGTGCTCGACTGCATCCCGGTGATCCCGCCGGACCTGCGGCCGATGGTCCAGCTCGACGGTGGCCGGTTCGCCACCTCCGACCTGAACGACCTGTACCGCCGGGTCATCAACCGGAACAACCGGCTGAAGAGGCTGCTCGACCTGGGCGCGCCCGAGATCATCGTGAACAACGAGAAGCGGATGCTCCAGGAGGCCGTGGACAGCCTGTTCGACAACGGCCGCCGCGGCCGCCCGGTCACCGGACCTGGCAACCGCCCGCTCAAGTCGCTGTCCGACATGCTCAAGGGCAAGCAGGGCCGGTTCCGCCAGAACCTGCTGGGCAAGCGCGTCGACTACTCAGGCCGTTCGGTCATCGTCGTCGGCCCGCAGCTCAAGCTGCACCAGTGCGGTCTGCCCAAGCAGATGGCGCTCGAGCTGTTCAAGCCGTTCGTCATGAAGCGCCTCGTCGACCTGAACCACGCGCAGAACATCAAGTCCGCCAAGCGGATGGTGGAGCGCGCGAAGCCGGTCGTCTGGGACGTGCTTGAAGAGGTCATCACCGAGCACCCGGTGCTGCTCAACCGGGCGCCGACGCTGCACCGCCTCGGCATCCAGGCCTTCGAGCCGCAGTTGGTCGAGGGCAAGGCGATCCAGATCCACCCGCTGGTCTGCACCGCGTTCAACGCGGACTTCGACGGTGACCAGATGGCGGTCCACCTGCCGCTGTCCGCCGAGGCGCAGGCCGAGGCACGGATCCTGATGCTGTCCACCAACAACATCCTCAAGCCTTCCGACGGCAAGCCGGTCACCATGCCCACCCAGGACATGATTATCGGGCTCTATTCCCTGACGCGGCTTGAAGAGGACGTGCCAGGGACCGGGCGGGCGTTCTCCACCATGGCTGAGGCGCAGATGGCCTACGACAAGGGCGAGCTCGACCTGCAGGCGCGGATCCAGATCCGGTTGACCAACGTCGTCCCGGCGGAGGACTACGAGGTGCCCGAGGGCTGGCAGCCCGGCCAGCCGCTGCGGATGGAGACCACCCTCGGACGGTGCATCTTCAACGACACGCTGCCGGCGGACTTCCCGTTCGTCAACTACATGGTGAGCAAGAAGCAGCTCACCGTCATCGTCAACTCGCTCGCCGAGACCTACCCGAAGGTGCACGTGGCCGCGGCGCTCGACGCGCTCAAGGACGCGGGCTTCCACTGGGCGACCAGGTCCGGCGTGACGATCGGCATCGAGGACGTGGTCGCTCCGCCGAACAAGGCGGCCATCCTTGACGGCTACGAGCGCCGCGCCGACAAGGTGCAGCGCGAGTACGAGCGCGGCCTGATCACCGACGACGAGCGCCGTCAGGAGCTCATCGAGATCTGGACGCACGCGACCGCCGAGGTTGCCCAGGACATGGAGAACGCCTTCCCGGCCACCAACCCGGTCTGGATGATGGTCAACTCCGGCGCCCGTGGTAACCCCATGCAGGTCCGGCAGATCGCCGGCATGCGTGGTCTGGTGTCGAACCCCAAGGGCGAGACGATCCCGCGCCCGATCAAGTCCTCCTTCCGTGAGGGCCTGACCGTGCTCGAGTACTTCATCTCGACCCACGGCGCCCGTAAGGGCCTCGCCGACACCGCGCTCCGCACCGCCGACTCCGGATACCTGACCAGGCGTCTGGTGGACGTGGCGCAGGATGTCATCGTCCGCGAGGAGGACTGCGGCACCGAGCGCCGGTTCCCGATGCAGATCGCCGAGCGGGGTTCCGACGGCACGCTGCGCAAGCTGGACAACATCGAAAACACCGGCACCGGCCGCAGCCTCGCGGAGGACGTGGTGGCCACGGACGGCACCGTGCTCGGCCGCATCGGCGAGGACACGACCGACACGATGATCGACCTCTTCGTGGAGTCGGGCATCGACATGATCAAGACGCACAACGTCCTGGTCTGCGAGGCGAAGATCGGTGTCTGCGCCAAGTGCTACGGCCGTTCGCTTGCCGCGGGCAAGCGGGTGGACGTGGGCGAGGCGGTCGGCATCGTCGCCGCGCAGTCCATCGGCGAGCCCGGCACCCAGCTGACGATGCGTACCTTCCACACCGGTGGTGTGGCCGGCGCCGACATCACGCACGGTCTGCCGCGTATCACCGAGTTGTTCGAGGCCCGCATCCCCAAGGGCATGGCCCCGATCAGCGAGGTCGCCGGCCGGGTGAAGATCGAGGAGACGGAGAAGACCAGGAAGATCATCGTCATCCCCGACGATGGCGCCGAAGAGGTCCCCTACCAGGTCCCGATGCGGTCCCGGCTGCTCGTCGCCGACGGCGGTCACGTCAGCGTCGGTGACCAGCTCATCGCCGGCGCCGTGAACCCGCACGAGGTGCTCCGCATCCTCGGCTCCCGCGAGGTGCAGAAGCACCTGGTGGCCGAGGTGCAGAACGTGTACCGGTCGCAGGGCGTGTCGATCCACGACAAGCACATCGAGATCATCATCCGCCAGATGCTCAAGCGGGTGAACGTCCTGGAGTCCGGCGACGCCGACCTGCTTCCTGGCGAGCTGGTGGAGCGGCCGAAGTTCGAGAACATGAACCGCGCCGTGGTGAACGACGGCGGCACCCCGGCCTCCGGCCGCCCGGTGCTGATGGGCATCACCAAGGCGTCGCTGGCCACCGAGTCGTGGCTGTCGGCGGCCTCCTTCCAGGAGACGACGCGGGTGCTCACCGATGCGGCGATCCACGCCAAGTCGGACTCGCTGCTCGGCCTCAAGGAGAACGTGATCATCGGCAAGCTGATCCCGGCCGGAACCGGCATGCCGGTGTACCGGAACATCCGGGTCGAGCCGACCGACGACGCGCGCTCCTCCGCCTACCCGGCCACCACCTACCAGGAGGCGGACGGTTACGCCTTCGGGCAGGGCTCGGGCGAGGCGGTCCCGCTGGAGGACTACGACTTCGGCGCCTACAACCGGTAGCCGCAGTCGAAGTCGAAGACAAAAAATCAACAGCTAGGTCATAGGTAACGGGCCGTTGCTTCGCCTGATCCGGAAATTTCTCTGGGTCCAGGCGAAGCAACGGTCCGTTCCTCATCCTCAGAGATCTTCAACCACCCCTGCCACCCCTCCGCCCCCGCTCACCGCCCCCCGCTCACCGCCCCCGACCCCCGCCCTCGCTCACAGCTCCCGCACCCCCCGCTCACCGCCACGACCCCCGTCCCCGACCCCCGTCCCCGACCCCCGCGCCCGCACCCTCCGCTCACCACCCCCCGCAGCCCCCGCTCACCTTCCCGACCCCCGCCCCCGCAGACCGCCCTCCGCCCCCACCCACCACCGCCCCCCGCCCCGACCCCCCACCCTCGGCGGAATGGATCGAGAGGGTCGAGCGTTAGCTACTTCAGACAGTTGGCGGACTACGTGCGCATGCGCTCCAGCGAGCGGGTAGGCTTGCTGGTGGAAAGCCGCGCTAGTGACCAATGCCAATTTGGTCGACGGGCACACGGGTGGTAGTTTTTACATTCGTGCCCGTCTCCACGCGGGTGCCTGCGTGTCAGCAGTCGGCGAGACGTTGGGTCATATCGGCCCAGCACGGTGGCCGTGCAGCTGGCCGTGTGGACTCTCTCCCTGGTAGTCCGGATTCGGATGGGTGTGGGCTGCCGACCCGTGAGACGGTGTTTGCTGTCGGCCGAAGGCCGAGCGCGACACACCCGACCTCGGGGGTCGGAGAAGAGCGAAAACGTGCAGGTCAGACGGGTGGAAACGGCGGGAAACCGACGATTTTCTAGCTCGCTTGTGAGCCGGGGAACCGGCAGACCGCAAGCGAACACACGAGCTTGACAGGCTTGACAGTAGGAACACGACGGGAAGACGGAGACTCGGTTGCCCACGATCCAGCAGCTGGTCCGCAAGGGCCGCCAGGACAAGGTGTCGAAGAACAAGACGCCGGCGCTCAAGCAGAGCCCGCAGCGTCGTGGTGTGTGCACGCGCGTTTACACGACCACGCCCAAGAAGCCGAACTCTGCGCTGCGCAAGGTCGCCCGCGTCCGGCTGACGAGCCAGATTGAGGTCACCGCCTACATCCCCGGCGTCGGCCACAACCTGCAGGAGCACTCCATCGTGCTGGTCCGCGGCGGCCGTGTCCGTGACCTCCCGGGTGTCCGCTACAAGATCATCCGCGGTTCGCTCGACACGCAGGGTGTCCGCAACCGCAAGCAGGCGCGCAGTCGTTACGGAACGAAGAAGGAGAAGAGCTGAGATGCCGCGTAAGGGTCCCGCTGCGAAGCGGCAGCTAGTCACCGATCCGGTATACGGCTCGCCCCTCGTTACCGCGCTCGCGAACAAGGTGCTCAAGGAGGGCAAGCGCTCGCTGGCCGAGCGCATTGTCTACGGGGCGCTCGAGGGGTGCCGCGAGAAGAACGGCAACGACCCGGTCGTGACGCTCAAGCGCGCGCTCGACAACGTCAAGCCGACCCTCGAGGTCCGCAGCCGCCGCGTCGGCGGTGCGACCTACCAGGTTCCCGTGGAGGTGCGCGCCTCGCGTTCCACTCAGCTCGCCATGCGCTGGCTGGTGACGTACTCGCGCCAGCGTCGGGAGAAGACGATGACCGAGCGGCTCATGAACGAGCTGCTCGACGCCAGCAACGGCCTCGGGGCGAGCGTCAAGCGCCGCGAGGACACACACAAGATGGCGGAGTCCAACAAGGCCTTCGCGCATTACCGCTGGTAAGACCGAGAACTAGTACGAAGGACGCTTAACGTGGCCACCCAGACCGCAGCAGACCTCGCCAAGGTCCGAAACATCGGGATCATGGCGCATATCGACGCGGGCAAGACGACGACGACCGAGCGCATCCTGTTTTACACGGGCATCAACTACAAGATCGGTGAAGTCCACGATGGCGCGGCCACCATGGACTGGATGCCCCAGGAGCAGGAACGCGGGATTACGATCACGTCCGCCGCGACCACCACGTCCTGGCTGGACCACACGATCAACATCATCGACACCCCCGGCCACGTGGACTTCACCGTTGAGGTGGAGCGCTCGTTGCGGGTGCTCGACGGTGCGGTCGCCGTGTTCGACGCGGTTGCCGGCGTTGAGCCGCAGTCCGAGACGGTCTGGCGGCAGGCCGACAAGTACGAAGTGCCCCGAATCTGCTTCGTGAACAAGATGGACCGGGTAGGCGCCGAGTTCCACCGCTGCGTGGAGATGATCGTGACCCGGCTGGGCGCGACCCCGGCCGTCATCCAGCTCCCCTGGGGCGTGGAGGGTGACTTCCGCGGCGTCATCGACCTTGTTCGGATGCGCGCGCTGGTCTGGAACACCGAGGGCAAGGGCGACAAGTACGACATCGTCGAGATCCCGGCTGACCACGCCGACGCGGCCCGCGAGTGGCGCGACAAGCTGCTCGAGACCGTCGCCGAGAACGACGACGAGATGATGGCGATGTACCTCGACGGCGAGGAGCCGACCGAGGATCAGCTGGTCGCGGCGATCCGTCGCGCGACGC
Organism: uncultured Actinomycetota bacterium; assembly: GCA_963778435.1. Classification (GTDB taxonomy): domain Bacteria; phylum Actinomycetota; class Actinomycetes; order Streptosporangiales; family Streptosporangiaceae; genus Trebonia. The sequence continues at coordinate 110,178 of CAVZUX010000041.1, forward strand.
TGTCAAGCGCCATCAACCCGGTGCTTTGCGGCTCGGCATTCAAGAACAAGGGCGTGCAGCCGATGCTGGACGCCATCGTCGACTACCTGCCGTCGCCGCTGGATATTCCGGCCATCAAGGGTCACGCGCTCAACCACGATGACCAGCCCGTCGAGCGGCACGCCGACCCGAACGAGCCGTTCTCGGCGCTGGCCTTCAAGATCGCGGCCGACCCGCACCTGGGCAAGCTCACCTACATCCGCATCTACTCCGGCACCCTCGAGACCGGCACCGCGGTGCTGAACTCGATCAAGGACCGCAAGGAGCGGATCGGCAAGATCTACCAGATGCACGCGAACAAGCGTGAAGAGAAGCCGAGCGCGGTCGCCGGGTCGATCGTCGCCGTCATGGGCCTGAAGGACACCACGACGGGCGACACGCTCTGCGACCCGGCCAAGCCGGTGATCTTGGAATCGATGACCTTCCCCGCGCCCGTCATCAACGTGGCGATCGAGCCGAAGACCAAGAGCGACCAGGAGAGGCTGGGCACCGCGATCCAGCGGCTCGCCGAGGAGGACCCGACCTTCCAGGTCCAGACCGACTTCGAGACCGGGCAGACGATCATCTCCGGGATGGGCGAGCTCCACCTTGAGGTGCTGGTCGACCGGATGAAGCGCGAATTCAACGTCGAGGCGAACATCGGCCGCCCGCAGGTGGCCTACCGCGAGACCGTCCGCAAGGAGGTCACCAAGGTCGAGTACACGCACAAGAAGCAGACCGGTGGTTCCGGCCAGTTCGCGCGGGTGCTCATCAACCTGGGGCCGACCGGCGGCGACGGCGGTGGCTACGAGTTCGTGAACAAGGTGAGCGGCGGTCGCATCCCTCGGGAGTACATCCCGTCGGTGGACGCCGGCTGCCAGGAAGCCTCCGAGTTCGGTGTGCTCGCCGGGTTCCCGATGGTCGACGTCAAGGTGACGCTGACCGACGGGGCCTACCACGAGGTGGACTCCTCGGAGCTCGCCTTCAAGATCGCCGGCTCGATGGTCTTCAAGAAGGCCGCCGCGCTGGCCAGCCCGGTGCTGCTCGAGCCGATGATGAACGTCGAGGTCACCACCCCCGAGGCTTACATGGGGGATGTGATCGGCGACCTCAACAGTCGGCGCGGTCAGATGCAGGCCATGGAGGAACGATCCGGGGCCCGGGTGATCAATGCTCTCGTCCCGCTGTCTGAGATGTTCGGCTACATCGGGGACCTGCGCAGCAAGACATCAGGTCGGGCGAACTTCAGCATGCAGTTCGACTCGTACTCCGAGGTGCCGCCGAACATCGCCAGAGAGATCATAGCCAAGGCGCGCGGCGAGTAACCGCAACGCGCAACAGCAGGCATTAGGACCCAGAAACACTCCAGCCCCACCACGGGTGGGCCGGATCGCAACGAGGAGATACAGTGGCGAAGGCAAAGTTCCAGCGGACTAAGCCGCACGTCAACATCGGCACCATCGGCCACATTGACCATGGCAAGACGACGCTGACCGCGGCGATCACCAAGGTCCTGCACGACAAGATGCCCGACGTGAACCCCTTCACCCCCTTCGACCAGATCGACAACGCGAAGGAGGAGAAGGAGCGCGGCATCACGATCTCGATCTCGCACGTCGAGTACCAGACCGAGAAGCGGCATTACGCGCACGTGGACTGCCCGGGGCACGCGGACTACGTCAAGAACATGATCACCGGTGCCGCGCAGATGGACGGCGCGATCCTGGTGGTCGCGGCGACCGACGGCCCGATGCCGCAGACCCGCGAGCACGTGCTGCTCGCCCGCCAGGTCGGCGTGCCGTACATCGTGGTCGCGCTGAACAAGTGCGACATGGTGGACGACGAGGAGATCCTCGAGCTGGTCGAGCTTGAGGTTCGCGAGCTGCTCAGCCAGTACGAGTTCCCCGGCGACGATGTCCCGGTCGTCCGTGTCGCCGCCTACCCGGCGCTGAACGGCGACGAGAAGTGGGGCGACGCGATCATCGAGCTCATGAACGCCGTCGACGACTCCATCCCGCAGCCGGTCCGTGAGGTCGAGAAGCCGTTCCTGATGCCGGTCGAGGACGTTTTCTCGATCACCGGCCGCGGGACCGTGGTGACCGGCCGGATCGAGCGCGGTGTCGTCAAGACCGGCGAGGTCGTGGACATCATCGGCATCAAGGAGAAGGCCACCACCACCACCGTTACCGGGGTGGAGATGTTCCGCAAGCTCCTCGATGAGGGTCAGGCGGGCGACAACGTGGGGCTGCTGCTCCGTGGGGTCAAGCGCGAGGACGTTGAGCGCGGCCAGGTCATCATCAAGCCGGGCACCAACACCCCGCACACCGAGTTCGAGGGCCAGGTCTACATCCTGTCCAAGGAGGAGGGCGGCCGTCACACGCCGTTCTTCAACAACTACCGGCCGCAGTTCTACTTCCGCACCACCGACGTGACTGGCGTTGTCCAGCTGCCGGAGGGCACGGAGATGGTGATGCCGGGTGACCGGACCGACATGACGATCAACCTGATCCAGCCGATCGCCATGGAAGACGGGCTCAAGTTCGCGATCCGGGAAGGTGGCCGCACCGTCAGCGCCGGCCGGGTCACCAAGATCCTGAAGTAGCGAGCCGCCGCGGCGGCCAGGGGCCGCAAGGTCCCCCGGCCGCCGCGGCGCTTGCTTGTCAGGCTTCAAACAGACAGCGGCATGTAGAAGAGATTGAGGAAGAAGCCACAATGGCGGGACAGAAGATCCGCATCCGGCTCAAGGCATATGACCACGAGGTCATCGACAGCTCGGCGCGGAAGATCGTCGACACGGTGACCCGCACCGGCGCGCGCGTTGCCGGTCCTGTGCCGCTGCCTACTGAGAAGAACGTGTACTGCGTCATCCGCTCGCCGCACAAGTACAAGGACTCGCGCGAGCACTTTGAGATGCGGACGCACAAGCGGCTGATCGACATCCTCGATCCGACGCCTAAGACGGTCGATTCCCTGATGCGGCTTGACCTTCCAGCCGGCGTCTACATCGAGATCAAGCTCTGAGGACCTACTGATCATGGCAATGACAGGGATCCTGGGCACCAAGCTTGGCATGACCCAGGTCTTCGACGAAACCGGGCAGGTAGTGCCCGTCACGGTGGTGCTGGCGGGCCCGTGCGTGGTCACGGCTGTCCGTACCCCGGACAGTGACGGCTACTCCGCTGTCCAGATCGGGTTCGGAGCGCTTTCGGACAGCAAGCTCCGTAAGCTCAACAAGCCGATGAGGGGCCACTTCGAGAAGGCCGGGGTGACGCCACGCCGGTACATCGCAGAGATCCGCACTCAGGACGCTTCCACGTACACGCTCGGCCAGGAGCTCACCGCCGAGTTGTTCGCGGCCGGCCAGCGCGTCGACGTGACCGGCAGGTCCAAGGGCAAGGGCTTCGCGGGCGTTATGAAGCGACACGGCTTCAAGGGCCTGTCGTCCTCGCACGGCACCCAGCGCAAGCACCGCTCGCCCGGCTCGATCGGCGCCTGCGCCACCCCGGGCCGCGTGTTCAAGGGCGTCCGGATGGCCGGCCGGATGGGCGGCGAGCGGACCACCGTGCAGAGCCTTTCCGTGCACGCCGTTGACGGCGACAAGAACCTGCTGCTCATCAAGGGCGCGGTTCCCGGCCCGCGCGGCGGGCTGGTCATGGTGCGCGCCGCAGCCCGAGAGGGGAACTGATGACCACCGTCAACGTCGTCTCGCCGTCGGGCGAGGCCGGCACCGCCGAGCTTCCCGACGCGATCTTCGCGGCGAAGGTGAACGTGCCGCTGATCCACCAGGTCGTGATCGCGCAGCGCGCCGCCGCCAGGCAGGGCACCGCCTCCACCAAAACCCGGGGCGAGGTCAGCGGCGGCGGCAGGAAGCCGTACCGCCAGAAGGGCACCGGCCGGGCCCGCCAGGGTTCGATCCGCGCGCCGCAGTTCACCGGCGGTGGCGTCTCGCACGGCCCCGTGCCGCGGGACTTCGCGCAGAAGACGCCCAAGAAGATGAAGGCCGCCGCGCTGCGCGGCGCGCTCTCTGACCGGGCGGTCAACGAGCGCGTGTTCGTCGTCACCGCGTTCGTCGAGGGTGACGTTCCGCGGACCAAGGACGCGCTCGCGGTGCTCGAGACCGTGACCGGCGGCGCCGATCGGAACATCCTGGTCGTCACAACGCACGACGACGACCTCACCTGGAAGTCGCTGCGTAACGTCCCCGCCGTGCACCTGCTCGCCGAGGACCAGCTCAATACCTACGACGTGCTCGACAGCGACTACCTGATCTTCACCCAGGCCGCGCTGGACGCGTTCGTGGAAAGGGGTTCGGAGTGAGCCGGATCTACAACCCCCGGGACATCCTGCTGCGTCCGGTGGTTTCCGAGAAGAGCTACGGCCTGCTCGACGAGGGCAAGTACACCTTCGTCGTCGCGCCAGACGCCAACAAGACGCAGATCAAGCAGGCGGTCGAGGAAGTGTTCCGAGTCAAGGTGACCGGCGTGAACACGCTGAACCGGCAGGGCAAGCGCCGGCGCACACGGACTGGCTGGGGCAAGCGAGCGGACACCAAGCGGGCCATTGTGACCTTGGCTGACGGTGACCGGATCGACATCTTCGGCGGACCGGTTAGTTAAGGAGACGCAGGTGGGAATCCGTAAATATAAGCCGACCACCCCGGGTCGGCGCGGCGCCAGCGGCTCCGACTTTTCCGAGATCACCCGGAGTGAGCCGGAGAAGTCGCTGGTCCGCCCGCTGCACAGCAAGGGGGGCCGGAACGTCCATGGCCGGGTTACCGCCCGGCACCAGGGCGGCGGGCACAAGCGCGCCTACCGCCTGATCGACTTCCGGCGGCATGACAAGGACGGCATTCCGGCGAAGGTCGCGCACATTGAGTACGACCCGAACCGCACCGCCCGCATCGCGCTGCTCCACTACGTGGACGGCGAGAAGCGGTACATCCTCGCTCCGCAGGGCCTGCACCAGGGCGACCGGGTGGAGAACGGGACCGGCGCGGACATCAAGCCGGGCAACGCTCTGCCGCTGAAGTCGATCCCGACCGGTACGGTCGTCCACGCGATCGAGATGCGGCCAGGTGGCGGCGCCAAGATCGCGCGCTCGGCCGGCTCCGGCGTTCAGTTGCTGGCCAAGGAGGGCGGCTACGCCACGCTGCGCATGCCGTCCGGTGAAATCCGCCGGGTCAGCGCGGAGTGCCGGGCGACCGTTGGCGAGGTTGGCAACGCCGAGCAGGGCAACATCAAGATCGGCAAGGCGGGGCGCAACCGCTGGAAGGGCAAGCGACCGTCGGTGCGTGGCGTGGCCATGAACCCGATCGATCACCCGCACGGTGGTGGCGAAGGCAAGACGTCTGGCGGTCGACACCCGGTAAGCCCGTGGGGTAAGCCTGAGGGCCGCACCCGCCGGGCGAACAAGCCAAGTGACCGGCTGATCAGCCGTCGCCGCGGCAAGAACAAGCGGTAGGGAGCAGCCTGAAATGCCTCGTAGCCTTAAGAAGGGGCCCTTCGTCGACGACCACCTGATGAAGAAGGTGGACGTTCAGAATGAGAAGGGCACCAAGACCGTTATCAAGACTTGGTCACGGCGATCCATGATCGTTCCGGCGATGCTTGGTCACACCATCGCGGTGCACGATGGCCGCAAGCACATCCCGGTGTTCGTCACCGAGTCGATGGTTGGGCACAAGCTCGGCGAGTTCGCGCCCACGCGGACGTTCCGCAGCCATGTCAAGGATGACCGGCGCAGCCGGCGATAAGCCTGAGAAGGGGAAACGCACCAATGGAAGCCAGGGCTAAGGCGCGGTACGTGCGCATTACGCCGCAGAAGGCGCGCCGGGTGGTGGACCTGATCCGCGGGCTACCCGCCGACCAGGCGCAAGCCGTGCTGCAGTTCGCACCGCAAGCCGCCAGCGACACGGTCGGCAAGGTGCTGGCCAGCGCGATCGCCAATGCGGACCAGATCGGCGGGCGCGACCGGGGCATGCTGTGGGTCTCGACCGCGTACGTGGACGAAGGACCGACGCTGAAGCGGTTCCGGCCGCGGGCGCAGGGCCGTGGATACCGGATCAACAAGCGGACCAGCCACATCACGGTCGTGGTGTCCGACGACACTGAGGGAGGGAACCGCTAGTGGGACAGAAGGTTAACCCGCATGGGTTCCGTCTAGGCATCACCACCGACTTCAAGAGCCGCTGGTACGCGGAGAAGAAGTACAAGGACTACGTGGCTGAGGACGTGGCGATCCGCCGCATGCTGCAGAAGGGCATGGAGCGGGCCGGTATTTCCAAGGTGGAGATCGAGCGGACCACGGACCGGGTGCGGGTCGATATTCACACCGCCCGCCCCGGCATTGTGATCGGCCGCCGCGGCGCGGAGGCCGACCGGATCCGCGGCGACCTGGAGAAGCTCACCGCCAAGCAGATCCAGCTGAACATCCTTGAGGTCAAGAACCCCGAGGTTGACGCGCAGCTGGTGGCGCAGGGCGTGGCTGAGCAGCTCTCCAGCCGGGTCTCCTTCCGGCGGGCGATGCGCAAAGCGATGCAGAGCGCGACCAAGGGCGGCGCGAAGGGCATCCGGGTGCAGTGCTCCGGGCGTCTGGGCGGCGCTGAAATGTCGCGCAGCGAGTTCTACCGCGAGGGCCGGGTGCCGCTGCACACGCTCCGCGCGGACATCGACTACGGCTTCTACGAGGCGCGGACCACCTTCGGCCGGATCGGCGTCAAGGTCTGGATCTACCGTGGCGACGCAGCCCCCACCCGGGCTGGCCGCGAGGCCCAGCAGGCGGCGCTGCGCGCGGCTGGCACGGGGCAGCGCCGCGACCGCGATAGCGGCCGGCCCCCGGCGGGCGGCCCGCGCCGTCCCCGGCGTGACCGTCCGGAGGGCCGCAATGACCGTCCCGAGCGGACCGCCTCCGCGGCGGAGCCGTCGGCGGAAACCAGTGGGGAGGGCTAACCAATGCTAATTCCGCGTAAGGTCGCGCACCGCAAGCAGCACCGTCCGCACCGGACCGGCGCCGCGAGCGGTGGCACCCGCGTCACGTTCGGGGAGTTTGGCATTCAGGCCCTCGAGCACGCTTACGTGACCAACCGCCAGATTGAGGCGGCCCGTATCGCCATGACCCGGCATATCCGGCGTGGCGGCAAGGTGTGGATCAACATCTACCCGGACCGCCCGCTGACCAAGAAGCCGGCTGAGACGCGGATGGGCTCAGGTAAGGGCTCGCCCGAGTGGTGGATCGCCAACGTCAAGCCGGGTCGGGTCATGTTCGAGCTGTCCGGTGTCGACGAGTCGGTGGCCCGTGAGGCGCTGCGCCGCGCGATCCACAAGCTCCCAATGAAGTGCAAGATCGTTAAGCGAGAGTTGGGTGAAGCCTGATGGCTACGGGCTTGACCGCCGAGCAGCTGCGTTCCTCGTCTCCTGAGGAGCTCACCAGCAAGCTGGCCGAGGCTAAGGAAGAGCTGTTCAACCTGCGCTTCCAGGGCGCCACTGGCCAGCTCGAGAGCCACGGCCGGCTGCGTGCCGTGCGCAAGGAGATCGCCCGCATCTACACCGTGATGCGGGAACGCGAGCTCGGCATCATCATCGACGTCGAGGACGAGACGGCCGCAGACGTCGAGGGGAGCATGAAGTGAGCAGCACGCCAGCCGAGACCACGGTCGACGAGACCGCCGAGGCGCGCGGCTACCGCAAGACCCGCGAGGGCCTCGTGGTCAGCGACAAGATGGACAAGACCGTCGTCGTCGCCGTGGAAGACCGCGTTAAGCACCCCAAGTACGGCAAAGTCTTGCGTCGTACCAAGAAGTACAAGGCACACGACGAGCAGAACGAGTGCGGCGTCGGCGACCGTGTACTGCTGATGGAGACCCGGCCGCTCTCGACCACCAAGCGGTGGCGCGTGGCTGAAATCCTCGAGAAGGCCAAGTAAGCAAGGACGAATCGCCGGCGGAACACTCCGGCGTGACGAAGCAGGAGTTGACGTGATTCAGCAGGAGTCGCGGCTTAAAGTCGCCGACAACACGGGTGCGAAGGAAATCTTGTGTATCCGCGTGCTCGGCGGCAGTGGCCGGCGATACGCGGGCATCGGTGACGTCATCGTGGCGACCGTGAAGGACGCGCTGCCCGGGGCTGGCGTCAAGAAGGGCGACGTCGTGAAGGCGGTCGTGGTGCGTACCCGCAAGGAGCGCCGCCGCGCAGACGGTTCCTATATCCGCTTCGACGAGAACGCAGCCGTCCTGATCAGGGATGGCGGAGATCCGCGCGGCACCCGCATCTTCGGCCCGGTCGGCCGGGAGCTGCGGGAGAAGCGGTTCATGCGGATCATCTCGCTGGCACCGGAGGTGCTGTGATGAAGATCAAGAAGGGCGACAATGTGATCGTCCTGGCCGGTAAGGACAAGGGCGCGACCGGAACCGTCATAGCGGCGTATCCGGACCGCGAAAAGGTCCTCGTCCAGGGCGTGAACATGATCAAGAAAAACAAGAAGGTGACCAACACGGGTGTCCGCGGTGCGCAGGACGGCGGCATCATCACTCAGGAGGCGCCGATCCACGTGAGCAACGTGGCCCTGGTCGATCCTGAGACCAAGCGCCCGGCGCGGGTTGGCTACAAGGTCAATGAGGACGGCGCGAAGGTGCGCGTGCTCCGTCCTAGCGGGAAGGAAATCTGATGGCCACCGAGGCGCCGGCCAGGCCGCGGCTGAAGGAGAAGTACCGCGCCGAGATCGCTCCCGCCCTGAAGGACGAGTTCGGGTACGCCAACGTGATGCAGATCCCGGGGCTGACCAAGGTCGTCGTGAACATGGGCGTTGGCGAAGCGGCGCGGGACGCGAAGCTCATCGACGGCGCGATCAGGGACCTGGCCGCGATCACCGGGCAGAAGCCGGCCGTGGCGAAGGCCAAGAAGTCCATCGCCCAGTTCAAGCTGCGCGAGGGCATGCCGATCGGCGCCCACGTGACGCTGCGCGGCGACCGGATGTGGGAGTTCCTCGACCGGACGCTCTCGATCGCACTTCCCCGCATCCGCGACTTCCGTGGCCTTTCTGACAAGCAGTTCGACGGGCGCGGGAACTACACTTTTGGTCTCACGGAGCAGGTCATGTTCCACGAGATCGACCCGGACAAGGTGGACAGGCAGCGGGGGATGGACATCACCATCGTCACCACGGCGACCAACGACGCCGAGGGCCGCGCGCTGCTGCGGCGTCTTGGCTTCCCGTTCAAGGAGGGCTGACAGATGGCGAAGACGGCCCTGATCGTCAAGGCCAAGCGCAAGCCGAAGTTTGAGGTGCGCGGATACACTCGATGCACCCGCTGTGGCCGGCCGCGTGCCGTTTACCGGAAGTTCGGCCTCTGCCGGATCTGTTTCCGATCGATGGCGCACAAGGGCGAGCTGCCCGGCATCACCAAGTCAAGCTGGTAACTATCTACACGCCGTAGGTCCGTTAGTCCGCCTTCTTCGGGGGGTTGAAGGGGTCGACCCCCTTGGGCAACAGAGAAACCGCGGCGAGGAAGGCCAAAACGGCCATGTCAATGACCGACCCGATCGCGGACATGCTGACCCGTCTGCGGAACGCCAACTCGGCGTACCACGACACCGTGGGCATGCCGTACTCGAAGATCAAGTCGCATATCGCGGAGATCCTCCAGCAGGAGGGCTACATCGCCGGGTGGCGCGTCGAAGACGCCGAGGTCGGCAAGAACCTCGTGGTCACGCTGAAGTTTGGCAACGCCAGGGAGCGCTCGATCGCTGGCATCAAGCGGGTCTCCAAGCCAGGCCTGCGCGTGTACGCGAAGAAGGACAACCTGCCCCGGGTGCTCGGCGGGCTCGGCGTCGCGATCATCTCGACGTCCAGCGGTCTGATGACCGACAAGCAGGCCAACCGGAACGGCGTGGGCGGGGAAGTCCTCGCCTACGTCTGGTAGCGGGAAGGGAGAACAGCAAAATGTCACGTATTGGACGTCTCCCCATTCCCATCCCCAGCGGAGTGGACATTGCCATCGACGGCCAGGCGGTCAGCGTTAAGGGGCCCAAGGGCGCCCTTAGCCACGTCGTCGCCGAGCCGATCGTCGTGGAGCGCCAGGACGGTGTCCTGAACGTCACCCGGCCCAACGACGAGGGCAAGGTTCGTGCCCTGCACGGCCTGTCCCGCACGCTCATCGCCAACATGGTGACCGGTGTGACCCAGGGGTACAGCAAGACCCTGGAGATCGTCGGCGTCGGTTACCGCGTCGCGGCCAAGGGCAAGGACCTCGAGTTCTCCCTCGGCTTCAGCCACCCGGTGGTTGTCACGCCCCCCGAGGGCATCGCCTTCCGGGTTGAGGCGCCGACCAGGTTCGTGGTCGAGGGCATCGACAAGCAGCTGGTAGGCGAGACTGCGGCGCGGATCCGCAAGCTCCGCAAGCCCGACCCGTACAAGGCCAAGGGCGTGCGGTACCAGGGTGAAGTCATCCGCCGCAAGGTCGGGAAGGCTGGTAAGTAGTCATGGCTGGTACCCAGGCCAAGAGGTCATCGATCGAGTACGCCACCGGGCGTGTCGGGCCGCGCACTGCGGACAAGACCCGCGCCCGCGTCCGTCGCCACCTGCGTGTGCGCAAGAAGGTCTCCGGCTCGACGGCCAGGCCGCGCCTCGTCGTCAACCGGTCCGCGCGGCACCTTGTCGTGCAGATCGTCGACGACAGCGTCGGCCGCACGCTCGCGTCCGCGTCCACCATGGACGAGGCCGTCAAGTCCGCTGAGGGCGACAAGACGGCGAAGGCCAAGCTTGTCGGCGCGCTCATCGCCGAGCGGGCGCGGGACGCCGGCATCACCGCCGTGGTCTTCGACCGTGGCGGCTATCAGTACCACGGACGCGTGGCCGCCCTCGCGGACAGCGCGCGGGAAGCCGGGCTGACGCTGTGACGCCGGGCGAGTCTGTAACTAGGAGGAACAGCTAATGCCAGGAGCTCCGCGGCGCGGAGGCCAAGGCGCCGGTGGTGAGCGGCGCGAACGCCGTGACGACCGGCGCGGTGGCCAAGCCGAGAAGCAGACGGTCTACCTGGAGCGCGTGGTCACGATCAACCGCGTGGCCAAGGTGGTCAAGGGTGGTCGTAGGTTCAGCTTCACCGCGCTTGTCGTGGTGGGGGATGGCAACGGCATGGTCGGTGTCGGCTACGGAAAGGCCAAGGAGGTGCCCGCGGCGATCGCCAAGGGCGTCGAAGAGGCCAAGAAGCACTTCTTCCGGGTGCCGCGCATCGCCACGACGATCCCGCACGCCGTGCTTGGCGAGGCGGCGGCCGGCGTGGTCATGCTCAAGCCGGCCAGCCCCGGTACCGGTGTCATCGCCGGCGGCCCGGTGCGTGCCGTGCTTGAGTGCGCCGGCATCAGCGATGTGCTGTCGAAGTCGCAAGGCTCGTCCAACCCGATCAACGTGGTGCACGCAACCGTGGCCGCGCTGAAGGGGCTAAGCCGTCCGGAGGAGATCGCGGCCAAGCGCGGCCTGCCGATCGAGGACGTCGCGCCCAAGGCGATGCTCGCGGCGCGTGCCGCGGCAGCTAGCGCGTAACGAGGGGGCTCACGATGACACAGCTCAAGGTGACCCAGGTCAAATCGAAGATCGGCGGGAACAGCACGCAGCGCGGTACGCTGCGCTCGCTGGGCCTGCGCAAGATCGGCCAGTCGGTGGTCAAGCCGGATCGTCCGGAATTCCGGGGCATGATCCACAGGGTCCGCCACCTGATCGTGGTAGAGGAAGTGGACTAGCCATGCTGAAGCTGCATGACCTGCGGCCGGCCCGCGGCGCCCACAAGGCGAAGCAGCGGCTTGGCCGAGGCGAGGGCTCCAAGGGCAAGACGGCCGGCCGTGGTACCAAGGGCACCAAGGCCCGTTACCAGGTGCCGGTCGGGTTCGAGGGCGGCCAGATGCCCCTGCAGCGGCGACTGCCGAAGCTGAAGGGGTTCTCGAACGCACTGTTCAAGACCGAATATCAGGTCGTCAACATCGGACGGCTCGCCGAGCTTTTCCCAGCGGGCAGCGAAGTCACGCCCGAGTCCCTGGTGGCTGGCGGCGCGGTGCGCCGCGGCGAGCTCGTCAAGGTGCTCGGTGACGGCGACCTGTCAGTCGCGCTGCGAGTGAGCGCGCACGCCGTCTCCGCGTCGGCCCGGCAGAAGATCGAGTCGGCGGGCGGAACGGTTACGCTGCTCGGTTAGGCTCAGGTACCCACACTGTGGAAACCGAGGCTGCGCACCCAAGCTGGCTCGTTCAAGGGAAGGCCCTTGGACGAGCTAGCGCCGGGGGTACCGTGGTTGCTGAGTTTCGCTCAGCTTCCCGGCAGTTGATACTTTGTGGGGGACACCCCCACACCCCCGGGGGTACGCCTGCAGGTAAGATGCGGAAGCCGTTTGTTACGCAGGTTCCGCCGATGAAGAGGGATCACGCATGCTGACCGCGTTCATCCGGGCGTTCCGAACGCCCGACCTGCGCAAAAAGCTGCTTTTTACGCTGGGCATTGTCGCTTTGTTCAGGTTTGGCTCGTCGCTGCCCGCTCCGGGCATCAACGAGGCGGCCGTGTCGTACTGCGCCAACGTCGCGTCGAAGAGCGGACTCGCGAGCACGCTGCAGATCGTCGACCTGCTCAGCGGCAACGCGCTCAAGTACATGTCGGTGTTCGCGCTCGGCATCATGCCGTACATCACCGCGAGCATCATCCTGCAGCTGCTGACCGTCGTCATCCCTCGGCTTGAGACGCTCAAGAACGAGGGCCAGTCCGGCCAGGCGAAGATTACGCAGTACACCAGGTACCTGACCATTGGGTTGGCGATCCTGCAGTCCACCGGGTACATCGAGCTCGCCCGCAGCGGCACGCTCTTCCCCGACTGCACGGAGTCGGTCATCCCCAGCGCGTCGGTGTTCCGTATCGCGACGATGGTCATCACCATGGTGGCCGGCACCGCGGTGATCATGTGGATGGGCGAGCTGATCACCGACCGTGGCGTCGGCAACGGCATGTCGGTCATGATCTTCACGCAGGTCATCGCGGTCATTCCGGGCGAACTGCTGGCGATCTACCAGGACCGGGGCACGTTCACCGCGCTGCTCGCGATCATCGTCATCATGGTGGTCGTCGCGTTCGTGGTCTTCATGGAGCAGGCGCAGCGGCGCATCCCGGTGCAGTACGCCAAACGAATGGTTGGCCGTCGGATGTATGGCGGTACGTCCACGTACATCCCGATGAAGGTGAACCAGGCCGGCGTCATCCCGGTTATCTTCGCCTCCAGCCTGCTGTATATCCCGGAGCTCGCGGTGTCGCTCTTCGGCAACCAGACGAGCCCGCAAGGCTGGGTCTCCTGGATCCAGCGGTACATGGAGATTGGCTCCACCAACAGCCTGTCCAACATGTGGTTCTACCTGGCCCTGTTCTTCGTGCTGATCCTCGCGTTCACGTTCTTCTACGTCTCGATCACGTTCAATCCGATCGAGGTCGCAGACAACATGAAGAAGTACGGGGGGTTCATACCGGGCATCAGACCGGGGCGGCCGACCGCCGAGTATCTCAGCTACGTGCTCAACAGGCTCACCACTCCGGGGTCGATTTACCTGGGCGTGGTCGCCCTCTTCCCGCTGGTCGCGCTCGCCACCATCGGTGTGGCTGACCAGTTCCCGTTCAGCGGCGTGAGCCTGCTCATCATGGTCGGTGTCGGCCTTGACACGGTCAAGCAGATCGAGAGCCAGTTGCAGCAGCGTAATTACGAAGGTTTCCTGCGATAGTGCGCATCGTCCTGGTTGGGCCCCCCGGAGCGGGCAAAGGGACTCAGGCCCACTTCATCGCATCCCATCTGTCGATCCCGCGTATCTCGACAGGCGACATCTTCCGGTACAACGTAGCGAACAGCACCGAGCTCGGCGCCAAGGCCAAGGAGTACATGGACCGGGGTGACCTCGTCCCCGACGAGATCACCGTGGCGATGGTGCGGGACCGGCTCGCCGAGCCCGACGCGAAGTCCGGGTTCCTCCTCGACGGCTTCCCGAGGAACGTGCCGCAGGCCGAGACGCTGAAGAAGATGCTGGCCGAGCTGGACACCAGGCTGACGGTGGTGCTCGAGCTCATCGTGGATGAAGACGAGGTGGTCAGGCGGCTGTCCGGCCGCCGTACCTGCCGACGGTGCGAGCGGGTCTGGCACGTGCTCTACGACCCGCCCAGCCAGCCGGGCGTGTGCGGCGACTGCGGCGGCGAGCTCTTCCAGCGCGACGACGACAAGGAAGATGTGATCAGGCACCGGCTTGAGGTCTACAACCAGCAGACGGAGCCGCTGATCGCCTTCTACGCCGATGAGGGCATCCTGGTGGGCATCGACGCGACGGGACCGGTGGAAGAGGTCACCGCCCGCGCGCTCGATGCCCTGGAGCCGTACACCCGCTGACCGCTAGCCGGTGGGGGGCGGGGCGGGCAGGTGAGGACTGTACCTTTATAGCGGGAGGTGCGACATGCGGCTGCGGCGGGAACCGGCGATCCAGATCAAGGTACCTGCGCAGATCGAGCGCATGTACGCGGTCGGCCAGGTGGTCGCGCGGACGCTTGCGGTGCTTGCCGACGCGGTCCGACCGGGCGTCACCACGGCAGACCTCGACGCGATCGCGGAGCGCGAGATCCGCGATGCCGGGGCGGTGCCCTCGTTCCTCGGCTACTTCGGGTACCCGGCGTCCATCTGCGCATCGGTTAACGAGCAGGTGGTGCACGGGATACCGAGCAAGGGGCAGCGGCTGCGCGCCGGGGACATCGTTTCCATCGACTGCGGCGCGGTCCTCGACGGGTGGCACGGTGACGCTGCCATCTCGCTTGGGGTCGGGGAGATGGACCCGGCCGACCAGGCGCTGCTCGATGCCTGCGAGGCCTCGATGTGGGCGGGGATCGCGCAGGCGGTCCCCGGGCGGCGTCTCAGTGATATCTCGGACGCCGTGGAGCGGTCGGTGCGCGCCTCGGGCAACTACGGCCTGATCCGCGAGTACACCGGTCACGGGATCGGGACCGAAATGCACATGGAGCCCGCCGTCAGGAACTACGGACCGCCCGGGCAGGGACCCAAGCTGCGGACCGGGATGGCGTTGGCGATCGAGCCGATGATCACCCGGGGCGGCCGGCACGTCGCCGAGCTTGACGACGGTTGGACGGTCGTCTCCGTTGATGGCTCGCGCGCCGCCCACTTCGAGCACACCATTGCGATCATCCCCGACGGGCCGTGGGTGCTGACCGCGCTTGAGGGCGAAAAGTCGGCTTTGGCTGATCAAGCCGGGGTAAGCCTTGATCGCCGCGATCTGTCGACGGCGGCGACCGCTGTTACTCGCGAAGATGACAGCCTCGTCAAGCGGACAGCCCCCGGTGGAGATGGCGATGTCGGGTGATCCGAGGGTGCGCGCCTCTGACGAGGACAGGGAGCGGACCGCCACGCTGCTCCGCGAGCATCACGCGGTCGGCAGGCTGACGGCTGAAGAGTTCGATGAGCGGGTGGATAAGGCGCTCGCCGCCAGGACGCTCGGTGACCTCGACGCTCTGCTCGCCGACCTCCCTGCCATCGACCTGTATCAGTTGCCCGCGGCCGGCATCCGCCCCGCGCCGCCCGGTGCGCTGCGCCGCCGGGGCGGCCCCGGCCATAACCGCCGCAGCGACGGCGCAATGCTCCTGCGCCAGGTCGAGACCTGGCTCACCTGGTCGGCGGCCAGCGCGCTGCTGCTGGCCGTCTGGCTGGGCGTCGGCATCGCGGCGGGCGGCGCGGCCTGGCTTCCCTGGTTCCTCCTCATTGTCATCCCCTGGGGCCTGTCTATCGCCAGGCGTCCCCCGGACCACTCGTAACGGCCGGCGTCTGATGGCTGGTGCGCCTGCTCACGTCGCGTAGTCTGGAGGGGCGGCCGGACGCACTCCGCTCGGCCGCGGGGTCCGCCGGGAGCTTCCAGCGGAATAGACCGCGAGGCGGCGGTGTTATGCTGCCGGTTCGCGTTCGCGGGAGAGGTGCAGTAGACTCTGCTGCGGCCCATCGGCCGGCTTTCCGCATGGCCTCATGCCACGGGGGAGAACCGTCGTCCCAGCTCGACTTGCCTGTCTGAGCTGCTGCGAACAGCCACGACATCAACCAAGACTACGCAGGACGAAGCGCGGAGGATATGCCCAAGAAAGACGGCGCCATCGAGATCGAGGGCACGGTGGTCGAGACATTGCCCAAT
This sequence comes from uncultured Actinomycetota bacterium, assembly GCA_963778435.1. GTDB lineage: Bacteria > Actinomycetota > Actinomycetes > Streptosporangiales > Streptosporangiaceae > Trebonia. Next base: position 126,380 of record CAVZUX010000041.1, read on the forward strand.
GCCTTCTTCCGCGTGGAGCTGGACAACGGGCACAAGGTACTCGCCCACATCAGCGGGAAGATGCGGATGCACTACATCCGTATTCTGCCCGACGACCGGGTGGTCGTTGAGCTCAGTCCGTACGACCTGAGTCGCGGTCGAATCGTTTACCGGTACAAGTAGGGGCATCCCGGCACTCCGGTGCCAGGAGCTAACCGGCCCGTCCATGGGCCATGAGGAGAAGTTTGCCGTGAAGGTCAAGCCGAGCGTCAAGAAGATCTGCAGCAAGTGCCGGATCATCCGCCGCCACGGCCGCGTCATGGTGATCTGCTCGGACCCCAGGCACAAGCAGCGCCAGGGCTGAGCAGTACTCGTCAGCCGCGCCTGAAAGCCGTGCAGCGCAGCTGCACAAGCTGAACAAAACGAAGTAGTACGCGCATCGCAAGCGGCCCAGGTAACACTGGGCCGCAGCCCCCGGTTGGAGGCCGGGGCCCGTCCTGGGCAGGGGCGGGAGGCGGTGCGGAGGACCTCCACCACACGAAGGAGAACTGCCCCAGAATGGCACGTATCTCTGGCGTTGACCTGCCGCGTGAGAAGCGGCTTGAGATCGCCCTGACCTATGTCTACGGCATCGGCCGCACCCGGGCAACGGCGACCCTCGCCGCCACCGGCGTGAGCGGTGACACCCGGGTCCACGCCCTCACCGAGGACGACCTGGCTAAGCTGCGCGAGTGGATCGACGCGAACTACCAGGTCGAGGGTGACCTCCGCCGTGAAGTCGCGGCCGACATCCGTCGCAAGATCGAGATCGGCTGCTACCAGGGCATCAGGCACCGCAAGGGGCTGCCGGT
>CAVZUX010000042.1:0-132475 GCA_963778435.1 uncultured Actinomycetota bacterium
GCATCCCGCGAGACCGTGAACAAGGCGCTGGCCGACTTCGCGGCCCGCGGATGGCTGCAGATCTCGGCCCGCTCGGTGCTTATCCTCGACGCCGAGCGCCTCCGCAAGCGCGCCCGCTAGCGGCCGGCTGAGGTAGGCGAGCTGGGCGCGGACGGACTGCTCGGCGGCCGGCCAGAGCGCGCGGTCCACGTCCGCGTACACCACCGCGACGACCTCGGCGGGCGTGCGCGCCCCGGCGGCCAGCGCCGCCCGCACCTGGTCGAGGCGTTCCCTGCGGTGCCCGATGTAGTAGTCGAGGACTCCCGCCGGGTCGCCGAGCAGCGGCCCGTGGCCGGGCAGCAGCACCCGTAGGCCGGCCTGGTCCGCAAGCGCCCTGAGCTCGTCAAGCGTCCGCAGGTAGTCGCCGAGCGACCCGTCCTCGGCGATCACCGTCGTGCCCCGGCCAAGGACCGTGTCGCCGGTCAGCAGCCCGCCGTCGGCTGCCAGCAGCAGGCTGAGCGAGTCGGCCGTGTGCCCGGGGGTGGCCACGACCCGCAGCTCGCAGCCGCCGCCGGTCAGCACCGTTCCCGGCCCGAACCCCTCGCTGCCCAGCCGGAGCGCCGGGTCGAGCGCCCCGACCGGCGCCCCGCTCAGCTCGGCGAAGCGAACCGCGCCCGCCGAATGATCCAGGTGCCCGTGGGTCAGCACGATCTGCGCCACTCGCCGGTCGCCGGCGCAGGCGAGTTCGAGGACCCGCCGCAGATGCCCCTCATCGCCCGGTCCCGGGTCCACCACCACCGAGGTCGATGAGCCGGGCTCGGCGATCACCCACGTGTTGGTGCCGTCCAGGGTCATCGGCGACGGGTTGGGCGCGAGCACGCACCACGCGCGAATGGTGCCCATGCCGTCGGCCGCCCTGCTGCCGTCAGCCGGGCGCAGTCCGGGTTCTGCGCTCACAGCGGGTACCTCACCTCGTCGGGGATGTACAGCCAGGCCTCGCCGTCCTCGAGCAGCAGGCGCGGCATGACCGGCTCGATCAGCGGCGGCGCGGCGAGAATCGCGGCCACGCCGTCGACTTCGGCCACGCCGTCGACTTCGGCAGTGGCGTCGGCAACCGAGAAGTCGTTCAGCGTCGCCGCCGTCGGCGGGAACAGCGAGATCTCCCCTGCCCGCGCCGCCGCGATGGCGTCCGCCGGGCGCAGCCACGCGATGTGGTCCGATTCGGCCGCATGCCCGGTCGCCACCTGGCCAGCGGGCAGCGCGGCCGCGAAGAACCTCGCGTCGAACCGGCGCGGCTCGCCCTCCGGCGTGATCCACCGCGCCCACGGGACGAGCAGGTCCGCGCGGAGCACCAGGCCGCGCTTGGACAGCAACTCGGCCAGCGTCACGGCGCCAGCCGCCAGCGCCGCCCGGTCCGCCTCCCACGACGGTCCGGACGGCGCCGCCAGCGGGCCACCGCCGGGCGCCCCGGCGAGCAGCACGCCCGACTCCTCGAACGTCTCGCGCACCGCGGCGCAGACGAGCGCACGGGCCATCTCGGCCGACGCGCCGAGCCTGGCGCCGAACTCGGCCGGGTCCGGGCCGTGCCAGCCGACGTCGGTGTCAGAGTCAGCCGGGTCCACCGAACCGCCCGGGAAGACGTAGGCACCCGGCGCGAACTTCATCGCCGCTACGCGCCGCAGCATCAGCACCTCGACGCCGCCGGCGCCGGCGGCGGCGGCGCCGACGGAGCGCAGCACGATCACGGTCGCGGCGTCGCGCGGGGTCGCCGGCGTGATCCGGCCGGCCTCGATATCGGCTAGCCGTTGCGCGAGCTTGTCGCCGAACCGGTCAAGCCGTATCCGCACGCCGCCGCGCCTACGCCACTTCGGCGATCAGCTCGACCTCGACCGGCGAGTCGAGCGGCAGCACCGCCAGGCCGATGGCGCTCCGCGCGTGCCGCCCGGCCTCGCCGAAGACCTCGATGAAGAACTCGCTGGCCCCGTTGATCACCGCCGGCTGCCCGGTAAACGACGGCACGCTGGCCACGAAGCCGGTGACCTTGATGATCCGGGTAATGGCATCGAGGCCGCCGACCGCCACCGAGGCGGCGGCGGCGAGGCCGTTCAGCGCGCAGAGCCGCGCTAGCGCAGCCGCCTCCTCGGCGCTCACCCCGTCGCCCACCTTGCCGACGGCCTGCAGCTTCCCGTCCACGACGGGCAGCTGACCCGACACGTACACGTAGTTGCCTGTCCGGATGGCCGGCACGTACGCCGCCTGGGGCGCGGCTACCTGCGGCAGCGTCAGCCCGAGCTCGGCGAGCCGCTCCGACGGGGTGCTCATGCCTTCGCCCGCTTCATGTAGGCGATCAGCTGCTCGGCGGTCGGGCCCGGCACCACGGTGACGAGCTCGTAGCCCTCGTCACCCCAGTTGTCCAGGATCTGCTTGGTCGCGTGCGAAAGAAGCGGCACGGTGACGTACTCCCACTTGGTCATGCCGCTCACATTATCGGTCCGAGACGGGGATCTCCTCGCCGGGCGCGAGCTCGGGCACGCCAGGGACGGGCGGCACCGGCGGCACCGGCGGCACGTCCGCATCGGCGAGCTCGGGCGCCGGCGCGGGCGCTGGCACGTGCGCGATCGCCGCTTCGGCCGCGGCCACCTCGGCGTCGCCGAGGTCGGCGACGCGGGCGTCCTCGGCCTCGGCGTCCGCAAGCGCGGTCGACCCGGTGGCGGCGGCCGGGCCTGGCGCCATCTTCTCGAAGAACCGCAGCAGCTCAACCGGCACCGGCATGACCAGCGTGCTGTTCTTCTCGCCCGCCACCTCGACCACGGTCTGCAGCAGCCGCAGCTGCAGCGCCGCCGGGTCCTTCGCCATCACCGAGGCCGCGGCGGCCAGCCGCTTGGACGCCTGGTACTCGCCGTCGGCGGTGATGATCCGGGCGCGGCGCTCCCGCTCCGCCTCGGCCTGCCGCGACATGGAGCGCTTCATGCCCTCGGGCAGTGACACGTCCTTGAGCTCCACGCGCTCTACCCGGATGCCCCACGGCCCCTCGGTCGGCTCGTCGATGGTCTGCCGGAGCTTCTTGTTGACGGTTTCGCGCTCGGCGAGCAGCTGGTCCATCTCCGACTGGCCGATGATCGACCGGAGCGAGGTCTGCGCCTGCTGCGAAATGGCGTTGATGTAGTTGTTCACGTTGACCGTGGCCTTGATCGGGTCCACCACGCGGAAGTACACAACCGCGTCCACCCGAACCGACACGTTGTCGCGGGTGATGCCCTCCTGGGCGGGCACGGTCATCGCGATGATCTGCATGTTGACCTTCTCCACCCGGTCCCCGATCGGGCGGACGAAGACAAGGCCGGGCTCAAGCAGCTGGGACTCCACCCGGCCGAACCGGTACAAGACGCCCTTCTCGTACTGCTGGATGACCTTCATCGACCGCCCGAGGGCGATCACGCCGGCGATGACCAGGAGCACAATGACTACGATCAGAGCCTCCATGAGAACTCCGCCTCCTCATTAGCGGCGACCGCTCCGCTTCCGAACGACCGCAGGGCTTGGGTTCAGCCTAGTCCGCGCCTGCCAAACGACACAGTTATCAGTTGAGCCGTAAGAGTCGCCGCGGACCGTTCCATACCTTGATTCTCGATCTTCGCTCCACCTGCCCTCCACTCCGGCCCGCAGCGGGCGAGCTGGGCAGCGACCACCGAGCGGCCGGGCCTGCCCGGACTGGCACTTACCGGTGTGCGCGCGGCGATAGCCTCCTTAGGACGCACTACCAGGCGCCGTCGTCAACGACCAGGGACTAGGGCATGACCGCTAGGGACACGGACTGGGACGGCGTGCGGCTGCACGTCGTGACGGGCAAGGGGGGCACCGGCAAAACCACCGTCGCCGCCGCCCTCGCACTCGCCCTGGCTCACGCCGGCCGGAAGGTGCTGCTGATCGAGGCCGAGGGCAGGCAGGGCATCGCCAGGCTCTTCGACCGCCCGCCGCTCCCCTACGAGGAGCGCAAGATCGCCATCGGCCCCGGCGAGGCCGACGACGGCCGCGACCCGGGCGGCGACGTCTACGCGCTCGCCATCGACCCAGAGGGCGCGCTGCTTGACTACCTGCAGATGTTCTACAACATGCGCGGCGTCGGGAACGCGCTGACCAAGCTGGGCATGGTCGACTTCGCGACCACGATCGCGCCGGGCCTGTCGGACGTGCTGATCACCGGCAAGGCCACCGAGTCGACCCGCCGCAAGCAGCCGGGCTCGCCGAGCGGCTTCGTCTACGACGCAGTGGTGCTCGACGCACCGCCCACCGGCCGGATCGGCCGGTTCCTCAACGTCTCCGCCGAGGTGTCCGGGCTGGCGAAGGTCGGCCCGGTCCGCACCCACGCCGACTGCGTGGCCAACGTGATCAAGTCACCGCAGACGGCCGTGCACTTCGTCTGCACGCTTGAGGAAATGCCGGTTCAGGAGACGCTCGACGGCATAGCCGAGCTCCGTTCCATCGAGGGCATGCAGGTCGGCGGCGTCATGATCAACATGGCGCCGCCCACGGTGCTGAGCCGCGAGGAGCTCAAGGACCTGCCGGAGGTGGCCGCCATGGCCGAGGCGCTCACCGCGGCCGGGCTGCACAGCACCGACGCGCTCGCCGAGGAGCTGGCCGAGGAGCTCTCCGGGCACGCCCGCCACGTCGAGCTGGCCGAACGCGAGCGGACCGAACTCGAGGGGGCCGGGCAGCCGGTCTACGAGCTGCCGCTGGTCATCGAGGGAATCGACCTGGCCGCACTGCACCGGCTAGCGGCCGAACTCCGCGACCAGGGGGCAGCATGACCGAGGGGGCAGCATGACCGTCAACGCGAACTGGAGCAACCCCCAGCTTGACGTCGACCGGATCATCGACGACCGGCGCACGCGGATCGTCGTCTGCTGCGGCTCCGGCGGCGTCGGGAAGACCACCACGGCGGCCGCGCTCGGCCTGCGCGCCGCCGAGCGCGGGCGCCAGGTCTGCGTGCTCACCGTTGACCCGGCGCGTCGGCTGGCCCAGTCGATGGGACTGTCCTCGCTTGACAACACGCCCCGGCTGGTCGAGGGGATCGACGACGAGGCGGGCGGCAGCCTGCACGCGATGATGCTCGACATGAAGCGCACGTTCGACGAGATCGTGGAGGCGCACTCCGACCCGGCGCGGGCGGCGCAGATCCTGGCCAACCCGTTCTACCAGTCGCTTTCCTCGAGCTTCTCCGGCACGCAGGAGTACATGGCGATGGAGAAGCTCGGGCAGCTGCGGCGGTCGGACGAGTGGGACCTGATCGTTGTGGACACGCCGCCGAGCCGGTCGGCGCTCGATTTCCTCGACGCGCCCGAGCGGCTCGGCCGGTTCCTCGACGGACGGCTGATCCGCCTGCTCACCAGCCCGGTGAAGGCGGGGCGCCCGTTCGGGCGGATGCTCAACGCCGGGTTCTCGATGATGACCGGCGCGATGACCAAGGTGCTCGGCGCCCAGGTGCTGCGCGACGCCCAGACGTTCATCACCGCCTTCGACACGATGTTCGGCGGGTTCCGCGAGCGGGCCGAGGCGACCTACAGGCTGCTCCAGGCACCGGGGACGTCGTTCCTCGTGGTGGCCACGCCGGAGCCCGACGCGCTGCGCGAGGCGTCCTACTTCGTCGAGCGGCTGGCCGAGGAGCGGATGCCGCTGGCCGGGCTGCTGCTGAACAGGGTGCACAGCGCGGGCAGCTGCCGGCTGAGCGCCGCGCGCTCGCTGGCCGCCGCGGAGACTCTGGAAACCATGAGCCCGAACGGACCCGTGGCTGCCGCGTCGTCCGGCGATTACTCCGTCACGGCGCAGACGGCGACGGCCGCGGCCTTGCGGCTGCACGCGTCCCGAATGAACCTGGGTGAACGAGAACGGCGGGTGGCCGGCTCGTTCATGTCGACCCACCCCGCCGTTCCGGTGGTGGAGGTTCCTGCCCTGCCAGAAGATGTGCACGACCTCGCCGGGCTACGCCGCGTCGGCGAGTCGTTCGCAGTTCAGGGATAGCTGGTTTCGGCCGGCCTCGTTGCCGGCCCGCCCCCGGCGCCAGTGCCGTCAGGGCGACGGCGCCTAGCTGGCGACCAGCTCGTCGATGCCCTGGCGCTCGTAGTTGTCGCGGGCCCGCTCGAGCAGTTCGCGCCACGACGTTACGTCAGGCCTGCGGCGCAGCAGCGCCCGCCGCTCGCGCTCGGTCATCCCGCCCCAGACGCCAAACTCGATGCCGTTGTCGAGCGCGTCCGCAAGGCACTCGGTACGTACCGGGCAGCCCCGACAGATGAGCTTTGCGCGGTTCTGGGCCGCACCCTGAACGAACAGCTCGTCCGGGTCGGTCCCTTTACAGGCGGCGCGTGTGGTCCAGTCGGTGATCCACATGTGCCCAACTCCTCTTGATCGCCGAGCACACATGTACCCGGGCGGTCTGCATTGACGGATTGCATGTCCCGTGAGGATGTGCGGCCACCCAGTCACGGTTACCTGTTCGTGATAAAGGAACTTACGGAAGTTGGGGCACCCCTGCCAAGACCCGGTATGGCCATTTCATAGATAGTCCCAATGGGCTATATACAGCTCTTGGGGTAGTCACTAACTGGTTGCGGATACACCCCTAGCGTGACGAAACTGGCAGCGTGCTGACCTATCAGGCACCTCTACTGCAGTAGTACCGTGCTCATCCGCGTACTCTATGACGCGTGCAGCTCTTCGACTGGATCATGGGAAAGACAAGCGCTGTCGGACGCCTGATCTTGATCTCGGTGCTCGGCGGCGTCCTAGTGGCGGCGATGCTGGTGCCCGGTCGTGGCCGCCACCGGCATCCTGGTCAGGAACACCGCCGACAAGTTCAGCACGCTGTCGGTCGACGCCGACAGCCTGCCGCAGCGGTCGGCCATCTACGACCGCGAAGGCCACCTGATCACGTACGTCTGGAACGTGGACCTCGGGCCAGGGATGACCTACAACGAGGGCATCGACCGGCAGCCGGTGGACTACAACCAGATCTCGCCGAACATGCTCAACGCGATCGTCGCCATCGAGGACGACCGGTTCTGGCAGCACGGCGCGCTCGACGTCAAGGGCACCGTCCGGGCGCTGGTCAACGACCTTGAGCACAAGCCGATCCAGGGCGGCTCGACGCTCGAGCAGCAGTACGTGAAGAACGTGCTCATCCTCCAGGCGCTTGACAGCCCGTCGGCGCAGCAGGCCGCCACCGCTGACACCCTGTCCCGCAAGCTTGACCAGCTGCGGATGGCGGTCGAGGTCGCGCACACGATGTCCAAGCAGCAGATCCTCGCCGGGTACCTGAACGACTCCTATTACGGCAACGGCGCGTGGGGCGTCGAGGCCGCGGCGGAGACGTACTTCAACACCACCGCCGCGAAGCTCACCATGGCCCAGGCCGCCACGCTGGCCGGCATCGTGGAGAACCCGACGGAGTACGACCCCATCACCAACCCCGCCCTGTCGCTGACGCGGCGCAACACGGTGCTTGCCCGGATCGCCCAGACCGACCCGAGCGAGCTCTCCCTCTCGTCCGCCGCATCGGTTGAGAAGGAGAAGCTCGGGGTGAACCCGGGCAACCTGGAGAACGGCTGCACCGCGAGCACGGTGGGCGAGGACGCGTTCTTCTGCGATTACGTGGTCCACGCGGTGCTCCTCGACAGCCAACTCGGCGCGAACACCGAGGCCCGCGCCAAGCTGCTCTCCACCGGCGGGCTGAAGATCACCACCACGCTCGCCCCGCAAGACCAGGCCGCGGCGACCAACGCGGTCAACTACGTGCTGCCCGCGAACTCGAGCACCTACAACCCCGCGCATAACGCCGACACCGAGGTCCTGATCCAACCCGGCACTGGCGATGTGCGCGCGATCGCCGAGGACCGGCAGTACGGGGCGGGCAAGGGCCAGACCGAGGTCGATTACGCGGTGAACAGCCAGTACGGCGGGGGGGAAGGCGTGCAGACCGGCTCCTCGTCCAAGCTGTTCACCCTCATCACGGCGCTTGAGCAGGGCGTGCCCTTCAGCTACCAGCAGACGGTCCCCAGCCCGGAGGTGGTCACCGGCTACACCAGCTGCGCCGGGAATCCCACCAACCCGTTCCCCGTGGTCAACTCCGAGGGTCCCGGCACCGGCACCTACTCGCTCTACACGGCCACCACCGGATCGATCAACGTCTTCTTCGCCCAACTGGAAAAGAAGGTCGGCCTCTGCAACGTGGTGCACACCGCGGCCGATCTCGGCTTGACCCGGGTGGACGGCAAGTCGCTGTTCTCCGGGGACGGGAAGCCTGGCTCGCCGAACTACCAGGACCCCGCCGACGACGACCCCTCGTTCACTCTCGGCACGGTTGACGTCTCCCCGATGTCGATGGCCGCCGCCTACGCGGTGCCCGCCTCGGGCGGCATGTACTGCAAGCCGGTCGTCATGACCAAGATCACCGACGCCGACGGCAAGTCGCTGCCGGTGCCGTCGGCGGACTGCCACCGGGTCATCTCCAGCACGGTCGCGGCCGCGGCCAACTACATCCTGCAGGGCGTGCTCACCACGGGGACAGGCGCCGGCCTTGAACTCGCCAACTACCAGGCGGCGGGCAAGACCGGCACCTCCAACGTGGCGAGCGGCAACGGCACCCCGTACGCCGCGTTCGCCGGCTACACCACCGCCCTGAGCGGCTACGTCTCCGTCTTCAACCCGGCCTCACCGACGCAGGACACGATGGTCGACCAAAGTGCCTGCTACCGGCCGGAGAGCTCCGACTACGCGCACTGTTACGGTGAGATGTACGGTGCGAACGCCCCCGGGTCGACCTGGCACATGACGTTCGATTACGCCAACCTGCAAGGCTCACAGGACTTCGCGCAGGTACCGTCCGACAGCGCCCTGTGGACCGGGGGCAACGGCCAGGTGGTCATCCAACCGGCGAAGCCGACTGCCAAGGGCGGGAAGGGCGGGAAGGGCACCGGCGAGACCGGCGGGACAGGGGGCACCGGCGGGACAGGGGGCACCGGCGGGGGCGGCGGGGCAGGCGGGGGAACGCCCCCTGTTCTCCCGTCACCAGGGTGATAACGCGACGGGATAACAGCGCTACGGGATAACGCAGTGGCCGCCGGACATTTCGAATGTCAGGCGGCCACTTGCTTTCATCAAGGCGGCTAGTCCTCGGTCTCGTCCTCGACGTGCTCCGTCGTTGCGTTGCTCTGCACCGACTTGATGCCTGCCTTGGCCGAGTCTTTTCTCTCGTAGTGCTGGCTGGTGGCGATGATCTCGCCGTTGCCGGCCACCAGATTAAAGTGGAATTTCCCGCTGTCGCCCTTTTTCAGCACATACTTACTGCTCATTGTCCCCCCGATCAGGCCGCCCCCCATTGACAGCCTTGTATGTGACGTAAAGCTGACTGTACGTCAGCCCGCTCCGAGTTGGCGACGAACCTCGGCGGCGACACGGCCGCCCTCGGCGCGGCCCGCCACCTGCGGGGTTACGACCTTCATGACCTTCCCCATGGCCGGCATTCCGCTGGCGCCGGTCTCGGCGACGGCGGCCGTGACGAGGGCCGCCAGTTCCTCGTCGGGGAGCTGCGCCGGAAGGTACCCGGCCAGCACGTCGCCCTCGGCCCGCTCCGCCTCGGCCTGGTCGGCGCGCCCGGCCGCCTCGAATGCCTCGGCGGCCTCCCGGCGCTTCTTCGCCTCGCGGGTGAGCACCTTGAGAATCTGCTCGTCCGAGAGCTCATGCACCGCGTTGCCCGACACCTCCTCGTTGGTGATCGAGGTGAGCGCCATCCGCAGCGTGCGCAGCCGCACCTGGTCCCGTGCCCGCATCGCGTCGGTCAGGTCAGCCCGGAGCCGTTCCTTAAGATCATTCACACCCCCATCCTGCCCGACACGGGCCGACGCCGCCCGTTAATAAACGTTGGCCACGGAGCGCGGACCATCAAACACGGGCCGCGCATCCAGTGATGCATGGCACCATGGTGAGGTGCGCGCACGAACCATCACCTCAATCGCGGCCGTCGCGGGCGCCGCGGCCATCGGCTACGCCTCTGTCATCGAGCGCAACTGGTTCGCGCTCCGTCAGGGTGCGATCCCCGTGCTGCCGGATGGCGCAGACCCACTACGGGTGCTGCACATATCCGACATCCACCTGACCCCAGGCCGGCACCGGCTGATGGCGTTCGTCCGGTCGCTGGCGGCGCTCGACCCCGACCTGGTGATCAACACTGGGGACTCGATCGCGTCCGCGGACGCGATCGGCCCGCTGCTCGATTCCCTCGGCCCGCTGCTCGACAAGCCCGGTGCGTTCGTCTACGGCTCGAACGACCTGTTCTCGCCGCAGCCGAAGAACCCGGCGCGCTACCTGTGGCGGTCGAGCGCGGGTGACCACGACCGGGAGACGCCCGACCTGCCCTGGGAGAAGCTCGGCAGCGAACTGGCGTCGTCCGGCTGGCTCGACCTGAACAACCGGCGCGGGCGGCTTGCCGTCAACGGCCTGGACATCGCCCTGGCCGGGGTGCACGACCCGCACGCCGAGCGGGACCGCTACGACCTGGTGGCGGGTCCCGCCGACCCGGCCGCCGACCTGCGACTCGGCGTCCTGCACTCCCCCGAGCCCAAGGTCATGGACCTGTTCGCCGCCGACGGCTACGACCTGCTGCTCGCCGGCCACACCCACGGCGGCCAACTCCGCGTCCCCGGCTTCGGCGCGCTCGTCACCAACTGCGGCATCGACCGGGCCCGGGTGAGCGGGCTGTCCATGCACCCGGAGGTCTCCCCCGACGGCGGCAAGACCGCGTGGCTCCACGTCTCCGCCGGACTCGGCACCTCCCCGTGGGCGCCCGCCAGGTTCGCCTGCCGCCCGGAGGCGACCCTGCTGACGCTGGTCCCCGGCTGGCCCTGACCGTTCACCGGGCGGCTTGCGACACCGTGCGCGGGACGTCAAGTTATCCGCTAAACTAGCGGAGGTTCGTCCGAGAGGCCTCCTCTCGGACACCGGGGTGTGGCGCAGCTTGGTAGCGCGCTTCGTTCGGGACGAAGAGGTCGCAGGTTCAAATCCTGTCACCCCGACCGCCGTGAAAGCCCAGGTCACAGACTATCTGAGACCTGGGCTTTCGGCTTTTCGGGGTCTCTCTCCCAGCCCGGATGTCCGATTCCGGGGACGAAATGGGGACGGAGCTTGTGCCGGGAGCCGCTAGTTGAGCGCGAGCAGCTCGAGGGCGTGGATCACGATCATGCGGTGCTGGGCAGGCAGGCTGACCGACTCGGCGACGTGGTCGTCGTGATAGTCCCGTAGCAGGGGCGGCCGGTCGCCCAGCCATGCGGCCTGGGGCAGCGTGCCGACGGGCGCGAGGTTCTCGGTCGTGTCGAAGTTGCGGACGTAAGCCGGCACGCGGGTGATTCCCCGGCTAAGCAGCCCGAATGCCCTGTGGTAACCGTCGCGCATCACGTAGCGGCCCTGCTTGATTTGGTCGCGCATGGAGTCGCTGACGTGGCCATAGACACCGCGCATGCCGGGCTCGTGGCCGAGGCGATCGGCCTGAAGCACCAGGGGGATCTTGTCCTCATCCATCCACACCCGGTGGCCGTGGCGGAGACCATGCGGAGTCAGGCCCTTGCTGACCGGCAACCAGGACGCCAGGGCCAAGTCCTCGCCGGGGAACTCACCGGACCCCGTACAGCGGTCGCCGTTGCCCTTGTGGGCGATCAGCCTGCCGTCCGCGCGGCGAACCTGGGCCCGGTTACACCCCGGGCGGCGGCCAGTCTTCTCATCGCTGAGGTAGCGCGGGATGCCGCGTCCCCTGGGCGGGGTGAATACCTCACCGGTGAGCGCAGCCGGCCACGAGGTGAGCGGCCCGCCGGGGAAGAGGGCACCGACGTCGACCAGGACGGGGCGGCCGGGGCGCGCGGAGGTCTCGGGGTGCCAGCCGTCGGCCGCGGGGCGGAATTGAATCTCGCCGTAGTTCGACCGCTGGTAGTGCCCGCAACCGGAGGCCAAGAAGGCGTAAGCGGCGCCTCAGATCAGAAGCGGCGGAAATCAATCCGATGAGTGGTTTGATAGCTACGACGTAGCCATGTGATCAGCTGGGAGGATGCGCGTGGGCGCTGGTAGGCAGATTCGCATCTACCTAGCGGACGGCACTGCTGGCGGGCTGCTGACCGCTGAGATCATGAACTGGACTGGTCACGTGGTGGCCGCGCCACGATCAGACCTGCGGACGCTCCTGACGCGGCGGGAGACATCGCGTACCGGTGTCTACATCCTGCTCGGCGACGATCCTGAGTCCCTGGGCGGCACCCTCGCCTACATAGGCGAGGGAGACAACGTCGGCGTCCGCCTGGCCGATCATGCTCGGCTAGGCGAGCAGGGCGGCAAGGACTTCTGGGACCGGGCCGTAATGCTGACGAGCAAGGATGCCAATCTCACCAAGGCCCACGCCCGTTACCTCGAGAGTCGCTTCATCTCGCTCGCGAGGCAAGCGGGCCGGTCGCGGCTGGTGAACGGCACGTCCCCGCCGCTGCTGCCTCTCCCCGAGGCTGACGTCTCGGACATGGAGTACTTCATCGACCAGGCGAAGATCATCCTGCCTGTTCTGGGCGTCAACATCTTCCGGTCAGTCCCAAGCCCAGCCGCTAGTTCCGCTGAGACAGGTCCGGCCACTGTGCCGGCGTCCTCTCCGGTCTTCACCCTCCAGGTGAAGAAGGAGGAGATCGTCGCTACCGCCAGAGAGATCGATGGCGAGTTCACGGTACTCGAGGGATCACAATCGCGGCGAGAGTGGACCGGGCCAAGCCACGCTTACAAGGCCCTCCACGAGAAACTCGTCGAAGAGAAGGTCCTTGTTCTCGAACCTGACGGCAAACGGATGCGTTTCACCCGCGACTATGTCTTCGCGAGTCCCAGCGCTGCGGGCGCGGCCGTTACCGGACGAGTGGCCAACGGCCGCGCTGATTGGAAGACACAGGACACGGGCATCAGCTTTGGCGATTGGCAGGCCGAAGGCATCGAGCAGTTCACCGGGCGAGCGGAGTCCTGAGCGGCAACGGCGGGGCCGGTCAGATACCGCGGGCTGCGTTCGGAGGTTCCGCTCGAAGCGGGCTGGACCTTCCACGTTCAGCCCGGAGACACGGCCCATGGCGGGAGCCAGATATGGCACATTCGCGCGGATTTTCCCCTGGCCCGGGCGCGGGCCATTTAGCCGGGCGCAGTTCGGCGCCGCCGCCGAGCGCGGGGAGGACGGCGGCCGCGCCCTGACCGGCGACGCGGCCGACGCGGTCGCGGCGATGGAAGACGAGACCAGGGTGGCCCGCAAGATCGGCTACCTGTTTGACCAGGCCGTCGCTAAGCTCCACACGCTCGGCGAGCACTCCCCCGACCTCGAGGCCTCCGGCGCCGCGGCAGCCCGTGCGGTGCATCGGATCGAGCCTCAGCGCCAGCGCAGCATGCCCGCCAAGGTGTCACCAAAGCGGGACAAACGCCCTGTCCGGTTCTGGGGACGAAATGGGGACGGGCAGTCGCGGTGAAGCGCGGTCGGGTACGGCCAGCCGATCCCGATCATTCGACTTGACCTGGGAAAACACTGACATAATTACTTTTTGTGCCTATAACATCACTGTTCGCGACGAAGAGGTCGCAGGTTCAAATCCTGTCACCCCGACCAGAGAAACCGCAGGTCATAAGGTACATCCTGTGACTTGCGGTTTTTTGCATCTGGCCCCGATGTCCGACTCCTCGAGCCGACCCGACGCACGAGCGGTCTTGCGCGGAGCAGCTGGCGCGGCGGGTCGTCACGGAGAGGCCGCACGCCCGGCGCGCCGGGCCGGGGCCGCGCGGCGGCTCGCTAGTGGGCCGCCCTTGAATCCAGTCACCCCGACGCGAACAACGGCGCAGGCCCTCCCACATGCGGTTATATGACATTGTTCCGGCCTGTAACGCATTTCGCCCGTTGTGGCATAGGAGGGGCATGACAGGCGATCCACGCTCCGATGGGGAGCTCATTGCGGGCCTGCCGCGCCAGCCGGAACTGATGGGCGTGCTCTATGAGCGGCACGCTCCCGCCGTGTTCCGCTACCTGGCGAGGCGCGCCGGGCCACCAGCAGCCGAAGACCTGCTGTCCGAAGTCTTCATCGCCGCCCTGTCCGCGTCCTCGCGAGTGGTGGCACACGACAGTGGCAGCGCCTTGCCCTGGCTGTACGGGATCGGGCTGAACGTGCTGCACAGGCACTTCCGGCAGCAGCAGCCGACCCCGGGCGTGACACGTGACTTCGGGATGGACTGGGACGCGGTCGATGACCGGCTCGACGCCTGGGCCAAGCGCGGGCGGCTCCGCACGGCGCTCGCCGTCCTGAGCGATTCCGACCGCGAACTGCTGCTCCTGGTCGGTTGGGATGGGCTGTCGCAGGCCGAGGCGGCGACGGCTCTCGGTATCAGCCCGGGGGCGGCCAGGGTCCGGCTGCACCGGGCGCGCAAGCGGGCGCTCAGCGCGCTCGAGAAGCTGGGGCCCTGCGGCCCTGACACGCACGTGACGACCCTGTACGCGAAGGAGCAGGCATCATGAACCCTCTCGACGACCTCATCTCGTCCAGTTCCAGAGTTCCCGGCGTCACTGCGGACGGACTGGGCCGGGGGCGCGCCGCCCTCGACGGGGCGATCACCGCTCGTGCACGGCAGGAATCGCCGGCCAGGCGGAAGGCGGCGGCCCACTGGTTCGGCGGGCTGCCCGGCAAGGCCATCATCGGCGTGGCGGGAGTCGCGGCGGTGGCTGCCGCGGCCACGGTGATCGCCCTTCCATCCTCGCCCTCCCACACGGCGGGCACGCCGCAGGCGGGGGCGTCCGCCAAGCCGACGGTGAAGGCTCCGGCTAAGCAGGAGCCGAAGCCGAACGCGCCCGGCCAGACTTCGACATCCCCGGTCACCTACTCGATCACCGCGACGAAGACCGACGTCACGGCCGCGTACGTGTTCGCGCAGGCCGCGAAGGGCACGCAGGAGACGCCGGACGGGAGCGTTCCGCTGGTGAACGGCTGGCCGAACGCCACCTACTGGCACACGGTGGAGCAGGACACGAGCTCCACGTGCCCGGGCCTCGCAACCATCGGTGAGTCCTGGCTCGCCAAATCCGGTGCCGTGGTCGCCAACGACGAGCCCAACCGCCCGATAAAGGCCAGCAACATTTCGCAGTGCGGCAGCGGCATGACTCGGGCAGCTTACCCGGTCTCCGGGGGGGCCTTCCGGTCCCATGATCGGCGGGCAGATTTACACGTGGGCACAGTTCGCCGCGCTGCCGACCGCCCCCGCCAAGCTGTGGCCGATCCTGCGGGCTGACGAGAGTGTGGGTGTCTCGCCCGACAAGGGGGAGCCGGCGCAGGACTTTCTCTTCCAGACCATCGGCATCCTGCTCACCGGCGATCCGGTTTCCCCCGCGATGCGCATGGCGCTATACGAGCTGGCGGAGACGATCCCCGGCGTCACCGTCGCGGGCACGTACACTGACTCGCTGGGACGAACCGGGATAGCCCTCAGCCAGGACTCATACACGGAAGTCATCGATACCAGTAACGGACAGGTCCTGGCCACGCTCACGGCCGCCCCGCCCCTCTCGCCGGGGTGTGTCCGCCAAAGCATGAACGGCACCCCTGGTGCCACATGCGCGGTCGGCGGCGCGTCCACCACCGTGTACATCAGCGCGAGCCCGGTCAACAGCGAGCCGTACGTCAAGCTGCCGCCCGGAGGTGAGGGCAGCCGGGAGCGGACCAGCGACCGTGCTCGTGCCGTCCACGAGCGCACCAGCTCGCTAGAACGCTGTCCGGTTTCGGGACCGGAGTGGGGACGGGCAGACTCGCGCAACGAGACCAACGGAACGAACGATCACCTGTACCGGCACTAGCAGGTGCCAGGTACCGAGACTCACTTGATGTGCGACGGTGGATAGGCAGCATTGACCCATGCTCGCTATCCATCATGACCGAGTGCGGGTCCCTCGCCCCTTCTGGACTCGTGGGCTGTTCTTCAGAAGTTCGCTGCTGCTGGCCAGGGCGGGTCGAGCTTTGCGAATGCGCCCGCGCGGGAGAGCACTTCTTCCACCTTGTCGAGGTCCTTGCGCCCGGCACGGCCGACATTCAGCCGGATGCGTTTGTGGCCTGGGACCTCGCACTGGATGGAGCTTGCGTACTTACCGGGCCGGTACTTCACGATGCGGACCTTCGCTAGCGGTACCGCGAAAGCCAGCTGCCGGGGGCCCGGCGAAACCGCGTTAGCCGCAAGCAGATCAGCCGCTGGCTAGTCACCACGACGAGCAGGGGGCGGGGAAGGAACAGGATGCCCAGGGGCAGCAGGGGAGCGGCGAAACCGCCAGCCGGTGGGCCGGGGCGGCCCGAAGAGGCTGACTAGACCTACCGCCGTCACCGCAATTGCCAGCGTGAGGAAGGCGGCTACGGCCCAGCGAGATGGATCGGACGTTACCTCAGCGCTGCTGGCAATGTGCTCACCTGTCTGCAGTTCGTGCATGAGCACTTCCTCGGCCTGGCGGCTGACGGCTGTCCTACCCACACTGGCACCACCTTCTGTGCAATAGCCCCCCTTGTCCACAACACCAGGTCGGCCAGCACACCGCGAGGCGTGATGATTTGACGCTGACACAACCGAGGGCCGAGGGACCGAGGTGCCTAGGTGCCCAAATGGCCGCTGTGACAACTTCCCCGCTTCCCTGAGTATGTGGTTGCTCACCGTTACGCGGTCTCCGGCACCGCGCCAAGCGGATCAGTGCGGGTGGGCCGTCCAACGGTGCCGACGATTCTTTTACCGCTCAAGATCGCAGTCAAGGGCGCGCCTTCGGCGCGTCGGTGCTTCGCACCGCAGAGGTTAGACGGTGGTCGCCGCCTGGTAGGCTCGACCGCGAACCTGCTTGCCCACTTCGGAGGTGGGCTTGCTCAGCGCCTCATAGACCTTGTGGCCGGAGTCTCGGGCGCCGCCCGCTCGCGCCAGCGAATGCCCCGCACCGACGGATTGTCCTGCCACCGGTGGTCCCAGGACGGGGATAACCGGCCAGTCATGCCGACGGCCTAGCCGTCCCCGGCTCACCCAGAGCAGCGCTCTCCGCAGGCGATCCCTGGACGCCCAGCCGACACGGGTCGCAGCCAGAGCCGCCAGCTCCCGAGCCGCTTGCCGGTCCTCTTCCGCGGTCGTCATGAACTCATCGTCGCAATCAGACGCCGCAAGCGGAACGCGCTGACCTCGCTGACCGGACTCGCCCAAGCCCTCGCCGGCCTACGCGCGACGGCCCGCTTTCTAACTTAGTACGCTTCGTGACAGCCCGGATGCAATCGGGCATACTGGGCCGAGACAACGCTTCGGGGAGATGCCGATGGCAACTGGGGCCGGGGACCGGTACTGGGATAGGCAAAGGCTGCCCAGCGTCCTCAAGCATGAGCTTCTGCGGATCTACCTGCCAAAATTCGGTGGGAAGACAGGCTCCAAGTCAAATGGTGTGGTCTACCTCGACGGGTACGCGGGCCGCGGCCGGTACGACGACGGAACCCCAGGTTCGGCTGAACGCATTCTCCAGATCGCCGAAGACCAGGCTCGCGGGGGGATCACCTATCGCCTCTTCTTCCATGAGACAAAGCCAGAGAATTACGCCGCACTGAAGCCCGTGGTGGACGAGTACAAGGCTCGCGGCGTACAAGCCGAGGCGTCCCCTGCTGAGGTCACCAAGGGCCTAAGCGAGGTGATTGACACCGCTCAAGGGTTGCCCTTGTTCCTGTTCCTCGACCCGTGCGGGGTTGGCATTCCCTTCTCTGAGCTGACGAGAGTCCTGTCAGGCCCGCGCCGCGACACATGGCCGCCCACCGAGGTTCTCTTGAACTTCAGCCTCGACGCAGTACGGCGGATCGGGGGCCATGTGACCTCCGACACCCCCACCGAGGCCACGATGGCGCGACTAGACGCTGCGCTAGGCGGTGACTGGTGGCGAGACATCATCCGGGAGCGTGGCGTAACCGATGACGCGGTAGGCGAAATCGTACATGGGTTCATGAATCGCCTCGGTAAAGCAACGAAAATGCGCATCGGTGCGATTCCTGTGACCCGCGCGCCATCACACAAGCCTGTCTATCACCTAGTCTTTGGGACCAGAAGTCCCCATGGAATATGGCATTTCTCTGATTCCGCGGCCCGCGCAGAACAGAAGTGGTGGCAGACGCGTGAGGCCCAAGAGGCGGCGCGAGATGAAGCTGCGGGAGTTGACGCACTGTTTGAGATAACAGGCCTTTCGGGTCCTGACATAGAAAGGGTCGAAGCAGACGCGCGACCTGTTATCGCTGAGAACATCGCCCGGCTAGCTGAGCAACATGGGCGATTCAAGGTCGGCGACTACCCTCGCGAAGTCTTCGGTGACTACCTCGGGGTCGTCCGTGAAACGGTGGTGCGAGCCGCGATAAAGAAGTTGCATGCCGACGGCCGTACGCCGAGCGACGGGAAAGGAAGTCCTATTACCGGCCTGATAGTCGCTCGACCGGAGCGCTAAGCGCTAACGGGCATCTCATCCCACGTCACGCCGTCGAGTTCCCGGCCGAACGCCTTCGGGGTGCGGCCTCCCCATTGCTTGAAGAAAAACGGGACGTTAGCTGTCATTGCAGCATCCCGTATTCCACGCGCCCATTCCAGTTGCATGGGCCGGTAGTTAGGCCCTGACTCGCCTCCGGCGATGACCCATCCAATTCCCTCAAGATCGATGCCATCAAGTGGCCCCAACAGAGGCTCGCACGAGAGGAATCTAACGGCCGCACCCACCGTTCGGAGGTCGTCTACCCGGTATAGCGCTTCCGCGTTCTCCACCGAAACACCCATCCAGAGGTTCTTAGGCCAAGGTAGCTGGTCTGCGAGCTTCCGCATTCGAGCGGCCCGCTTAGTCAGAACCTGATAAGTGTGCTGCGGCGTGTCCGCTATTACCTCGAATACTTCCTGAACGAACGCGAACGGAACTCGCGCATGAAACAGGTCGCTCATGCTGTTGACAAATACCGTTCGCGGGGTGCGCCAACTATAAGGCTCTCGAAGCGCCGAACGATGCGTTGTAACGGCGAAACCTGGGCCAGAGGTCCGCGGGTCCCCGTCATTTTGATACTTATCAGCACCCATGGCCTTGAGTCGCTTGGCTAGCGTCAGGGCGTAGCAGTGGTCACATCCTGTTGAGATGCGATCACAACCCGTCGTCGGATTCCAGGTGACCTCGGTCCACTGAATACCCGTCTTGGTGGCCACGATGTTTTCGCCTCCATTCGTATGATTTAGCGATTTTGTTCGGTATGCATTGGATGCTCACGCTACGCGCTGGGTAAGACATTCAAGGTAACCCTTACCTGGCACGTAAGTCAGCTACCTTCGCACGCGTTACGTAGCCCGCTGTCGGCGAGGTGCCGATGTAGGCGGCACTGCACTGGTTGCAGGTCCACGTGGGCCAGCATCCGGGCCGCCTTCGCGCGGTCGGCGTCCGTCGCGCCGACGGCAGCCTCCTCCCAGCGACAGCACTCGCAGTATCTTCTGGCATGAGTGTGTTGTCACGACATGTTGAAGCGGTGGTGGTTGCGCTCAGCTGGAAGCGCACCGTGGTGATCGAGCAGGGGCGCTGGGCGTCCCGCAGCACGGCCTGGAAGCCGCACGGGGACAACGTGCCGAACCTCCGCGCGGTCCACCGCACGGAACCCGACATCGTGGGCGGTGGGAGCCGCCGCCAGGGACGGGACGAGCATGCCAAAGAGCAGATCGTACGAGGCTCATGTCGGAGCACACGCACTTCGAGTACGAAGAATTTGAGTGGCACAAGTACCGGTCGTTCAGCGCCAAGGGTGACACCTACGCCGACGTCCACTGGCCCGAGTACATCCTCGAACCTGACCAACGGATCAGCGAGCGGCGCGATACCTACCACGCCAAGTTCTCGGCCAATGCCAGCGACGAGTACCTGACCGAACTCGACGAGGCCACGTGGCGGACCCTAAACGTCGGCAAGAGGTACCGCCTGACGATGGGCCTTCTCAGCGACGAGGTCAAGCAGGTAACCCCAGTGCGCGATGGCTCGCACGGATGAGGACCCTGGTGGAACTGACCGCCACGCTGCCCCTCCTCGCCCGTAAGGCGTCTGCCGCCCGGCCTGGTTGCACTTGTGAAATCGCCTTACCCCTCTTCCCGCTTCTCGTGTAAGGCAGGTCGCCCTTCGAGACGTAACGCCTGGCGTGGTGCGGGCGTTTTCTGTATGGAAGGGACGCACAGAAGCGCCTGGAAGTGACTACAAAGAGTGTCCTTAGGAATACGTTTTGCATTAAAACTCTAGAAAAAGAGTTAACCGTGTACACCGGGAAGGTAGATAAAGCGTCCCTCTACAGAGGGAAATGACCACCCGGCAGGCCTGTCAGCGGTGACCAATCCGTCTCGCGCCGCCCGTGGGGCAACCGCAGCGGACCCGGAAGACCGGGAGAGGAGGCGGATACAAAGTGGCTGTTAGCTTCAGCATCAGGGATCTCTTTGGGCACGCCCGCTCACCGTCTCCGGCCACCTCCGCCGCGGCCCCGACCCAGCGTGCGAGAGGGCCCTCCGCGCCGCGTTCGCCGAGCTAGACGCGGAGCTAGCCGAGATCCTCGGCGATCGTCGTTGCCCCACTGACGGTCTTACGTCACTGACGGTCTTACGTCACTAACGCCGCACGTCACTGACGGCCGCACGCCCTGCCGGCCGCACGCCCTGCCCGCCGCCCGATTACCGCCGACAGACGCCCGACCACTTCGCGCCGAGCACCGTTCACCACGCGGAAACCACCCATCCACGCTGCCCCCGTACCGTCCGAAGTATCGGATCTCGCGTACACCCCGCTGGCGCCCGTTCACACCGGCGCCAGGCGCCAAGCGCCAAGCGGCCGGGCCGCAGGACGGAAGGACCCCGCACATGAGGCTGACGGTGATCGGATGCGGGCACCTGGGCGCGACCCACGCCGCCTGCATGGCCGAGATCGGGCACGAGGTGCTCGGCGTCGACATCGACGCGGACAAGGTAGCGCTGCTGAACGCGGGCCGCGCCTGGTTCCTCGAGCCCGACCTGGACGAACTCCTCGCCCGGCACGTGTTGGCCGGCCGGGTCAGGTTCACCACCAGCTTCGAGGAGGCGGCGCGATTCGGCACCGTGCACTTCCTCGGCGTGGGCACGCCGGGGCTGCCCGGCAGTTCCGGGTACGACCTGTCGCAGGTCTTCGGCGCCGTCGCCGCCCTTGCCCCGCACCTGACCAAGCCCGCGCTCATCGTCGGCAAGTCCACGGTCCCGCCAGGCACCACGGCCCAGCTGACCCGGCAAGTCCGCGACAGCGCCCCCGCTGGAGACGCCGTCGAGGTCGCCTGGAACCCGGAGTTCCTACGCGAAGGTCATGCGGTCGAAGACACGCTTCACCCCGACCGGATCGTTGTCGGCGTGCCGAACATGGCCGTCGAGGCCACCATCCGCGAGCTCTACCGGCCGTTGACCGACGGCCGGCATCCCGCTGCTCACAACCGACGCGGTCACGGCCGAGCTGGTCAAGGGGGCGGCGAACGCGTTCCTGGCCACCAAGGTGTCGTTCATCAACGCGATGGCCGACGTCTGCGCGAAGACGGGCGGCGACGTGGCCGCGCTCGCTGACGCGGTGGGCATGGACGCCAGGATCGGGCGGGCCTTCCTGACGGCGGGCATCGGCTACGGCGGGGGCTGCCTGCCCAAGGATGTCCGGGGCTTGGCGGCCTTCGCCGCCGCCGCGGGCGTGCGGTCCGCAGCCGACTTGCTGGCCGTGGTCGACGAGATCAACTCCGGCCGCCGCCAGCAGGTGGTGGACCTGACGCTGACGCTCCTCGGCGACCTGCCGGGTAAGCGGATCGCGCTCTGGGGCGCGGCCTTCAAGCCCGGCACCGACGATGTGCGCGACTCGCCGTCCCTGGACGTGGCCGACCGCCTGTCCCGTCTCGGCGCGCAGGTCGTGGTGTACGACCCGCAGGCCGCTGGCAACGCCCTGGTTGAATTCCCGCACCTCGACCAGGCCAACAGCCCGCAGGCGGCAGCGCAGGGCGCGGACGCCGTGCTCGTCGGCACGGCCTGGCCAGAGTTCGCCGCGGCCGACCCCGCCACCGTTTCCGCAGTCGCGGCCAACCGGCTGATCATCGACGCATGCCAAGGAATATCAGCAGGTCAGTGGCGGGCCGAGGGCTGGACGGTGGCCGCTCCCTTCCCAGCACGGGGCCGCCAGCTCGAACGGTCCCTGCTTTCTCCGGACGCCGCACCTGACCCTCGCTAGGTGGCGGCTAGCCCGCGGTGATGGACCTGCGGGCGCCAAGCAGACCGGTACGGGCGGCGGGAGCGATGACGGGAATCGGGGCCGTCTTGGGGCCGCCGCCACCGCGCTTCTTGGGGTCGGTGTCGAGACGGAGCGCGAGCGCCGGGCACATCTGCACGGCGTGGTTCGCCTCCTTCTCCAGCCACGGAGGCACCGGGATCGGCAAGATGACCGGGAAGCCGGTCTTGTCGAGGTGGATCAGTTCGGGCACCAGGTGGGCGCAGAGACCGTGCCCCTGGCACCGCACCCAGTCCACCACGAGCTGCTTGGCGTCGGCTTGCTCCGGACCCTCAGGAAGCGGCAGTATGCCGCGGACCGGCCGGCCACAGGTGGAGTGGAAGACGTGCGCGGCGAGATCCTCGGTGAATACCTCGAGCGCGGAGAGCACGAAGCGGGTGGTCCCGTCGGGATGGGAGCAGGCACCCCGGCCGTTGACGGTGGTCGCCGCGCGCCGCGCCAGGTCGAGCGCCTCGATACCGCCCGAGCCATCGACGATCGCCGCGAGCGCACGAGCGATCGTGGGCAGCCCGAGCTTGCAAGGACCGCACTGGCCAGCCGACTCGCCCGCCAGGTAGCTGGCGATCCGAGAGACCTCGCCAAGGGGGCAGGTGCCGTCGCCGAGCGGCAGCACGATCCCGGAGCCGAACGTGCCGCCCGCGGAGGCCAGTCCTTCCCGGCCGATCGGGACCTGATAGGCGGTCTCGGCGTCCAGCCACATGCCGTGGTAGCCGCCGACGAGCACGCCGTCGCCGGCGGGCGCCTGGCAGATGTCGAGCACGGCGCCGAGCGGAATCCCGGTCGGGCACTCGACGACCGCCGCGTGCTTGGCCGAGCCGCTGACGCTGAGGAGCACGGTGCCGGGCTCCTCAGGCACGCCGACCGCGGCGAACCGCTCGGGGCCGAGCAGCGCGAGCACCGCGACCTGAGCGAACGTCGAGGCGTTGGACAGCAAGGTCGGCAGGTCGGCCACGCCCTTGTCGGCGGCGAGCGTCTTGCGCCCCGGGGGAACCGGCTTCTTGCCGTTGATGCCTCGGACCAGCGCGCCCGACTCGCCGGAGATGAACCGGTCGGGCTGCTGGACGACGCGCACCATCGAGCGCAGCCCTGGCTCGGCGGCGATCGCGGCCTCGATCGACCGGTTGGCGAGCTCGTTGCCCGTCACGCCGACGATGACCTCCTCGGCCTCGATCGCCTCTGCGACCAGCGCCGCGCCGCTCAGGACCAGGTACGGCGACCTGATCATCAGCATCTTGTCCTTGAACGACCCGGGCTCGCCCTCGGTGGCGTTCACCACGACGACCGTCGGCTGGCCGGTCTTCCGCGCCGCATCGACGACCGCCTGGAGCTTGCGGGCGAACGGGAAGGCGGCACCGCCCTGACCGCGCAGATCGACCTGGGAGGCCATCGCCATCAGCTGCTCCGCCGACAGCCTGGGCAGCTGGCCGAAGATCTCGCTGTGCGCGGCAAGGTCGAGCCGCGACATGCGGTCCAGGCCAGCCGTCATCCGGGCAGCCCCGACCCGCATAATCGTCGGAACGTCTAGTTCCGACGCGTTACTTGGGTTCATCAACGCGTGTCTCCGCCGTATCGGTGGTCGCGGGACCCCCGGTAGCCGGGCATCCCCGGACCAGGCTCCCGGTACTTGAACGTGGGATCCGGCTCAGGTAGGCCGCCATCCCAGGGAGCCTGACCGCGATTCCCGTCGCCGCCGCCCCCGCCGGGGCGCGGACGGCCACGGGGGCCGGGGCCGGGCTGCCCGGGGTAATCCCCCTGCGCCCAGTCATCCGCCTGCGGTCCGCGGCCGTCTCGAGGCCAGTACCCGCTCCCTGGTCCGGGACCGCCGCTCTGCGGCATCGGCCCGGACCCGGCACGCGCCTGCGGCCCGGCCTGCGGCCCGCTGAACCTACGCTGGTCCACCTCAGGCGCGGCGCGCATGGGCCCCGTCGCCGGTCGCGCCATCGGCCCGGACCCTGCGGCCCCCGGCCAAGGCTGACCGGTCGCGGCGCGCGGCATCGGCCTGGACGGCGAGCCAGATGTCGGCCAGGGTTGCGGCCCAGTGGCGGCGCGCGGCATAGGCCCGGACGGCGGCCCAGATGTCGGCCAGGGCTGCGGCCCGGTCGCGGCGCGCGGCATAGGCCCGGACGGCGAGCCAGATGTCGGCCAGGGCTGCGGCCCGGTAGCGGCGCGCGGTACCGGCCCCGTCCCGGCACGTGGCATCGGTCCTGTCCCCGGACGCGGGAACGTGCCAGTCGATGATCGGGGCTGCGGTCCGGTAGCGGCGCGCGGCATGGGACCGGTAGCGGCGCGTGGCATCGGGCCAGACCGGTCTCCGCTCTGCGGCCAAGCACCGCTGCCCGCCGCCGACCTTTGGTCGCCGCCGGGCACCGGCATCGGCCCCGTCCACGCCCGCGGCATCGGCCCGGTCCCCGCAGGAATCGGCCCGGTCCCCGCTCGCGGGATGGGCCCGGTCGCGGCGCGCGGCATGGATCCGCTGGCCGCTCGCGGCATCGCCCCGGTGGTCGCGCGGGGCATCGGCCCGGAGTTGGCACGCGGCATCGGCCCGCTGATGGGGTTGCTGCGCGGAGCGCCCAGGTAGCGGGCCGGCCCCTCATAACCCGGCTCGTAGGACGTCTGCCCCGTCCCGGCGGGCAGCGGCGCCGTCAGCATGGGACTGCTTGGATAGCCTCCGCTTGGATAGCCCCCGCCGACCGGCGCGGAGAGCACCGGCTCCGAAGTGGACGAGACCATGAGACGGTCCTGGCCGCCGGTGTTCGCCCCGCGGGCCACGCCGAGCTGGGCGAACATGGCCGCGGCGCGCATCGGGGCTGAGGCGGAGTTCGCCGACATTGCGACCGGCGGCGCGGACAGCTTCTCCTTGGGCCGCAGCGAGTTGGCGACGATCCGCACCACGAGCGCGAGCAGGACGAACGCCACCAGGAGCCCGTAGCTCCAGTCCACATAGGGCTTGCCGGGACGCCCGGCAAGCAGGCCGTGCCAGATGCCGAACACGAACGAGGCGTAGGAACTGTAGTGGATCGCCCGCCACCGCCAGGCCTTGCCGTGCGCATTGAACCGACCCCGCATGATGCCCGTTATAACCAACAGGAGGATGAGGTCGGAGGCGATCGTGCCAAGGCCGATGTAGAAGGTGCGGAAGGGTGACAGGAACGGAACCACCGCGTCGAGCGCGTGCACGCGCTGCGCGAGGATCTCGGTGACGATGTGGATGATCAGAAACGTGACCGCGCCGAAGGAGGCGGCCCGGTGCGCCGACTGCGCGAACACCCGGTGCCCAGGGCTCAGGAATACGCGGTCGGTCGCGATAAGACCAAGACCGGTCGACGCGCACAGCGCGATGAGCGCGAATACGCCCGCATAGAACAGCATGAAGTGCTGGGTAGCCGCGTCAATGACGTGACCAGTGCTCGTCAGCGCCAGAAAAGCGACTATGACAACGATGCCGGTGAGAGCGACCGCGTAGATCTTTGTCGCGTGCTCGGCCGCCACGCCCCCAGAGGACGGTCGTGCTTGCTCACGGCCGCGCGGACGGCTGCGAGTGGTGGCCAAGAGTTACCTCCTCGACAACGGGTGCAGGCAAATTCAAGCGGCACGTAACTCCGCCGCGCGCCCGCCAACGCGTCGAATTGCGCCACTTAGCTTGCCCCACTTAGTCGTATGACTGTAGCAGCGAGGGTAACTGTTGGGACACGAAACGATATAGATCATCACTGTTAACTAGACCACGGCCACCTTCATCCCGCAAAAACGGACTTATTACCAGAAATGGGTACATAAGTCAACCGGGGGTACCAGGACGGTACCACCCGGCGGACTAGGCGACCGCTGCCGTCGGAACCCGGCAAGAACCGGGCAAGGACTAGAGCTCGGCAGCCACCAGCTCGGCGATCTGCGCGGTGTTGAGCGCCGCGCCCTTGCGCAGGTTGTCACCGCAGACGAAGAACTCGATGCCGTTGGGGTCGTCGAGGGACTCGCGGACCCGGCCGACCCAGGTCGGGTCGGTGCCCACGACGTCCGCGGGCGTCGGGTACTCGCCACGCTCCGGCTCGTCGTTGAGCACCACGCCGGGCGCGGCGCGCAGCGTCTCCCAGGCCGCCTCCCGGCCCACCGGCCGGGAGAACCGGGCGTGCACCGCGACCGAGTGCGTAGTGACCACCGGCACCCGGACGCAGGTCGCGTTGACCCGCAGCGAGGGCAGGCCCAGGATCTTCCGCGACTCGTTGCGGATCTTGAGCTCCTCCGACGACCAGCCCGCGTCCTTGAGCGAGCCCGCCCACGGGATGACGTTCAGCGCCAGCGGCGCGGGGAACGGCCC
This sequence comes from uncultured Actinomycetota bacterium, assembly GCA_963778435.1. Lineage (GTDB taxonomy): Bacteria > Actinomycetota > Actinomycetes > Streptosporangiales > Streptosporangiaceae > Trebonia. The sequence goes on from CAVZUX010000042.1 coordinate 26,652, forward strand.
CAGGTCGCCGACCACGCCGCGCACGTCGCCGGGCCGCTGGCCGAGCGTGCGGGTGCCGCCGACCTTCTCCAGCTGCCCGTAGAGCGCGTCGATGCCCGCCTGCCCGGCGCCGGAGGCGGCCTGGTAGGAGGCGACGACCATCTCCTCGAGGCCGAACGCCCGGTGCAGCGCGCCCACCGCGACGATCAGCGACAGGGTGGTGCAGTTCGGGTTCGAGATGACGCCCTTCGGGCGCCGCAGCGCGTCACCGGGGTTGACCTCGGGCACCACGAGCGGCACCTCCGGGTCCATCCGGAACGCGCCGGAGTTGTCCACGCAGACCGCGCCGCGCGCGGCGGCAATCGGCACCCAGGCCGCGGACACCTCGTCGGGCACGTCGAACATGGCGACGTCCACGCCGTCGAAGGCCTCCTCCGACAGGGCGATGACCTCGGTCTCGACCCCGCGAACGGAGAGCAGCCGCCCGGCCGAGCGCGGCGAGGCGATCAGCCGGATCTCTCCCCAGACGTCCTCCCTGGTGGAGAGCAGGTCGAGCATGACCGTGCCGACGGCACCGGTCGCCCCGACGACAGCCAGCGTGGGACGCCGGCCAGCAGGTCCCCCACCACACGGCCGCTCATCGTCCGGTCCCCCCGTACACGACGGCCTCGACCTCATCGGCGTCCAGGCCGAACGACTTGTGCGTCGCGTTCACCGCGACGTCCACATCGGCCTGGCCGACCACGACCGAGATCCGGATCTCGGAGGTGGTGATCATCTGGATGTTCACCCCGGCCTCGGCGAGGGCGCCGAAGAACTTGGCGGACACGCCCGGGTGCGAGCGCATCCCGGCGCCGATCACCGAGACCTTGCCGATCCGGTCGTCGTAGAGCAGCTCCTGGAAGCCGAGCGTCTCCTGGGCGGCGCGGAGCCGCTCAAGCGCCTGCTGCCCGTCCGCGCCCGGCAGCGTGAACGAGATGTCCGTGCGGCCGGTCGCGATCGCGGAGACGTTCTGCACGATCATGTCGATGTTGATGCCCGCCTCGGCGATGATCCCGAAGATCCGCGCGGCCGTGCCCACCCGGTCGGGGACGCCGACCACGGTGATCTTCGCCTCGCTCCGGTCGTGCGCGACCCCGGAGATAATGGCCTGCTCCATCCCGGCTTCCTCCGAATCGTTCCCAGCGTGCTCGCTGACCCAGGTGCCTATCTTGTCGCTGAACGAGGACCGCACGTGGATCGGCAGCCCGTACCGGCGCGCGTACTCGACGCATCGCGGGATGAGGACCTTCGCGCCGCACGCAGCCATCTCCATCATTTCCTCGTAGGAGATCCGCGCTATCCGGCTGGCGCCGGCCACCAGCCGGGGATCCTCGGTGAACACGCCGTCCACGTCGGTGTAGATCTCGCACACGTCCGCGTTGAGCGCGGCGGCGAGCGCGACCGCGGTGGTGTCCGAGCCGCCGCGGCCGAGCGTGGTGATGTCCTTGGTGGTCTGCGAGACCCCCTGGAATCCGGCCACGATCGGGATCGCGCCATCCGCGAGCGCGCTCGAGATCCGGCCGGGGGTGACGTCGATGATCCGCGCCCGGCCGTGCACCTCGTCGGTGATCACGCCGGCCTGCGACCCGGTGAAGGACCGTGCCTCCATGCCGAGGGTGGCGATCGCCATCGCGAGCAGCGCCATGGAGATGCGCTCACCAGAGGTGAGCAGCATGTCGAGCTCGCGCCCGGGCGGCGCCGGGGTCACCCGGTTGGCCAGGTCGATCAGCTCATCCGTCGTGTCGCCCATCGCGGACACCACGACCACAACTTGGTTCCCGGCCTTCCGAGTGGCGACGATGCGCTTGGCTACGCGCTTGATGCCCTCCGCGTCGGCTACCGAAGAACCACCGTATTTCTGCACGACAAGGGCCATCTGGACGCGCCGCTCCTCCCAGGTATCTGTAGGCGGACCGTCGCTGAGTCTATCCGGGCGGCGTCAGCCCGCCCAATTTTTTATCACCGGATCGGTCAACGTCACACGTCAAGCAGTCGCCTGCCCTCGAAGGCGCGGCCGAGGGTCACCTCGTCCGCGTACTCCAGGTCGCCGCCGACCGGCAGCCCGCTGGCCGGCCTGGTCACCCGGATTCCCAGCGGCTTGACCAGCCGGGCGAGGTAGGTGGCGGTCGCCTCGCCTTCAAGGTTCGGGTCGGTCGCCAGGATCAGCTCGGTGACAAGGCCGTCGGCCAGCCTGGTCATCAGCTCCCTGATCCGCAGGTCGTCAGGGCCGACCCCGTCGATCGGGCTGATCGCCCCGCCGAGCACGTGGTAGCGGCCGCGGAACTCGCGGATCTTCTCCACCGCCGCGACGTCCTTCGGCTCTTCGACGACACAGATGACCGTGGCATCGCGCCTGGTGTCCAGGCAGATCCGGCATTCCTCGGCCTCGGCCACGTTCCCGCAGGTCTTGCAGAACCGCACGCGCTCAGTCATCTCGATAAGCGCGGCCGCCAGCCGCCGGACGTCCTCGGGGTCGCCGGCCAGCAGGGAGAACGCGATCCGCTGCGCACCCTTCGGCCCGACGCCCGGCAGGCGGCCGAGTTCGTCGATCAGGTGCTGGATGACGCCTTCATACATGCGCGGCCGTCAGTCCTTTTTGCCTTCGGGGCCGACTTCGCCGCCGGTCTCGAGGTCTTCGTCGTCGAAGTCCTCGTCGTCTTCGTCGTCGTCGTCTTCCTCGTCGTCTTCGTCGTCGTACTCATCGTCGTCGAAGGCGATCGGGCCGCCGAGCCCGGGCAGGCCGAGGCTGGAGAGGTCGATTCCGCCGCCGCCGCCGAGCGCGCCGCTGAGTCCGCCGAGGCCGCCGCCGCCGAGCGCGCCGAGCTGGCGCTGCTGCAGGTCGATGGCGGAGTCCCAGGCGTCGTGGACCGCGGCGAGCACCAGGTCGGCGATGGTCGACGCGGTCTCAGCCGGGTCCGTCGGATCGATCACGCTCGGATCGATCGTGACGTCGAGCAACTGGCCGACGCCGCTGACGACCGCGCGGACCGCGCCGCCGCCCGACGTGCCGACCAGTTCGCTGTTGGCCAGCTCCTGCTGCGCGCTCAGCGCCTGCTGCGCCGCAGCGAAAATCTGCTGCATATCAAAGCCACCAGGTCCCATAACCGGAAGCCTACTTCCCGCACAGACCCGGCTACTCCGATCGCCGCGGCTTACTCGTCATATTCGGCGATGACCTGGCCGCCAAGCTCGCGCTGGACCAGCGCCATCCCGGTCAGCTCGTTCGGCACCGAGACCGACATGTCCTCGTCATCCGGGTCGAAATCCTCATCGTCGGGTGACGGAGGCGGCGGCAGCGGCGGCAGGTCCCCCATTGGAAAACCACTGCTTCCGAACGGACCCGTGGCGCTGCCAGCACCGCCCGCCGATCCCCCAGCCGGACCTGACGGCTCTGGCGGGTATGCCCCCGACGGCCCGGCTGGCTCCGGCGACGACGGCCGAGTCAGGGAGGGCTGCGCGGGCTCGGAGGGCGCCGGGGGGGATGGAAGCCCCGAGCCCCCCATGCCAGCGGGCTGCGCCGGCGGGACCGGGGCCGGTCCCGGTCCCGGCCGCCTGGCCGCGGGCATATCGCCGCCGCCGGTAACGGCGCGGACCACGACGTTGATCCCGAACATCGTGTTGATCACCTGCTTAAGCAGGTCCTCGTACTTGCTGTTCACGAACCCCTTGACGTCGCCCTGGCGGGGGAAGCGGAGCGTCAGCACGGCCTCGTCGAGGGAGACCAGACTGGCGTTCCCGATGACGATCGCGGCCACCCTCCCCTTGGCCTTAACCGCCTCAAGCACGTTGGGCCAGACCTGAACGAGCGTCTCGGTGGTCACTCCACCGCGCGGCGCGGCCGACGATGCTGCGGCGGGGGCTGGCGGGGACGTGGGTCGCTGGCGGGGACTGGGTCGCTGGCGGGGTCTGGGTCGCTGGCGGCGCGGTGGACGCTGACGTGGCCGGAGACGCCTGGCGGGGCGCGCTCACGGGCGCCGGGGCCGGACTCGCGGATCCCGGAGCGGGGCTCGCGGATGCCGGGGCCGGGCTCGCGGATGCCGGGGCCGGGCTCGCAGGGGTGCTGGGCTCCCGGGCGCTTGTGCCGGGCTAGCAGGCGCTTGGGCCTGAGCCGACACCGTTCCCTGTTGCGGCTGCGTCGGCTGTGGTGCCGCCTGAGCGACAGCGGCCGAGTCCCCCTGCGGGCGGGTGTGTCCACCCGCTGCTTGAGACGATTGGGGTCCGGGAGTAACCACGGTCCGTTCACTATGAGCAGTATTCGCCGGAGCCGGGGGCCGCACCTGGGCGGGGAGAGCCGCCGCGCCTGCCTCCAGCCTCTCCAGCCGGGCGAGGACCGACCGCTCGTCGGTCGCCGCGCCGGGGAGCAGCACCTGGGCGCACATGAGCTCGAGCAGCAGCCGGGGCGAGGTGGCGCCGCGCATCTGGTCGAGGCCGACAGAGACGATGTCGGCCGCCCGGGTCAGCGCGGCCAGGCCGTACCGTCCGGCCTGGCCGGTGAGGGCCTCGACCCGGTCCGGCGGCGCGTCAATCAGGCCGGTGGCGATCGCGTCGGGCACCGAGGCGAGGACGATCAGGTCGCGGAACCGGTCGAGCATGTCGGTGGCGAACCGGCGCGGCTCGTGCCCGCCCTCGATGACCCGGTTCACCGTGCGGAATACCGACGCGCCGTCGCCGGCCGCGAACGCGTCCACGATCTCGTCGAGCAGGCTCGCGTCGGTGTAGCCGAGCAGCGAGACGGCGCGGTCGTAGCGGATCCCGCCCTCGTCCGAGCCCGCAAGCAGCTGGTCGAGAATGGACAGCGAGTCTCGAGCGGACCCACCGCCGGCCCGCACCACGAGCGGCAGCACCGCCGGGTCGAACCGGACGCCCTCGGAGGTGAGGATCTGCTCGGCGAGGTCGCGCATCACCGACGGCGGCATCAGCCGGAACGGGTAATGGTGCGTCCGGGACCTGATCGTCGGGATGACCTTGTCCGGCTCGGTCGTCGCGAAGATGAACTTCAGATGCGACGGCGGCTCCTCGACGAGCTTGAGCAGGGCGTTGAAGCCCTGCTGGGTCACCATGTGCGCCTCGTCGATGATGTAGATCTTGTAGCGCCCGGCGACCGGGGCGTAGAAGGCGCGCTCGCGCAGGTCGCGGGCGTCATCGACGCCGCCGTGGCTGGCCGCGTCGATCTCGATCACGTCGATCGAGCCTGGGCCCGACGGGGCCAGCGCGACGCACGAGTCGCAGACGCCGCACGGGTCCGGGGTCGGCCCGTTCACGCAGTTCAGCGAGCGGGCGAGGATGCGGGCGCTTGACGTCTTGCCGCAGCCGCGCGGGCCGCTGAACAGGTAAGCGTGGTTGATCCGGCCGCTGCGCAGCGCCTGCCTGAGCGGCTCGGTGACGTGATCCTGGCCGAGGACCTCGGCGAAGGTGGCGGGGCGGTACTTCCGGTACAGGGCCAGGCTCTGCGTGGTCCGGGTTGCTTCAGAGTCTTCCGCCATGACGTCATCCTCGCCGGCCAGGTCGATCGCGTTCACCGGAACGGGAAAGGACCCCCCGCGCACCCGTCAGCGCCCGCGTACCCTTGCTGCCTTCCGGCCCTGGGGGGGTTGGCGAGATGCACGCCGCACGGGGGGTCGGTAAGTCAGTCTAGTCACCCGCAGCACCGCTCGCGCCCGTTGGCCCATCTCGGTCGCGTCCCGCCGACGGCTCCAGCCACCCCAGATCTCCGGTAGGCTTCCCTGCGGAGGATTCGCCTAGTGGCCTAGGGCGCACGCTTGGAAAGCGTGTTGGGTGAAAGCCCTCAGGGGTTCGAATCCCCTATCCTCTGCCAGCGCTCACCAGCGCGAACGCGAACGGCCAGCCGCAGCCATGGTTGGCCGTTTTTCGTTCTAGTCTCAGTTCTAGTCTCAGTTGGTCGCTGTAGCGGCAGTTTCGCCACCGTTGGTGGCGTGCGGTGGACTGGATCGCAGCTTCGTGGAGGACTGGATCTAGACAATAATCCAATTAAGTTGTATTTAGGTATGGGGTCTACCGGGCAGATGCCGCCGGGCACGCTCTGCATCTGGTCACGTCTCAGGACGGATTGTTCTGCAGACTCAGGGTATGGCACTTCGCAAGAGGGGTTGCGATAGGGAAATGTCAGTTGCCGTCATCGTCATCATCATCGCCCTTACCCCCTTTCTGATACTTTACATTCGGCTCCGGATCCTCAAGTTCAGGATTAAACGATATCAGGCGCTCGGATCACGGACCCCGCTCCAGACGCAGCGAACCCATCTCAACCCGATCAGTCCATCGCGCTCGCCTCAATGGGTGCCACCCCCCAAGCAGCAATGCGGCGTCTGCCATGGAGGAACCAACTACTGCTACGGGTGCTCCAACGGCTACGTGCACGGCAGCCAGACCGAGCGGCACATAACATGCGGCGGTACTGGGCGCATAAGGTGCGTTATGTGTAACGGTACCGGCTATCGTTAGTAACACTCATATGACTAATACGGCAGTCGCTCAGTTCTAAATACCGCGCATACCACCGGAAACCGCAACTGTCAGCCCCCACCGACACCGCCAATTAAAGATCTTTTAGTCTCATTCGCCTGCGTTCGGCGACGTCCACGGCGTACCAGCGCGGGCCGTGAGCAGCGACATATACGGCTTTGGCCTAGTCAGAAAACATGTCAGCAGACTTGGAAAGCGTGTTGGGGGCAACCCCTCGCGGGTTCGAATCCCGCATCCTCTGCCAGCACTGACCAGGCTTCCCGCCGCACCCTCACGTCCCCTGTCCACCCTAATTCGTGGTTGACGGCCGACGCTTCCGTCAAAGGTGCCGTTCTGGAGCCATCTTTTCGGGGTAGTGGGGGCATCGCGGCGTGCAGCAGCCTTGGCCTCATGACGACATGCGTAACCTTCCTTTCCTACCGGACGGCGGCTGCGCGGTGAGGCGGATGACTGCCATTGAGCAGCTCTCGCTACCGCGGATGGATGATCCGGTCTCCCGCCGGAGCCTGCTCCGTGGCGGAGTGGGCGCAGCGGCCTTGGCGGCGCTTTCCTCCTGCGACAGCGCGGTGTCACGTGCGCTGGCACGAACGTCATCGAGGGTCGGCTGCGAACGTCCGCGTCAGTCACGACCGGTACAGGGACCATGTCGGGCCGTCGCTCGCGGCGAACCCCCGGCACCCCAGCCAGCTCCTCGTCGCCTGCCAAGGCTCGCCGTTCACTCCTGAGTTCATCGTGACCTACCTCTCGTTCGACGGGGGCGAGAGCTGGCAGAACGGGGGCGTGCCAGCTCAGCCTGCGGCCGGGCCGGCTGGCGACGACGTGACCGTCGCCTACGATGCGGACGGCCGCGGCTATGTCTGCGCCACGCGTTCTGGTCACGACTCCAACCTCAACCCCGCCAGCCCCGACGCCAACCGCGCCGTGTACGTGTGGCGGACCGACGACGGAGGGCGGAGCTTCTCGGCGCCGGTGACCCTAGTCGAGGGACAGTATTGCGATCACCCCTGGGTGGCTACAGGCCAAGGCCAGACCCCGTCCGGCGCCCATGTCTACGTCGCCTGGGGCGCCGGCGCCTCGCACACCGCCCTCGACTTCACCAGCTCAAGCGATGGCGGAGCGAGCTTCGAGCCGCCGCGCAGGATCCTGGCCGAGGCCAGGATTCCATCGCTGGTGAGCGCGGGCCCCCAGGTAGCCGCCGGACCGGATGGCCAGGTGTGCGCCGTCTGCGACTGGACAACCAAGCAGGACTCGTCAGGAGACCTGATCGGCCAGGTGGTTGCCGTCTGCTCGACCGATGGCGGACGCAGCTTCGCCGCTCCTGTCCAGCTGGGGTCAGAAGCGGCGGCCATCGCACTGCCCGGCGACGTCAGGCCCAACAGCGGCCCAACGGTCGCCTTCTCTCCCCAGGGCGATGCCCTCTACGTCGCGTTCCCCACGCACCAGCCGGGCGCCACGCACTCGGACATCGTGGTCGTCGCCTCCCGCGACCGCGGCCGGACCTGGTCCAAGGCGGTGACCGCAACCCCCGCCGACGGCGTGACCTACTTCCAGCCGAACCTGGCGGTCGACGGGGCGGGCCGGGTCGCGATCTCGGCGTTTGCCCTGGGAGGAGGCCGCGTGGAAGAAATCCTGCTCGTCTCACGGGCTGGAGAGCTCCGCTTCGGGCCGCCGCTGCGGGTAACCACCGCTCCCTTTGACCCCCTCGACCCGACGACGGCCACCCGCGGGAAGTACGGCGCCTGGTGGATCGGCGACTGGCAGGGCATCGCGAGCAGCGCCGGGGCCTTCCATCTCGTGTGGAACGACACCCGCACGGGGAAGCTGGATCTCTTCGCGGCCACGGTGGTCGCTAGCCAGGTCGGTTAGCCTGTCCGTAGTTGGCCCATTGATCGATGGACGGCCCGATGTTCACAAGGTTCGGCCTGCGGTTCCGGATGGCAACGTCTTACGTGCTGGTTTCGGCCGTGGCGGTGCTGGTCGTCGAGGCCATCCTGGTCGCGGTCTTCGTCTCGCGCGTGCATTCTGACCGGGAGAGCATCCTGGCGGCCCAGCAGCGGGCAGCGCGGGCAGCGGCTGCCACTGCCCAGGCAAAGGCGGCGAGCGCCGCAGCGGAAACCGCGTCCACGGCCGTGGCCGCGGTGAGCGTCATCGCGGCCAGACAGCCGGCCCGCAGCGATCGCGCGCTGCTCGCCGACGCAGCTCGGGACGTTTTCGCCTCCGGCGCTGTGCCGCCCAGTGCGAACCCGCGTGACGCACTGGATGGCTCCGCCGAGGTGGCCAGGGTGCTGGCGACCGCCGACGGGCAGGTGGTATCAGGTACGGGGCTGGCTAAGCGAGAACTGCCCAGGTACGCCGTCACTGGCCAGCCCGGCCAGCGGCCTGACGACGATCAGCGGCACGGTCATCGCGTGGGCCGTCGCACCTGTGGAGCTCCTCGATCCGGGCACCGCGAACACCAGGGTGATAGGCCTGGCCTATGAGGAGCTGACGGCCCCCCAGCCCCCCGCGCCAGCATCTGCGGGCACCTCGCAGAACCAGCAGATCATCGCTCAGGTTATCGGCTGGCTCCTTGCGCCGGGCGTGCTGATTCTCGCCCTGCTTGTCCCGGTCGGCGCCCTGTTCGGGCTGTTCACGACCCGCCAGCCGATCCGGCGGATCCAGCGGCTAGCGCTTAGCACGTCGAAGGTCATGGCAGCGGGTGACCTGCGAGCGCGGATCCCGGCATCAGGCTCGGATGAGATTAGCCAGCTGGAGCACGCGTTCAACGTAATGGCCGAGCGGCTGGAGCACGCGGTCAAGGCCGAGCGGGACGCGGCCGGCTCGATGGCACAGCGCGCCGAGCGGACCAGGATCGCGCGCGAATTGCACGACTCCGTCTCGCAGGATCTGTTCTCTGCCAGCCTCGTGGCCACCGGCCTGCGCAAGGCGCTGCCGCCCGGCACTGAGCTTCAGCGGCAAGCCGAATCCATGGAACATGCCCTCGAGCGGACTCGCCGAGAAATGCGGGCGATGCTGATGGAACTGCGACCCGTGGCACTCGAGAGCGCAAGCCTGGCCGCGGCCTTGACGGAGATGTGCCGGGCCTACGAGACGCAGCTCGGCGTCTCGGTTGCCGCGCGGATAGAGGTGCCGGACCTGAGCCCCCCGGTCGAGCACGCCATCCTGCGCGTCGTGCAAGAGGCGCTCGGCAACGCCGTCCGGCACGGCCGGCCACAGACCATCGACGTAAGCGTCGCCACCGCGGCGGACAGGATTACCATCACCATCCGCGATGACGGAGTGGGCTTTGACCCCGGCCAGGTCGCCGAGCGGCACGGCATGGGACTACAGATGATGCGCGAGCGCGTCGAGGAACTCGGCGGGGCGATCCACGTGGAGAGCGCGCCGTCGCAGGGCACAAGGGTCCGGGTGACGATGTGATCAGGGTTCTCATCGTGGACGACCACCAGGTGGTGCGTGAGGGGCTGCGGTTTGTGCTTGAGCAGGAGCCCGATGTCGAAGTGGTCGGCGAGGCCGGTGACGGGCGGGCCGCTCTAGAGGCGATCCGCACGCTGTCGCCTGACGTTGTCCTGCTCGACATGATGATGCCCGTCCTTGACGGCAGGCGAGTGCTGGACGCCCTGCGGGCCGGGGAGCCGGGGCCCGCGGTGGTCGTGCTTACCTCCTACACCGGTGATGACGAGGCGATCGACGCGGTCCGGGCGGGCGCCTTGTCCTATCTGCCGAAGAGCGCCGCGATCGATCGGGTCATCGACGCGGTTCGGGCGGCCGCGACGGGCGGCAGCGTCCTGGACCCCGGCGTGACCGCCCTGCTCGTCAACCGGCTGCGCGAACTGGACGACGGGCCGCTAAAAAGGCTGTCGGCACGGGAACGTGACGTGCTGGCAACGCTGGCCTGCGGCCGGTCCAATCGCCAGATAGCCCGGACGCTGTCCATCAGCGAACAAACCGTGAAATCGTACGTTTCCAGCATCCTCACGAAACTCGACCTCCAAGACCGCACTCAGGCCGCGATTTTCGGCCTCCAGCAAGGCCTGGTACCACTTGATGATGCGCTCCAGCCCCGCGATTTAGCCGAGAAACTCATCTCGCTTCGGGCAACCCCAGCCGGGCCAGCCCAAGCGGCGCACCGTCCGGGTCAGCCGAGCTGGACGGCTTTGACGATGAGCAGGAGTACCGAGACCACCAGGTAGCCGCGGAGCATTCCCATGCCGAGCTTGGTGCCGGGCGACCATTGCACGGGCTTGAGCAGGGCCAGCGGCGGCATCCGCCAGTTGTACCGGTCGCTCTCCGACATCGAGTGCCGAGGGTGCGGTTCCCGCGGCGGCCTGCGAGACCGGGTGAGCCACATCCACGCCAGGAAGACCAGCGTGGCGGCGACGAACCCGACGGCCAGCCAGATCGCGGTCAGCGCCGCGTTCACATGCGAGAACAACGTCGTGATGACCAGGGTGGCGGAGAGCAGGAGCAGCACTCCGACGATGAACGCGGCCAGGATGTTCAGCCACCGCGCGTTGACCCACGGGCCGAGCACCTGGCGGTCGTTGCAGAGCAGCAGCAGGAAGCAGGAGGCGCTTGGCAGCAGGATCCCGGCCAGCGCCTGCACCGACGTGGTGAGCAGCCCCAGCGGCACGCCGGGGATGAGGACGATCCCGGCCGCGACCGTGATCATGGCGCTGTAGGTGGCGTAGAACGGCTTGGCGTCCTTGAACGAGCGGTGCAGCGAGTGCTTCATGTTGAACACGTCGCCGAAGGCGTAGCTGGTTGACAGGGTGACGGCGGCCGCGCCGATGATGCTCGCGTCGAACAGCACGATCGCGAACAGGTCGCCGAAGAGCTGGCCGTGTATCTTCAGCGCCTCCGCCGTGCCGAGCGCGTCGGTGAAGATCCCGGCGGCCCCGGTGCCTCGCGCCGCGTACACGCCCGCGACCAGGACCGCGGTGGCCCCGCCGACCACGACGAAGGAGCCGAGCGTGGTGTCCGCCCGCTCGTAGGGGATGAACCGCGGCGTGATCCGCTTGTCGATGACGTTGGACTGCTGGAAGAACAGCTGCCACGGCGCGACGGTCGTGCCGACGATCGCGATGATCAGCAGCACGGCGTTCGAGCTGACGCCGCCCTGCACGCCGGGCACGACGAAATGGTAGAAGATCGACCCGTAGTGCGGGCCGGAGAGCAGCGCGAGCGGTATCAGCACCAGGCTCACCGCGATGAACGCGAACATGGCCTGCTCCCAGCGCCGGAAGCTGCCGCTCGCGGTGATCGCGACCAGGATGATCGCGGCTATCGGGACCGAGATGTACGGGCTGACGCCGAAGTAGCGCAGCGCGAGGGAAACGCCGATGAACTCGGTGACGATCGTCAGGAAGTTCAGGATGAACAGGTCACCGACGCTGAACCAGCCCCAGAACCGGCCGAACCGCTCGTTGATCAGCCTCGCATGCCCGACGCCGGTGACCGCGCCGAGCCTGACCACCATCTCCTGGTTGACGATCAGCACCGGGATCAGCAGCAGCAGGGTCCAGAGCAGGGTGTAGCCGTAGTTCTGGCCCGCCTGCGCGTAGGTGGACACGCCGCCGGCGTCGTTGTCGCCGACCATCACGATCAGGCCCGGGCCGAGAATTGCCAGGAAGGTGATCAGGCGGCGGCGCAGGCCGCTGCGGCGGTCGTCGTCCAGCCGGACCCGGCCCAAGGCACCCTCGATGTCACCCAGGTGCGCTTGGTCGACCGCTGCGGAAGGCCGGCTTTGCCAGCGCGGGCGGCATCGCAGGCGCGCGGCCGAGCGGGCGGCGGCCCGGGGCCGCCCTGCGTGGTCACTCGGCGTCCCCGTGCCGGGCGTCCGGCGGCTCCGCTGCCTCGCGCCGCCGCCAGTCGTCCGGCAGCGTGACCTCCAGGACGTCGTCGACCGTGATCAGGCCGAGCAGATGGCGCTCGTCATCGACCACGGGGATGGTGATGAGGTTGTAGTCCGACATGAGCACCGCGACGTCCATGATGTCGGCGTCCGTGCCCACCCGCACCGGGTCGGTGTCGCAGACGTCGACCAGGGCGCTCGCCGGATCCGACTGCACCAGCGTGACCAGCCGGGCCACGCCGAGCAGCCCGCCGCCGGAATCGACGGCGTGCACGCTGTCGAGCGCCTCGGGCTGCAGCCCGGTGAGGGAGCGGATCGCGGCCAGCGCATCGCCGACCGTTGTCGCGGCTGGCACCGCCACGAAGTCGACGCCCATCAGGCCGCCGGCGCTCGTGCTGTTGAAGCCGAGCAGGGTGAGCACCTTGGCCCGCTGGCCGGCCGGCAGCAGGTCAAGCACCGGCTGCCTGCGCTGCTGCGGCAGCTCGGCGACGGCGTCCGCGGCGTCGTCGGCCCGCATCCGGCCGAGCACGGCGGCGATCTCCTCGTTGCTGCGAGCGCCGAGCAGCCGGGTCGCGCGGTCCTCGTCCAGTTCCTCGAAGACGTCCGCCTCAAGCTCGGGGTCCGCGTGCACCCGGCCGAGGATCTCGTTCTCCTCCTGCTTCGACGCCTCCTCGAGGAGGTCGGCGATCTGGGCCGGCTTCAGCTTGCGCACCCGGGCGAAGGGCCTGCGCTGCAGCTCGCTGCCCGCATGCCCGATCAGGGACTCGAAGTCGTGCCAGTCGCGGAAGACCGTCCCGCCGTCGGCGGCCGACTCCTGGCCGGGGAGGAGACCGAACAGCCGCCGCGGCCGGTGCCTGGTGTCCACGCCGGACAGCACCCATTCAGTGCCGTCCCGGGAAAGCTGCAGGTCCCCGGCGCGGACAAGGCGCGCGTTGGCCACATCGATCAGCCGGTGCCCGAGCACCTCCGCCCTGAGCAACACCTCGCCGTCGCGCCGCTCGAACTGGCGCAGGTCCAGCTTCGCGGTGGTGAGCTTGAGCACATCGCCGTCGAACCCGCTGACCTTGTCAATCGGGACGAAGACCTCTCGTCCGCCGCCGATCGCGACGACGACTCCGATCACCCGCGGGTAGTCCGAGCCGCCGAGCCGGACGATGACATCGGAAAGCCGGCCGAGCGTTTGGCCGCCGCTGTCCGCGACGGGACGCTTGAGCAGGTCGGAAAGGCGCCGGGTGCGCCCGCGTCCCGCCGTCGGCGGCGGGGGCGGGGCAGCGGGCGAGGTGCTGGTCATGGTGAGGCTCCCACCATCCTTCTGTTTCCTTAGCCTGCCGACGTCACTCGCGCTGTCAGCAGAATCCTGCTCCCGCGGGGACAACGGGCGACGGGCCACGATGTCATCACGAGGGTGAACAGGAGAGTGACGGGGTATCCCCCATTCCGGGTCATCCCGGGTCCTTCTTGCATAGATACGCATGGTAAGAAGTCACCCGGTACGTTCCACGGAGGAAAGGCGCACAAAGTGGCCATGCCCAAGTCCACGGGCCTGCTCGAAGGGCACGGTCGCCAGCCGGACACCCTCTGGTACACGGCGAAGACGAGGCTTCTCGGGCCGCCGCTGGTTAACGAGCAGCTCGGCGAGCAGCGGCTGTCCAAGCCGCTCGCGCTCGGCGTCCTGTCGCCTGACGGGATCTCGTCCTCCGCCTACGGCACCGAGGAGATCCTGATCGCGCTGCTGCCGATGGCGGGCCTGGCGGCGTTCACCCTGATCCTCCCGATGACCCTGGTCATCCTGTTCGTGATGATGCTGGTGGTGCTCTCCTACCGCGAGATCGTCATGGTCTACATCAGGCCAGGCGGCTCCTACGTCGTGGCCAGGGAGAACTTCGGGCCGAGGATCGCGCAGATCTGCGCGGTGGCACTGCTGATCGACTACGTGGTCACGGTGGCCGTGCAGATGGCGGCGGGAACGGCCGCGGTGGCGTCCGCCATCCCGGCGTCGGCCCGTACAAGCTGGAGATCTGCGTCGGCGTCGTGGTGCTGATGTGCTTCGGCAACCTGCGCGGCATCAAGGAGGCGGGCAGGGCGTTCGCCGTGCCCACCTACTTGTTCGCCGGCTCGGTCATCCTGATGATCGTGGTCGGCCTGGTCCGCGAGGCCATCGGCAACCTGCAGCCCTACGACTCGCCACCATGCACGGCACCTACACGTTCGGCGCGGGCACCGACGGGCTCGTCAGCGCCGTCATGATCTTCACGCTGCTGCGCGCGTTCGCCAACGGCGGCGCGTCGCTGACCGGCATCGAGGCGGTCAGCGACGCGGTCGGCGCGTTCAACCCGCCGGAGGGCCGCAACGCCCGCCAGGTGCTGGTCACCGAGGGCCTCATCCTCGGCGTCCTGGTGGCGGGCATCTCCTGGCTGGCGCACACCACGCACGCCACGCCCGTACATCGTCGGCTACCCGACGGTGCTCGCGCAGGAAGCCCAGCTGGTCTTCGGCCACTCGTTCATCGGCCAGGCGCTGTTCCTGCTGGTGCAGCTCGCGACCATGCTGATCCTCTACACCGGCGCCAACACGAGCTTCAACGGCTTCCCGTTCCTGACCAGCTACGTGGCGGGTGACTCGTTCCTGCCCCGGTGGCTGCTCAAGCGCGGCCACCGGCTGGTGTTCTCCAACGCGATCATCCTGCTGACGGTCACCTCGGTCGCCCTGCTGATCATCAAGGACGCGGACGTCAACAGCCTGGTGCCGCTGTACGCGATCGGCGTGTTCACCGCGTTCTCGATGGCCGGCTTCGGCATGGCCAAGTACCACCACACCCACCGCGAGCAGGGCTGGCGGCCCAAGTTCGTGATCAACCTCTCGGCCGGCGTGCTGACCCTGATCGTCGTGATCATCTTCGCGGTGGTGAAGTTCACCGAGGGCGCCTGGGTCGTGCTGCTGCTGTTCGCCATCCTGGTCCCCGCGCTGATCCGGATGAACACGCGAGTACCAGGCCGAGGCCGAGGTCCTCGAGACGGTGACCGGCGAGCAGCCGCCGCCGCCACCGCACTACTCCCGGCGGGTGGTCTTCGTCTTGGTGGACGGCTTCGACCTGGCCACGCTGGCCGCGCTCCGCTACGCGCGGTCGCCTGCGGCCGACCCCGATCCGCGCGGTGCACTTCGTCATCGACAGCGTGCGGGCCGAGAAGCTGCGGGACAAGTGGACCCGGGCCGACCGGGGCGTGGCGCTGGACTTCATCGACTGCCCGGACCGGCGGCTGGTCAAGGCGGCGACCGACCTGGCCGAGCGCGAGGTCGGGACGAGGGCACGCACGTCACGGTGATCCTGCCGCGGCGCAGCTACTCGGCGCTGCTCGGCCGCCTGCTGCACGACCGCACCGCGGACAAGATCGCCGCCGCGGTCAGCCGCATGCCGCGCTCGGCGGCGACGATCGTCCCCTACGACGTGCCGAGCCGGGTGGCGGTGCTGCAGGCCCGCCAGGCGGCCAAGGCGGACGCAGCGCACGCGGCGCCAAGGCCGCGAAGGCCGCCAGGGCCCGCAACGGCGGCGACACGGTGAAACACGGGACCGATCGGCGAAGGAGGACGGGCAGCCCACGGTGCCCCGCACCCGGCGAGCCGATCGCGCAGGAGCTGGGCAGCGAGGCGGCCGTCGCGGCCGCGCACGGCCGGTTCAAGAAGCCAGCGCGCGGTCACCGCGCCTGGCGTCGCCGCGATCGGCGCCGTCACCGGCGGCAAGGTCACCGTGGAGGGCAAGGTCCGGGTCGTCGAGATCCGCCCGGTCGAGCGGAACTCGGTGCTCGCCGTGGAGATCAACGACTCGACAGGCAACCTCACCGCGATGTTCTACGGCCGGTCGCACATCCCCGGCCTGATCTGCGGCGCCCGGGTCCGGTTCAGCGGCTCGGTGGGCATCCGCGGCGGCCAGCCGGTGATGATCAACCCCGCCTACGAGCTGGTTTCCACGGGATGCGGAGGCGAGGAGGCTAGCGCCCGCGCCTGGCTCATCTCATCCTTCGCCAGCAGTTCGTACGCCGGGTTGATCATGGCGGGGCCGCCCTGCGCGCATGGACACCTTGCCGTCGAGCCGGAGCCGCGCGCCCGGCTCAACCCCGGGATGTGGGTCCGGCCCGTAGAACATGGCCGTCAGCGCCCCGGTGCCGTCGGCGACCGTGGCCTCGAACACGCAGCTGTTCTCCACCGGGCGGATCTCCACCGCCTGGACCCGGCCCTCGACGGCCGCCTTGCGCGCCGCGCCGAGCGCGCCGATGGCCGTCACGCCGTTGGAAGAAGCCCCGTTGGGGGCCAGGGCTGGTGGCGGCGGCAGGAAGCCCGCTGGCCCGCGCCCGGCCGGCCCGGTCGCGGCCGGCTGCTCTTTCTCTGTCGCCTGAACGGTCCCGTGTTCCACCTGGTCGGCCGCGCCGTCCTGGGCGGCCAGGCGGGCGGCGTGCCTGGCGTGCAGCAGGTGGACGCGGCTTTCCACGTCGAACGGGATGATCGTGGCGGCCGAGTCGGGCACCTGGCTGACCACCGAGGCGATCTTGTCCGCCGTGCGGTCGTGCAGCAGCGCGGCCGAGCAGCGGGGCGTAGCCGCGCCGCGGCAGCACCACGGTGACCTGCGTGCCCGCGTGCCTGCGCCTCGCGGCTGACCAGCTCGAGTGAGGCGCGGGTAAGGCGGCGGTCCGGGGCGTCGATCATCTCCAGCGGGATGTCCTGGCCGTACCTGACCCACTTCTCCCGCAGCTTCTCCGCCTGGGCGCCGTCGATGACGAAGTGCACCGCGCGCATCGTGGTCGGCCGCAGGCCCCGGGCGTACCTGATGGCGGCGAACGTGGCCAGGTCGACCTCGTCGACGAAGATCAGCACCACGCGGCGGCGGTAGTTCGGCTGCCTGAGCGGAATGCCCGCGTCCCGTCGGTCCCCGATGTTCTCCAGGACCTCGGCCTCCATCCGGTACTCCCGGTTGAGCCTGATCAGCAGGTAGACCAGCACAGGGAAGACGATGACGATGACCCAGGCGCCCTCGGTGAACTTCACCACCGCGAAGATGACGACGACGAGCGCGGTGTAGACGGCGGCGGTGGCGTTGATGATCCGGCGTCGGCGCCAGCCCCGCTCCTTCACCCGCTTGTGGTACTTGGCCATGCCGAAGCCGGCCATCGTGAACCCGGTGAACACGCCGATCGCGTAGAACGGAATCAGCCCGTTGACCACGGCGCGGGTGGCGACCAGCAGGACCAGCGAGACGACCGTGAGCACGATGATGCCGTTGGACAGCGCCAGGCGGTGCCCGCGCTTGGTCAGCCAGCGGGGCAGGAACGAGTCCGCGGCGACGAAGCTGGCCAGGTACGGGAACCCGCTGAAGCTGGTGTTACCGCCGGTGAACAGGATCATCGCGGTCGCCGCCTGGACGACGAAGTACATGAAGTGCCCGCCGCTGCCGAAGACGACGTTGGCCTCCTGCGCCAGCACCGTCGGGTAGCCGGCCAGGTAGGGGATCGCGTGGGTGACGTGCGCCAGCCAGGAGATGCCCGCGATCAGGAACGCGACGATCGAGCCCTGCGTGATGAGGATCTGCCGCGCGTTGCGGCCCTCCGGCGGGCGGAGCGCGCCGACCGCGTTGGAGACCGCCTCGATGCCGGTCAGCGACGAGCCGCCGTTGGCGAATGCCTTCGCCAGCATGTAGATCAGCCCGATGCTGATCAGGCTCTCGGTGTTGTGCCCGATCGGGTAGGTGGCACCCGGGTACGGGCCCACCTGCGGCAGGCCGGTGGTCACCTCGCGGATCAGGCCGAAGACGATCATCGCCGCGACGGAGCCGGAGAACAGGTAGGTCGGCAGCGCGAACGCCCGGCCCGCCTCGCGGATGCCGCGCAGGTTGACGTAACACATGATCAGCACGGCGACCACGGAGATGAAGACCAGGATGTTCGAGCCGATCACCGGGATGTTCGCCAGCTGCGGGAACGCGGAGACGATGGCGGCGCTGCCGGCGGCGGTCTGCACGGCGACGGTCACCGTGTAGTCGATGAGCAGCGCCACCGCCGCGACCTGGGCGACCCGCGGCCCAAAGTTCTCCCTGGCCACAACGTAGGAGCCGCCGGCCCGGGTGTAGACGGAGACGACCTCGCGGTAGGAGAGCACGACCAGCGCGATGCCGGCCAGCACGACCAGCGTCATCGGCAGGATCAGCGTGAACGCCGCCAGGCCGACCACCTGGATCATCTCGATCAGCATCTCTTCGGTGCCGTAGGCGGCCGACGAGATGCCGTCGCAGGAGAGCACGCCCAGGGCGAGCGGCCGGGACAGCCGCTCTTCGGAAAGCTGCTCGTTGACCAGCGGCGGGCCGAGAAGCTTCCGCTTAAGCGCGTAGCCGAAGGTCTCAGGCAGCCTCGCGTCGGAGAGGCCGAGGCCGGCCATCTCTTCGGCCACTAGCTACCGCCCCCATCCGCCGCGCGGCTCCCTGACCGCCATTGTTCCCCTGACACTGAGTGACAATCAGGGGCCGAAGTGGTGCCCTGTGGGGCCTTCGGGCGGTGCTGCGACGGGTGGCGCGATGGTTGTCTTCTCATGGCGGGTTTCACGTTAGGCGCTGAGGTACCAGATCACCGCAAAGGCTGCGTTAATCCTCCTGAACTGTACGTTAAGGATTCATCAAGATCCGACACCGCAGGCGGGGACAGGCGTTCAAATAAGAGTCACCATGACTGGACGTAGACACGCGGTGGCCGAGGCGTGGCGCAGCCACGGAACCCGCGGCTACGGAACGTACAGTGGCCTGCGGTCTCGATCGCCGTGGCGCCGCGGCTTGCCCGCGCCGTTCGTGCTGCCGGCCGGGTTCGCCGCGCTGCTCGTCGTCGGCACCGTGGCGGCCGGGCTGCACGGCCGGCTTAACGCGACCGGGGTGCTGATCTGCTGCGCGGTGGTGGTGGGCGCGCTCGCCCTGGTGGCCGAGCCGACCGCGGCGGCACCGCTCGCCATCATCGGCTGGCTGACCGCCGTCGGGTTCTCCCGGCCCCCCTACGCGGACCTCCGGCTGACCGGCGCGGTGGCGGAGCGTGCCGCGGTCACGCTGGCCGTGACCGCGGTTGTCGCGGCCATCGCGGGCGCGGTAGTGCGCCAGCGCGCCGCGCGGGTAAGACTAGAGACTGTGGACAGACGGCGCGAAAGCGGCATCGATATCCGCCGGCAGCTGGCCGGCGGTGCGATCGCTGTCGTCGGCCTGCCCGCGCTGACCGCGCTGCTTTCGGCCTTCCGCCCGCAGCTGGACCTCTCCGACGACCTGCTGATCTACCTGGTCCTCGTGGTGGCGGCGACCGTCGTCGGCGGTTTCTGGCCCGGGGTGTTCGCGGCCGTCGCCGCCTGCCTGCTGCTGAACTGGTACTTCACCGAGCCGCTGCACACGTTCACCATCGCCGAGCCGCGGAACCTGCTCGCGCTGGTGCTGTTCGTCACGGTCGCGGTGGCGGTGAGCAGCGTGGTCCACCTGGCCGCGCGGCGGGAGGCGGACGCGTCCCGCAGCTCGCGGGAGACCGAGTCGCTGCTCGGCCTGGCCCAGACCGTGCTCGGCGGCGCGGACACCCCGGGCGACGTCCTCGACCACCTGACCGGCAGCCACGGCGGGCACGCCCAGTTGCTTGAGCGAGTGAGCGGCCGCTGGATCATGGTGGCGTCAAGCGGCGCACCCGAGCCGGGCGCGAGCACGCTCCGGTTCGAGGTCCGCCCCGACTTGGCCCTCGAGGTGAACGGGCAGGCCGCGACCGCGACAACCTCACTGCTCGCCGGGTACACCGCGCAGGCCGTCGCGGCCCTTGACCGGGCCAGGCTGCGCACCCAGGCGGCCCAGGCGGAGGCGCTGGCCGAGGGCGACCGGATGCGGACCGCGCTGCTCCGCGCGGTCAGCCACGACCTGCGCACCCCGCTCGCCTCGATCAAGGCGAGCGTGTCGAGCCTGCGGCAGACCGACGTGAGCTGGTCGGCCGAGGACGAGGCCGAACTGCTCGCCAACATCGAGCAGAACGCCGATCGGCTCGACGCGCTCGTCGGCAACCTGCTCGACATGAGCCGCCTGCAGGCCGGGTCGCTTGAGCCGTTCCTGCGCGCCACCGCGATCGACGAGGTGGCGCCGGTGGCGCTGCGCGGGCTCGACGACGCGGATCAGATGCTCATCGTCGTGCCGGACGACCTCCCCCTGGTCCGGGCCGATCCCGGGCTGCTCGAGCGGGTGCTGGCCAACCTGTTCTCCAACGCGCTGCGGCACTCCCCGCCGGACCAGCGGCCGTCGCTGCGGGCCCGCGAGGACGGGGGCCGGGTGATCATCGACGTGATCGACCATGGCTGCGGCGTCCCGGCCGACTTCAAGGAACGGATCTTCGAGCCGTTCGCCCGGCTGGACGAGCGCTCGCCCGGCGTCGGGCTCGGGCTCGCGGTCGCCAAGGGGTTCGCCGAGGCGATGGGCGGCGCGATCGTCGCGATCGACACCCCGCGCGGCGGACTGACCGTCCGGGTGACGATGCCCGCCCTCACCAGCGACGTGCCCGCCGCGCTCGGATCCGGACAGTGAAAGAGTGACACGGGTGCTGGTGATCGACGACGAGCCGTCGATCCTCCGGGCGCTGCGGATCAACCTGACCGCGCGGAGCTATCAGGTCTCCACGGCCAGCGATGGCGCGTCGGGGCTCCTCGCCGTGTCGCGTGAGCGCCCCGACGCCGTGATCCTCGACCTCGGCCTGCCCGACATGGACGGTACCGAGGTCATCCACGGGGTCCGCGGCTGGTCGACGACGCCGATCATCGTGCTGTCGGTCTGGGGCGCCGAGCACCAGAAGGTCGCCGCCCTCGACGCCGGGGCCGACGACTACGTGACCAAGCCGTTCGGCATGGACGAGCTGCTCGCCCGGCTCCGCGCGGCGGTCCGCCGGGCCGCGCCGGCCCCGGACGAGCCGGTGGTGACAACGCCCGACTTCACCGTTGACCTGGCCGCCAAGCGGGTGACGCGGGACGGCGCGGACGTCCGGCTGACCCCGACCGAGTGGCAGCTCCTGGAGATCCTTGCCCGCAACCGCGGCCGCCTGATCACCCAGAAGCAGCTGCTGCAGGACGTATGGGGCCCGGCCTACGGGTCGGAGTCCAACTACCTGCGCGTCTACATCGCCCAGCTCCGCCGCAAGCTGGAGCCCGAGCCCTCCCGCCCGCGCTACCTGCTCACCGAACCGGGCATGGGCTACCGCTTCCAGGCGTGAGATTCACCAGCGCGGGATGCGCTGGTACCGGGGCTTCCAAATGGCGCGGTAGACCAGCCGCGCGGGGGGCGGCAGCGTGGAGACTGCAGCGTGGGCCTGGTCACGGTCGGCGCCGTCGGTGAGCAGCGGATCGATCTGACCGTGCTCGGCCTCCATTGCGTCAAGCACGGACTGCGCGTTCTCGCTGTGCGCGAGGCGCTCTCGGAGTGCGGGCCAAACCACAACGTCTTCTGCGGTGTGATGCAGGTGCAACTGCCGCTTGAACGTCTCCCACCCGGCCCGCACGCAGGCACGGCCTCCGGGGTCGGGCAAGTTCGCGAACTCGGCGGCGCGGGCCAGTCGCTCGAGGTCGCGGCGGAGCGCCCCGTGCGCCGCGAGCATGATCGTGAGGTCGGCGTCGCCGGTTCCGTGCCTGGCCGCGTCGCTGCCCGGCAGGTTCTGCGTGGTCATGATCGTCCTGGAGCCGAACGATCATGGGTGACTCCCCCGACCGCGCGCCCGACCATGCGCCCGCCCGCGTGCCTGACCATGCGCCCGACCATGCGCGGCGCCGCCTGGAGAGCGAGTTCATGCTTGCGCTGCGCCGCTCCGGCGCGGTGATGCAGCTGCTCGGCGCGGCCTCAGCCGAGCGCATCGGCATCAACGTCACCGACCTGAACTGCCTGAACCTTCTGGCGCTGAGGGGCCAGATGACAGCAGGCGAGCTGGCCAAAGCCACCGGGCTGACCACGGCCTCGATCACCGGCGTCCTCGACCGGCTGGAGGAGGCCGGCTTCGTCCGCCGAGAGCGGGACGCCCACGACCGCCGCCGGGTCGTCGTCCACCTGGACGCGACCCGCGGGCTGCGTGACGTCGCGCCGGTCTTCGCCCCGGTCGTGGAGGCCTGGCGGGCTGTCGCCGCGCAGTACACGGACGAGCAGCTAACCCTCATCCTGGGCTTCCAGGCCCAGCTCGAGCAGATCATGCGCGACCGCCTGATCGAGCTGCGCGGGGACAGCCCCGCCTAGCCATGCGGTCCTCGCCCAGGCCATCGCCTCCGGATCCGGCAAGCTGCCGTGACCGATCTCGCGGCATGATTGGCCGGGCGCTGGGGGAGACTGAGTGCCATGAATAGTGACGAAAGGACAGCAGGGCACGGTCCCGACGACATGGGCGATGACGAGCAGGAATTTGAGCTCGCCGAGTACAGGCAGTACATCGAGGACCCGCCCGACAACCTCGTCATCACCGAGGACAACGATGATGACGCCGAGGAGGCCCAGGACTGGGCGGACCGCCATCAGCGGCAGGTGGTTGAGGATGACGACGACGATTCCGGTGACGACGAGCCGGCCGAGCAGGCCGCCATTCACGAAATTCCGGATCGGTGACCTGAGGCCTTGCGCCAGCCTTCATTACTCGCTAGTAATGAAGGCAGCAGCGCCCTTTTTGCGAGGCCGATGGAGGCACGCGTGAGCACCTACCCCCTGTACACGACGCCGGTCTCGACACAGACCTGGGATATCCCGGCGAGTGGGGCCGCGCGGTTCTCCTGGGAGTACGACGACGGGCGGCAGCGGCTGCTCGACCTGTACCAGCGCGGCAAGGACAAGCAATGGGACGCCACCAAGCGGATCGACTGGGATCAGCCGGTTAAGCACTCGAACGTCATGGAATCCAGCGAGGAGCTGACCGCGATCTACGGCTCGCGCCAGTACGAGAAGCTGAACCAGGCCGAACGGGACGAGCTCAGCCACCACATGTCGGCCTGGCTCTTCAGCCAGTTCCTGCACGGCGAGCAGGGCGCGCTGACCGTGGCCGCGCGGATTATCGAATCGGTACCGGACATGGACTCGAAGTTCTACGCCGCCACCCAGGCCATGGACGAGGCGCGCCACGTGGAGATCTTCTCCCGGTTCACGACGGAGAAGATCGGCCTGTTCTACCCGGTCAACGCGGACCTGGCCCGGCTGCTGGCCGACGCCCTCGGCGACTCCCGCTGGGACATGCCCTACCTGGGCATGCAGGTGCTGATCGAGGGGCTGGCGCTGGCCGCGTTCGGGGTGCAGCGCGACGTCGCCGGCAATCCGCTGGTCAAGCAGCTGCTCGCGTACGTGATGCAGGACGAGGCCCGGCACGTGGCGTTCGGACGGCTGGCCCTGCGGGACTATTACGCGCAGCTCACCTCGGCCGAGCTCGCCGACCGCGAGGAGTTCGTGGTCGAGGGGTGCTACCTGATGCGCGACCGGTTCGTCGCCAAGGAGGTGTACGAGCGGCTTGGCTTCGACGTGGCCGAGTGCGTGGAGTTCACCGAGCACTCCCCCGTGCAGCAGGCATTCCGGAAGCTCCTCTTCACCCGGATCGTGCCCTGCGTGAAGGACATCGGCCTGTGGGGCCCGAAGGTGCAGCAGGCGTACATCAACCTCGGCGTGATAGACGCGGCCGATGGCGACCTCGACGCGCTGATGAGCGACGACGAGCAGGTCGCCGACCGGTTGGAAGCGGAGCACGCCGCCGAGTTCGCCGCCCGCAAGGTGGAGGTCGACGCCGCGATCAGCTCGGGGGCCGGGAGCTGAGGGCGCTCGCCGAGCGCCTCGAGCGCGCTCCAGGCCTGGACCGGCCGGTCCGCGCGCTCTCCCGGGTCGTGGTGCGCGCCCTGCCACCCGGCAGGCGGACCGACCTGCTGCACGGCGTCCCGTTCGGCCAGCCGGCCCACCCGGCCCTGGTCCGGGTCCCGCTCGGCTGCTGGACCTCGGCGGTGTTCCTTGACTTGTGCGGCGGACGCGGACGCCAGGTGGAGCGCGCGTCGGCCACGCTCATCGCGGCGGGCGTGGCGGCCGCGCTGCCCGCCGCCGCGGCAGGCCTCGCGGACTGGTCGGCGCTCCACCAGCACCAGCAGCGGGTCGGGCTGGTGCACGCGATCTCGCAGGCGGGCGCGACCCTGCTCCTCGGGTGCTCGCTGCTCGCCCGGGCGGCCGGGCATCGTCGGAACGGGATAGCGCTGGCCGCGGGCGGACTGGTCACCGCCACCGCCGGCGCCTACCTCGGCGGTCACCTGGCGCACCGGCTCGGGGCCGGGGCAAGCCATGCCGAACCGGTCGGCCACCTGGCCGCGATCGGCTGGCAGGACCTGTGCCCGCTGGCGGAGCTGCCGGGGGGACGGCCGGCCCGGCGCCAGCTCGGCTACCTCAGCCTGCTGGCGGTGCGCGCCGGGCAGTCCGTGGCCGTGCTCTCCGACCAGTGCTCCCACCTAGGCGGCCCGCTGCACCAGGGCCGTGTGGTCATCGACGGCGGGCAGGCCTGCGTGGTCTGCCCCTGGCACGGCTCGACCTTCCGGCTCAGCGACGGCAGCGTGCGCCGGGGCCCGGCCACCGCCCGGCAGCCGACGTTCGAGGCCCGGGTCAGCGATTCGGGCATGGTCCAGGTCCGGCCCCTGCAGGCCGGTCAGACGGCCGACGCGACGAAGCCGCGCCCGCGGCGGCGATTCAGAACGGCAGCCGGGTAACGCTGCCGCTCCCGTCGGGACCCGTCAGCGGCAGCGGAGGGTCGTCGACGGGCCGCTGCTGGGGCGGGCCCTCGGCGGTCGCGTTGCCGAAGAAGCCGCCGATGCCCTCAAGCGCCTTGCCGAGCTCGCTCGGCACGATCCACATCTTGTTCGCGCTGCCCTGCGCGAGCTCCGGGAGCATCTCCAGGTACTTGTAGGCGAGCAGTCGCTGATCCGGGTTTCCGTCGTGGATCGCGCGGAAGACCGTCGCGATCGCCTGCGCCTCGCCGCGTGCCCTGGCCGCCTGCGCGGTGGCGTCCGCCTCGGCGCGCACCACCTCGGCCTCGGCCTCACCGCGGGCCCGCAGCACCGCCGCCTGCTTCTCGCCCTCGGCGGTCAGGATCGCCGACTGCTTGGCACCCTCCGCGGACAGGATCGCGGCGCGCTTGTCCCGGTCGGCGCGCATCTGCTTCTCCATCGAGCCCTGGATGGACGCGGGCGGCTCGATCGCCTTGAGCTCCACCCGGCTGACCCGCAGGCCCCATCGCCCGGTCGCCTCGTCAAGCTCCTTGCGCAGTTCGCCGTTGATCTTGTCCCTGGAGGTAAGAGTGGTGTCCAGGTCCATGCCGCCGACCACGTTCCGCAGCGTGGTCACCGTCAGCTGCTCGACGGCGGCCACGTAGTTGGCGATCTCGTACGTCGCCGACTTCGGGTCCGTCACCTGGAAGTAGATCACCGTGTCGATGCCGACCACCAGGTTGTCCTTGGTGATGACGGGCTGCGGCGGGAAGCTGACCACCTGCTCGCGCAGGTCGATGAGCGGGCGCAGCCGGTCGATGAACGGCGTCACCAGGTTCAGGCCGGCATGCAGGGTCCGGTGGTAGCGGCCGAACCGCTCCACGATGCCCGCTGAGGCCTGGGGAACGATCCGCACCGACCTGACCACGGTTATGACCGCCAGGCCAACGATAAGGACAAGAAGGACAATTGCGACTATGGTGCCCATCACCGCTATCTCCGCCCACGCACGCCGATAAGGCCCACGGTAACCCGGGGTCGCCGCAAGTGCTAGTAGCGTTAGGTGATACAGCTCTCTCACCAGTCGGCCGACGCGGCCTAACTAGCTGGTCGCCGACTGCACTGGCTGAACCGACTGCACTAGCCGGTCGCCCACTGCCTAGCGCGCGGCCCAGGCGCGCCAGCGGCCGTCGCGGCGCTCGATCGCAAGCGGGACGCCGAAGCAGCGGGAGAGGGTGCGGGCGGTGAACACCTCTTCGATGGGCCCGGCGGCGAGGACCGATCCCCGGCGCAGCAGCATGGCGTGGGTGAACCCGTCGGGCACCTCCTCGACGTGGTGCGTGACCAGGACCATCATCGGCGCCTTGGGATCGCGGGCCAGGGTCGAAAGCCGCCGCAGCAGATCCTCCCTGCCGCCCAGGTCAAGCCCGGCCGCGGGCTCGTCGAGCAGCAGCATCTCCGGATCGGGCATCATCGCGCGGGCGATCTGGACGCGCTTGCGCTCGCCCTCCGACAGCGTGGAGAACTTACGCCTGATCAGGTGCGCGCAGCCGAGCGCGTCGAGCAGTTCCACCGCTCTGGTCACGTCGGAGGATTCGTACTCCTCCTTCCACCGGCCGAGGATCGCGTACGACGCGGTGAGCACGAGGTCGATGACCTTCTCACCGGACGGCACCCGCTCGGCCAGCGCCGCGCTGGTGAGACCGATTCGCGGACGCAGGTCAAAGACGTTCACGTCCCCGAGGCGCTCGCCAAGGATGTCGACGGTGCCCTCGGTCGGGTAGAGCAGGGTCGCCGCCACCTGAAGCAGAGTGGTCTTGCCTGCCCCGTTCGGCCCGATCACGATCCAGCGCTCATCCTCGTGCGCGGCCCAGTCGACGTTCCGCAATAGCAGTGACGTTTGGCGCCGCACAGTGACGCCCTGCAGCTTGAGCACCTCGTCTGACACTGCCTGCCCTCCTCAACGCCGGACCGGCTCTCGCCGGACCGGACGGCCGCCCGAGACAGAACCTATGCCACTGCGAGCCGTTCGGCTAATCACCTGCCAAGATGCGCCATTAATGGTCGGTCATACCGGTTGATTAATGGTTGGTCATACCGGTTGATCGGCGGGAGTCGGCAGCAGGTAGCGTTGGCACGCGATGAACCAACCACGGACCACTCTGCTGATCACGCTGACCGGCCGGGACCGGCCCGGGGTCACCTCGCGGCTGTTCGGTGCCCTCGCCCGCTTCCCGCTGAGCGTAGCCGACATCGAGCAGGTGACGATCAGGGGCCGGCTGGTGCTCGGTGTGCTCGTCAGCTGCGACGAGCCGCCGGACCTGACCGCGATCTACCGCGCCATTACCGACCTGGCGACCGACCTCGGCCTCGAGGCGGAGATCACCACCAGTTCCGCCGAGCCGCCGGGCCGCGCGGGTGCGGGCGGCGTGCGCGGCCGGATGCACGTCACGGTGCTCGGCAGCCCGCTCCAGCCGACCGCGATCGCGGCCGTGGCGGGACGGATCGCCGCCAGCGGCGCCAACATCGACCGCATCACGCGGCTCGCCAGCGACCCGGTGACCTGCGTTGAGCTTGACGTGTCCGGGGCCGACCCGGTGTCGTTGCGGGACGCGCTGGCCCGGGTGGCGGTCGACACCGGCGTAGACGTCGCGGTGCAGCGGGCCGGCCTCTACCGGCGGGCGATGCGGCTGATCGTGATGGACGTCGACTCGACCCTGATCCAGGACGAGGTGATCGACCTGCTGGCCGACCGGGCCGGCTGCGCCGCCCAGGTGGCTCGGGTAACCGAGTCGGCCATGCGCGGCGAACTCGACTTCGCCGCCTCGCTGCGGGAGCGCGTCGCGTTGCTGAAGGGCCTTGACGAGGGCGTTCTCGACGAGGTGCGCGCCAGCCTCCGGCTCACCCCGGGGGCGCGCACGCTGATCAGGACGCTCAAGCGCCTCGGCTACCGGTGCGGGATCGTCAGCGGCGGCTTCACCGCGGTGATCCAGCCGCTCGCCGACGAGCTCGGTATCGACTACGTGGCCGCGAACACCCTCGAGATCACGGCCGGGAAGCTGACCGGCCAAGTGATCGACCCGATCATCGACCGGGAGGGCAAGACCGAGGTGCTGCGCAGGTTCGCCAGGGAAGCCGGCGTCCCGCTCTCGCAGACCGTCGCCGTCGGCGATGGCGCCAACGACCTGGGCATGATCGGCGCCGCCGGCCTCGGCGTCGCATTCAACGCCAAGCCCGTGGTCCGGGACGCCGCCGACACGTCGGTCAACGTCCCCTACCTGGACACGATCCTCTATCTCCTCGGCATCCCCCGCGACGCAGTAGACGCCGCCGACCAAGCCGACAAATAACTCAACCCCACCCACGGTCATCTCACGCCCCTCCACGTTCCCTCTCACGCCCCTCCACGTTCCCTCTCACGCCCCTCCACGTTCACCTCGGCCCCGCCACGCGCACCCAAGCCGTCCGCTCGCTCCGCGCCGCTCATCTGCGTCACACCCACCCCGCGCATCCACGCCCACGCCACGCGCATCCACGCCCACGCCACGCGCATCCACGCCCACGCCACGCGCATCCACGCCCACGCGCCTACCCCGGCCGCGTCCGCACACCACCCGCGCCGCGCCCAGCCCACTCACCGCACCCGAATTTTCACCACACGCCGCAAGATCACAGAAATCCATGGCGTTTCCGCTGTTATAGCGACGGAAACGCCATGGATTTCTAATTGATGATCTTGCTATGCCCTATTTCGAATAAACGATCTTGCTACTCGCTCGCCGGAGGCGCCTCTGTTGGGCCGGACGAGGTTGTCGATGACGGTGTGGTCAAGTGGCTGTGGCCGTTGAGCGAGCCATCCTCGGGAGCGTGACCCATCGGGACGTCGTTGATCTCGGCTGCCTCCTTCTCGGTCAGCTCGGCGGGGACGGCCGGGGCGGTCGCGCCGCTGATCTCGGTCTCGGCCGGGTTCTCGTCGCCGAGACTGCTGGACCGCCGCTTGGAGTAGATGATCGCCGCGACGATGATGATGACCGCGGCGAGGGCCACCCCGATCCGCAGGCCGGTGTTCGAGCTGTACTTCACCACCGAGGTGGCGATCAGCAGCGAGACCAGGTTCATGACCTTGATCAGCGGGTTGATCGCGGGGCCTGCGGTGTCCTTGAACGGGTCACCCACCGTGTCGCCGATGACGGTCGCCTCATGAGCGGCTGAACCCTTGCCTCCGTGATGACCGTCCTCGACCAGCTTCTTGGCATTGTCCCAGGCCCCGCCGGAGTTGGAGAGGAAGACCGCCATCAGCACGCCCGCCGCGATCGCCCCGACCAGGAACGAGCCGAGCGGCGCGTAACCGAAGGTGAACCCGACCGCGATCGGCGTCAGCACGGCGAGCAGGCCCGGAGTGACCAGCTCACGCAGCGAGTCGGCGGTGACGATGTCCACTACCCGCGAGTAGTCCGGCTTCTCCTCGTAGGTCATGATCCCGGGGTGAGTGCGGAACTGCATCCGCACCTCGAGCACGA
The DNA here is from genome assembly GCA_963778435.1 of uncultured Actinomycetota bacterium. GTDB lineage: Bacteria > Actinomycetota > Actinomycetes > Streptosporangiales > Streptosporangiaceae > Trebonia. The sequence continues at coordinate 56,253 of CAVZUX010000042.1, forward strand.
CTCGCTGGGCGGCCCGGCCCACCGCCATGATCAGCAGGCTGGAGAACAGGAACACGACCGACGCGCCGATGATCACGCCGACCAGTACGTTCGGCTGAGCCACGTTCAGCGCGAACGTGCTGGCCGCGCTGGCCGGCAGCGCGGATTCCACCGAGTCGCGGAACGAGCCGAACAACGCCGTCGCGGCCAGCACCGCGGTCGCGATCGCGATGCCCTTGGTGATGGCCTTGGTGGTGTTGCCGATCGCGTCCAGGTTGGTCAGCGCCTGGGCGGCCTCGCCCTCGACCTCGCCCGACATCTCCGCGATGCCCTGGGCGTTGTCGGTCACCGGGCCGAAGGAGTCCATCGACACGATCACGCCGACCGTGGTCAGCAGGCCGCAGCCCGCCATGGCCACCGCGAACAGCGCGATGGTGGCGTTGCCGGTCGCCAGCAGGTAGGCGCCGAACACGGCCCCGCCGATCAGCAGCGCTGAGTAGACGGCCGACTCCATACCGGACGAGATGCCCGACAGGATCACGGTGGCCGCGCCGGTCTCCGAGCTCTGCCCGATGTCCCTGACCGGCCGCCGCGTGGTCTCGGTGAAGTACCCGGTCAGCAGTTGGATCGCGGACGCCAGCACGATGCCGATCACGACCGCGCCGAACGCTATCCAACGCGGGTTGCCGTTGTAGCCGGAGATCGCCGACTCGGTGATGCCCTGCAGCGCGCTGAACTTCGCCGGCAGGAACGTGAAGCACAAGATCGCGACGCCGATGACCGAGATCACCGCCGAGATGAAGAAGCCGCGGTTGATCGCGCTCATCCCGTTGCGGTCACGCGCCAGCGGCCGGACCGAGAAGATCCCGATCACCGCGGTGATCACGCCGATCGCGGGGACGAGCAACGGGAGGATCAGCCCCTTGTCGCCGAACGCGGTCTTGCCCAGGATCAGCGAGGCGACCAGCATGACCGAGTAGGACTCGAACAGGTCGGCCGCCATGCCGGCGCAGTCGCCCACGTTGTCGCCCACGTTGTCGGCGATGGTCGCCGCGTTGCGCGGGTCGTCCTCGGGAATGCCCTGCTCGACCTTGCCGACCAGGTCGGCGCCCACGTCGGCCGCCTTGGTGTAAATGCCGCCGCCGACTCGCATGAACATGGCGAGCAGGGCGGCGCCGAAGCCGAAGCCTTCCAGGACGTCCGGCGCGTTGCCCTTGTAGATGAGCACCACGACGCCCGCGCCGAGCAGGCCAAGGCCGACCGTGCACATGCCAGCGACGCCGCCGCAGCGGAACGCGATCCGCATCGCGGGGCGCTCGCCGCCCTCGCGCGCCGCGGCCGCCACCCGGACGTTGCCGCGTACGCACAGCGACATGCCGATGAACCCGGTCAGGCCGGAAGCCAGCGCACCGATCAAGAAGAAGATGCTGCGGCCCCACCTGACCCCGGTGCCGTCGGCCGGCAGCAGCAGCAGGATGAAGAAGATAAGGACGACGAAGGCGCTCAGCGTCCTGAACTGCCTGCGCAGGTATGCCGCCGCGCCATCCTGCACGGCTTTGGCTATTTCCTGCATCTTCTCGGTCCCCTGGCTCGCCGCCAGGACCTCGCGCACCAGCACGCCCGCGACCCCCAGGGCTAGCAGTGCGATAACAGCGACGATCACAACCCAAGTCAGGTTGGAGCCGCTCACGCTGACCGGAGCAACCGATCCGCCCGCCGCAAGGGCGGGACTGAGCTTAGACATTCCATCTCCTTCGACGTCTGTCGCGCGCCGCTAGGGCAGTCGTATGGCCGAATATTTTACTTATTCCTGCTCAGCCGCGGATCCCAAAAGTGCGCTGTTGCCGGAGTCTACGCCGACCACTCCGGTTCTTGAAGAGACACGAGTTTCCTATCTTCAGGGAGTCAATTAGTGATGTTAAGTACGAAAAATCACCATCGATAGCCTCATGCCACACAGCCAAGGACCTGCCGTAATGTGATTTGCCCCAGTTTCGCCAGTTCACGCGTTACAGAAGGTGTTGCCACATCTCAGATGGGTAGAGTTAATCGATTGAGCAGAATGAGGCTGGTGTGACGCGTGATAATGAAAGAAATCATTGAGTCCATGGAGGGCAACTCGTGGGCGTCGCCGGCCGATGGCCGAGAACGGTTTTACCGCCGCTGCCGGGTCGCGCAAGATCGCGAAAACTTTTTTTAAGGCCAAGAGAAAAGGCGCGCCAACGCACGCAGAGTCTCCGCGATCACGGTCGCGGAGACTCTGCGGGCTGGCACGCTGGAAACGCCGGCCGGGCGTTCAGGTGTACGGCTAGAACGCGGCGGCGCGGCGCTTCCAGATCATCGTGACGCTGGTGCCCAGCCCGGCGGGTCCGATGCGAACGTCGTCGGCCAGGCCGGCGATGACGGCGAGGCCCACGTCATCGGGGAGCCTCAGCGGGACCGCGCTTTCCTGCGGGATCACGCTTTCCTGCGGGACGGTGCTCTCCTGCGGGACCGCGCTTTCCTCGGAGTACGCGAGATCGGCGCCCGGCGCCCGTCCGTTACCGCCCTCGGCGCGGGCGCCTGCAGGCCGGCCGTGGGCCATCAGCCCCGTGCCCGCCGACAGGTCGTGCTCCGATCCTGGCACCGCGTCGGTCACCACTACCTGGAACTGCTCGCCATCGTCGGTGAGCGATACCCGGATAGGCTCTGTCGGGCAGTGCCGCTGGTGCGCCTCAACCGCCCGCGAGCAGGCCTCGCCAACCGCGAGGCGAACCTCGTCGAGCAGTGACTCAGCCACCCCGCTACGGCGCGCGACCGCGGTGGCGACGAGCCGGGCGGTCCGCACATGCACGGGGAGCGGCGTGAAGGTGACTTCGACGGTGGCCATTACGCAGGAAGGCGCTTCTCGGCCTTCCTGGCGGCGATGGCCTGGTCCACGGAGTCGTGGATGCCGAAGACCTTGGTGAGGCCGGTGATGCGGAAGATCTTGAGGATGCGCTCCTGGGTGCAGACCAAGTCGAGCGACCCGTCATGCGCGCGCACCCGCTTGAGCCCGCCGACCAGGACCCCAAGGCCCGTTGAATCGAGGAACTCGACCTTCTCCATGTTCACTACCAGCTGGTAGTTCTTCTTGTTGACGAGCTCGATGAGCAGCTCGCGCAGGCGCGGCGCGGTGTAGACGTCGATCTCACCCTCGACGTCCACGATCTCGATGCCGTCCTTGTTGCTGTTCGACAGCTTCAGATCCACAAATCCTCCTGCGCCCGAGGGCGACTCTCGCATCGTGGGGACGACCCCTGTACGGCATTCAACCACGCTCAGGCGTCATGTCTATACGAAAACACGGTGCCATGCACCCGGTTGGCGGATGACACACTATTAAACCTATGCCCATCATCGCCCCAGGCCGCGCCGAAACCCTGCAGGACCACGCCCCTGAAGAGGGGAAAGCGCTCGAGGTCCTCCGGACAGCACAGCGTGCCGGGGAGTTGGTGCACCTAACACACATACCCGGCCAAGGAGGGAGAACCACCTTCTGGCCGGAAACGATTCGATCCGAGGTTGCGGCCGCGTTCGCCGCCCGGGGCATCGCGGCGCCCTGGACGCATCAGGCGGAGGCCGCAGGACTCGCCCGGGCCGGCCGGAGCGTGATCATCGCCACTCGGGCCGCCTCCGGCAAGTCGGCCGGCTACCTGGCCGCGGCGCTGTCGGAGATACTCGACGGCGGCACTGTGCTCTATATCGCGCCCACCAAGGCGCTCGCGGCCGATCAGCTCAAGGCCGTCCGCGACCTCGGAGTGCCCGGCGTCCGCGCCACCTGCTACGACGGCGACGCCACGATCGCCGAACGGGCCTGGGCCCAGTCCCACGCCAACTATCTCCTGACCAATCCGGACATGATCCATAGCGGGCTGCTGCCGAACCACACCCGCTGGCGCGGCTTCCTACGCCGCCTGCGGGTCGTGATCATCGACGAGTGCCACGGCTACCGCGGCGTCTTCGGCTCGCACGTCGCCCAGGTCCTGCGCAGGCTGCGGCGCGTCGCGGCCCACCACGCCGCGCTCGGCAGCCGGCCGGAGCCCGTCTTCATCCTCGCCTCCGCGACGATCGCCGACCCGGCCGTCTGCGCCCGGCAGCTCACCGGCCGAGACGCGGTTCCCGTCACCGACGACGGCTCACCCCGCGCGCCGCTCACGTTCGCCCTCTGGGAGCCGCCGCTGCTGCACACCTACACCGAGGCCAGGGCCCGCAGGCCCGCCACGTCCGAGGCCTCGGATCTGCTCGCCGCCCTGGTCAGGGCGGAGATCCCGGCGCTCGCCTTCATCCGGTCACGACGCGGCGCGGAGACCGTCGCGCTGGCCGCCCGCGACGCGCTTGGCGGTGTTGCCGGAGGCGCCGAGGCCGCGGGCGGTGTTGCCAAGGGCACTGTGGCCGCGTACCGCTCCGGCTATCTCGCCGACGACCGCCGGGGCCTCGAGGCGGGGCTGCGGCAGGGGCGGATCACCGGGATGGCCGCGACCTCCGCGCTCGAGCTCGGCATCAACATCACCGGCCTTGACGCGGTGCTGATCGCCGGCTGGCCGGGGACCTGGGCCTCGCTCTGGCAGCAGGCGGGCCGCGCGGGCCGGGCCGGGCAGCCCGCCACGGCGGTGTTCATCGCCCGTGATGACCCGCTGGACAGCTACCTGGTGCACCATCCGGACACGCTGCTCCGGCACCCGGTCGAGCCGGCCGTGCTCGACCCGGCCAACCCCTACGTGCTCGGGCCGCATCTGGCGGCGGCCGCGGCGGAACTACCGCTGACCGATCCCGACCTCGAGCTGTTCGGCCCGTCCGCGGCAGCGGCGGTCGACGAGCTGACGGCCGCGGGCGAGCTGCGCAGACGGACGGCTGGCTGGCACTACGCCCGGCACCGCCGCCCGGCCCGGGAGATCTCGCTCCGCGGCGACCTGGGCCGACCGGTGCGTGTGGTGGAAGAGGCCACCGGGCGGCTGATCGGCACCATGGACGAGCCGTCCGCGCACCGGTACGCCCACGACGGCGCCGTCTACCTCCACCAAGGAGAGTCGTACCTGGTCAGCAGGCTTGACCTAGCGGACCGGGTGGCGCTCGTCGAACCCGGTGACCCCGGGTACACCACGCAGGCGCGCGACGTCACCGACGTGGACGTCATCGCCGAGCGCAAACGGGTGCGCTGGGGCGCGGCCGACCTCGTCCTCGCCGATGTCAGGGTCACGCGGCAGGTGACCGGGTACGCACGCGTCCGTTCGGGCAAAAGAGCCAGAGGACCCCAGATCGAGCTGCAGCTGCCGGAGCGAACCCTCGCCACGGCCGCGGTTCTCTGGACCATCCCAAACGAACGCGTGGTTCCTCTCCCTGGCAATGATCTCCCCGGCGCGGCCCACGCGGCCGAGCACGCGTCGATCGGACTGCTACCGCTGTTCGCCACCTGCGACCGCTGGGACATCGGCGGGCTCTCCACCGAACTGCACCAGTCGACCGGCCAGCTGACCGTGTTCGTCTACGACGGCCAGCCCGGCGGGGCCGGCTTCGCCGAGCGCGGCTTCGCCGTAGCGGCGAACTGGCTCCGCGCCACCCGCGACGCCATCCACTCCTGCCCCTGCGAAACCGGCTGCCCCTCCTGCGTCCAGTCCCCCAAGTGCGGCAACGGCAACAACCCCCTCTCCAAGCCAGGCGCAGTAGCCCTCCTGGACATCCTCCTAACCGACGCGCACTGACGCCGCGCAGCCGGCCGCCGAGGCATCCCGCAGAAGAGATTCCCGGGGCCCTAAAGAGCCAAGCCCAGAAAGTTCACCAAAGGCAACCAATAAGAAACAAAAAGAAACCCCGAGCAGAACCCCACGAGAACGCCTTATGACGAAGCCCGCATCCGGGTTCCAGGGGTCGCCCCCCAGAAGACACAAACCAACCCGAGAACCCACCAGAACGCCCTGTGAGCAAAGCCCACACCGGCGTCCGGGGCCCTCGCTCCCCAAAGATACGAACCAGGGGGGAGAACCCACCAGAACGCCCTGTGAGCAAAGCCCACACCGGCGTCCGGGGCCCTCGTCCCCCAAAGATACGAACCAGGGGGGAGAACCCACCAGAACGCCCTGTGGGCGAAGCCCACACCGGGGGTCTGGGGGTCGCCCCCCAGAAGATACAAGCCAGGGGAAGGTGCTAGAAGAGCACCGAACATGGTTAGGGGGTGCCCCTCGCCGGGGGGGAGAGCGAGGGGCACCGCACGGTCCCGGCCCTGGGGGGGTGGGCCGGATCCGTCCTGAAAAAGCTTATCCCTAACGCGGCGCAGCATGAAGCAGCGCAAGGGAATTACAACATAAATGAGCTCATCATGAACAGATGTTCCGCCGGATTGTTCACGGCAAGTTGACATTCGTCGCGCCCCCGCAGGTCACGCCCGTTGGGCCGCCTGGCCCGAGGCGTGGCCGGGCCCCGGTCCGACGGCCGCCCCTGCAAGGGGCGAGCGCGCTTCTAGTCGCAAATTGCATGTGAACGCGCCCATCGATCAAGATCACGAATTGATCACGCCCGGGGGCTTGGCGGAGGCCCGCTTTCGGCATACAAAGGGGCTACGGACAGCGAGAACGTCCGAGCACGTCAGCGAGGTACCCACGCTCGACCAGCCGCGGGAGGCGTGTCAGGCCAGGCCAGAACGGTCTTGCCGACAATTGATAGGTGCACGCATGGTAGCCAGGCTGACGTACTTACCGGCGGCGGCGCCCCGACTCGGGGCGCCGTTCGCGTGTCCGGACCGCGATCCCCTCACCCGAGCAGAGAACTCGTTGCGCGGCACGGGCGGGATGTCCGCGTCTCTTGCGGATCCCGAACGATAGCCTTGGACAACTTGGGGTAGCGTGCGCTGCCAACAGTGATGACGTGATGGATCGGGGAGGGACGCCATGGTCCGCAGTGCAAGGCCGGATGGCGCCGACGGGCAGCAGTCCCTGGGGGATCTTGTCGCCGGCGCGGCGAAGGACATGTCGCAGCTCGTCCGGTACGAGATCAGCCTGGCCAAGAGCGAGCTGAAGATGGACGCGCGGCGGATCGGGATAGCGGCCGCGCTCGCCGTCGTGGGGCTTTTCGTGGGGTGCCTGCTCGTCGTGCTGCTCTGCTTCGCGTTCGCGTACGGGCTTGCCGCCGCCGGGATCTGGCTCTGGGCCGCGTTCCTGATCGTGGCGGGCGCGTGCCTGCTGCTGATCGGGCTGGCGGGCCTGATCGCGTACGGCCGGGTTCGCAAGGTGACCGGCATGAAGATGACCAGGAAGACCGTGGTGGACGACATGAGCATGCTCCGCCGCAGCGAGCCGAGCCCGAACGGATCCGGCCCCGCCATCGCGAACCCGGAAGCCAGCCTCGGCACCGGCCGCCCAGCCCCGAGATTCCCGCGCGTCCGTAACCGGAAAGGACAGGGCATGCCAGCAGAGCCGGTCATCCAGATCAGCGGTCCGTGGTCGCACCGTTCCGTCACCGCGAACGGGACGCGCTTCCACGTGGCGAGCATGGGCGACGGGCCGCTTGTTCTGCTGCTGCACGGTTTCCCCGAGTTCTGGTGGACCTGGCGGCATCAGCTCGTCGCGCTGGCCGACGCCGGCTACCGGGCGGTCGCGGTCGATCTGCGCGGCTACGGCGGCAGCGACAAGCCGCCGCGCGGGTATGACCTGATGACCGCCGCCGCCGACATCGCCGGGCTGATCCGGGCACTGGGCGAGGCCAACGCCGTCGTCGTCGGGCCACGACTGGGGCGGCCTGACCGCGTGGACGCTGGCCGCCTACTTCCCTAAGGCGGTGCGCAGGCTCGCCGTCGTCTCGATGGCCCACCCGCTGCGGATGCGCGCCGCCGTCCTGTCCAGCCCGCTGTCGGTACCGAAGTCGCTCAGCCACCCGGCCCCCAAGGCCCGACGGGGCGGCTACCCGCTGGCCTTCCAGGTGCCGATGCTCCCCGAGCGGCAGCTTGTCCGCGACGGCGGGGCGCTGGTGGGGACGATCCTGTCGTCCTGGTCCGCCCCCGGCTGGCCCGACCAGGAGACCGCGCGGGTCTACCAGCGGGCCATGCGCATCCCGCCGGTGGCCCACACCTCGCTTGAGTACCACCGCTGGTTCGTGCGCTCCACCTTCCGGCCGGACGGCCTGCGGTACGCCCGGCAGATGCGGTCGCCGATCGTCCGCGCCCGTGCTCCACCTGCACGGCGCGCTCGACCCGTGCATCCTGCCGCAGATGGCGCGCGGGGCCGGCCGGTACGTCGAGGGACCGTACCGGTGGAAGGTCATCGAGGGCGCCGGCCACTACCCGCACGAGGAACGGCCCGAGCTGTTCGATTCCGAGCTCCTCGGCTGGCTGGCCGACCCCGAACCAGACCGATGACGCCGAACCGATGAGCACCGAACCGATGACAATGCGGGATCGGGATCCGCGCGGGCGGCCACGGAACGCGCGGCCCCGCGACGAGCTCGGCAGGCCGCTCCCCGGCGTCGGCGTCGGCGCCTGGCGCCGATGACGTGCCGCGTATCCCCGACGACCTGCACGTCACCCCGGCCGAGGCGGCGGATCTCGGCGGCCGGCTGCTCGCCGAGGGCCGCCCGTTCCACGCGCACGAGGTCTTCGAGGCCGCGTGGAAGTCAACCCCGGCGCCGGAGCGCGAGCTCTGGCGGGGTCTCGCGCAGATCGCCGTCGGCCTGACCCACGCCCGCCGGGGCAACGCCCGAGGCGCGGCGGCGCTTGCTGCGCCGCGGCGCCGCACCACACGCGCGAGAACGGGGCCAACAGCGCGGGCATCGACGCCCAGTACGTCGCCGCCCAGGCGGACGGCATAGCGGCGCGCATAGAACGAGACGGCCTGGCCGCCGTCCCGCCGTCAGACCTGCTCGTGCGCCTGCTACCCGCCTAGTCGCAGTTCCCTGGTGGAGGTCGGGCGCGGTCTGGTTGGCGCCGGCGCTGGCGTCGCTGGCGACCTCGGAGGCCGTGAGGGCGAACCCGGTGTCGGAGGTGTCGACCGCGGCGGCGAATACCACGCCGTAGACGGTGCCGGACGGGCTCAGCAGCGGACCGCCCGAGTTGCCCGGCTGGACCACGGCCCTGATCTCGAAGATCTGCCTGTCCACCGTTCCGGTCTGGTAGATGTCCGGGCCGACTGCGTCCTGCGTGCCGCCGATCCTGGCGGCCACCGCGGTGAACGAGTGGTCGAGCGGATAACCGGCCACCACCGCCTCCGCCCCGGCCTGGCGCCTGGTCGTCGAACTGGAGCGGCGTCAGGTTCAGGCCCGGCACGTAGAGCACCGCGATATCGACCTGCGGATCGTAGAGCACGACCTTGGCCTGGTACTCCACCCCGTTCACCGTGGTCACCGTCTGCCCCTCCTCGACGCCCGCCACCACGTGCGCGTTGGTCATCACGTGCTGCGGCGCGTAGACGAACCCGGACCCCTCGATGCTGCGGTCGCAGCTCAGCGCGGTGCCCTGCACCTTGACGACCCGGCTCCTCGCGGCCAGGTAGCCGGGGTCTGTTCAGCACGGCCGGGTCGGGCGGGCTGACCGCGAACAGGTGCGCCGCCCCGATGCCGCTGAACACCTGCGGGAACGGGCCGGTGGAGAGCAGCTGGCGGAAGTCGGTGAACATCGTCTTGGCCTTCGACGGCATGAACTTGTCCATCGTGCTGAGCACGACCGAGTTATCAACCTGCCCCACAACGACGGGGAAGGACGACGCGGTGAGCACCGAGCCGATCGCCCAGGCGATGAGCAGCATGGACAGCACGCTGACGGTCGACCCGCCGATGGAGTCGAGGACAGTCGACGATGGGCTGGTGACCGACTGCCGCACCGCCGCGCCGATGGAGGACGCGATGAACTGCCCGAGGATGGCGCCGCTGACAAGCAGCACGACCGCGACGACAGCCTGCTGGGTCTGCCCGCCCACGATGGCACGCGAAATGGCCGGGCCGAACTCGGCGCCGAGCACCGCACCGCCGACGAAGCCGATGAAGCTCAGCGCGCCGACGATAAAGCCCTGTCGGTAGCCGGAGACCGCGAACGCGGCGGCAAGCACGACCAGGGCGAGATCAAGCAGATCACCGCGCACGGAGTCCACGGTATCCGGTCAGGCGGCCCCTTCGGGCAGCGCGCGGATGGTGCTGGCATCCCAGGGGCGCTCGAAGCCGCCGAGGGCGAGCAGCCGATCGGTCAGCAGCGCGGTGAACCCCCAGATCAGCATCGGGCCGATGCGGAACGCCGGGCCGCTACTGCCCGCCGGGGAACCGGAGCATGAGCCGGTTGACCGGATCGGCGAGGTCGGCCACGCCGATCCGCTCCACCGCCGCGACCTCGCCGATGTCGGTCGGCCGCACCGCGCACGGCGTCCGCCACCAGGCGAGCACCGGGACGACGCGGAATTCGCTGCGGGCGATGAACATCTCGGGGAGCGTCGGTCAGCACGTCGACGCCCGCCGGGTCGAGGCCGGTCTCCTCTGCGGCCTCGCGCAGCGCCGCGCCGACCGGGCCGTCGTCGCTCGTCCTCGATCTTGCCGCCGGGGAACGCGGGCTGCCCGGCATGCCGCCGCAGCCCCGCGTTCCGCTGGATGTACAGCAGGTCGGGCCCGCGCACCCCGTCGCCGAACAGCACCAGGACGGCGGAGCGCCGCCCGCCGGAGGCCGGCGGGCGCGCGACCGGAGGCACCTCCATCACCGCGGCCGCCGCGGCGAGGTCGCGGAGCCACCCCGGCGGCCCCGGCTCGCCGTCCGTCACGAGAAGTTTTCCGTCACGAGAACGGGCCCGCCTTGACGAGCTTGGCCGCGGTGGCCGCGTCCGTCGGGCCGAGGCCGAAGGACGGGCACCAGTCCGCCACCGGGCACACGCCGCAGGCGGGCTTGCGCGAATGGCAGATCCGCCGGCCATGCCAGATCAGCCGGTGGGAGAGCAGCACCCAGTCGGACTTGGGAATGAGCTCGGCGACCTCCGCCTCGACCTTGACCGGGTCATCGCTCGTCGTCCAGCCGAACCGGCGGGACAGCCGCCCGAAGTGGGTGTCGACCGTGATGCCGGGGATGCCGAACGCGTTGCCGAGCACCACGTTCGCGGTCTTGCGGCCAACGCCCGGCAGCGTGACCAGCTCTTCGAGCGTGTTGGGCACCGTTGCCGCCGAAGCGCTCGGCCAGCGCGGCGGACAGGCCCATCACCGCCTTCGTCTTGGCGTTGAAGAACCCGGTGGGCCGCAGGATCTCGGCCACGTCCTCCGGGTTCGCCGCGGCGAGATCCTCGGCGGTCGGGTACTTGGCGAACAGCACCGGCGTGGTCAGGTTCACCCGCTTGTCCGTCGTCTGCGCGGAGAGCACCGTGGCGACAAGCAGCTGGAAGGGGCTCTCGAAGTCCAGCTCGCAGTGCGCGTCCGGGTACGTCTCCGCTAGTACCCGGTTGATCTTCCGTGCCCGCCGCACCAGCGCGGTGTGCGTCTCGGGGGTCTTGACCGCCATGGGATTTAGCCTAAGGCCGCCCGCGCCCCGCGCCGCACGTCTTCGCCAGCGCGGCCGGGCGCAGGTGCGCGGGTTGTCTCGGCGCCTGGTTGGATGGCTGTCATGAGCCTGCCGTTGACCTATCACACCGCGCTCGCACAGCCCGACCTGCTCGCCGCGCCCGTCGCCGACGCCCTGCGCTCGCTGCCGTGGGCCGACCAGGTGCGTGTCGCCGCGATCGACCCGGCGCTCGCCGACACCGCGCAGTTCTGCGAGACCTACGGGGTCGCGCCGGAGGAGAGCGCGAACTGCGTGATCATCGCGGGCAAGCGCGGGTCGGAGGTGTCCTACGCGGCCTGCGTCGTCACCGCCACCGTCCGGGCCGACGTCAACGGACTGGTGCGGCACCGCATCGATGCGCGGAAGGCGTCGTTCGGGCCAGTCGACGTGGTCACCTCAATGACCGGCATGGAGTTCGGCGGGATCACGCCGATCGGGCTGCCGGGATCCTGGCCCGTCCTGGTCGATGACCTGGTGGCGAAGACGCCGAGCGTGGTGATCGGCTCCGGCATCCGGGGGTCCAAGCTCTGGCTGCCCGGGCACCTGCTAGCCGAGCTTCCCGGCGCGGAGGTCCTGCCCGGCCTCGGCGTCTCACCGGCGGTGTGCAAGCGGCGGCCCGCCTCTACCGCGCCGGGCGCGGTGCGGGAGGAGCGGGAGCAGCGGGGAGCGCCCCGAGGAACTGCGCCGACCGCGGGTCGTCGGGGTTGACGTGACGGCCGATGACTATGATGACGACGCGACGGGCGCCGGCCAGCTTGAGCGCGACGGCGGCCGACTGCGCGCTGCCGCCCGACACCCAGGTGTCGTCGATGACCAGGACGTCCGCGCCGGCGACCGGCCAGTCGACGCGGAGCCAGCGGGGGTCGACGCCGCGCACGTGCGCCGCCTCCTCCGGCGCGACCGACAGGCCGACAATCGGAACGTCGACGCACGACCGGACCAGACCCGGTAGCGGATGACCGCCCGGGCGCCCCCGGCCGCTCGGCACCACGGCGGCGGCCGCCGGGGCGGCCGCCATCCCCGCCGCGCGCCACACCTGCTCCCCGTGAGCGTCGAGGTAGGCAGCCAGCATCGCCCGCAGGCGCGCCGCCGATTCAGCAGCGTCCGCGCGGTCCGACTTGTACCGCCACAGGTCAACCGCGAGCTGTCCGCCCCGGACCGCGTAGGCGATCGGGGCCACCACGTCCGCGAGCAGTTCCCCGGCCTGGCTCCGGGCTAGATCGCACTGATAGCACCGGGCAAGCCCGACCGGGGTCGGCCCCCGGCAAGTCCGGCAAGTCCGGTAGGTCACGCTTTCGATGCTACGAACCGGCACCGACAAAACCCGACTGATGGCAGCCGTTGGCTGCCCGCCCAAACCCGAATGAAGAACGTGGACCGTTGTGTACACGGGGATGTATACGACGGTCCACGATCATTGCGCGTGATCGAACCACCGGAGATTTTGCGATTTTCCTAGCACTCTCGGCTATTTATCAATGACTCTATGTATATGGATGATCCTGTGGTCCGGAACATGGGGGCAGACGCCCATGGGCATTGGCTGATGCTGCTAAGTGCGCAGTGCGGGGTCATCGACCGATCCCAAGCTAAGCAGCTCGGCTTCTCGGATCGGCAGATCTGGTACAGGCTCCGGTCAGGCAGGTGGCAGCAGGTGCACGAAGGGATCTACGCGACCTTCACTGGCCCGCTGACCCGCGAGGCGCGATTGTGGGCGGCGCTAAGGAGGGCGGGCGAAGGGGCGATTCTTAGCCATGAGACCGCAGCCGAGGTTCATGGCCTCATCGACCGGCCCGCGAGCAAGAAGATCCACGTCACCGTGCCCGCGCACCGACGGCCCGGTCGGCGCGCAGCGATATCGGGAATTGTGATCCACCGCTCCGCCCAGACCGCCCGCAACTCCCGAGCACCTGGAAGCTTCCGCTCACGCGGATCGAGGACACCGTCCTGGACTTGATCGACGCGGCGCCAACCTTCCAGGTTGCCTACGGCTGGATTTCCCGGGCCGTGTCCCGCCGGTTCACAACCATCAGCATGCTCCGCGCCGCGCTTGCGACCAGGCGCCGAATCCGCTTTCGGAGCGAACTCGCCGTTGCGCTGGGAGACAGCGACGACGGGATCCACTCTGGTTTGGAGTTCCGGTACGCCCGCGACGTCGAGCGAGCGCACGGCCTACCCTCAGCGCAGAGGCAAGCCCGCCGTGAGATCGCAGGCAAGGCGCATTACAGGGACAACTGGTACGCCGAATTCCGCGTTTGCGTTGAGCTCGACGGGCCGACCTTTCACCGCGACGAGCAGGTGTGGAAGGACAAGCGGCGCGACAACCTCAACCTCGCTGAGGACGGGGCGGAGACTTTCAGGTTCGGTCCCGTGGAAGTAACCGAACTCGCGTGCGAGAGTGCCGCTATGGTCGCGACCACGCTGCGGCGCAACGGTTGGAAAGGTGCCCCTCACCCTTGCCGTCGCTCAGTCTGCTCGGTAGGAAAGGGAAGATGATGGACCGTTGCGTACACGGGGATGTACACAACGGTCCACGATGAGCAGATTCGCTGGCTCAGGCGATGCTTCCGTTGGACGCAACCCGCTAGTCGTGACGCCAGGGCACAATGATGGCGTGCACAAAGAGCCAACCGAGCTAACCGAACCAACCGAGCAGAGGCACCTGACGCGGCCAACTCAGCCGACGCACCAGACGCGGCCGACGCAGACGCAGGATGACGCGGTGCCCGCCGCCCCGGAGATCCGGACGCTCACGAGCAGCGTCGTCTACGCCGACGACTGGATCCGGCTCCGCAAGGACGAGATCGAGCGCCTAGACGGGTCAAGGGGCACGTACGCCTTCGTGGACAGGCGCGATTTCGCACTGATCATCCCGGCCGAGAACGGCGGCTTCCACCTCGTGGAGGAGTACCGCTATCCGCTTGGCCGCCGCGGCTGGTCGTTCCCGCAGGGCGGCTTCCCCCGCGATGAGACGGGCACGGCGGACGAACTGGCACGGATGGAACTCGCGCAGGAGACCGGCCTGCGGGCGGCGAGGATGACCCACCTCGGAAGGTACGCCGCCGGCCACGGCATGACCAACCAGTACTGCCAGGCCTTCGTGGCCACCGGGCTGACGCCTGGCCCGTCGGCCCTCGAACCAGAGGAACTCGGGCTTGTGCACAAGTGGCTGCCGAGGGACCGGTTCGAGGAGATGGTCTCCAGCGGCCTGATCGTCGACGACTCAACCCTCGCCGCCTACGCCCTCCTGCTGCTGGCAGAAAGCCGGGGCGATCTCCTTCTTGCCTGAGCGTGCTTAGCGGGAAAACGAGATTAGCGGAAGGCGAGATTAGCGGGAGGGCGAGATTAGCGGGGCGAACAGGTCGCCGTGGGCCTCCACCCGGGCGAGGACATCGGGGGCGGTGAACGTCAGGTCGGCGACCTCGCGGCACGCGGCCACCTCATCCCAGGTAACCGGGGTCGAGACCGTAGGGTGGTCGCGGGCGCGCAGCGAGTAAGGGGCGATGGTGGTCTTGGAACCGTTGTTCTGCGACCAGTCGATGAGCACCTTGCCGGTACGCGCCGACTTCGTCATCCGCGACACGACCAGGCGCGGCAGCTCGCGCTCAAGCCGCTGCGCGAACCCCAGGGCCAGGTCGCTCGCCTGCTCGGCCGTCTTGCCGTGCAGCGGCGCGTAGAGCTGCAGTCCCTTGCCGCCTGACGTCTTCGCCAGCGGCCGCAGCCCCTCGGCCTCGAGCACCGGGCGGAGCGCCTCCGCCACCCGGCAGCACTCGACGATCGATGCGGGCGCCCCCGGGTCCAGGTCGAAGACCAGCAGATCCGGATCGTTGCCCGCCTCCGGCGCAGGCTCGGCCGGTGCTCGGGCGCAGCGCCGCACCGAGCAGACGCAGACGCAGACACGGGCTCGGGCTCGTCGCCGCCAGCGGTACCGCCAGCCGTACCCGCAGCGGGGAACCGCCACATCGGGACGTGCAGCTCGAGCGCGGCCAGGTTGACCGCCCAGATCAGCGCGGGCAGCCCGTCGATGACCAGATAGCGAATCGGCTCGCCGGGCGAGCGGGCCCGCGAGCTGTGCGAGGCGACTTCCCGCGTGCTCAGCCAGTCCGGCCGGTGCGCGGGCGCGTGCTTGGCGAAGAACGACAGGTCGGCCACGCCGTGCGGGTAGCGCCGCAGCGTCATCGGGCGGTCGGCGATGTGCGGCAGCAGCACCGCGGAGATCCGCTGGTAGTAGTCGAGCACCTCGGCCTTGGTGAACCCGTCCTCCGGGTAGAGCACCTTGGCCAGGTTGGTCAGCGTGAGCGAACGCCCGTCCACGTGAACCGCGATCTTGTCACCCGTGCCGGTCTCGGCCACCGCGCCTCCCGAGGCAAGTAGGCAACGTACGCAAATACCGCAAGTACCCCTATGTTTCCCTGACCACGTCGGCAGGGTTCTTGTCGTCACGCAGCCCCCGGTAGGCCGGGGCCCGCATGCGACCCGCCCGGGTCCACCGGTTGAACGTCACCTCGATCACTAGCCGGGGCTCTACCCAGACTGCGGGCCCGGCATACTCGGCGGGCACCGGGCCGTCGAACGGCGAGCCTGGCCGGCGCAGCGGCTCGAGCAGCCGGGTGAGCATCCGCAGCACCGGATCGGAGAACCCGGTGCCGACGTGCCCGGCGTAGAGCAGCGCCCCTGAGTCGGAGTGGACGCCGACGAGCAGCGAGCCGATCAGCCCGGCCCGGTTGCCCTGGCCTGGCTTCCAGCCCGCCACCACGACCTCCTGCTGCAGCAGGTTCTTGACCTTCAGCCAGCTCCCCGACCGGACGCCCGGCTCGTACACCGAGTCGAGCCGCTTGGCGACCACGCCCTCGAGCCCGTTGGCGACGGAGGCCGCGCGGACGGCGTCAAGATCGGGTCCGGGGAAATCGGGCGGGACGAGAAAGCCGGGACCGTTCGCCATGATGGTCGTGAGGATTTCTCTGCGCGGGCAGTACGGCCGCGCGAGCAGCGGGACGCCCTCCAGTTGCAGCACGTCGAACGCCAGGTAGGTGACGGGGATCGTGGCGGAGAGGCGGAGCGCCGCGTCGGCCGAGGACACGTGCATCCGAGGCTGCAGCGCCTCGAAGTCGGGCCGGCCGTCGGTGAACGCGACGATCTCGCCGTCGAGCAGCACCTGCCCAGGCGGCTCCCCCGTCCCGAAAGCACCGCCGCCGGAAAGCGCCCCGAAAGCCGCGAAAGCGCCGCCGCCGGAAACCTCCGGGTACGTGCGCGGTGATGTCCTTGCCGGTCCTTGAGACCAGCCGGAGCACGTCCGCCGGAGATGAACGCGAGGGCGCGGACGCCGTCCCACTTCATCTCCACCGCCCACTCGGCCAGCCGTCCGCTGGGCGGCGAGCCGGGCATGGCGAGCATGGGCGCGAGCGACGCGGGCAGCGGGGACCATTCGGCGCGGGTCATCCACCGCTCTGGTACCCCGATCTGCCCGCGTCCTACCCGCGGCGACGCTAACACGGTAACTACACGCTACCAGCGGTGGCGCGTCGCGTAGGAGTGGTTCCTGATCATTTCCATGTCTTCCGGCCGCTCGAAGATCGACTGGACCGCGACCCGGCCTGGACCGATGATCCTGACGAAGATGTTCCGGTAGTCGAAGTTCGATCGCCAGAAGGCGAAGCCCTGGTTCCTCGGGTACTCCAGGTGCAGGTGGACCCGGACGGTCGCGTCCCGGTAGACCAGCGAGCTCGGCTGGATGAGCAGCGACTGGCCCTGCTTCAGGTCCCGGATGAACACGTTGCCCGGGGCGTGCAGCAGCAGCAGCCCGGGGCGCTCGGTGGCGGTGAAGACGTCGCCGAACTGCCCCATCGGGTAGTGCGTCTCCTGCTCGTTGTCGTCGCCCGTCACGTACCAGACGTCGTTGCTCGTCCAGTCGTAGCGGATGTTCCCGGTCGCGGTGAGGAACCGGTGCTCCTTGACCCAGATGGACTGGCCGTGCTGCAGCGGGAGCGCGATGACCTCGCCGGCGTGGTTGTCGGACAGCGCGATGTGACCCGGTCCGTGCGCCTCGATCATGATCGAGCGGCAGGCCGGCCATCATCCGCTTCCAGCCGCCGCGCATGGACATGTTCTGCATCCGCGTCGCCGGGTCGGCCCAGAGCAGCACGTGGTGCGAGAAGTACACCATCTCCTGCTGCGCCAGGTTGAACTCGGCGATCGGGACCGTGGTGCCCGCGATCTGGCAGTGCGACTGGCCGAACTGGATGCTGCGCCATGTCCCTGATCGGCGGCTGCTTGACCCAGCCCGAGTCGCTGACGCACGTCCTTGATGTCGACCGGCGCGCCGCACAGCGGGCAGGTCGGCTGGCTCGGGTCGCTTGGCTGCCGGCAGAACCGGCAGACGTAGGTGTTCATCGGCGCGCCCCGCTATTCCCCGGCGCCGTGGTGCACGTACATGGACTGGATGCCGACCCGGCCGGGGCCGGTCATCTCGGCCAGGTACATGTTGTGATGGCCCGAGATCCCGGTCTTGAGCGGGATCTGCGCGGTCTGCATGGTCACCGAGGAGTCCTTGTAGAGGAAGCCGCCGGGCTCGACCAGGATCTTCTCGCCGGGGCGGAGGGTCCGCTCGAGGACGTTGCCGTTGCCGTGCAGCATCAGCAGCCCGGGGTACTGGGCGGTGACGAACCGGTCCATGAACATGCCGTTGCCGCCGTGCAGCATGTTGGCCAGGCCCTTGATCCGGACGAACGAGTACTGGATGGAGTGCGAGGCGAGCAGGAACGCGTGCTCGCGGACGTCGAGCTCCATGCCCGGGTGCAGCGGCAGGACCACGAGCTCGCCCGGCGCGTCGCGGGAGAACGCGATCCGGCCCGGGCCGTTGGCGACCGTCACGATGTGCGGCATGCCGCCGATCGATGCGCTTCATCCCGCCGGCTGTCTTGAGGGAGGAGAGCGGGACCGGACTCGTCCTTCCACAGCAGCACGTGGTGCTCGAAGTAGACCCCGTCCTGGGGCGCGAGGGTGATCTCGGCGACCGGGACTAGCTCGCCTTCGACCTGGCAGGTGCTCTGCGAGAAGCGGAACTCGGTCATGTCCCTCAGGCGGGGCGTTTCCCGCCAGCCGGAGTCGCTGACCTTGTCCCGGATGTCGAGCGGCGCACCGCACGTCATGCAACTGGTGGCCCCCGGCTGGTTCTGCGCGCGGCACCACCCACACTGGATAGCTTCCACGGCTCGAAAACATAGCAGTTCCAGGACGCGCCTTTGCTGCTAAGGGGCGTTTACTGTCCATGGCCGGTATCGTTTCTGACATGGCACTGTTTTCGCGGGAATTTATCGCTGTACCTGATGACCGTAAGGGCCAGATCGTTTTCAAGTGGCCCGATGTCACGATCCGCCGCTTCACGCACGCGATCGTCAACGCCGACGAAGTGGCGCTGTTCGTCAACACCGGCCAGGTCGCGGCAGACCATGGGTCCGGGTCGGCACTCGATCGACGCCGACGAGATGCCCGGCCTTGGCGCGATCATCGACTTCGCCACCGGCGGCAACGCCTACCGGGCGGAGCTCTACTTTGTCGGCACCCGCGAGTACACCGGGCTTCAAGTTCGGCGGGCGCGTCGATGACGTGCAGGATCCGCGGACCGGGCTCGTCGTGACGCTGCGCGTGTTCGGTGACTACGCGCTGCGCGTAATCGACCCGGCGCGACTGATCACCAACCTGACCGCCACCGTCGACGTGACCGACAATGAGCGGATTGCCGGGTGGGTGAGCGACCAGGTGCTTAAGGTGCTCCGCACCAACGTCACCACGCAGGTCGTCGCCAACGGGTGGCCGATCCTTGGCCTGTCCGTGCACTCGCCGGAGATCGAGCAGGCCGCGATCACGGCGAGCAACGGGCAGCTCGAGGCCTACGGGATCGCGGTCACCCGGATGGGCAACTTCGACATCAACCTGTCCCCCGAGGACGCGACGCAGCTCAAGCAGCTCGCCAAGGACACCTCGTACTCCCAGCTCGCTGGCGGGTTCGGGCAGTACGCGGCGGGCGAGATGGCGCTCGGCGCCGGACAGGGCATGGCGAAGGGCGGCGGGTCGACCGAAGGGGCGTTCCTCGCCACCGGCCTCGGGCTCGGCGGCGCCCTCGGCGGCGCTTTCGGCGGCGCGCAGCAGCAGCAGCAGCCGGCTCAGCAGCAAGCCCCGGCACCGGCCGCGGCGGCGCCCGCCCCGGCGCCGGCCGGCGTCGTGTGCGCCGCGTGCTCGACGTCGAACCCGGCAGGCGCCAAGTTCTGCATGGGCTGCGGCCAGGCGATGGCGCCGGCGGTCAGGCACTGCACCGAGTGCGGGACCGAACTGCCCGGCGCGGCGAAGTTCTGCGCCAACTGCGGCACCCCGACCGGCGGCTGAGCACCGCCGAGCTGTTAGACGTCTTTAAGCCCGGCCACCCCCAAAAGGCATTACCTTTTGGGGGTGGCCGGGATCATTATGTACGACACCATCACGAACAATCAGTTTCCGCCCGGCGCCGCCGCCTACGCCGCGTACGTCGATGGCAACATCGGCAACCAGCCCAACTACGCCTACATCGTGGCCGCGTTCCCCAAGGCCAAGCACCTGTCCGTCGCGCTGTTCTCCAACAACAACGCCGACGCGCTCGACGTCGAGCCCGGCGCGTCCGTCCCCTCCGACGTTC
This sequence comes from uncultured Actinomycetota bacterium, assembly GCA_963778435.1. Classification (GTDB taxonomy): domain Bacteria; phylum Actinomycetota; class Actinomycetes; order Streptosporangiales; family Streptosporangiaceae; genus Trebonia. Next base: position 76,406 of record CAVZUX010000042.1, read on the forward strand.
CCGCCTGGTACGACGCTCAACGCAAGCGGGGCATCCAGCGGCCCTGCGTGTACGCAAGCGCGTCCACGATGAACAGCGAAATCCTGCCGGTGCTGAGCGGGGCGGGCATTGCCAGGGCGTCGGTCCGGCTGTGGACCGCGCACTACCAAGTCGGCGAGCACATCTGCGGTCCCGGCACCTGCGGCGCACTCACCGTCGGCGCCGACGGCACGCAGTGGACGCCCAACGCGATCGTCAACGGAGCAGCGCTCAACCTGGACCAGTCGCTTCTGCTCGAGAACTTCTTCACCACGGATTCGACCGTCACCACGGAGGCGGAATTGCAGTCAGGACAGCTGAACCTCGGGAAGAACGCGCACACCGTGATCGCCGTGCCACCGGGAACGGCGCACCACATCGCGTTCGCCGTCGACAACGGCGTCCAGGGCCTGCCGCCGGCCAGGCTGCGGGTGGCGATCTTCGACACTAAGTGGCACGTGACCAATAACCTGATCATCAATGGCAGCGCCGACGGCCTGAAGATCTTGGCCTTCCCCGACCCGTCCAAGACCGGCATCATCTCCATCAACCGCGCCGACGCGGGCACAACCGCGATGGGCTACGTGGTCTACTAACTGGTTCCCGCTATTTCATTAGACGGCAACGATTCCTATGCGAAACAAAAAAAATCACAATCCAATAATATGGAACGGTCCGTTGCTTCGCCTTAAACCGCCCGCGCGCCTTCTCTGCGGGTGATGCCTTGCTTACCTGGCGTGGGTGTCGGGACCTCGCCTGCGCGCCTCCGCAGCGGCCGGTCGGACATATGGGACGCTTAGCCCCGCACTCATCCGCTTATCGACCATCCGCTTATCAACGACGGGGAGCTCGGACCGCACCATGATGGGCAGGGATCACGCGCTGAGCGGCGCGCTCGTCTTCGCCGGGCTCGCTCCGGTGCTGCACGTGACCGACGCGCACCTGGCGGCGGGGAATCGCGCTCTGCGCGGGGGCGGGCGTGCTGCCGGACATCGACCGTCAGGACACCTCGGTCTCCAGCTCGTTCGGGTTCCTCACCGAGGGGTTCTCCTGGCTGGTGGCGGACTGTCCGGCGGGCACCGGCACGGCACCCACAGCCTGTTCGGCATCGCGGTGTTCACCGCGGGCGGGTTCGCCGCCGGGGCGTACCAGCTGTCCGGGCCCCGGGTGCCGGGATCGGGCATCCGTGTTCTCCTGGCACATCGTGCCCGCCGTGCTGCTCATCTCGCTGCTCTACTCGCGGCGCTGCGCGCGCTGCACGTCGGCGGGCACCACGGCGACCTGCTCGGCGTCGCCGCGGCGGTGGTCACCTGCTACACCGGCGCGGACCTGACCGGCTCCCGGTGGGCCATTGGCACATCCCGATGCTCGCGGTCGCGCTCGCGCTCGGCTGCGCGGCGCACATCGCCGGCGACGAGCTGACGCACGGCGGCTGCCCGGTCTTCTGGCCGTTCAGCATGCACGAGTTCCACCTGCTGCCGAAGCCGTTCCAGTTCACGACGGCGAAGCTGTGCGAAACCTGGATCATCTTCCCGCTGCTGGTGGTCGGGCTCGGCCTCGCGCTCTGGCACGACACGGGCCACTCGCTCCGGCTGTCGTCACCGGCAAAGACGCACACGGCGTCAGCGCCGCGCGCGCACGCGGCGTCATCAACGCAGGCGCGCACGGCATCAGCAACGCAGGCGCGCACGGCATCAGCAACGCAGGCGCACACGGCATCAGCAACGCGGGTGCACCCCGTGTCATCGCCGCTGGCGCACGCCGCTAGCCGCCGGCCTTGACCCAGGGATCGGGCATCGGAACCTACAGGTCCTGCCAGGCCGGCTTGGCGGCGTAGACCTCGCGGTAGTAGTCCAGCCGCTCCAGGCGGGAGGCCGCAGCCGGGTCGAGCAGCATCGTGACGTGCGGGTGCAACTGCAGCGCCGATGCCGGGCACGACGCCGAGACCGGTCCCTCCACGGCGGCCGCGACCGCGTCCGCCTTGCCTTCGTCGGTGGCGATGAGCAGCAGGTGCCGGGCCTGCAGGATCGTCCCGAGTCCCTGGGTCAGGACGTGGATCGGCACCTGGTCTGGCGAGTCGAAGAAGCGCGCGTTGTCCTTCCGGGTCTGGGCGGTGAGGGTCTTGATCCGGGTCCGGCTCGCGAGCGAGGAGCCGGGCTCGTTGAAGGCCAGGTGGCCGTCGGCCCCGATGCCGAGCAGCTGCACGTCGACACCGCCGGCCGCCTTGATCAGCGCCTCGTAGCGCTCGCCCGCCGTGGGCAGGCAGTCAGGCCTGGGGTCGGGCCCGTTGACCCGCTCCGGGCTGATGCCCAGACCGTCGGTCAGCTCGCGGGCGATGGTCGCTCGGTAGCTCTGCTCGTGCCCGGCCGGGCAGCCCAACGTACTCATCGAGGTTGAAGCAGGTCACCGCGGCGTACGAAGGGCCGACGCCGGCAACGCGGCGGCGGATCAGCTCTTGGTACGTCGGCAGCGGTGTCGACCCCGTGGCGAGTCCGAGCACCGCGGCCGGCTTGTGACGCACGATCGCCTCGAAGACGTCAGCCGCGATTGCGGCGATCTCCTCGGCCGATCCGAGCGGCACGACCTCCATCAGTGTTTTCCCTTCACGTTGCGGGCGCTGAAGAATGACCCGGCCGGCGACGATCGTCGCCACCGGGTCGAGCGTCCGGGGGTCAAGGAGCGTGACATCGGCGCGGGCGCCCGCTTTCATCGTGCCACGCGACGGGTCGCCGACAACGCGAGCGGGGGTGGCAGTGCAGGCCGCGACCGCTTCGGCCAGGCTCGCCCCGGCCTGGTCTCGCAGCGTGCGCAGGCACTGCGACAGCGACGCCGCCGAGCCCGCCAGGGTTCCGTCGGCGAGGCGAACCGTGCCGTCGGCGACGATCACGTCCTGGTCGCCGAGCCTGGCCGGCCCGGCGGGCTGGCCGAGGGCCGCCGTGGTGTCGGTAACAGCGAGGAAGCGGCCGGGGGCGAGTGCCCGCCAGGCCGCCCGCAACGAGAGCGGGTCGTGGTGCACTCCGTCGGCGATCACTCCGGCGACCAGCACGTCCCCGCCCAGGGCGACACCGACCAGGCCGGGCTCCCGGGCTAGCAGCGGCGGCATCGCGTTGCCGAGGTGGGTGACCAGCCGCGCTCCGGCGGCGACGGCCGCCCAGACCTGCGCGGTGGTCGCCTCGGTGTGGCCGAGGGAGACGATCACGCCGCGGGCGACCAGGGCTGCGATCACCTCAAGCGCACCTGGCAACTCGGGGGCAATGGTCGCGATCAGTACCCCGTCCGCGCGCGACCAGCCGGCGACCAGGCCGGCGGAGGGCGGGGCGAGCCACCGCGCCGGGTGGGCGCCCTTGCGGCCTGGCGCGATCATCGGCCCCTCGAAGTGGATGCCGAGCGGCACCGCGCCGCGGAAACCGGGCGGCGGCCCGGCCCGGAAGGTGGCCAGCGCCGCCTCGCGGGCTGCGGACGCGGAGGTTATTACCGTCGGCGCGAAGGCGGTGACGCCGAAGCGCCCGAGCACCGCCGCGACGTCCCAGAGCCGTTCCGGTGTGTGGGTGAGGTCCCAGCCGCCGGCCCCGTTGACTTGCAGGTCGATGAGCCCCGGCACGGCGATGGCCCCGTCGGCATCCAGGACGGGCAGGTCGCCGGAGTCGGTCTCGACGATCCGGCCGCCCCGCACCAGGACCTCAAGCGGCGCCCCCGTCGCGGAGACGGCCCCGGCGATCCGCAGGGCGCTCACTGCGCGTCCCTGATCACTGCGCGTCCCTGATCACTGCGCGTCCCGATCACTGCGTGTCCCCGATCACTGCGCGTCCCCGATCATGGCGGCGCCGATGGCGCCGACGGGCACCCCGGCCGGCAGCAGCCGCACCCGGGCGGCCAGGTCGAGGGCGGCGAGGAACGGCGACGCGGCGGCCTGGGCCTGCAGGGCCGTGGTGACGGCGGCCAGCAGCGGCTCGCCCAGGTGCGCGACGCCGCCGCCGATGATGATCGCGGCCGGGTCAACCGCCAGGCCGAGCATCCGGATCGCGTCGGCTACCCCCGCGGCGAAGCGGTCACGGACCGCGACCGCATCCGGGTCTCCCGCGGCAGCGGCGGCGAAAAGGGCCGCCGCCGGGGACGTGCTCGCCGTCGGCCGGCCAGGCGGCGGTCAGCGCGGAGCCAGCGGCGCTCAGCTCCAGGCAGCCGCGCTGCCCGCAGGAGCAGAGCGGGCCGCCCGGGTCGACGGGCACGTGCCCGATTTCCCCGGCCGCGCCGTGGGCGCCGCGCCGCAGCACTCCGTCGAGGACGAAGCCGGCCGCGAGGCCGGTGCCGAGGCTGACGTAGGCCAGGTCGTCGGCACCGCTGAGCACGTGGGCGCCCCAGGTGGCTGCGTTGAGGTCGTTCTCGACCACGACGGCGGCGCCGGTGCGGTCCGCCAGCCGGTCGGCGAGCGGGAACCAGTCGCTGCCGAGGCCGAGGTTGACCGCGTGGCTCACGGCCCCGCGGTCACGGTCGACGATCCCGGGGATCCCGATGCCGACGTGCGACGGCAGCGCACCGTCGAGCGCGGCGGCGAGCCGGTCGAGCACGGTCGTCGCCGTGGCGAGCACGCCGTCGGCGCCGGGCACGGTGCCCTCACTGCGACTGGGCCGACGACGGTGCCGTCGGCGGCCACGACCGCGCCGAGCACCTTGGTCGCCCCGATGTCGAGGCCGACCTCGCAGACCAGCGCTCATGACACGCCCAGTTCGCCGGAGAGCACCAGCACCGCGGCGCCGAGGAGCACGACATCGTCGCCGAGCGGCGACGTGCGCACGACCAGCTCGGCCGACGAGGCCGCCATCACCCGCTCGCGCACCGTCGCGTCGAGGGCTTCGCGCAGCTCGCCGTCGAGCAGGTCGAGCGGTCCCGCGAGCACGATCTCGCGCAGGTTGAGAGCGGCGACCACCGGCGCGAGCACCTCGCCAAGCGTGGTGCCGACGGATGCGAGCGAGCGGTCGCCGCGACGCAGGTGCGGGACGGCCAGTACGGTCTCGAGGCAGCCGGACTCGCCCGCAGGCGCAGCGCACGCCGGCGGGGTCGACGACGACGTGGCCGATCTCGCCGGCCGCCGAGGTGTGCCCCTCGACGAGCGCGCCGCCGACGACGAGTCCGGCGCCGACACCGGTGCCGATCCGCAGCAGCATCAGGTCGGCCGCCGCCGTCTCGCCGAAGGTGTACTCGCCCAAGACGGCAGTGTTGGCGTCGTTGGCGACGTAGACGGCGACGTCGAGCTCGCGGCGGAGGATGCCGGTCAGGTCGACGCCGGCCCAGCCGAGGTTGTGCGCGTCGAGCACGACGCCGCGTCCGTCGACCACACCGGGCGTGCCGACGCCGATGCCGAGCAGGGGCCGGTCGGTCGCCTCGCGCAGCTGCTGCGCGAGGCGGACGGCGAGGCGGACCGCCGCCTCGCCCGCAGGCGCCCTCGCGCGGAACCTCGGCGCGGGCCTTGACCTGCCCGAACAGGTCGAGCACGGCCCCGGTCATGCGGTCGTCAGGCGAAAGGTCGAGCGCCACGATGTGGGCGGCGTCGGCGAGCAGGCCGACCAGCGTCGGCGGCTTGCCGACCTTGGTCTCCGCCGGCGCGCCGAGCTCGCCGAGCAGGCCGTCGTCGATGAGCCCGCCCACGAGGTCGGAGATGGTCACCCGGGTCAGGCCGGTGGCGCGGGCGAGGTCGGCCCGGGAGGCGGGGCCGTCCGCGAAGAGGTGCTGCAGGATCAGCGCCCGGTGGTGGCGCTTGGTGTCCTCGGCGAGCAGCTTGCCAATGGGGCGCAGCGGGCGACGGCGGACGTCCGCCAGCGCTCACTTAACCGCTCCCGCCGTCAGGCCGCTCACGACACGCCGCTCGATGAAGGCGAACAGGATGATCACCGGCACGGTCGCGACCAGGCCAGCCGCGAAGAGGTGCCCCCAGTCGACGGAGTACTCCCCGATGTACTGGTTGATCGCGACCGTCAGCGGCTGCTGCGAGGTCTGCTCGCCCGAGGCTGAGCGTGAGCGCGACGAGGAACTCGTTCCACGCCGAGATGAAGGTGAAGATCAGCGCGGTCACGATGCCGGGCGCGGCCAGCGGCAGCGTGATCCGCAGCCAGCGCGCCGACCTTCCCTAGGCCGTCGACCATGGCCGCCTCCTCGAGCTCGACCGGGATCGAGGAGAAGAAGGCGTTGAGTATCCACACGGCGAAGGCGAGGTTGAAGCCGGCGTTGATGATGATGAGCGACAGCGTCGAGGGCAGGCCGAAGTTGGTGAACTCCCGCTGGAGGCCGACCAGCATGGCCGCGGGCTGGAACATCTGGGTCGCGAGCACGAGCAGCAGGAAGGCGGTGCGGCCGCGGAAGCGGCGGCGCGCGGTGCAGTAGGCGGCGGGCAGGGCGACAAGCAGCACGATCACGGTGGCGCCGGCGGCGATCTGCGAGGCTCGTGCCGATGCTGCCGCCCAGGCCGCTGCCCGACCACAGGGTGGTGAAGTTCGAGAAGGTGAAGTGCTTCGGGAAGATCGTCGGCTGGCCGAGCTCGTTGTTGGGCCGCACGGCCATGACGAGCATCTCGAGGTAGGGCAGCAGGAAGATGACGGCGACGACGTAGGCCGTGCCGGCGATGAGCCACGTGCGCAGCGGCGGGCGTCCGCGCGGCGCGGGCCTGGCGCCGTGGCGCTGAGCCGAGGGGCGGGCTTGGTCGTGGCGATCATCGGTCGACCTGCTCCTTCCAGCGGGTGGTGGCGAGGTAGACGAGGACGATGACGATGACGAGCAGGAAGTTGATGACCGACATGGACGCCGACTGGCCGACGTCGCCCTGCTTGAGGTCGACCATGTAGATGGTGGAGGTGGCGGTCTCGTAGCCGGGGCCGCCGCGGGTCATCTCCCAGATGATCGGGAAGGAGTTGAAGACGTTGATGACGTTGATCAGCGTCGCCACCAGGATCGCCGGCCGCAGCAGCGGCAGCGTGACCCCGAGGTAGGACCGCCACGAGGTCGCGCCGTCGATCGACGGCCGCCTCGTAACGTCGTCGGGGATGCCCTGCAGGCCAGACAGGATGGCGTAGGTGGTGAACGGCAGCGAGACGAAGACCGCCACGGCCATCATCCAGGCCAGCGCGCTGGTCGGGTTGCCGAGCCAGTCGGCCTGGTTCGAGCCGAGCTGCTTGACCACGCCGAGGTGGTGCAGGATCACGTTGATGACGCCGACGTTGGGGTCGAGCGCCCACTTGAAGATCAGCGCGGTCATCATCACCGAGGCGGCCCACGGGATGATCAGCGCCCACCGGGCCACCCGGCGGCCGGGGAACTTCTGGTGGAAGAGCTGGGCCAGGCCGAGCGAGATCAGCACGGTCACGGCCACCACGACCACGACCCAGACCAGGGTGCGCAGCAGGACGGAAACGAAGTCGGGCTCGTGGAAGAGGTTGTGCGTAGTTGTCGATGCCGTTGTAGCCGGCGACGAAGCCCTCGCCGCCGATGCGCTGGAACGACGACTGCACCATGACCACGACCGGCCAGAGCACGACCACGCCGATGAGCGCGATGGCGGGACCGAGCCACAGCAACGGCGCGAGGCGGCGGAGGGCGGCAGGCATCGAGATCATCCTCATGTCGGTAGGGGGTCGCGCGGGACCCGGCGGAGGGCGCCGGGTCCCGCGCGGAATCGGTCAGCCGACTGATGTCAGCTGGCCGAAGAGCTGGCGATCTGCTGCAGCTGCGTCAGCTCCGTCATCGGGCTGCCGGTGACCGCGGTGCCGATCGTCTGCTGGATCTTGGTCTTCACGTTCGCCCACGAGGTGTCGCTCGGGTACTGCACCGAGTTCGGCAGCGCGGTGAGGAACGGCGCGAAGACCGGGTCGGAGGACAGCGCCTTGGTAGCGGAGGTCGTCGCCGGGAGCAGGTCGTACTCCTTGTCGAAGGCCAGCTGGTACTTGTCCTGGTAGGCGAAGTCGAGGAACTCCTTGATCTGCGCCTGGTGGCCGTTCGACTTGAAGGCGGCGACGTTGTCGCAGACGCCGAGGGTGGCGGTCAGCGGGCCGGTCTTGCCCGCGATCGGGACCGAGGTCCAGTCGGAGGCCTGTCAGGACGCCGGCCGACTGGATGATCGGGATGAGCGCCGGGCGAGCCGTTGATCATGCCGATCTTGCCCTGCGCGAACTGCTCCCACAGGTCGGTGCGGTTGACCGTGCCCGGGTTGGGCTCGGTGTCGCCCGCGGCGACCAGGCCCTTGAGGAAGGTGAAGGCCGAGACGTTGGCCGCGCTGTTGATGGTGTACTTGCCGGCGGTCTGGTAGCCGCCGCCGTCGCCGAGCATCCACAGCAGCGACTCGGCCTGGGCCTCCTCGGCGCCGAGCGGGAGGCCGAAGCCGACGTCGCCCAGCTTCTTGATCTTCGCGGCGTCGGTCTCGACATCAGCCCAGGTCTGCGGGGCGGAGGTGATGCCAGCCTGCGTGAACAGCTTCTTGTTGTAGAAGAGCGTGCGGCTCGAGGTGGTGAACGGCATGCCGTACTGCGTGCCGCTGTAGGTGCCCTGCTCCTTGAACGCCGGCAGCAGGTTGCCCGGGTTAGACAGCACGTCCGAGGCGGGGTAGAGCAGGCCGTCCTGGGCGTAGTTGGAGAAGTAGTCGCCCTCGGTGATGTCCGGGTACTGCTTGTTCTGGATCATCGTCTGGACCTGCTGGTCGAAGTTGGTCCAGGGGATCGAGGTGACGTTGACCTTGATGTTGGGGTGCGCCTTCTCGAAGGCGGTGACGATGGTGTCCCAGTACTTGGCGCTGGCGTTGCTCGGGCCGGTGCCGTAGTCGGCGACGACGAGCTTGAGAGTGGTCGTGCCGCCGCCAGCGGACGACGAACCGCCGCTGCTGCTGCTACTGCTGCACGCGGCGAGAGCCAGCGCGGCAGCGGAAGCGAGCGCGATGCCGCCGGCGATGCGACTCGTGAGCTTCTTGTTCATCAAGTCTCTTCTCTGTGCAATGAACTGGGCCGTCCGACGTCGTCGACCCCGGGGGGAAGATTTTGTTAGTTGACCATACTTACATATTCCGGTCAAGGGTCCCGGATGACGTTTCACAGGAATGTAACGGCCTTACCTGCCCGGAACATTCGCGCGAACGACGCCCAAGCGACTACGACAGATGATCACCTTCATGGCGCACCAGCAGGCCATCCGCGGTCAGGGACAGATCGGTCCCAGTGTTCGTCCCAGCCGGGAACACACTGATGCCTACTTTCGACAAGGCGCAACGTGGAAGGGTGAACGGCCGCTGCCACGCTCGGGACTAGGCGGCCCGGGTGGTCGGCGGTGGCGGCGAGTGGCTGTGCTGGACCTGGCCGTCCGGCCCGTAGACCGAGACGGTGCCGTCGGGGTTCAAGACGATCTCCCAGCCCCAGCGGTGAATGCAGATGTCATGGTGGAATTGGCACAAACATACGCAGGAGTCGACGCTGGTCTTGCCGCCGTCCTTCTTGTGCTTGATGTGGTGGACGTCGCACCAGGCGGCCGGTCGGCCGCAGCGGGGCCAGGCGCATTTGTACCGGTCGCGCCACAGGACCGCGCTTCGGATGGCGGCCGGGATGCTCTCGGAGTAGCCGACGTCGAGCGGGAATGACGGGGTGCTCCAGGGGTGCTCGAGCAGGCCGCGGCGCAGGATCGAGGCGACCCCGGCGGGCCCGGAGACCAGGTCGACGGCCAGCCGGGCCAGGGCGTGCCGCAGCGCGTGCCAGGCCTGGGGCGGCAGCTGGCCCGGCCCGGGCGGCCGGCGGTGAAGGCGGAGGCGTCGGCGGGTGAGGCGGCGGCGAAGGCGGACTCGGCGGCCCTGCCGAGGCGCTCGATCTGGTCCCGGTGCGCTTCCCGGTCCGGGCCGGGCCCGGCGGGCCCGTCCGGGTCCGGGCGCCAGCCGTCCGGGCCCTGGCCGGCCTCCTCTTCGCCCGGGCCGGCCCCGGCCGGGTGCCGGGCGGGCTGGGGTTCCCCGGGCGGGCCGTGGTGGCCGAAGGCGCCCAGGACCAGGTCGATCATCTTGTCCAAGGCCGTGGCGTCCATGGTCCCGGCGACGACGGGCACGATCATCGCGTCGCACGCGGCGGCCTCGGCGTCCTTCCCGGTCAGGTAGCCGCCCTCGCCGAGCAGCGCCCGGATCCACACGTCCTCCAGGCCGGATGCGCCCGGCATCGCGCGCAGGTCCCGCAGCGAGATGTTGGCCACGACTTTGGTGTCGGCGCCGGCGCGGTCGGGCACCAGCTTGGCCCGCAGGAGGAGCTCGCACGCCAGCTGCAGCGCGTCGTGGAACCGCTGCGGCTCGCTGCGGAGGTCCTCGGGCCCCGCCTTCTTGCCGAGGGCCTCCAGGACGGCGGTGACGGCGGCGGCGCACTCGGGGGTCAGGTCGCCGCGGATCACCCCCGCCCCGGCGAACGTGGTCTCGATCTGCAGGCACCGGTCGGGGAACCCGCCCTCGGGGTCCTCGTCGGGGTGCTCGGCCTCCCACTGCGCCAGCGCGTGCGCGGTGATCACGGCCAGGTCCTCCAGCGACGCCCCGGCGGCGGCGGCCTCGGCGAGGATCCCCTCGGTGCCCTCGCGGAGCTCCTCGGGGAGCTTCCTCAGCCAGGCGGCGATCTCGCGGGCCCAGGACTCGGAGATCTCCCCGGCGGCCATGCCGCGCGCCAGCAGCGGGTGCTTCGCGATCGCCCGCATCCGCCGCACCGCCGCCTTCGCGTCCCTCTTGGCGAGCTTGCCCATCGCCGCCAGCCAGGCCGACGACGTGGCGTACCCGTCGGCGTCGTGGCCGTCGCGGGCGTCGAACCGGAACAGGAAACCGGCGTAGGCGACCGCGAGCTTCGTCTGGATCTCCCCGATCGACACCAGCGCCTCGCCCAGCGCGGCCGCCTCAAGCTCGCCGGCATCGCAGGAGTTCAGGTAGTCCGCGAACGCGACCCCCGCCCGCAGCGCCTCCGCCACGCTCCCGAAACCAGCGCTCCCAAAAGGATCGAAACCCGGACCACCGGGCACGCCGTCCGCCGTGCACACCCCGAACCACCTCCCCCCGGATACCGATCCGAGGCCAGCTCCTCCCTTCAAGACTACTCGTGCTATCGATGTATCGCAATCTGTGATACCAAGATTTTTTATTCGATTTACAGTCGATCACAGGTGACGATGACGGTCAAGCGAAGCGGGTGGCAGCGGGGATCCCTGAGGCGGCTGGGGCGACCCCGGGCCGTGGCGTACCTTGCCCGGCTATTGACGGACTGTTGGCGTCATGGGACGGTATGTGCGACAGCGCAGGGCATGCTGGTGAACTCGTACGGTCACTGGCATGTGCTGGACCCATCAGCCTTCAAGGGCTTCGGGAGCAGCGCCCAGCCCGGCTGCCACACCCGACCCCGGCCACGCCGCCATCAGCACCGGCCCGGCTGGCCTGGCGCTGCCACCTGTCACACCGCGCTGCGGGTTACAGGCTGACCAAAGGAGAACAGCGTGGCGAATCCCAATGAGGACCTGGTACGAGAGGCCTTCGCGGCGTTCGGGCGCGGAGACGTCGACGTCCTGCAGCGCCAGTACTTCGACCCGGGCATCCGCTGGCACTTCCCCGGCCGCGGCCCCCTGGCCGGGGACCACGAGGGAGTGGCCCAGGTGGCCGGGATGCTCGCCCGGCCCGCAGAGCTGTCCGGCGGGACGCACAGCATCGAGCTGCACGACGTGATCGGCAATGACGACCACGTCGTCGTGCTCGCCACGGCCCGTGCCGAACGGCCCGGCCGCCAGCTGGAAGCCAGCGTCGTCCACGTCTTCCACGTCCGTGACGGCAAGGTGACCGAGGCCTGGACCCACCACGCCGACCTCTACGCCCTCGATGAGTTCTGGTCCTAGCACCGCCCTGTCCGGCGACCTGCGCGAACGACGATCTCGTCGCGTGCGCAGACGAAGTACCGTAGGTCCTCGCTCTCCGGGGCCAGGCTTGCGGCCTTTCGGATCAGAGTGGCCTTGATATGGGAGGCATCGACGCGCTTTCCCCACTTGCATTCTCCGACCAGAACCGGGACGCGCTTCTTGTCGTGTTCGGCCATGACGACGGCGTCGATCTGGTTGTTCCCGTCACGTGTCCACCACGGGCCGATAGCGACGATCTTCGGGCCGAGTGCGCCCTCGCGCGCCAGGCGGCGCAGGTCGCCGTGGTCTGCCTCGGTCGCGAGCACGAGCCGCCCCTCGGACTGCAGGCGACTGCCCGGCTGGCAGGCGAGGCGCAGCAGGTTCTGGCGTATCGACTGGTCCTGATTCCACCAGGAGAGATAGAGGGGATGCCGCCCAGAAGGCCGTATACCACGGCACGGTCGGCCGGAGCGAGATCCGGGAGCATCTCGGCGGCTTCATGCGGCCGGAACGGGTGCAAGTGGAGCGTGAGGTCGAACCGCCAGTAGAGCGGGGCGCGGTACTCGCGGAGCGGCTTCCATGGAGCGGACGGCGGACCCGCAGATAATGATCTTCAGCTTCGACGACGACGGCAGCCGGTCCAGGAACGCGCGGAGGACGCCCGGCAATTCCGGCGCGGTGGAGGCCAACTCCGGGAACTCGTCGAGCACCAGCAGCAGTGGCTCGTCCTCGGCCTGGCTTGCGATGTGCTCAAGCGCTTCGTCCCAGTCGCGGCGTATGTTTACTCCCGACGTGGGCCTCTCCCTGGAGGAGCGGGTCTACTCGCCGTCGTCGGCTTGACCGCGGATCCTGTCCACGATCTGGTCGGCTTCCTCCATAGTGATCTCAGTGAAGTCGAACATGGTGTCACCTCGGTTGGCCGCGTGCAGAAGCGGCGAGCGCTTCCATGTCAAGTCGCGTGAGAACATCTCGTCGATCTGGCCTTCGTCGGTCTCGACGCGCCGGAGCACGGTCCTTGGCTTCTCCCGGCTGGTGTCTTCGTCGATCATCGCGTAATAGGTGATCTTGTCTGTCATCGCTCTACTCCGGGAAGTCCGTGATCCGATCAGTGCCTGGGGGAACGGCAAGATACGCGTTCGCTCGTCGCTGGAATTCCTCAAGCTCTCGTTCCTCGGCAGGTGATGCGGTGTTGCTCCGGATTCGCTCGTACGCCTGATGCGTGAGTTCCTTGGCTTCGTGGCTCTCGGGCGTGTGGAATTGCATCTCGAAGCGCAGGCCAGTGTCTGGTCTGCGCCATTGACTGTTGATGCCCTTGTACTGCTCGGCGTGCCATAGGTTCTTCAGCTTGAGCAGCTCGAAGCCCTCCGCCTTGAGTTGGTCGACGTCGGCCAAGACGCCTTCAGCGTAGCGGTTCGGCTCGTGCTCGCGTGTGAATCGGACGGCGTCGGGCACTTTGTCGATCGCTCCCCTGACCGTGACGCCGGGTGCCTGCAGGTAGTCCGCGATCTTTTCCTTCAGGCGGTCTTCGCCCTTCAGCATGTGGTCAAGGCCGGCCAGGCGACCGCCTGGGCTGGCTGCCTCTACGCGGTGCATCGCCGGGAGGATGACCTGGTCGGCCTCGTCGCGCAGGTCGGCGCACGCCTTGGTGGCTTCGGCGTTCTGTTCGGGGGTGAGCCTGCGGTTGCCGTCTGCCGCCCAGCCGCCATCGGGCTGGGTGTGCGGAGTTGGCCGGGTCCGTTCCGGAAATTTCTCTGTGTGCTCTTCCCAGGCGGCCCGCAGACCCGGGACAGCCTCGGCCCATGCCTGCTTGGCGGCGGCCTGGTAGGCCGCGTCGGCGACTCGGTGGTAGCGGACGTGCTCGGCGATCTGCTGCTGCCGGAAGTCTGCGGCCTCGGGCCCGTCGCGCGGTTCGCGGCTGCCTGGTGTTTCCGGTGCGGCGGGCGTATCGCGGGCGCGGTCGGGCGTGTCGGGGTCGGAATCGATGGGCACTGCTCACCACCCGCGGCCGTCGGCGCCTGGTGATGGCCGGCGTCATTGGCAATGTCGGCCATCACCATTGGCAACGGACGACAGCAGCAACCGGTTCGACGGGCGCACGTTGTTATGCGATGTACCGCCAGGGTTCCTGGATATAGCTTTGCCTCTGAGTGGCGTCAATGTACTGCACCGGGAAAGATCAAGAACTCTCGCTCGAAACAAACCAGACCCATCCATTGAACTCAAACCAAGTTTCCCTTATCATAAAATAAGCAGCCTGGAAACCCAGGCGGGCCGCCGGGGTGGGCAAACACCGCCGACGGCCCTAGCCACACCACCAGCAGTCCCTGGAGGAGCAGCATGTCACCCATCATTACCCAGCCCGGCCGTCAGGCGCACCCGGACCTGCACCCCGACGCGGCCGCGCGGCAGCGCCGGGACCTCCTGGCGCGGGCCACCGCCCAGGACATGGAGGCGGCGCTGGCGTTCTTGAGCATGATCGACCCCGAGGCGTTCGAGATCGCGCTCGCTGCGGCCGCATCGCGCGCCCCACAGACCCCCGAGGACTCCCCGACCCCCGAGGACGAGGAGCCCTTCCCGGTGTGCCGCGAATGCGGCGCCCCCGTCGGGATCTTCCTCGCCCATGGCCTGCGCTGGCAGCACTTCCGCGGTGACGGCGCCACGACCGGCACCCAGCAGATCTACGACCCCGGCCATCCCGCAGAGGTGACCTGGCTGCTTCCGGGCGAGGACCCGGAAGAACTCTAGCCAGCAAGCCTCCCTCCAGTGCCCCGTCGGCCATCCCGACGGGGCACTCTTTGGTCCCGCGTCCTGGTTTGCCTTTTCGCCGACCTACTGGCCATCTTCGAGCGAGTCTCCGGCCCCGACCACCCCACACCCTGGCCGCCCGCGCCAACCTCGCCCGCTGGACCGGGCGGGATAGGGGTTGATTTTCCGGCAAAGCAGGCCTGCTAAGCGGGTGGCACCGGGGCGGTGTCCCTGAGGGCGGCCGGGTCGAAGCCGGATGCTAGGGCGGTGAGCACGACGTCCAAGTACCGGGGAAGGTCGTTGTCCGCGCGCGCGGACCAGCGATCGTAGGCGGCGCGGCAGGCGGCAAGCACAGCCCGGCCGACGGCCAGGCAGTACAGCGATTCCGCGGGCTGGCCGAGGCGGCGGGCGGCGAACTCGCTGATGGCGCGCTCCCAGTCCGCATAGTGTTCCGCAGCCCCGAACGACAGCGCCGGCTCGGTGGCAATGAGGCTCATCCGCAGTCGCATCTCGGGGACGTCCTCGGCGTGATAGTGATTGGCCGCCACGACCGCTCCGCGAATCGCGTCCATCATCGGCACGTCATCGGGCACGACAGCCAGCGCGGCGCGGATGGCGGACACCTCAGTGTCGAAGTCGGCCCACAGTACGCTCGCCTTGGTGGTGAAATAGCGGAAGAACGTGCGCTCGCTGACCCCGGCCTCCGCGGTGACCTGCTCGATCGTGGTGGCCTCGAAACCCTGCTCGGCGAAAAGCCGGACCGCGATCGCCTGAAGCTCACGGCGGCTGGTGGCGCGAGGCCGACCCCGCCGTCCGCCATCCGGACCCTCCACGGCCTGCTGGCTCACCCGCACCGCCTCCACCGGACTTCCGCTTATGTCACCTAATGACAATAACACTAAGCCCCGAACAGGGATTAGGTCCGGATTATGACAGTGGGCACCGGGGTCCACGTCGGTGGACCCCGGCGCCCGCTCCGTTTAGTCACACTCGAACGCAGTCGCACATTGACCAACAATTAACAACTGTGACGTGCGTCACTCTAATTGCTTCTGTCACCCGCTGACATTAACATCGACACCATTACGTCACCCAGTGCCGTAAACGACGTAAACAGGAATGAAGTCATCGCAGCAAGGGAGCTGTCACCATGCCAGGACGAGTAGCAGGCAAGGTCGCCTTCGTAACCGGCGCGGGCCGTGGTCAGGGCCGCAGTCACGCGATCAGGCTGGCCGAGGAGGGCGCCGACATCATCGCGGTCGACATCCTCTCCGACTACGACACCGTGGGCTATGGCATGAGCACGGAAGCCGACCTCGCCGAGACGGTCAAGGCGGTCGAGGCCCTCGACCGGCGGATCATCGCCAGTAAGGCCGACGTCCGCGACCTCGGCGCGCTCAAGCAGGCCGTCGACGCGGGCGTCGCCGAGCTCGGCAAGCTCGACATTGTCTGCGCCAACGCCGGCATCTGCACCGTCCAGGCCTGGGACGAGGTGACCCCGGCGGTCTGGCAGGACACGATCGACACCAACCTGACCGGCGTCTGGAACACGCTGTTCGTCTCGATCCCGCACCTGCTCGCCAACGGCGGCGGGTCGATCATCGCCACGAGCTCCACCGCGGGCATCAAGGGCCTGCCGTTCCTCGGGCCCTACACCGCGGCCAAGCACGGCGTCGTCGGCATCTGCCGGTCGCTCGCCAACGAACTTGCGGACAAGAGCATCCGGGTCAACACGGTCCATCCGACCGGCGTGGACACCCCGATGGTCGCGGGACTCGGCGGGCTCACGACGCTGATCGAGAAGAGCCCGAACCTGGGCCCGCTCTCCATGAACGGCCTGCCCGTTGAGATGGTCGAGCCGCGCGACATCAGCAACGCCGTGCTGTTCCTCGCCTCTGACGAGGCCCGGTACGTGACCGGGCTCGAGTTCACCGTCGACGCCGGCAACACGATCAGGTAGGTATTTTGCATGAGCAGCAACCACGACGGCCGCGAACAACTGAATGTCACCAGGGACCGGATCCGCGCCCGCGTCGTCGGGCGGGAGCGGGAGCTGACCCTGGTGCTCGCGGCCGTCGCGGCGGGCCGGGACATCCTTCTCGAAGGACCGCCCGGCACCAGCAAGACCACGCTGCTCAAGGCGATCACCGCCGAGTGGGACATCCCGCTCGTCTTCGTCGAGGGGAACGCGGACCTCACCCCGGCCAAGCTGGTCGGCCACCACAACCCGGCGCGCGTGCTCAGGGAGGACTACACCGCCGGAGAACTTCACCGACGGCCCGCTGCTCGAGGCGATGCGCTCGGGGCGGCTTCCTCTACATCGAGGAATTCAACCGCGCCCCGGAAGACACCCTGAACACCCTGCTCACCGCCATGGCCGACCGCCGGATCGCGGTGCCGAGGGCGGGCCAGGTCGAGGCCGCGCCCACCTTCCGGGTGATCGCGTCGATGAACCCCTACGACAACATCGGCACCACCCGGCTGTCCACCTCGGTGCACGACCGGTTCTGCCGGCTCTCGATCGGCTACCAGGACGAGCACGCCGAGCGCGACATCGTGGCGCTGCGCGCCCCGCTCCCCGACTGCGACGCCCGCCGTCTACCGGCGGCTCGTCGCCGACGCGGTGGCCGCTCACGCGCGCCACCCGCGCGCACGAGGACATCAGGCAGGGCTCCTCGGTGCGGGGCGCGATCGACCTGACCCTGATCGCCGGGGAACTGCTCGATCTGGAGCTGGAACGGACGCGTGACTCCGCCGAACTCGCCCATGGCCAGCGGCCCCGGGCAGGCCGTGACCGCAGGGGATAACGAGAAGCAGTACCGGGAGACGGTCTACGACGCGATGGTCGTCGCGCTGTCGGGGCGGATCTTCCTCGACGAGACCGTCGACCTCACCCCCGAGCAGGTGCTCCGGCAGATCTGGGAGGACCACTTCATCCTCGACCCGGCCGCGGCGGCACCCGGTTGAAGAGCGATCGAGGCCGACTCGCCGATCACCCGCCCGGGCCAGCGCAGCCGGCGGCGCGACCCCGCGCGCGCGGCTCACGCCGCTGCGCCGCAAGCCCAAGACGCTGACGGAGGAGCCGGCGCTGCTTGACGTGTCCCCCGCCGCGGGCCCCGGAGGGGCGGTCGCATGGGGCGAGCGTGAACCCGCGACCGTTCGGGCAAAACCGCAGGCCGGCAACCGGCAGCGGCGGGCCGGCGACCACCGACGAGCAAGGGGCGCTGAGCCCCGTCTTGATGAGCAGCACCGCGGCCGACCCGGAGACGCTGCGCCGGGCGCGCGAGATCGCGGCGCGGCTCGCGCTGCGGCGGCCGCGGCGGGACGCCGCCGCCCGCCGCGGGCCCGGCGGGGTGCTCGCCAGCGTGCCGTACCGAGGCGGGGCCGACGACATCGACCTGGACGCGACCGTGGCCAGGATCGCGGGCTGGCCGGCCGGGGATGCATCCTCGTCGAGGAGGACGACATCGTGGTGCGGGAGCGGATCGCCGCCGCGCGCTCGGTGGTGCTGCTGGTCGACGTGTCCGGGTCGATGCGCGGCGAGCGGGTGCGGACCGCCGCGGCGACGGTCGGCGCGCTGGCGGCCGAGCTGTCGCGGGACAACCTCGCGGTGGTCGCGTTCTGGTCGGACGCGGCGGTGCTCTGCCACCTGGGGCAGCGGATCGGCCCGCAGGCGCTGGTCGAGTCAATGGCTCGCGATCCCAGCGCGCGGGCTGACCAATGTTGCGTTCCCACTACAGGTCGCCGCGCGCGAACTCGCCCGGATTCCGGCCCGTGACGCGCGGGTACTGCTGCTGTCAGACTGCGTACACAACGCCGGTCCCGACCCCCGGCCGTTCGCGGCCCGGCTGCCCAGGCTCGACGTGCTGCTCGACACGACCGGCGAGCAGGACCGCTGGCTTGGCGGCGAGCTCGCGCGGCTCGGCCGGGGGAAGCTCCGCGTTGCCGGTACCTACCGCGATGTTGCACCCGCCCTCAGCTCGTTCTTCGCACGAGTTAAGGAGTCCGCCATGGCCATCGTCATCGTCGCCACCGCGTTCCCCGTCCCCGAGCACCGGGACGAGGTGATCGCCGCCTTCGAGAGCGGCCGCGGAGAAGGTGCACGCGTCCGAGGACGGGTGCCTGCTCTACGCGCTGCACGAGGGGCCGGACGGCAGGCTGGTGATGATCGAGAAGTACGCCGACCAGGCGGCGGTCGACGCGCACCTGAAGGGCGACGGGCTCGCCGCTCTCGGCGCCGCGCTCAAGGGCAAGCTCGGCGCGCCGATGGACGTGCAGATGCTCGCGCCGCACACGGCCGGGTCGGCCGACAAGGGCGCGCTTTACACCAGGTTCCAGCCGGCTGCATGCCGGGCGACGTTCAGGAAAGCAGCAGCAAAGGTCAGTGAAGAGGCTATGGCTAACAAGTGGTTCGAGACGGTGGCGGTGGCGCAGCGGCGGGCCAAGAAGCGCCTGCCCAAGTCGGTGTACGGCGCGCTGATCGCCGGCGCCGAGGCGGGCGTCACGATCCGCGACAACGTGGACGCGTTCGCCGAGCTCGGGTTCGCCCCGCACGTCGCCGGGCTGCCCGCCACCCGGGAGATGGCGACCACGGTGATGGGCCAGCCGATCTCGCTGCCGGTGCTGATCTCGCCGACCGGCGTGCAGGCGGTGCACCCGGACGGCGAGGTCGCGGTCGCCCGGGCCGCCGCCGCGCGGGGCACCGCGATGGGGCTCTCCTCGTTCGCCTCCAAGCCGATCGAGGAGGTCATCGCGGCCAACCCGCAGACGTTCTTCCAGATGTACTGGGTGGGCACCCGCGATGACATGGCGGCGCGGATGGAGCGGGCGCGCGCGGCCGGGGCGGTCGGGATCATCGTCACGCTCGACTGGTCGTTCTCCTTCGGCCGCGACTGGGGGTCGCCGCAGGATCCCGGAGAAGATGACGCTGCCAGGAGATGATCAGGCAGGCCCCGTCGGTCGTGACCCGGCCGTCGTACGCTGTACCAGTGGCTGCGCAACGGCGCGATCCCGGACCTCACCGTGCCGAACCTGCCGGTGGGCGGGGCGCCGGCCCCGACGTTCTTCGGCGCCTACGGGCAGTGGATGGGCACCGCGCCGCCGTCCTGGGAGGACGTGGCCTGGCTGCGCTCGCAGTGGGACGGGCCGTTCATGCTCAAGGGCGTCACCCGCATCGACGACGCCAAGCGGGCGGTCGACGCCGGCGTGACCGCGATCTCGGTGTCCAACCACGGCGGGAACAACCTGGACGGCACGCCGGCCACCATCCGGCTGCTGCCCGACATCGCCCGGGCCGTCGGCGACCAGGTCGAGGTGCTGCTCGACGGCGGGGTGCGGCGCGGCGGCGACGTCGTCAAGGCGCTCGCCCTGGGCGCGCGGGCGGTGATGATCGGCCGGGCCTACCTGTGGGGGCTCGGCGCGAACGGGCAGGCGGGGGTGGAGAACGTGCTCGACCTGATGCGGTCGGGCATCGACGCCTGCCTGCTCGGGCTCGGGCACTCGTCGATCGCCGAGCTGTCGCCCGAGGACCTGGTCATACCGCCCGGGCTTCACCCGGCGGCTCGGCGGCTGACGCTTTCCACCGGCCCGGCCCGGCCCGTTTCGGGGCCGGGGCGGGCTGCTGTACTTAGGCGAACCGCTGCACCATGGCGCCGAGGTTCGGCAGCGCCGCCTCGATGTGCTTGGTGGCGCCGCCGCGCACCGCGTTGTACAGCTTGACGACCGTGGGCCTCGCTGACTCGCGCCCCGCGCTGTCGGTGACCGCGAGCAGCGCCTCAGCGACCTCCTCGGGCCGCTTGGCGAGGTAGTCGCCGAACTCCGAGCCGCCGGCCGCGTTGAAGTCCGCCCAGAACGGCTCAAGCGCGCCGACCCAGCCCGGGAGCAGGGTCTCGATGATTCCCTGGTAATAGCCCGGGCGCGAACGCGGTTAGCCCCTTGTAGGCGACCTTGAGCCCGGTCGCGGAGATCCCGGACTTGCTGGCAAGCTCATGATCGACCAGCGCCTGGGTGTCAGCGACTACCTGCGGCTGGACGGCGGGGGTGAGCAGCATCTCCTGCAGCGTGGACGCCATGAGGGGATCGTTCTCCTCTTATATGAACAGTAATAGGCTTTCCACGGATACCGTACTGATGAACCGGGGCCGGGCAGCGCGATTTCACAAGACAGTTACCAAACGGCCAGCGCCCGCGATGGTGACCGGGCACTGCGGTCGAGGGGGTACGCGCCCCGGCAGGCTGCCGGCGCGCTCAGGGCCACCAGCGAGTGGCACGCCGCCAACCGCGGCTGGTGGGAGCCGCCATCGCGCGCAGCTCCTCCCGCGGGTCACCGAGCATTTCTGGGCGGTAACGGCTCGCTCTGCGCGGTATCGGGTTAGCGTGAACCACATGAAACGTCTTCTCGAGCGAGCGTCGCTCGCGACCCGCAGGCCTGATCTGCTCCTCAGGAAGCTCCGAGGCAAAGACATCGTAGAGATCCAATTCAACGAGATCGCACGGTATCTAACAGGATACCCCAGTGATCCTCGAAGCTGGAGCCTGCGACGGCTCCGATACCGTGAGATTCGCTCAACATTGGCGCGGTGCGACAATCCACGCATTCGAGCCTGTGCGAGAGCTGTTTGCTGAGACTGAACGCCGCACTAGTCATCTGCCCAAGGTGCGGTGTTATCCGATAGCGCTCTCGGAGGGCACTGGGTCGGCGACGATGCATGTTAGTGAAGGTAATACGGATAACGGAAACCGAGGCGACTCCTCGTGACTCCTGGCTCAGGCCGAACATCTTGACGAGTACGACGAAATTAAGTTCGTACGGTCTATCGTTGTGTAGACCATGACACTTGATAACTGGGCCCGCGACAAGGGTGTCGACCGAATCGACTTCATGTGGCTCGACATGCAGGGCATGGAACTGCCTGCCCTGAAGGCCGCTGGCCCGGTGCTGGCGACCACGCGAGCCATCTCCATGGAGGTCGCGCGCAAGGAACTCTACGCAGGCTGTGCCAGGTACGACGAGATCGTCTCATGGATGAGA
Source organism: uncultured Actinomycetota bacterium (assembly GCA_963778435.1). Taxonomy (GTDB): domain Bacteria; phylum Actinomycetota; class Actinomycetes; order Streptosporangiales; family Streptosporangiaceae; genus Trebonia. Next base: position 98,058 of record CAVZUX010000042.1, read on the forward strand.
GGCCAGGGCTTCCGCCCGGCTATTGACCGCGTTACGTTCTTGGCTGGGAATATTCTTTTTCTGTCCGGTCTTAGTCAGTGATGATCGGGCGGGCCTATCTACGGGCTATGCGCTGAAGTAGGCCGACGTGGAGAACGTGCTCGGCCTGTTAAGTTCCAGCATCGACGCCTGCCTGCTCGGGCTGGGGGCAAAGCGGAGGCCCGGGTTGCCTATAGTAAGGACCGTGCGCAAAAGCAGCCAGAACAACCGCAACCTGGTGGTCGAATCGGCGGCCTTCGGTCTCGGCTACACCGCCGTGCTGATCTGGGGCGGGTCCGCCCTCGTCGCCAGCTTCACCGATGGGAGGCCAGCCCCGTACTGGCCTGCCATCCCGCACCTGCGGACCGACACCACCGGCGTCATCGCGTTCGCGGTCGCCATCGTCAGCCTCTCGGTCAGCAAGTACCTGCAGCTCAGGCGCCGCAGCGGCGCGCCCGCCGAGCCGACCGCCCGGCCCGCCGGCGTCCTGCGCGGTGCAGGCGGTGGCCGAGACCGCCGCGGTCCTCGCCACCGGCCTGGTCATCTACCTGTCCCTGAACGCCTTCACCCATCCCATTACCCTGCGGCTCCAGCTGACGCATCTGTGGCCGTGGCCGAGCGAGGGCACGGTCCGGGTGATCGGGCTCGGCATCTGCCTGGCCGCCGTCGCCACCAGCCGCTACCTGCGGGCCACCGCGGAGCCGCCCCGGCCCGGCCGCAACGGTTCCCGAGGGCGCCGAAGAAAAGGCCGACGTCGCCGCGTAGGGCACGCGACCGCCCTTCGGGGCCGCGCTTCTGGGGCCGGCTCACCTCACCGATCTCCAAACCGGGGCAAACCAGCCAAGATCAGGATGAACGCTTCCTACGGAGTACCTTCGTTTTTAAACAATTATCGGCAGCGAAGTGACCGGTAGGGAGCAATCAGTGACGTCTCGGCAAGGACGCCGACATGCGCGCGGGGCAGCCGATTCGAGTCACCGGCGGGCGCTGTACACGGGAGGCGGGGCGGGGCTCGCGGTCATCGCCTCCGTCGTGGTCGCGCTGGCGACGACCGCCCACGGCGCTCGGATGCCGCCCCGGCGACGCTCCGGCCAGTCAAGCTCCTGCCGGTCAGGTTCCCGCCAGTCACGCCAGTCACGCTCTCGGCCGCACCCCTCGGGCTCAACGTCGGCCCGTGGGACGGCATCTACGCGGCGAACACGTCGACGGCTCGGGCGGCATGCAGTCGACTGCTCAAGGACGCTGGCATCGGGCAGTTCCGCTACGGCGGCGGCTCCTTCGCCGACTACTACGACTGGCAGACGAACACGGACGCCGCCAAGTGCCTGCCGGTCGTCACCTCGGCTTCCTTCACGTCCAACTGCGCGTCTGACCGACCCGCTCGGCTTCAGCCAGTTCTCGCAGCAGGCGAGGGCGATCAACGCGAACAGCTTCGTGACGGTGAACTACGGCTCAGGCACGCCCGCCGAAGCCGCCGCCTGGGTCACCCAGGCGAAGGACACCCCCGGCGAGGGCGTCGCGCTCTGGGAGATCGGCAACGAGAACTACGGCTGCTGGGAAATCGACGACGAGCTCGCGGCGGCGCCGACCGACTACCAGGGCTACCGGCTGGCGGGCCAGCGCCGACGGCACCCCATCGGACGCCGAACTGCCCGCAGACACACCGAGGGCGAGGCGGCGGGCACCCAGACGCTGGCGACCTCGTACGCGGCCCACGCGAAGCTGTTCCTGCAGGCCATGAAGGCCGCGGACCCGTCGGCCGAGATCGGGGTGCCGTTGCGCTTGGCGCAGAGCGTGCCGGGCGCGAAGGTGCCCGATAACTCCGAGTGGAACAACACGGTACTCCCCGCGGTCGCCAAGGACATCAGCTTCGTCGACGTGCACTACTACCCGTTTTAGTTCCCGGCGGCGCCGGCGGCAGCTAACCCGACCGACCAGCAGATCCTCCAGGCGCTGCAACAGATCCCGTCGGTGAACGCCTACGTCCGCGCCGAACTGAAAACCTACGCCCCGAGCGCGGCGGTGGTCGTCGGCGAGACCGACGTGTCCAACAACCTGACCACCACGGCCTGCACCCCGGTAGGCGCGCTGTTCGCGGCCGGCGACGCGCTGTCCTGGCTGGCCGCGGGCGCGGAAAGCGTGGACTGGTGGGAGCTGAACCACTACGGCAACACCACGTCCCGCTGCGTCAATCCGGACTTCGGGTTCTTCACCTCGTCCTCGCCGACCGCCGCCGAGACGCCGTACTACGGCTACCTGCTCGCCTCAAAGATCGCCAAGCCGAACGCAGTCCTCGACACCCTGGGCACCTCCAGACCCGTCCCACATGCTGGCCTTCCAGTCGGCCCTGCCCGACGGTAAGCACGCCATAGCGTTCATCAACACCGACACCAGCTCCGGGCAGACGGTGACCTTCCGGGCTCCCGCCGGGTTCTCCGGGACTCTGGACACGTGGAGCTACAGCGCGGAAAAGCAGAACGCCACGAACTCGGCCGTCGTAAGCCGGGACGACTTCCGCTGCCGCTATCGCCAAAGGCATAGCGCTGCCAGCCGAGTCCATCGTCATCCTCGAAACGCGATAACGCCCCCGACAGTCCTAGGCATTCCCCATGGCAACGCGGTCCGCATCGACCATAATCCGCGCGAGTTCCGGTGTCAGGACCTTGGGCTGCCATCCAAGGATCGACGCCGCCCGCGATGCATCGCCGATCAGCGAATCGACCTCCGACGGGCGAAGGTAGCGATCATCGAACTTGACGTACTTCTCCCAGTCGAGCCCCGCATGACCGAAGGCGAATCCCAGGAAATCCCTGATGCTGTAAGCTTTGCCGGTCGCCAGGACATAGTCATCCGGCTCAGTATGCTGCAGCATGGCCCACATGCCCTCAACATATTCAGGCGCGTAGCCCCAGTCTCGGACCGAATCCAGATTCCCGAGGTAGAGTGCGTCTGACTTGCCCGCTGCGATTTCCGCCACGGCCCGGGTGATCTTTCTGGTAACGAATGTCTCGCCGCGGCGTGGGCTCTCATGATTGAAGAGAATGCCATTCACGGCGAACATCCCGTACGCTTCTCGGTAGTTTCGCGTCATCCAGTATGAGTAGACTTTCGCGACGCCGTAGGGGCTTCTCGGCCAGAACGGGGTCTGCTCGTTCTGCGGGGGAGCCGATGCTCCGAACATTTCCGAACTGCTGGCCTGGTAGTAACGGCAGTCCAAGCCGATCATCCGGATAGCCTCAAGGAGACGCGTCGATCCAAGGCCGGTCGCCATACCGGTGTACTCCGGATCATCGAATGACACTCGCACGTGGCTCTGGGCGGCCAGGTTGTATACCTCATTCGGCCGCAACCGCTCCAGCAGGGTCACCAGACGCGACCCGTCTGTCAGGTCGGCGTAGTGCAGGAACAACCGGGTATCCGGCTCATGCGGGTCTTGATATAGATGCTCGATGCGAGCGGTGTTGAAAGTGCTTGCGCGGCGCAGCAAACCGTGGACCGTGTAACCCTTTTCCAAGAGAAGCTCAGCAAGGTATGAGCCGTCTTGGCCAGTGACCCCAGTGATCAGTGCTACTTTCGGCATTGGTCCCCTTTCGAGCCGAGCGGCAGGCCCTGGCTACCACGAATCCAAGCTTGTAGGATACCCGACAGATCGCCCAGGGGCTGGCTAACCCGCAAAAGTGGCGCAACTTGGGCGTTGCCGTTCGCTAAGATCGTCCCTGCTACCGTGCCGCGCTAAGCCGTGGGCGCGGCTCTGGCTCGCATTGACCCTGTACGGTGGCACCGATAGGCTCTTAAGGACATCTAAACCGTCAAGGGGAGCGTGACGAATGACACATCAAAATGTTATCCCGCAGGATGCGCTCATCTATGTCAGCCGGCCACCGAGGGCTCGTCGGCTCGGCTGTGTGGCGGCGGCTTGAAGAGGCCGGCTACAGCAAACTGGTTGGCTTCAGCTCTGGTGAACTCGACCTGCGCGATCGCGGCGCGGTCGACCAAATGTTTGCCGATGTCGCTCCCGATTTGGTCATTATGGCGGCGGCCCGCGTCGGCGGGATTATGGCGAACGCATCCAAGCCCGCAGACTTTCTTGAAGATAATCTCCGGATTCAGGTCAACGTCATGGGCGCGGCGCAGCGGACCGGGGTTCAGCGCCTGCTTTTCCTGGGCTCCAGTTGCATTTACCCGAAGTTCGCGCCCCAGCCGATCACCGAGACAAGCCTGATGACTGGCGAACTTGAGCCCACGAACGACGCTTATGCTGTCGCGAAGATCGCGGGTATCAAGCAGGTCCAGGCCCTGCGCACCCAGTACGGCGTGAACTACATTTCCGCGATGCCGACCAACCTTTACGGCCCGGGCGATAACTTCAGCCCGACCAACTCGCATGTGCTGCCCGCGCTTATTCGCCGCATCCATGAAGCAAAGACGGCGAACACCGAGACGGTCACTATTTGGGGAACCGGCACGCCCCGTCGGGAGTTCCTCTTCGTGGACGACCTAGCCGACGCCCTGCTGTTCCTGATCGAGCATTATGACTCGCCCGAGCCCATCAACGTCGGCGTCGGCAGTGACATCACCATCCGCGAGCTCGCTGAGACGATCGCCGAGGTGGTCGGCTGGCAAGGTGAGCTCGAGTTCGATGCCACCAAGCCGGACGGCACTCCGCGCAAGCTGCTCGACGTCTCCCGTCTCGAGACTCTGGGGTGGAAGGCGAGCACTCCGTTCCGGACCGGGATCGAGCGAACCTATGAGTGGTTCCTCGCCAATCAGTCAGATCTACGGGACAAGTGACCGCGCTTCTTTTTCGCTCGGCCGGGTCCGGTCTTGCTGCGTCACTGGGCCGATTTCTTCGTGGTCATAGCCATTCCGGTCCAGGGTAAGCCAGTCGGGCGGCAACAGATCACGAGTGTCGATATCGGTCTGCGTGAACCAAGGCCGCGGCGCGATTACTACCTGCCCGGGCCGTTTTCCGATGAACCCTGCCCACCAGCTGAATGAGCTGTTCGCGATCACCAATCCGTCGATCCGTGAGAGGAGCAACACAACCTCAAACGGATTGACCCCTGGTGGCGGATCGATCGGCAGGAATTCGCCCATCCCTGCGAACTCTTCGCGGACCATTTCCGGCGAATCGGTAGCCAGGTACACCGGCCCGTCGAACCCCATCCTGCGCAGGTAGGATAGTGATTTCTCGTAGTAGGCCCGCGTGGTGAGGCCTTGTATCTTCTGTTGTTCAGGCAGGGTGTAGTCGCCGCGCCGGACATGGAGCCCGATATTCCCCGCACCAGGCTGGATCTTCTCGCACATCTCGAGGTACCAGTCAGAGGGTTTCGTCAGCTGACTCATTCGCTCGCGAATCTCGGCACCACAGTCCTCGAAATACCGCCATGACTGGAAAAAACCGAGAACAGTCGTCCCTGGCTGGACGCCGCGTAGCCGCTGGTCATAGGCGAAGGACTGTTCCATGAATATTGATTTACTCGCCCCCGGCACGACAGCGGGCACGCGACTGTGCCACAGCCGCGCCACGGGATGTGTCGGGTATCCCAGGAACACCGGAAGATGGTACGGGCTCTCATCAGGGACCACGAGACCGTTGTTAAAGATATCGAGTTCATACTCGTAGTGGTATGTCCGATCCGGGCGGACATGCTCGAAGAACGCCTTGTTGACATAGCAAGGGACCGACAGTCTGCGTGCCTGCGCGAAGACCGCCGCGTAGCTGAACAACTGGTTACCGAGCCTCTCGACCGGATACAGGGTCAGACCATCAGGCTGTGCCTTCCGTCCGCGGGGTACCGGGGCCCAGGGTTTCATTTCTCACTCCCGCCGTTCTGGATGACGCGTAGCGCTTTATAAGTCGGGATTGCGACCACGACGGCGATCGCCCACTGCACGAGGCAATAGACCATGCCGACCTTGCCGATGTCAGCACCGTGGCCGAGGGTCGCGACCCCGCCTATGAGCCCCACGCTCAGGGCGAGGTTCATCGCGAAAACCGGCCAAGGGCGCCGGCGGGTCAGACACGTAGACCAGAACGTAAAGTTCACTGCTACGGCGGGCAGGGCGAGGCCGGTCCAGCGCAGCAGTGGAGCCCCGTAGGTGACATAGGCGGGGCCCAGTGGGGTGAGCACCACGTCGGGCAAGAGCAGGCAGCCGATCATGCCGGCGACCAACGCGACCGTGATGAGGCCCAGGGAGCGGCGGATCGTGGCGCCCGCCTTTTCCGGCCTTGCGACTGCTTCCCGCACCATCGAGATCAGGATGCTGGTGAGCAGCAGCCCCACCATCGAGGTGATGATCCAGGGGACATAGAAATAGCCGCCCTGGGTAGCCCCGAGCTGCCGGGTTACCAGGGCAGGCAGGAATGCACTGGCGGCTGAGGACACGGCGGTCGTGACTGACTCGATCGCGATGAACTGAGTTAGCTCGCGCACCGGTGGCAGCTTCGGGCGCTGAGTCTGCCGCCGCGACAATCGGCCGATGATGAATGTATTCACCACCATGACGGAAGCTACCATCGGGAGGGCCCACGACCACAGGATGCCGATTCGTACCGACAGGAACAGGGCGGCGAGTGGCAGCAGTGCCAACCGAACTGAGGCCACCGCGACGTTCTCGACCGGCACCCAGCCGGCCCGGCCGAACCCGACCAGCCCGCCATCCTGGATCAGGAAAACGCTGCAGATCACCGTCATTGCGATGAATGCCAGCCGGCCGACGCTTCCGCCCAGGATGAGCCCCGTCGCCAGCGGGGTGAACAGGAAGATGATGGCTGCCAGCGAACCCGTCAGCACGGCTCCGGCGTAACTGATGAGGACCATTCGCCGGGCGTGCCAGCCCGCTTCCGGCAGGAACCGCGCGAAGACATTGATCAGGTTGAGGCTTCCGACGTTGGCCAGGAACGTGATCGCGGACACCTCGGCCGAGACATCGCCAACGGCGGCGGGATTTTGGTAATGCGCGTTCAGCGCCCAGAACACGAAGCCCAGGCCACCCGACGCGACGGCCGACGTGATCAACGCGAGCGCTCCCTGCAGGGCCGGGTCCTTGAGGATCCCCAGCAGGCGCGGTCCGGATTTCTCCGCAGGCGGTTTCGCCGGTGGTGCCAGCGGGATTGCCTGGAACCCCTGGGTCACCGCTGTTGCGTCTGCCAGGGAGCGCAGTGCATTTATGCCGGCCAGTTGCCGCTCCCCCAGAACCTTCTCAGCCTGTCTCGGGACTGGCCAGACGCCCTGCGCAGCGCCCGGCGGGAGTTCGGTTGGCGTTCGCCCGTACTGCTGCCCAGTGACCGTGACCGCAGGCAGATCGTTGACCGTGACCGTACGCTGATCGCGGTGCCACTCGTTCGCCGGAGGATGCCACTGGTTCGCCGAAGCAGGTGCCTCGCCGGTCGCCGGGTTCACGGCAGCCTGCTTGCCCTTGTGCCGTGGCACATAGGTGTCTTCTTTGGCGGCATGCCGGTCTCCCCGCAGCTGGTCGCCGGAGCTTCGCTGCGATGCGCCTACCCAGTCAGAGAGCCGTGACATGCCTGTTTGTCATCACCTTCGAAGTACCGTGCGCCAGCCCAGAATTGGGCCACGTAGGTTAGCCCGCACTATGGGTTCCCTTTACGGATGACTTTTTCGCTGCGGGCACCCCCTGAGGCACAGCTTGGAAGATAAGAGTTCCGTCACGCTGGTACCACAGCTTCCAGTAATTCGACGATTCCAGCCGTTTCTCGAGTGTCGGCAAGGTGCCCGGCGAGAATGCTCCGAAGTAGGCAAGGTCTGGGTACATTGACGGTGCTATGACTAGGTAAGCGGGGCCCTCGGCAATGTTCGTGACATCCGCAGCCAGGTCCTTCGGGCTCGTGTTATCGAGTACCTTTCCTGTGAACTGGGGAAGGTCATCAAGCGAGGGATCACTTGCCGCTTGCGGTGTATTATGCAGAACATATTTGGCGTTCACGCGCCCGGGGAAGTTCCCCAGAGCTTCTACCAGGGTAGAACCGGCCGGAGCATTATTGAAGAAGTACTCACTGGCCTGAACCTCCGACATCGGTATCACGTTCACCGGGTACTGACCGAAGTTTTGCGCCTGCGCGCTTGCCAGGGCGGCGAACATCCCCCACAACCCCACCGCCCCCAACCTCAGCATCGGTGCACGCTTCAGCTCCGCCAGTCGCATCGCGATGACCAGTGCGCACCAAGGTGAGGAGAACAGGAAGGAGCGGTAGATCCCCTCTCCTCCGTAATTCGACACCAGGACGAGCGAGATGGGCATGACGGCCCAGACGAGCGGTATGGCGACGTTCCCCATACGTCGGCGGTAGGAAAGCCCGCAGACGGCAGTTGCACCCCAGAGTCCTACACAAACCACCTTAGCCAGCCCGCTTCCCAGCACCTGTGGCGGGCTGGCTTCCGTGAACCCTTTCTGGCCAACGGCATTAGAGAAGTCAAAGACATTCAGCATCGGGTTCTGCTCGATTGCCGTGAGGTGCAGCAAGGGATAGGCCGCCAGCATGATAATGAGAGCTACCAACAGCACCCGGTGGCGCAGTACGCCCAGCAGGAACAGGGCGGCGATGCCCGCGAACACGATGTACGGCGACAGCTGGTGCGTGACTATGATCGCCGCGAACAACAGGGCAAGCCCGACGACCCGCACTCGGCTGCCCAGGGCGGTAACCCGCTGCCCGTCCAGGATGTTCATCCGGATCGCCAACGGCGGGACGCTGAGCCAGCCTCGGTACAGGAACAGCCGCCGAAGGCGCTCTGGCTCGAGCAACGGCAGCAGGAGAAACTGGAACAGCAACGATAGCTCGAACGCCAGCGTCTGCGGTGAGTAGTACTCCTGGCCTTCCCAGTCCGCGGTGATGTAAAGGAGAACCGCGATGTAGGGGACAATCCGGCGCCCGCCGGAGAAGCGGCGGGCGATAATAAACAGCGTCACCGCGTTGAGTGCTTCGAAAAGCAATCCATCCCAGTTGGCGTAGGTCAAAGGCGATCGCCCGCTAAGGCGGACCAGCGCCGCACCGGCCGCGAAGAAACCGGGCCATTGCTGATAAACGTCGGTCGGGTCATTCAGCGGCCCGCCGTGGAACACATAATCGACGACACCGATGTGCTTGTAAAGATAGCTGTAAAGCGGGGTTACCGCGAGCAACTTATCCGACGCGAAGAACTCGAGCAGCAGCAGGCCCAGCGAGCCGACCGCCGCGGGCCATGCGTCGTGAAGGAACCAGAGCGCCACGGCCAGAACTCCGACCGTGAGCACAACCGCGGCGATGAACGGGGCGCCGAGCACGGGCAGCAGGCCATAGCTTCCCACGACTTGCCCGTGGGCTTTGAACAGCGAGGCGACCCACAATACGACTGCGACCACCAGGACAACGATCAGGACAATGCCGAGTCGCGAGGCAAGGGCGCGCCTCGGGCGGAGGTCGGCTTGCGTTTCCGTCACCCCCAGGCGGCGGAGGTCGACTCTGGTCTCCCTCAGCCCCGGGCGGAGGCCGGCTTGCGTTTGCGTCAGCCCCGGGCCATTCTGGCGTGCGTCGGCCCGGGTCCTGGGCCCGGCGACGAGGAAGGCGGCGGATCCGATTCCGCCCGCCCCTGCCGTGAGTGCTACGAGCAGGCCGAGGCTAGTGACCTGCAGCAACGCGAGCGTGGTGGTGACGAGGATCGTCCAGGTCAGGCTTGCGGCGAGCACCGCAATTGACCGGGCCAGGCGGTCCCGGGTCAGGTGCCAGCAGACGATGGCGCATCCCGGAGTCACGCACAAGGTCATCAGCCCGACCCAGAGCGATGCCACCGTGCCGTTCGCGAACCAAGCGGAAATAACTCCAAGCACGGCGCAGCCAAGACCCACGACGGCCGTGACTAGCTGATCACGTCGTATCGTCTCGGCCACCGGCCGCGCACTGAAAGCACGCCGGGACCGCACGGTAAGGTCGGTCATCCTGATTCCTCTGATCCTTTTAGGTGGACCACACTCACTGCTTTGGCACCCCATTGAGCAGACGCCGTGCGTGCAGTCGGGCAACCCCGTAGGCGAACGGTCCCTGCAGCAGCCCGATGCGGTTGGCTCGCAGCAGGTCCTGCGGGAAGCTGTCACCGAACACGCTGAGCCGCTGCCCCTGGCTTGAGAATTGGTCCCTGGCCGCCTGGCGGGTCAGCCGCAGCAAGTCGACTATGGCGGAGGGCCGGTGCGCGATCATACTCATGTAGAACCCCGCCAACCCGCGCCCATAGCCCTTTAGCTGGCTGCGAAGGGCCGCGTAGTCCCTGCGGTGAGAGTGGTGAGTGAGCGCGCTCGGCTGCCAGACGACCGTGCCCCCTGCCAGCAGCATCATGCTCAGCGCGGCGGTGTCCTCGCCCGCCTCGACCACCGTCCCGGCCCCCAGGGCATTGTCGAAGCCCCCGATCCGCTTGATCGCTTCCCGCCGGAAAGACATGTTGCCGCCCGCGCCGAACGGCGGCAGCGGGTAGAGCGGGCTCTGCTGGCGGGCGGTCGCGGGAGAGAACACCTGCCGGGTGAACCCGCGAGCCCGGCGCATGTTGTTGAAGTTCTCGAAAAAGACCTGGTCCTCGGTCACGAACTCAGCCGGGCACATGAGGCCGCAGACCGAGTCCGCCCCCGGGACCTCGACGTACCCGCGGGCGATCTCAGCTGCCCACCAGCGGTCGCAGCGCTCGTCGTCATCGACCCACGCGATCACCTCGCCGTCCGAGGCGTCAATGGAGCGGTTGCGCGCCCACGACAGCCCGGGGCGAGGCTCGACCGCGTAGTCGATGTCGATCTGGTGCGCCTTTGCGGCGTCCAGCACAAGCTGGCGCGTCCGGTCGTCGGACGGGGCGTTGTCCACCACCAGGATGCGCATGCGCTGGTACTCCTGGTTTGCCAGGGAGGCCAGCAGACGAGGCAGGCCCTCAGGCCGGTAGCGGGTGCACACGACGGCCGTCAGCGTCGGGCCCTCGCGCATCACCCGCTCGCGGCTGGCCAGGAAACTCGGGACGCTAGGCGGGGTCAGGCCGCCGACCGGCAGCTGCCCATCCCACGCCAGCCCGCAGTCAGCGAATCGGTCTTTCAGCTCGGGCTCGAATTCGCGCACGATCTCACGCGCCAAATCATCCGGGCCGAGACCCTCACCCGGCAGGACCACGGTCAGCGTGCCCAGAGGCTCGGTGAACAGGCGCACAAGCACGAGCGCCTCCACACCACCCCGTGGCGCCTTAAGCGCCGGAATACCCTCGGCGACATCACATTCGGTAATGATGCCAAAAGACGCAACCGGCTCGGCGCTGTCAGCGCCAGTCGAAGTAATAGAAGCCTCGGAAGGCACCCGCCCCACCATATCGAACAACCCATCTCTCTCACGATTAATCTCAGTCACTATTTCACCTGCCTTGAACAACCCACTCAGGGCTCTGCCGTTCCTGTCCCATGAGCGGCCATCCTCATACACCGATCCTTATCCCGCGACGGGAATAGTCGCCGGTTTTCCTAAATTTGGACTCGTCCCGGCCCAGCTCATCAATGAGCGAGCGGAAGGAGCTTACGGTCCGATTCCAAGAATGCGGGTCGCTGTACCGCTGCCCTCGGCGCTCGAGTAGCTCGAGCAAGGCCCCGTGCAGAGCGGCGGGATCGCTTGGCGGTACCAGCAATGCGCCCGGGTAGTCGCGCACCGCTTCGACTAGTCCGCCAACCGCGGTCACTACGACGGGAAGGCCAGCGCTCATGGCGACTTGCAACGGCCCTGACGCCGAAGAGCGGTGATAAGGAAGAACCACCGCGTCTGCCCGGGCGAAGTAATCCGCGAGTTCGGCATCGGTCACATAGCGGTCCACCCGCTCAATCAGGTCCGCATGCGGGCTCCGTGCGATGGCCTCGTTGGGGGCTGTCCAACCTTCCCAGGTCTCTCCGACGACAGTTAGCCGGAACCGGGCTGCCTGATCACGATCAAGTGCGCTGAATGCCCCGACTAGGTCTTCGACGCCTTTGAAGGGGCGAACAACACCCAGGTAAAGGAGGTCAAATGGCTGGTCTGCGGATCCAGTCGGCACTGCTGTTCCAGTCGGCACTGCTGTTCTAGTCGGCACTGCTGTCGGCTGGACCAAGTGATCGTAAGGGCCATGCGGAATCACGCGAACCGGCGCATCCCCCAGGGAGTACGCGGATGTGATGGCGTCCAGATCGAATGCGGAGTGGACCACGTGCGCGTCCACGTAAGACAGCAGCCGCGGCATGAGAGCACCGACGTAGCGTCGAGTGCCTGCAAGTGTGGCCTCGCCCACGTCTTGGCCCTCATGCCATTCCAAGATGACGCGCGCCCCGCGGCGCGCCGCATAGCGGGCCAAGCGCAGGTACGTGTGCAGAACGGCGCCGGTCCACCACTGGAAGATGACGACATCCGGGCGCTGCTGGTCAATAAATTTCAGCGCACCGCTCAGCGACGGCCCCCAATACCAGTCAACACCGTTGTAGACAGGTATGTGGGCCGGGTAGGTAGCACTGTTCACGTCTGCGCCTACCCTGCTGGCGCCCGGGTACAGCCTCTTGGGCACCAGGGCCCGCATGAGCAGGGCGCTTACGGAATACTGCTCGGTAAGCGCTTCCGACAACCGGTACGTGTATTGGCTAATCCCCGAGGTCATGTGCCATCCGGCGCCGATCACCATCGCGCGGCCAGAGGTAGACTGCTGTTGCGTCATCATCCAACCGATTCTTTGTTAAGCGCCGGAATAACTACGGATACCATTGGCGACCGCACTTAACGAGCCTCCAGGGCATTCGCGCCCGCCGCACTGGCACTTGACGCCATCGCGAGGCTGACAGCGATCCCGATACTCAGATAGCAAACCCACGGCTACGGATCTGCCGCTCTTCGGTGACACAGCGTGCTCAGACATGAACCGCGGACCCACAAGTCTGCCTAGAAGTACGGTTCATATACCCCCCGTAGAACGAACATCCGCGGCTGTTTGCGGTCGCAGAAACGCTCGTCAAGATGACGCGCAGTCAGCGACCGCGGTTTGCGGTAGCGGCGACCTAAACACGGGCCACACCGCCCAGGTACTTGCCAGCTCGCGTACGAGCTGGCTTGCGAGCACCCATCCTGCGCGGTACGCAGAACGGACAAAGCTACCGACGCGGACAGTCTAGCTAGCTATCAGGCAAGCGTCTGACAATTCGACATATTACGGAACGTGATGCGACGAATGCATCATGATGTTATTTTCGGCTGTCATCGCACCAGCTCTCCCGCGTGTTTACCGTATGATTAAGCTCGCTCACACTCCGCGATGCTGTGATCTTTCCGCTTTTAGCGTCGGCCGGGTGCCGCAGTCGACTGCTCACCCTGGCTAGCGGTAATCGGCGCCGACCGCCCCGTGCCCGCCTGGGCACGCCGGGCCACAGACCTGGCTAGCACGGCCGCGGCGTTGTGCGTCCCCGCGATAAACCTCTCGGCCGACCCCAGGCTGACCGCCGCCAGCGAGCCCGCGAAGTACAGGCCCGGCACACTGGACTCGCCGACCCGGCTCACCGCCGGGTATCCCTTGACGGAACGGATCCTCGCAAGGAGACCTGACGGCAGGAATGGGAGCCGTGCGACGTCCATGCGGAACCCGGTGCCAGCGATCACGTGATCGACGTCCAAAGTCTTCGTGGGTCCGCCGAGGGTGAGCCGCACGCCACTCCCCTGCGCGGCCGCTTCACCGACACGGGTGCTGGTCAGCACATCGACGACGCCCTCGATACGGTCGCGCAGCCACCAGGACCCGCTGGGCCCGAGGAACCTCCGAACGAAAGTGACCCGCTGGTCCGCTGGCAGGAGGCGGAATACCGATGGGGTGTTCGCGAAGACGCACCACCATCCCTCGCAGAGCTGGGTCACCGGTCGCCGTACCTGCCCGGCCAGGGTCACGTGCTCCGGGTTGCCGTCGGCCCACTCGATCGCCGGACGCCGTACGACCAGGTGGACATCGGTGCCCTGCTCGTGCAGCAGCGCCGCGGTTTCCAGCGCCGACTGGCCGGCGCCGATCACCGCTACCCGACGCCCTTGGAAAGGAGCGAGCGTGCTGTGGTCGGCCGCATGCGTGACCAAGTCGGATGACAGCCCGGAAAGTTCATCGGGCAGGTAGCGGTGGGGCAGTACGCCCGTAGCGACGATGACCTGCCGCGCCACGATCGACTCGGCTTCGGCGAATTCCACTGTGAACCCATCGCCGTTGGCGGTCACCTTGGTCACGGTGAGATCACGGACGTCGGGGACCAGTTGCTCGGCGAACCAGTCAGCGTAGCCGAGGAACTGCCCCAAGGGCAGCGGCCCCACGCGGTCGGCGTAATCGAGCCCGTGCGCGGCAGAGTATGTGGAAAGGTCGTAGCCGCGCTTTGGCGCCGCTATCACTGAGGCGTAGGGCTCTGACTTCAGGCACATTCCGGCCGGCATATGCGTGCGCCACGTGTCCATGGTTCGGCCGACGATTATGTGATCGACGCCGAGTTCGCGCAGGTGGGCTGATATGGACAAGCCGAACGGGCCCGCGCCTATGATGAGAGCATCGGTAACTGACATTAAACGGTCCTTTTGTGCGAGGTGTGAACTACTTGCGACGGGCAACTCGGCGGAAGGCTCGTGCCATACCTCCAAGTTCGCCGAATGATGGTTTCAGGCTGCGCCAATCAACGTATTCGCGAAAGGCTCGTGCCATACCCTCAAGCTCGCCGATGGCTGGTCTCAGGTCACGCCGGTCAAGGTAGTCGTAATGCCTGGTCCGGCCAAACTCGGAAGCGAAGAGCCAGAAACCCTGCAGCAGCGGCACAGTGTCCGGCCGGCCACGCTGGCCGAGGTTCTCGTACAGCCACCGCATATCGCCCTGCAGCCACCGGGTGCGTACGCCGGTTCTATAGCTCCCGACTCGGCTGACCGACCGGCCGGCCGCCCACTGCCAGGTCATCAACGGGAAGTCGACCCCCGACTGAATGGCATTCTCCAGGGTCCCCGCGAGTCGGGCGTTGACCTCCATCAGCAGTGGGCGGCCGTCGCGGTCCCGTCGGTACTCGACCTCACACGGCCCTTCCAGGCCAATGGCCTTGGCCAGTCGCACGGACGCGTCAAGGAGCTCCTCGGGAACAGCGATGCTCTCCCGCATAACCGAGACGCCGCCCAGTAGCGGGGCAGTCCGGTGCGCCACGTGCCCGCAGTGAGCAAGCACCTCGCCATCGACAAGGAAGAGGGACACACCCTCGCGGCGGCCGGACGCCCACTCCTGGGCAATGACCCCCGCGCCCGCGGCCAGGAATCGCGTGGTCACGTCGACTGCTTCCGTGTTGTCGATCACCTCGGCCGGAACTACCCGGCGGTCTGATTTCCCGGTCCACGAGATCGTCGGCTTAAGCACGAACGGGAAGCCGAACTCGGCCGCCGCGGTCGGCAGGTCGTCAGGGCTATCGATGTGGATGGACCTCGGGTACGCGATGCCGAGCTTGTCCGCCAATTCCAGCGTCAAGGTTTTGTTATTGGCGATTTCAAGTGCGAAATCCGGCGCGACCGCGAGCGTGCAGCCGAGCTTGGCGAGTTCTTCCCGGCGCGGCGCCAACGTCGCGATGGTGGCGTCTCCTGTCGCGAGGACGACGGTCGTGGGGTGCTCGCGGACGAACTCGATGACACTGTCCGCGTAGGCGGCAGGCTCGCTCGCGTAACTCGGCAACACCAATTTGCGGGCGGTGTACTTGGACCGGAATGCGGGGAGCGGGCGGGGCGAGTAGGGCGCGATGCACTCGTCGATACTCTCGCCCATGGCTATCCGCAGCCCAGCCCGGCCGAGGTTCTTGGCGCAGCTCAGGCTCTGCTTGTAGGAGGCGTCCAGGATCAGGACGTCGTATTCGCCGGGTGACATCGTCCATTTACTCCTAATTCCTGGTTTCAACTGATTTATAGCCAAGACCTGGCGGCCTACCCTACTCTGGCGAAAGCCACAACGCTCATTTCTTATACATTTTGTTGATATTTGTTGATAAATCGAACTATTTTAGTTCCAACTGGAACGCTTAGTGGAATCAATCGGTTACCGGGCGACCTCCGGAGGTGTTCCTGTCGGAGGGCCGCACCAGACGGCTGCGCTGGCTCTTGAGCACGGCACGCCGTGATCGTCCGAATAATACCTTGTGAGCCGATTCCGTCGGGGGGAAATCACCCGATCGGTGCGGGGACGATGCGCACCCGCCGGATCTGGCTGTGCGGCGCAGAAGGCGACCTCGCTTGTCGGCCTCGGCGTTGGTGCTCAGAGCAGCGCCTGGCACGACCGAACGCGATGTCCAGGTTGGTCAGCCACACCTGGCGCGGCGTCGAGACCGCCCACGCGCAAGAGTGCCCGGGCGATGGACGTCCTGCGGGACCTCAGGCGCGAACTTGAGGCCCCGCAGGCTCGTCGGCTATCGGAGTCGCCCCGTTACCCTATCGATTCTTCTACCGAACTGGCGTGCAGTGGCGCCACTGGCGCGGCCGCGGGTGGGGTGCCCTGGTCCTGGAGCTTCCGGTGCCGGGCCCGCTCGGCGAAGATGGTCCGCACAACTCGCAGACCGTCCCGGGTCGCGTTCAGGTTGCTGACCCCGTGGATCCGCTTGTACTCGAAACTGGGCACCTCCGCGACCTCCAGCCTCGCCTGCGCGACCCGCACGTGGATGAGCGTCTCGATTTCGAACCCGTCACCCCAGAAAGGACTGCCGTCCGCCTTCGGTGCAGAGGTAGCGTCCAGGCCGAGAACAGCCACGTGCCGACGCCAGAACACGTTATAGCCGTAGCACAGGTCCGTGTACCGGCGCCCGTAGCAGAGGTTGTAGAACGACGTCAGCGCATGATTGCCCCACGCCCGCAGCCGCGTGATGTCTGCGCTACCGCCGCCTGGCACGAACCGCGTCCCCTTCGCGAAATCCGCGCCCCCGACCAGAGCCTCCACGAAAGCCGGGATCTCCCCCGGGTCAGCCGAACCGTCCGCATCGACCATGGCGATCACGTCACCCGTCGCCGCCTCGAAACCACAGGCCAGAGCATTGCCCTTGCCCTTCCTGGTCTGCGACACCACGCACACGTCCGGCCGCAGCCGGCGGGCCACCGCAACCGTGTCATCGACGGAACGGCCATCCACCAGCACTACCTGATGAACATCCGCCGGAATCCGCTCGAAAACATGCGGAAGATTCCGCTCCTCATTAAGCGCCGGGATAACCAAAGACACCGACGGAAAACCCACGGGGCACCCCCAACTAACGGTTTGCCTCCACCACCGCTATACCACAGAAGCGCGTTAACGGTAATGGCCTGGAAAAATTATCGACCCTGCCAAAACAACAACTAAAAAGCGATCTACTTCCCCTCGCCACGACAATGTGTTGACCTAGCATAGGTCCGCACCCACCTGTAAGCTCAGCTGCCGACAGCATCACCATAAGTAAGACGTGCCACCCCAGTGCGAGGTTTACCGGTTTATCTAAATGTTATTTCAAATACTCCCGCATTAGTCGTTAACCCTCCAGTCACCAGGCCGAAGCGATCCTTAATGAAGGGAAACGCCCGGCTTGGATTGGAAGCCCGTGGCGGCTCAGTTGACCGTCGAGCTGATCTCGGTTGGCTGAGTGGACACGCCATCAACGACGTCGTAGATGCCGGGGGCGTTCTGGAAGACCCCACTGGGGTTGTTATGCAAGGTGGAGTTCTCGATCGTCAGGGTCCCCTGGCTGTTGACGACCGCGAAGAAGATGGCGCCGCCGCCCTCACGGGCGCTGTTGTTCTGGATGATGCTGCCGTCGATGGTGAGGTTGTAGTCGACGCCGTCGGTGTAGATGGCACCGCCGCTGCCACCGCCCGGGGCGCCGTTAAGGGGCGGGTTCTGGCCCCAGCCGTCTGCCTCGTTGTTGGTTATCAGGGTGTTGATGACATCGAAGTTCGCGTGCAGGCCGCCCAGCGCCGCGCCGTTGGAGCAACTGTTGCCGGTGAAGGTGTCGTTGACGATGTAGGAAGGGATGCCCTGGTACATGGCGTAGGCGCGGATCGCCCCGCCGGCCAGGTCGGGACCGTACTGATAGCACCGGTCGTCGGTGAACACGGAGTTGATGACATTGAGCTGGCCGCCCTCATCGAAGATGGCACCGCCGCCGTACCACGGCTCGCCCGACGAGGTCTCCTGCGCGGACGAGTAAGCGTCCGTCAACGTCATGTTCTGCACGACGAGCTCCGGCCACTCCTGCTCGTAGCAGTTGTGAGAGATCCATATCTGCGCCTGATCACAGGTGTTCATGTACAGGATCCGGTTCTCGCCGTCGCCGCTCAGTGTGACCTTGCCACCGCCGTCTAGCACGACCCAGTGGACGGTGTTGAACACCTTGGCGGTGGCGGTCATCGTGATCGTGACCGGCTTCGGCCCGCAGTTGAAGGTGATGATGCCGCCCTCGGCGACCGCACTGACCACCTCGGCGGACGTGCAGCTAGCGGGCGTGCCCTGGCCGATGACGTGGTTCGGGTGGCTGGTATTGACGGCGTCGCCAGCCGGGGGAACGTACGCGTGCCCGGCCGGGTTGCCGGCACTGAGCAAGGTGTCCGAGGATGCGGTCGCGGCCGCGGACGCGGCGGCCTGGGCGGACGCGGACGCCGACGCGGACGCAGACGCAGACGCCTTGGCGGACGCGGACGCCTTGGCGGACGCGGACGCGGCGGCCTTGGTGGGCATGGTGGCCGTGACGGGCGCGGCGGCCTGGGCCAGCGCCGCAGGCGCGGCGGCCGTGGCGGAAGCGGCAGCCTTGGTGGCGAGCGCAGCGGCCGACAACGGCGTGCTGCCTGATGTCATTCCGGCCGCTATTATGGCCGCGGCGCAGCCCGCAGCCAGGATCCCGCCGCCGAGGAATATGCCGGAGCCGCGCGTCAGTCGCATAGCACACCATGCTAGGGCGACCGCCTTGACTAGACTTCGAAATGACAAAACAAGGCAGGTCCGTCACTTAGCGACAGCGCTCACAGTTCCTTCCGACTCCGACATGGCTGACCAAGCAACCCCGGTCTCCGTGTCCGCCCGCGGTCTCCGTATCCGCCCACGGGCGGAGGCCCGGCTACGGCCAACCCGGCGGCACCAGGCAGGACGTGCGAGGTCCTTGTCCGCAGCGCAATGGTGCCCGCACTACTGTTGTTGCCCCCCAATGGGGCCTCTTAGCTGTATGGTCACCCCATGGCGGGCTATTCCGACGCAAAACTCACCGACCTAGCCGCCGGGATTTTGCGCCAAGCGGTTGAGGTTCTCGACCACGACGAGGTCGACAGATTCGTGTTTGGTGACAACACCGCGTCGTTCGCGGCCCTGAGCGCATCGTTCTCGGCGGTGACCAGCTCATTCCCGGCCATGACTGGATCGTTCCAGACCCTCGGCAACGGCGGTGGCGCCAACGCCGGGGCCTACCTCAAGAAGGTGTTCAAGCTGCCCGGCAAGCTGCCTGCCATTCGGCTGCCGTCGAGTGCCGAGCTCGCCGCGCTGGCACGGTCCGCGCCGCTCATGGCGGAGCTGGAGGCGCTGGCCAGATGGCTGGGAGGTGACGGCCGGCTGGTCACCGCGAACAACGAGCTCTCCGCCGCCGATGTGGCGGACGCCGTCCTGCGGCTCGGCTTTGAGCCGCAGTACCTGCCGTACCTGCTGGACTACGCCCTCACTTCCGGATGGCTCGGTGCTGGACGACGAACCAGACAGCGACCGGACCTGGCGATGCTCGGTGAGACCGCGTGGCGCTGGGCGGACGGTGACGATTCGGGCGCACTCCACGTATGGGCGGCCGTCTTCGCCGCGCTGCTGGCCAGAACGCTCGACGTGGCCGCTTCCACGAACCCGGCGCGCCTCCCCGAAGCTGAAGTTCCATGGGCAGGGGGTGGCCACTGCGGTCAGGCTCTTCCTGGCCAGACGGGCCGGGCTGTCCGGCGCCGACGTCAGGGACCTGGTCATGAACGGCGCGATCGGTGACCGGCCGTCGTCGCGTGCCCGGCGGGCGTGGGACGGCTGGGTACGCGGGCATGGCGACCCGGCCCGCTGGCTGATCAATGAGCTGGCGGCGCTGCGTGCCATCGCACCGCCGGGCGCCGACGACGGGACCATCGAGCTGACACCGCTGGCGCTGTGGGCGCTGCGCGAGCAGTTGCGGCTGGACGGGATCGAGATCCCGTTGCTCAAAACAACGTCGGCGCAGATGCCCGCCGCGTCCCTCGTCGCCTTCGCCGACGGCGTCAGCGAAGCTGAGGGCAAGGCCGAGTTCGCTTCCTGGGTGGGGGCGCGTGGCCCGGACCGGGCCGCACGTGAGTTGCTGGCGTTCGCCGCCTTCAGCGGTCCGCAGTCGCGCTTGGCCGCGGTGAACCTCGTCCGCCGGATCGGGCCTGCCGCGCCGCCCGGCCTGGCGCGACGCCATGCAACGGCCGGAGCTGCGCGGGTACGCGCTAATCGCGCTGGCCGCCGACCCGCCCGAGAGCACCATGGGGCCGGTCCTCGACCCGGATCCCGCCGACCTCGCCCGGGTGGCTGCCGACTTGCTCGCACTCGCCTGCGGCGATGAGTACCCGGACCCGCAGGAGATCGCGGCACAGTTCAGTAGGGCCATCCCGGAGGGTGAGGAGTCGTGGATCCTCGGCCTCATGTCGCAAAGCTCGCACCCAGACGTCGCCGAGGTGCTGATGATGCTCAGCCGGTACCACCCGGACCGGCGGATCGCCAAGGACGCCCGCCGCGCGGCGCGCGGCGCTGCGCGAAAAAGGATGGTGGCGCGGGCCGACCGTGTGGTGGCCCGCGCGTCCGGCCGCTAGAGCAGCGCTTCGTGTTGGGTCATGGACCCTGACGAACAGTGGGTGGCTTACCAGGAGGCGCGGTGGTACGCCCAGGCGTCGGCGATGATCTCGCGAAGTTCAGGCTTGGTCGGCTGCCAGCCCAGGTCACGGCGAGCCTTGTCGCTCGCGGCGACCGTAGCGGACGCGTCGCCTGTGCGCCGGGGCGCCACCTTCACCGGAACCGGCTGGCCGGTCACCTCGCGGACCGCATCGATGACCTGCCTGATGCTGTACCCGTCGCCGTTGCCGAGGTTGTAGACCTCATGCTTGCCCGGCTTGATCGCCTCCAGGGCGAGCAGGTGCGCGGTGGCCAGGTCGGCGACGTGGATGTAGTCGCGGATGCAGGTGCCGTCCGGGGTCGGATAGTCATCGCCGTACAGCATCAGTTCGTCGCGCTGGCCGCCCGCCACCTGAAGGACGATGGGGATCAGGTGGGTCTCCGGGCTGTGCCGCTCGCCCAGGCGGCCCACGGCGCCCGAGGCGTTGAAGTAGCGCAGGCTCGCCGCGGCCAGGCCGAACGCCTCGCACTCCCCCGCCAGCATCAGGTCCACCGCCAGCTTGGTGGCAGCATAGGGGTTGCGCGGACGCACCGGCGCGTCCTCGGCGAATTTGCCGGTCCCCCCGGCCGCGTCATACATCGAACCGGTCGAGGAGAAGATCATCCGCGGCGTGCCCGCCGCCCGCACCGCGTCCAGCACGGCCATCGAGCCGGCCACATTGACGTTCCAGTACAGGTCGGGGCGCGCCACCGACTCGGCGACCTCGATCTTCGCGGCGAAATGCAGCACCGCCTCGAAGCCCGCGTCAGGTGTCAGCACCCGGCCCACCTCGTGCAGCGGCAGTCGATGGAACTGGGCGCCATCAGGGATGTTGTCCGCGAAACCCGTAGACAGGTCGTCAAGGACGACCACATCGTGCCCGGCCTCGACCAGGCCATGGGTCACCACGCTACCGATGTAGCCTGCACCCCCGGTTACCAGAACCTTCACGCGCCATCCTCCCCCGATATCAGCCCTTTGGCCCTACCCTAATGAGATTGCTCATGGTTGGGCGGGGTTCGCAGCAAATTGTGAAGACTTTGTGAAGACTTCGGTGTGGTGGTTTTACGGCCGGGACGGGGCCTTCTTGCGCCGCGCCTGGCACGGGCAGGCTTGTGCCTGTCTGCCCACTTTTGTTGCTCTCTGTGGTCAAGACGCCCCAACGGACCACCTCTGTCACGGTTTGCTCTCGTTCCGCCGCAGATCACCTCTCGTATGGCAACATGGTCCGATCATTCATAACATATGCACCACCTCGTGTTCATGGTCCTGGCCACGGGTGACACGCGTGTGCGTTTTCTGGCGGGCCTACGGTCACGCCACGAACCATCAGGGGGCGGACAATGGCTCGCAGGCAGTGCCCATGAGGGGACGACGGTCAGTACTGGCGATCGGCGCGCACCCGGACGACATCGAGCTGGGCTGTGGCGGGACCATCGCCAGACACGTCGCGGTCGGCGACCAGGTCGCGATGCTGGTGGTGACGCACGGTGAGGTGGGACCCGGCGACTCGCCGCAGCGGGTCGACGAGCAGCGACGCGCGGCCGAGGTGCTGGGCGTAAGCACGCTGCTGTGGGGCAGCGGCATCCCCGACTGCCAGGTGTCCCTGCACGAGCTGGACCTCGTCCACCTGATCGAGGGAGCCATCCAGCGCGTCGGCGCGACGATCGTCTACACCCATTCGCCGAACGACAGCCACCAGGACCACCGCGCCGTGGCCCTGTGCACGATGGGCGCGGCCAGGTCGGTGTCGACGGTGATGAGCTACGGGGCGCCGTCAGCCCTGCAGTTCAGCCCGACCGCCTTCGTCGACATCTCCGACTCGCTCGACAAGAAGATCGACGCGCTGATGTGCCATGCCTCTCAGGTCCAGGCGAGCGAGATGGTCAGCGCTTCGCGGGTCCGCAGCTCGGCGGAGCACTACGGCCATTCCTGCCGCCGCGAGTACGCCGAGGCCTTCGAGCCGGTGCGAACAATGGTCGAGGTCTAACGGTGCGCAGCAGTACGCGTTTCCTCGTCATCGGCGCTGGCCCGACCGGGATCGGCGCCGCGGCCCGGCTGGCCGAGCTGGACGAGGACCACCTCGTGGTCGATTCCAGCGACCGGGTCGGCGGTATGGCGACGTCGATCACGGATCGCGACGGCTTCACCTGGGACCTCGGCGGCCATGTCCTGCACAGCCACTTCCCGGAGTTCGACAAGGCCATCGAGGTCAGCGGCGTCACGATGAACCAGGTGACCCGCAACGGCTGGGTCTGGCTCGAGGGGACCGGACCCGAAACGCTGGTGCCGACGCCGATCCAGCAGCACCTCACCGAGCTGCCCACCGATCTGCGCCCGGACGCGCCCGCCGCGCACCTGGGCGACTACTACCGCAACAGCTTCGGCCAAGCCCTCTACGAGCGGTTCTTCGAGCCCTTCAACGTCAAGATGTGGGCCACACAGCTCGATCTGGTCGACCACCAGTGGACATCGCTGCGCAACGGCAGCGGCGAGCGCAACGTTCCCGCGCTCTCGTTGGCCAATGGCGCGAAGCCCGCGGCCGAGCGCTTCCCCTACCCGGCGGGCGGCACCGGCGCGCTGTGGCAGGCCATACACGACCGGCTGCTGCAGCCGGAACGGGTCCACCTCAATACTCGCGTCCAGAGCCTGGATCTCGAGCGGCGCGTAGCGGAGCTGGCTGATGGCCGGACGGTCAGCTACGAGTACTGCATCAGCGCCGCCCCGATCACCACCATGATGCGCTGGGCCGGGCAGGAGGACCTGTCCGCGAGCTTGCGGGCCAGCACCCTGCACGCGATCGGTCTGGGCTATCGCGGCGAGCCGCCGGCGGCACTGGCCGACAAGACCTGGCTCTACTGCCCCGACCGCAGCGTCCCGTGGTACCGCGCGACGATGCTCAGCAACTACGACCCCGGCAACGCCGGCCCGGGACGCTGGAACATCCTGTGCGAGGTGCCGTCCTTTGACACCGAACCGACCACCGCCGAGGAGGCGATCCGGGGCACCGCCTCCTCCCTGCAAGCTCTCGGGGCCGACGAACGGCTCATCGAGACCAGGTGGCACCGGACGCTCCCCATGGGCTATCCGGTGCCGACCCTTGGCCGCGACGCCGTGCTAAGGCCGGTGAACGAGCGACTGCTCGCTCACGGCGTGCTACAGCCGCGGGCGGTTCGGGGGCTGGCGCTACGAGTCGTGCAACCAGGACTACTCCTTCGCGCAGGGCCGCGAGGCAGTCGACAACGCGCTGTACGGAACTCCCGAAGACGTGTACTGGCATCCCGAGCGCTTCTGAGGCCTGGCCCGTTTCTCCTTGTCGAAAGATGCTGCGACGCGCCCCTAAAGACGGACATACGCGTGGTCGCATGGATAAATCTCCCCTTAAGTGAGGCGATCCGTATTCATCCGACACGCCAGGTAGCAACAGACTCACCTATGGCTACTGGGCCGCAGTGGGGTCCGACGCCCCAGCAGATGCGCATGTAAACCGATTTCCAGGCTTGGGCGTCAAATCATCGTGTATGTCATAGGCTAACGCAGGTATGTCTTAGGCCAGACCGACACCGCATGCGACTAATTAGGACGAACCTCTTGGGCGCCGAACAGGGCCGTTGACGTTCGGTACGGGGCAGTCGAGTCGGATCACTGTCCAACAAGAGGGGGAAGACAAGGGATGTCGGCTACTCAGCATCGGGAGAACTCTCAGGCTTCGGGAGTTCCGGTCCCTTTGTGCATGCCACCGGACGCGGAGCGTGACGGTTACTCAGCATGGCAGCAATCGACAGCGGTCAATATTCTTGATCGGTCATTCCTGCAAGAGGTTCCCGAGGCCGCGGAAACGGACGAGGATGACGAGGATGCAGTACCTAAGCTTAAAATCTCCATCCTCATGTGTGCTTTTAACGAAGAGAAGACGATTAGACGGGCCGTTCGCGAGGTTCTGAGGCAAGAATATCCGTGCGAGATAGAGCTCATCGTGGTCGATGATGGTAGCAGTGACGCTACTGCGGATCTTGTGGCACGGGTTAAGGATCCTCGCGTGATCTTGCATCGGCACGCACAGAACAGGGGAAAGGGTGCTGCGCTTCGCACGGCCGCGTCCTTGGCCACTGGAACGCATATACTGCCGTTCGACGCTGACCTCGAATACTTGCCCAAGGACATCCCGCGGCTGATCGAACCCCTCCTTACAGGACAGTTCGAAGTAGTCTACGGAGCGCGCCTGTTTGGCTATAACACTGTGTATCAGTCGTTCAGGTACGCGGTCGGCAACAGGGTGCTGACCATGATGACGAACATACTCTTCGACTCTTACCTCAGCGACATGCACACCTGCCTGAAGTTGATACCGCTGGCGACGTTCAATAATCTCACCTTGCGCGAGAACGGTTTCGGGCTAGACACGGAAGTCACGGTTACCTTGCTGCGCCTGGGTATCAGGCCTTTTGAGGTTCCGATCAGCTACTACAGTCGGTCGCACGCGCAGGGCAAGAAGATCAACTGGCGAGACGCTTTGGCGTGTCTGTCCATTATGTTTAAGGTTCGGGTCAGGCGGAAGCGGCGACTGACAGCCGCATCTCTGGCCAGGGCAGACACTCGCGACGAGGCACAGCTTAGGCCTAAGGCGGGACAGACGAGTCTTCCCACCGGACTGGCACGGCTGGCAGCCCTCGAGGCGGGCGAAGAACCCAAGGCCGTTGCGGTTGGGAGAGGATTAACCGGCTAACCGTCTCAGTCAAGGTATATAGGTCGGTGACGGCCGCAGGGGCCGGGCGGGCCCTCAGGGTCGAGGCCGGGCGCGGTGCTGGTGGTGGACGGGACGGGAGACGCCCGATATGGTCGGCCAATGTGTCGTTTGACCTCCGGCGGTCGCCAGCCTGCGCGGGTCGGTCTTCTGTCGCGCTGTAGAAATGACGAGAGTCTGTGGCCTCGAGGAGTTGTCTATCAGGGGACGGCTACTGGCCGCCTCGCCTTGCTGGGCACGATCAATCTTCGAGCTCTTCGGCAGACCTCGGCGTCTCGCCGAGGCGGGTTCCCGACCACTCCTTGACCCAACCTGGCTCTCTCCCTAAGGACTTGCTATAGAGTCTCCTCGGAGTTCCTACGGCTTTCGTAGCCGTGTGTAGTACCTAGCCGACATCGTGCGACACGACCGCTACAACCACGGAGGGCAATGTCGTGCAGAATTCCGGGCCAGTAGGCACCCCCGGTCGACTTCTCCTGTGCTTCGACTTCGAGGGTTCCTACGGAATGCCGCATGATGTGCCCTACGACTTGGATAAGAGCGCCGAAGCAATCCTCGCCGAACTCGCGCAGTATGATGCGCGCGCAGTTTTTTTCGTGGTCGGGCGGCTGGTCGAGGAACATCCCGATGTCGTGCACGCGATCGCTGCCGCAGGTCATGAGATTGGACTGCACGGTTACGAGCACGATAACTTGTCTCACTACGACTCTGAGGCGCTTGAACTACTCGACAAGAACCTGGCCAGAGTTGGATCTCTGGTAGAGGCTATAACTGGCGCTCGCCCTAGGTCCTTCAGGGCTCCGTACTCTGCTCTCACCGCACTTCTACCGGGCGGACGTTTACGCGCTACTCAAGGCCCAGGGCTACAAGTGGGTATCAAATCGCAAAGTTCGCTACCCCTTCGAATTGCTACGACCGGATCGATTTCTCGCGAGTAAGGCATGGCGGACCTCTGACGGAACAGCCAGAATGATGGATAATCGGATGCTGTTGCCTGCGCTCAATACCAGACTACTCGCTACGGAGACCTTCGGCGGCTCACCAGTAGGACGGCTTCGGTGGCTGCTGGGTAAGCGCTCCCCATTCCTCCGTGACGGCCTTGTGGAAGTACCGGTTGCGCCACTCGATTGCGATCTGCTCGGCCTGCCGGCTCCTGAGGAGGAAACTCCGCAGGAGGTGCTGGCCTACTCGCGGGCCGTCGTCCGGGCAGTTGCGGTTACGCCGGGCGAGATGACGATGATCACCTTCCACGACTGGATCGTGAGCGGAGGGAACCGACTGGTGCTCCTCGGAGATGTCCTTGCTGCCGCTCGGAACGCAGGTGTAGTCGCCTCCACGATCGCCGATAGCTTCGACTGGCTGCCCGAGCTTCACTGACGCGCGGGGCCCTCGTATCCAGGCCAAACGTCAACAGGCTGGACTATGCAGGTCGCGTGGAGGGCTGAGAATGCGTACCGCGCCGCTCTGGTAGCTCAGCGCTCCACATCCATTTCCGGCTACGCGCGGATCGCCCTGTCCATGCTGGCCGCAGAGCTGCCAGGTAGCACCCTCCCACTGGTGCTCGATCCGGATCCCGACGACCTGACCTTGGCGGCCACCGACGTGCTCGCGCTGGCCTCCGGCAAGGAAGACCCCGATCCCCAAGCGATCGCGGCGCAGTGTGATCTAGCGGCACTAGATCGCTGGCGGCCGGTGCGGATCGGACGAAAATAGCGAACGACGGCCACGCCACACCATATGATAGTTCGGCCTGACAGAACAGGTGCATAGCCGAACAACAAGGGGCGGTCGTGGCTAATCAGGGCAAACCATTCATCAGTGTCGTAATACCAGTGTATAATGGGAGTGCGACTATCGGCCGTGCGGTGCGCTCTTTGCTGGCACAGGATTACCCCGCTGACAGATATGAGGTCATCGTCGTGAACGATGGCTCAACTGATAACACAGCCCAGGTCGTCGCGGGTTTCCCGGATGTTCACCATGTGGAGTTCCCGCACAACATGGGCATCCCGGCAGCACAGAATGCTGGTTTGACGGCAGCCAGGGGTAGTATTTATGTCAACTTCAATGATGACTTCCAGGCTGCATCTGACTTCTTGAGTGAGCTGGCCCAGGCATACGCCGAGCTGGACAAGCCCATGGGTATCGGCGGTGTCGTCGCGAGGCAGGCATCTAGTAGGACAAAAGGTATTATGGCCAACTATATTGAGGCCATCCGCGATGGTGCTGCGCCAAGTGCCGATGATGTCGGACCAGCTTTCCTGCCGTCGCCCGTCAAGCGCTTGCTGACGTATGCTATACGTAATTTCACGGTTAAGCCCTATGCCGAGCACAGCGACAGTAATCATCAAGAAGTCGTTGAACTGTACGGCGCCAACGCTTCATTCCCCACTTCAATGCTCCGGCAAGTAGGCGGCTGGGATACCAGCACGGCCGGGCTGGCGATTGGCGGTATCGAAGACCGCGATATATGTTTTCGCATGAGCCAGCAATTTCCCGGCCACCACTTTTACGTTCAGCGCTCTGTGCAGATCAAACTGGACCTGGATCCAAACGACTCCGCCTTTTCCGCCAAGTCCTTTCTGCTACGGCCATACCGCCGCGGTCCGTTTAATTATGCCTTCCATGTCAAGAATGGGATGACGCCGCCGCTGTTTCCGTTTCCGCCCCTAGTGCTTCTAATGCTGCTGGCCGACGGGATATTGGCTCCGCTGCTGCTGCCGTTGCTGATCATCCTGCTGCCTCAAGTCTGTTACGCGTGGTGGGCAAGACGAGCAATTGCCGTACGGCGGCCGATGTACCTCCTATTTCCTTACGTGCAGATGGCAGAAGAGACGATGGTGATGGTCGGCCTTTTGAGAGGCTTCATCATGCGCACTCAAGGAAAGCTCGTACTGAATTAGATGGCCACAAGGCCCGGGTTGCATAGCCCGTGTGAGCGAAGACGGGACATCAACTCAAGGCCGTCGCGAATGGGACGGCGATCACCTGCCAGGTTTTCGATGTTATCTCTAGCCGTCTCCATCCTGTCTTTGACGTGCGCGACGGGGGCTTCTTGCTCGGCGTCGTTCGTGGCGGAAGTGGTTACCTTGCGCCGTCCATCACGGAGATGACGGGGTGTTCGGTGCGCGTGCAGCGGCGGCGGTGTCGTCGTTCGTTCTACCGGTTCCACGCGCGGCACGGCCTGAAGGCGGGCGGTGTGCTGCGGGTCAATGCAGCCCCGGGAGGGGCTATGCGGGGACGGTGTTCCGCCCGTTCCTGCATCACGTGACAGGGAAGAACCCGCGACCGCAACTGGCGGGTGAAGGTGACGGCGGCCCGCCCGCTGCCGCCCACTTTTCCCAGCGGTCCGGGTCTGCCACGGCACCATGGGCGATGTCGAGGTAGGAAGCGCGGACCGCGGTCAGGCAGGAGATCGCGTCGATCCGCTCCGACGTGCTCTCGGCGATGTTCCCGTCCGCGTCGCGCGCGGTCACGGTCTTGACCGACAGCCGCTGCGTCCACGCGATCACTGCGTCGGGGGCCAGGCGCAGCGAGTTGATGCCGGGATTGTGCGCCTCGAGGTCCTTCCAGAACAGCTTCCCGAGAAGGTAGGCGAGCCGTTTCAGCGTCGCGTAGTCGACTGAGGCCTGCCGCTCGTCCAGATACCCGTCTGGAGGGCGCGGACCCGGCTGCAGGCCAGGTCGTACTGGCCGGTGAGCTCGGCGGTGGTGAGCTGGCCCTGGAACCGCGGATCCAGAATGCGCAGCGTCGCCGGCGCTCCGGTCGGCAGCAATCCCATCGCGTGCACCAGCTGGTAGCGGCTGTTCCCCTGCCTCCGGCCAGGGTCCTGCGGTAGTGCGCATGCTCCGTGACGGGCACGCCGAGACCCGGCACGCCGCCGACGCGACGCTGGGCTGGTGGGGGCCTGACGGCGCTAGGCGCCTGGTGGTAGCCACCGCCGACCCGGCCGCCCTGCCGGACAAGGCCACCTGGCACCTGGTCACGAGCCTGCCCCGCCCCGGCGGCCCGCGCGAGCCGGACAGCCCTGGCCGACTGAGGGGCTGGCCGAGGTTGTGCGGATCTACGGGATCCGGCACTGGATCGAGCAGAGCTACAAGCAACCAAGGAGAGCTGGGCTTGGCCGACTTCCAGGTCCGCTCCGATATCGCGATCCGCCGCCACCAGGTGCTGGTCAACTGCGCCTTCAGCCTCTGTTGGGACGCCGGCTCGGCCATCCCAAACCGCCGGCCGCCGCGCCGCCAGCGCCAAACGCCGGCGACGAGAGAGGGGGCCGCACCCGCCGGCCCGCTCAGCCGCCGCCGTCCTGGCCCCGGGCGCTCCGCGCCGTGCGCGGCCGGCGTCACCTAGTCGATCGCACTGCGACGCTGGTGACCGCATAGTCGAACGCATTCCCGCCCCCCGCAGCTCCACGCCCTGATGACATCCCTGCAAGCTGCAAGCAGGCCACGGCCTGCACCTCAACATGCCGAATTAACAAACTATCGTTAGGAGTGGTACTATCTGGCCGGATTCACCACATACCCTAAGAAGGTGTTCACCGCCTCTACTGGGGATCAATGTATCTGAAAGGGGGGGCATGGCCTCGGAATCGATTAATGAACGTCCCTATAGGGACGCCGCCGACATTCAACCCGGTCGCCGTCGGTCGACTATCAGAGGCGTGACGCAACGGACGCCCGTGGTGCCGATGGGACTGCCACGAGTAGCTCTTGACGCACAGCCGGCGTTCGCCGGCAGGGTGGCCGTTCTCAACTTTGTTGCTCACCCGGATGACGACTTGCTCTTTCTGAGCCCGGATCTGATACACGAAATCCAGGCTAGCAGGAACGTGCGGACTGTTTATCTCACATCTGGCGACGCCGGCCTGCATTCATCGTACTGGCAAGACCGCGAAAGCGGGGTGCGGGCAGCATACGCGGAGATGGCCGGGGTAGCTAACACCTGGACGCACAGCGACGCCGGAGTGGCGGGACATCCGATCTCGGTCTTCACCCTGACCAACCAGCGAAATGTCTCGCTGGCCTTCATGCGACTCCCCGACGGGGATGTTCATGGCTCGGGCTTCGCCAGCAATGACTACCAGAACTTGAAAGACATATGGACCGGATCAACCTCGACCATTGAGGCTGTTGACAGGTCATCTAGCTACACGCTCTCGACGCTGATCAGCACGCTCGCATATTTTATTGAATCATTCCAGCCTGAGCAGGTTAAGACGCTAGATTACCGGCGCACCTACGGCGACGGAGATCACAGCGACCACCACACCGTCGGCTACATGACACGGTCCGCGCTAGCACACTGCAACTCATCCGCCGCCCTCATCGGTTACGATGGCTATCCGGTGATCGCCCTTCCAGTAAACGTGTCAGATGCGAACGAGAAAGCCAAGCAGAGTGCCTTCTCCACCTATGCACAGCACGACAAGCAACTGTGTGCGCTCTTCGCGGAAGGCACCTCAACCCCGTATGATTCGTGGCTGATTCGTCAGTACAGGGTAGACGAGTCCCACTCACTGATTGCCCGCTGCCGCAGACTGAGATGGCGTTGGTGGATGCGGGCCCGGCCGCTAGCTTGGGCGGCTTATACGAGACTTCGACCATTGCTCGTCCATCTACCATTTTTCGCAACGTTTCGGGACATGAGGGCACGCCGCTATGTTGGGCGTTGACCAGTCGATGATTTCGCGGGTCATGCCATTGGTCCGGCCCGGTGTCCTTGCCGGTGCGTATGAAGTCCTCGTTCCCGCACGCGTCGTCGGCGTGGCGATTGCGGACCGCGCCCTTCAGGTAGATCGTGAGTGGTCCACGCGCCGTCCGGGACCTTCCGATCACAGTCCCCTCCCGTTTGCCGAGCGCCCACCCCACTGAGCCTCGATCCACCGATTAAATGCCGAGTGCGGTGGTTATCGGTTTTCGCCTCCACGGGCTTGTTTTCGGGCGTGTTTGTCCTGCCGCTGACGGTTCTGCGGCGTGTCCGGAGGTTCCTGGGCCGGGGTCGGGGGCCGGGTGTGCCTTGCGGCCGTGGGGGTGCGGACCGGGTCGGGGCTGGTCAGGCCGCGCGGGCGGGCGGGCCGCAGGCTTCTGTCCCACAGGTTCTGCCATGCCTGTTCGCGGTGGCGGCCTTCGGGCAGGTGGAGGACGAGGCGGCCCCGGCCGTGGCGGGCGGTCCGTGCGGCGAGGGTGATCAGGTCGCGGCGGATGGTGGCGGTGCGGGCCTTCGCGTAGGGCCGGCGGCGAGGGTCCCGGCGGCGCGCAGCAGGTTATGGGCCATGGCCGCGATGACGAGCCAGGCGGCGTTCGCGGCGAAAACACCGGATGGCAGGCGGGCGAGGGCGCCGGCGTACAGGTCGGCGATCACCTGTTCCACGATGGCGTGGTCGCGGTGCTGGCCTTCGGCCTGGACCAGCTCGAACGGGGAGTCGGTGAGCACGGCGTGGTGGCGCCATACGGGGAACAGCTCGTCCATCCCCTCGGCGGCCTTCTCGTTTTTCGCCCGGACGCGGCGGACGATCAGCCGGGCGGTGACCTGCTCGCTTTTCTTCTTCGACGCGAACGCCGCGTACTGGATTTCGGCGACTTCGGCGTCGGAGACCCAGCAGTCCAGCTGGTCGTCCCAGATGGCCTGCGGGTACTTGATCGCCGTCCAGCCGTCTTCGGGGATCGAGGCGATCGCGGCGCGGATGCTGGAGTTCATCGGGACGGTGACGGAGAAATAGGCCTCGTTGCGGCGGATCGTCCCGATCACGGCGGCGTTGTAGTACGCGGAGTCCATCCGGACGAGGATCTTCCCGGTGCAGCCGCATTCCCGGGCGGTGCCGATCGCCTCGCGGCGAGCCCGGCGGCGCCGCGGGCGGAGCCGGCGCTCCCGCCGCGGAGCCGGGCCGGCGGCCAGGACCGGGGCGGCGAGCGGCGTGCTGATCACCGAGATCAGCGGGTTCAGGCCCTTGACCAGCAGGTTTTCCCCTGCGATCTTCGCGTGCCCGTACGCCGCGCCTTCCTTCTGGTAGCCGTAGACCCGCTTCTGCGTCGAGTCAATGTCGATGAACGCGAAGGTTTCCGCGCCGGGCAGCAGCCGCGCGTCCCGCGCGAGCGCGGCGGGGAGCCCGCGGTGCGCCTTATCCAGCTGGCGGACGTTGCCCCAGGCATAGGAGCGCAGGTGCGACCCGAGCGTGGACGGAGCGCGGATCCCGCCGAACAGCGTCTCCATCGCGCCGTCCCGCAGGAGATCCATGTCATCGATGCTGCCGGCCCCGGCCGCCATGCCGGCGACCAGGCAGGACACCTTCGTGGCGGCGCCGGAGCCGCAGGGGCCGCCGGGCCGCACGCCCGCGAGCAGATCCGGCAGTCCAGCGCGGTCGGCGAGGGCCATCAGCGGGGCGAGGCCGGCGTGCGTGAGCAGGTTCGGGTCATCGAACACGGCACGCGTTTTATCAAGGCTGTGAGACAATCGCACTTACGAGGTGTCCTCTCGAACTGGCTGCTGGAAGCGTCGAATACTCCCATCATCCCAGGTCAGAGGGCACCTTTCATTAAAACGCCCGGAATGCGCCCCTATTTGGCCGGTGGATCGAGGCTGAGCACGTGGCCTGGTAGCCGCGCGGGACGCCTGCGATAGCCCAGCTGTTATCCCGTTCCGGTCCGACAGTTTTGCCGCAGCAACACCGGCCTAAACCGACCTGTGAAGTTGGCTCCGCGCTTGGAAGGGATCACGCTGAGCCCGCGCGCCCGCGCTCCCCGTGCTCGGCCCGACGCTGCACGTGACGGGATCGCAGCTAGCCGCGGGCGTGGTGCTCATCGCAGGGGCTGGCGCGCTCCCGGACGTCGATCACCCGGACAGCACGGTGGTCCAGTCGTTCGGCCTCCTGACGGAGGCGTTCGCCTGGCTGGTTGCGAGGATCTCCGGCGGGCACCGGCACGATACGCGCAGCTTCGCTTATTCCTTAAGCGCTTGCGAATAAGCATGCGTTGCATTTGGAATTGATGAACCAAGCGGTGCTATCTTCGTATCATCGCTATCAAAGTAACTTTCAAAGGCGAAGTCATCATTGTTAAACATGTTTATCATCTCGGTCATGTAGGCAGCATCATCTGGCTTGCCGTCATAGAGGCCGAATTCCGGAAAGCTCATCGGTTTCCCATTAGCCACTGCAAAGGCTTCTATATTGGCAAGGCTAGGGAAGTACGGTTCCTCGAATTCCAGCTGGCGCTGTCTTTAAAATAGGCTGTCCATCCTTCCTGAGACACCGTCTCGCTCGTTTCGCAGTCCTGGTCATAGGCATCTGCCCCAATGATGTTTACATAAGAATTGCCTGGATACCATGCGTTGAGCGGAAGATCGGCGTAGCAGATGTTCGGGTTCCAAACGAATAGGAAATGTGCTCCGGGTACCGCGCGCATGGCAGTCACCTCATTATCATAGCACTTTGCCCAGTCACTCATTTCCGCGCTTGTGGTTCCAACCCAATCGTATTCCCAGCTGCCGTTGGCTTCAGCGCCTAGGCGGATGACTATGTCACCGGCACCATAAGACACAAGGTTTCCGGCCATCTTTGCGGCATATTGGTTATACTCACCGGCGGCACATAGGTGTTCCCATGCGAGTGGATCATTAGTATCAGAGACTGTGCCCGGAATGAGATCTGTGGCCATGACAACCTGGTGTGCCGGGCTCGCGGCTAGCCACTTATCCCAACCCTTAGCGGGAATAGAAAACATCCAGGGGATCTCCCAGGCAGCCCAAGTCTCTGTCGCGTTAGAGAACAGGGTCACGCAATTATAGGTCA
>CAVZUX010000043.1:0-72576 GCA_963778435.1 uncultured Actinomycetota bacterium
ACTTCGTGCACGTACCGCGAGGTCGTACGCAGGTCTGACTGGCCGAGCCGGTGCATGACCGACTTCGGGTTCTCCCCAGCGTCGATCAGCCACGACGCGTGGGTGTGCCGCATCTGGTAGGCGGTCGGCTTGAACGGAATCCCGCTCGCGGCAACTGCCGCCGTCCAGATCCGGTTCCACGTCGCCTCGTCGAGGTACGGCTCGTCGGCGTCGCGGGACTTCCCCCACCGACCTCGGGCAACACCGCCGCCAGCAGCCGCCCGCTGCTCGCGCATCCGGTCCCGCCCGTACTCCCGCGCCCACTGCCGGCATCCCTCGCACCGGCACCGGGCGGTCACGTACCCACCCATCGTGCCATGCTGGTATGCCCGCCCCCGGACCAGCTCCGTGAACCCCAGCGCCCGCATCTCCTCCGCGCTCAGCCCCCGCCTGACAGCCCGCGGCGGAGCTACCAGGTCGATCGGGAACAGCACGTCCGATGACGAGATCGAGTGCTCGACGACATGAGCGCGCACCAGCTCCACGACCGGTCGGTCGAGCTTGATGCGCCGCCACCCTCCGTTCTTGGTGTACTCCCGCACCAGGAACGTCTTACCGTGCGGGTGGTGCTTGCGCGACACCTTCACCACCGACCGAGCGACCCCCAGGACGCACGCGTCGAAGTCCAGGTCATCGGGCTGGAGCCCGATCGCCTCGCAGAACCTGAGGCCGCTGGAGACCAAAAGGGTCGACAGCACCCGGGCCGGCCTCGTCGGCAGGCAGTCGCGCACCTTCAGATACTGGTCGGTGGTCACGATCTTGATCGCGCGCGGACCGCCGGTATTTCGGCGTCTTCACGTCGTGGAACGGGTTGGCGTCCAGGTAGCCGTCGGCGACGGCCATCGTGAACATCGCGGCCAGGGCCACCTTGGCCTGCCGGATGGTGTTGGCCGAGCGCCCGGCCTCCTCCAGCGCGGTGAAGAACCTGCGCGCCGCCAGCCGGTTCATCTCCGCGACGCGCGCCCGGCCGATGAAGGGTATGACGTGCAGCCGCAGCGTGTCGTCGTAGGTGTCCTTCGTATTCCCCTCGACCCGGTGATGGCGCAGGAAGACCGGCGTGTACTCCCCGATGGTGCGGGTCGCGCGCAGGACCGGGTCGAGCCCGCCCCCGGCCCGCCCACCAGCTCGGCGGCGTGCTTCTCGGCCGCTTGGGAGATTTCCAGCGCCCGCTGCTCGGTGTCGTAGGTGCCCGCGGACTTGTACCGCCCGTCGGTGCCCTTGTAAAAGCCCCGGTAGCGCGGCCCTTTCGCGCTGTCGCGGCGCTCGGCGTATGCCATGTCTGCCTCTGATTCTGGGGGAGAATTTTTGGTAGACGGACACGGTGCCAATAGGCACCATCCTCCAGCATACATCCGTTCGTATTATTGGCCTGAGCAGTAAAAACGCTCCACCAACTGCCTCTACACGGCACCAAGCTGCACAACTCGCGCCAGTGCTCGAACAGAGAGTTGGGAAACGTAGCCTGATCAGCTCATAAAGGGAGCGGATGACGGGAATCGAACCCGCATGACCAGCTTGGAAGGCTGGGGCTCTACCATTGAGCTACATCCGCGCGCCCCGTCGGCGCAGGCCGAACAGGCGTCCCACGTAGCGTACCGGCTCGCGCCGGTTTCCCGCACGGCCGGCCGGAGTCACCCGCAAGCAAAATGCGCAGAGTGAGCCCGAACGGTCCCGAGTTTCACCAGAGCTGGGCCACTTAGTGCGCACCTGCTAGCTCGCGGTGCCCTGCGAGCGCACGCTGCTGGGATGCCGTGCCGCTCCCGTGCCGCGTACCCATGATCTCCCGACAACCCCGCTAGGCCTTGTCCGTCTAGCGGACACGCGTCCGAAAGTCTCGGAAACGCTGTTTCAAGTCCGGCTTGCAACCCGTCGCGCGCGCCGCGCATCGTCCTGACCTGGCCAGTCACACCCGCATCGAAGTGCCATGTCCGCGTGGCGGACATCACCGGTCAGTCTCATTTCAAGCTGGTGCCGAGGTTAGCTCTTGACACCCGCCGAAGAAACAGACACGCTTCCCATCAGGCTAAATGACCGTGTTGCGGACATTAGTCCGTTACACGAAAGCCCCTCTTGACGCAACAAAAATACCGGTGGACCGGGCTGGCACCCGGCCCACCGGCCTAACAGCCAACCCACCTCCCAGTGAGCGAGCACAAAGGAGTCTAGCCGTGCCCTACCTCCCGGCAACGCGGTCGGTTCGCCGCAGCGCCGCCGTGGCAGCCTTCGCCGCCGCGGCTCTCGGCCTCGCTGCCTGCAGCAGCAGCAGCAGCAGTAGCAGCAGCAGCACGACCGCGCCAGCGGCATCCACAGCGGCCGCCTCGGCCTCGGCGAGCACGTCGGCGGCGCCCAAGACGATGAACATCGCCTACCTATCGTTCGCCGTTGACAACAGCTACGACGCCCCGATGCTGGCGGCGGCGCAGGCCGTCGCGTCGGCCGACGGCGCGAACCTGAAGGTGTTCGACGCGGACAACAACCCGCAGACGCAGTACGACCAGCTGCAGACCGTCATCAACTCCGGCCAGTACAACGGCATCATCACCCAGCCGATCGAGAGCACCGGCCTGGTCACCCTGGTCAACCAGGCGATCGCCAAGGGGATCAAGGTCGTCAACATGGACCAGATCCTCGGCTCGAGCCTGAGCACGGCCGCGCCGCAGGTCGCGGGTCTGTCGGCCAACGTGACGTTCGTCCCGACGCTGATCGGCACCCAGCTCGGCCAGCAGGTGGTGGCGGCGTGCGCCTCCAAGAAGCTGAGCCCGTGCAAGGTCGGCTACCTGTACGACATCAAGGCATCCTCGCTTGACACGGCCATCTACGGCGGGTTCAGCGCGGCGATCAAGGGCAGCCCGGTTCAGGTCGTCACCTCGGGCCAGTCGTACTTCACCCCCACGATCGGCCTGAGCGCCGTCGAGACGATGCTCCAGGCGGTGCCGGGCCTGCAGCTGATCGTCGGTTCTGACCAGGGCATCGAGGGCGCCATGACCGCGCTGTCGACCACCGACAAGTCCGACCACGTGCTCCTCGTCGGGTACGGCGCGAGCGCGGCGGCGGTGGCCGGGATCGAGTCGGGCGCGGTGTTCTCTGACGTCGCCCAGGCACCCTCGGCCGAGGGCACCCTGGCCGTCAAGGCACTGGTCGCGGCGATCCAGACCGGCAAGGTCAGCGGCGCCATCAACCCGGTGGCCGCGTTCCCGGACAACGGAGTGGTGACCAAGGCGAACGCCAGCGCTTTCACCCCGGAGTGGCAGGGCTGATCGTGCCCGATAACGACAACAGCCTCCAGGGCGTGCAAGTCGAACTGCGGGACATCGGGAAGTCCTTCGGCGGCACGCGCGCCCTGGAGGGCGTCAGCCTGACCATCGGCCGAGGCTCCATTCACGCCCTCGTCGGCGAGAACGGGGCGGGCAAGTCCACCCTCGGCAAGATCATCGCGGGCGCGCACGCCCCCGATGACGGCCAGCTCCTGCTGGGCGGCGAGCCGGTGCGGTTCCACTCGCCGCGCGACGCGATCGGCCGGGGCGTCAGCCTGATCGCCCAGGAGCTGGCGATCATGGGGTCGCTGACCGTCGAGCAGAACGTCTTCCTCGGCGTGGAGCCGAGCCAGGCGGGCTTCCAGAACCGTCGCGAGCTGCGCCGCAAGTACAACGAGCTGGCCGCCTCGGTCGGATTCGCGCTCGACGGCGGCGCCAACGCCGGGTCGCTGCGCACCGCCGACAAGCAGAAGGTCGAGATCCTCCGCGCGCTGTGCCGGAACGCCCAGCTGATCGTGATGGACGAGCCGACCGCCGCGCTGTCCCGGCCGGACGTGGAGGCGCTGCACGCGGTCATCCGCCAGCTCGCAAAGAACGGCACCACCGTCGTGCTCGTCTCGCACTTCCTGGGCGAGGTGCTCGAGCTCGCCGACGAGGTGACGATCCTGCGCGATGGCCGGCTGGTGCAGACGGTGCCCGCCGCCGGGCAGACCGAGGAGTCGCTGATGGCGGCGATGCTCGGCCGGTCGCTTGACGCGACGTTCCCGGCCAAGCGGCCCGCTGCGGCGGACGCCAGGGTGGTGCTCTCGGTCCGGGACCTGGTCGCGCCCGGCGTCAACGGCGTCTCGTTCGAGCTGCGGGCGGGGGAGATCCTCGGCCTGGCCGGCCTGGTCGGCGCGGGGCGCACCGAGGTCGCCCGGGCGATCTACCGGGCGAGCCGGGTGCACTCCGGATCGGTCACCGTCTTCGCGGACGGGGCGAGGGGCGCACGCCAGATCGACGTCACCGGCAACCCGCGGACCGCGATGCGGGCCGGGGTGCTGATGATCCCCGAGTCGCGCAAGGACCAGGGGCTGCTGCTCGGCCGCTCGGTCAGGGAGAACGTCAGCCTGTCCACCCTCGCGCAGGTCAGCCGGGCCGGGATGGTCCAGCCGGGTGCCGAGCGGCGGACCGTGCGGGACGTGCTCACCCGGGTGGACGCCCGGGGCGGCGGCCAGTCGGCCCGCGCCTCGTCCCTGTCCGGCGGCAACCAGCAGAAGCTGCTGTTCGCCCGGTCGCTGCTGAGCGACCCCACGGTGCTGATCGCGGACGAGCCGACCAGGGGAGTGGACGTCGGCGCCAAGCGGGCGATCTACGAGCTGCTGACCGCGCTGACCGACGAAGGGCTCGGCGTGCTGCTGATCTCCTCCGATGTCGAAGAAATTCTCGGCCTGGCCCACCGCGTGCTCGTCATGCGCGGCGGCCGGGTCGAAGCGGAACTGACCGGCGAGGACGCGAGCGAGGCGGCGATCCTCGGCGCCGCGTTCGGCGCGTTCGAGCGACCCTGATCGCAAAGATCGCGCTTTTATCAGGGTCGCTCGAACGCATTTCTCCCGAGGGGACCGCCTTCCGGCATCAGGGGCTCCCGCCCCCGATCACCCCCGGCCCCCGTAACCCCCCGACAGTGAAAGAGGTGCGTGAATTGAGTACGCCGCAGGCCGCCACGCCGGCCCCGGAGAAGCCTGGGAACCCGGCGAAAGGGGCCGCCCGGCCGGGCGTCCTCGGCCTGCCGGGGGCCGGGTTCCTCGGCCAGGCACGGCAGGGCGGGATCATCTACCCGTTCATCGTCTTGTTCATCGTCCTTGCCATCTGGAAGGGCTCGCTCTTCTACGACAAGACCAACCTGCTCGAGCTCCTCGACCAGCAATCCTCGACGCTGATCATCGCGGCGGCGGGCACGATGGTGCTGATCGCCGGCGGCATCGACCTGTCGGTCGGGGCGACCTACGCCCTCTGCCAGGTCATCGCGACCAAGATGGCGGAGACCGGCAGCCCGGTGGTCGCGATCATCGTCGGGGTTCTGGTCGGGGTCGGGGTCGGCGCGCTCAACGGCGTGATCGCGACGTTCTTCCGCATCAACTCGCTGATCGCCACGCTCGCGATGTCGTTCGTGATCACCGGCGTCGCGAGCCTGGTCACCAACGGGAACCTGATCATCGCCTACTCCGCGATCGGGTTCGCGAACTTCGCGCGGACGGAGTTCCTCGACGTGACCACCGCGGCCTGGACGATGATCGGCGTGGTGATCATCGCCGCCGTCGTGCTCTCCCGGACGATCCTCGGCCGGTACATGTACGCCGCGGGCAGCAACGCCGAGGCGGCCAGGCTGGCCGGCGTCCGGGTGAACTGGATCAAGCTGGTCACCTTCGCGATCAGCGGCGGCGCGGCCGGGCTGGCGGGCATCATCGACGCCTCCCGGGTGCTCTCTGCCTCGTCGTCGAACGGCGGCACGGCCCTGACCTTCACCGTGCTGGCCGGCATCGTGGTCGGCGGCACGTCAATCCTGGGCGGCGAGGGCGCGATCTGGCGGACCGTGATCGGCGTGCTGTTCATCGCGATCATCGGCAACGGCTTCACCCTGCTGGCCTGGAACCCGCTGTACGAGCAGATCACCCTGGGCGTGATCCTCCTCCTCGCGGTCGGCGGCGACGCCTGGTCGCGCCTCCGCACCGACTAGCCGCGCATAACCGCTTCACGATCGCGGAACAAACAAGCAGTTGGCGTGAAACGTCCTTGTTTTTCCTACAAGGCATGCGTTTCTTGTTGGCACGGCGGGCGCCGGGACGGGATCTCCCGCCCCGGCGCCCCCTCCGCTCGCCCCGCTGACCGCCGCCCCGCCTCAGCTGACTCCGCCCGCCACAGCTGACACCGCCCAGGCCCCCGGCCGCCCGAATACGCCCTTGGGCGCACTCCGGCCGGCCCGCATACGCCCGTGGGCAGGCAAGAGCCCGGCCTGACGCGCGAAGTCACCGCCCGTTACTGCCGGGCGAATTGAATCCCAGTACGGGCCGTACCTTTCGCACCGCCTGTACCAAATGACTCATTTATTCACGTAATGTGTAGTATGTCCGAAGATAAGGAACAGCGCCCGAGCGGGGTGGCCGGCATCATCTGGCTGCTCGAGCACGCCCAGGATTTTGTGTCGCTCATCGTCGGCGTGCTGCTCGTCATCCTGGCCGCCGTGGTCCTCGTGCTCGGTGTGTTCGAATTCTTCGTCGACGTGACTCACGGCTCGGTGGAGAACGCGGCCGTCAACCTGCTCAACCGGGTGCTGCTGGTGCTGATCTGGTCGAGATCATGCACACCGTGGTGCTGTCGCTTCGCGCCCACCATCTGGTCACCAAGCCGCTGCTCGCGGTCGGCCTGGTCGCGGTGATCAGGAAGATCCTCTTCATCCTGAGCAGCGAAGCCACCGCCTCCACGTCGGAGCTTGCCCTGCTGATCGCCATGATCGCGGTCTTCGTTGCCGCCCTGATCCTTGTCTCGCGCTACGAAAGCAGCGAAACCGAGTTAGGGCCAAAGTTGTACGCTTATCCGCAGCTAAATGTCCTTTTTGCCCGGTACTGGCCGTAACTTTGGCCCTAAAGTACGTCGGGGGAGGAGCCGACAGCCGACCTGGCGGATTCGGCCAGGAATCGGGTGATGTCGCGGCACCTGGGGCGACGCCGCCGACCCCGACGCCGCCGCCGAAGAGGCCGCTGCCCGCTTCACCTGACACCGCTCAGGCCCACTCCGGCCGCCCGAATACGCCCTTGGGCGCACTCCGGCCGGCCCGCATACGCCCGTGGGCAGGCAAGAGCCGGCCTGACGCGCGAAGTCACCGCCCGTTACTGCCGGGCGAATTGAATCCCAGTACGGGCCGTACCTTTCGCACCGCCTGTACCAAATGACTCACCTATGCCCATAATAGGCAGCATGTCCGACGATAAGGAACAGCGCCCGAGCGGGGTGGCCGGCATCATCTGGCTGCTCGAGCACGCCCAGGATTTTGTGTCGCTCATCGTCGGCGTGCTGCTCGTCATCCTGGCCGCCGTGGTCCTCGTGCTCGGCGTGGTCGACTTCTTCGGCGAGGTGACTCACGGCTCGGTGGAGAACGCGGCCGTCAACCTGCTCAACCGGGTGCTGCTGGTGCTGATCCTGGTCGAGATCATGCACACCGTGGTGCTGTCGCTTCGCGCCCACCATCTGGTCACCAAGCCGCTGCTCGCGGTCGGCCTGGTCGCGGTGATCAGGAAGATCCTCTTCGTCCTCAGCAGCGAGGCCACCGCGTCCACACCGGAGCTTGCCCTGCTGATCGCCATGATCGCGGTCTTCGTCGCGGCCCTGATCCTTGTCTCGCGCTACGAAAGCAGCGAAACCGAGTTAGGGCCAGTTGTACGCTTATTCGCCCTAAATGTCCTCTTTGCCCCACCCCTTGGCCGTACAACTTGGGCCCTAAGGTACGCCTCAAGGCGAGTCGCCGACCTTGCTGACGGAGGAAAGGATGCCGATGAGCGTCTCCACCGCCTTCTCCGCATCGGATCCGGCCGCGCGCACGGTGACCTGCCGGCCGCTGCTCGCGCCGAGCTGCATGACCGCGAGGACGCTCTTCGCGTCGGCCTCCTTGCCGACACCGTCGTCGCCCGCCACGATCAGCTGCACGGTTGCGGAGAACTGGGCCGCCGCCACCGCCAGCGCGCCGGCCGGCCGCGCGTGCAGGTCCCCGGCAAGCGTGATCGTCTCTTCACAGTTTTCTGGCATGACGTGCCTCCTGCGCGGCGTCCAGGACGGCCTTGAGGCTGCCGCCCGCGGCGGCGGTCACCGCGGCCGCGACCGTGCCCTCGACGAACGGGGCGTCCGCGACCTCTAGCGGGCCGGGGAGGTCGTCGCGATCTTCGGCCAGCAGCGTCCGCACGGTCAGCACCGAGCTGCCCAGGTCGGGCAGGATCACCACCCCGGACCCCGCGTCCGCGCGCCGGATCGCGTCAGCGACCTTGTCGATGCTGGTCCCAAGGCGCCCGTCGTCCGTCCCGCCGGCGGTGGCGATGGTCACCGCGCCGCCGCCGACCTGCCCCGCGAGTTCAGCGGTGCCCTCGGCGAGCGAGGCACTGTGTGAGACGAGAACGATACCTACCCTGGCTGCCATGCACTATGCCCTATCCTGAGCTTGTTCGACATTACCGAAAAGGACTCTATGATCCAGTCTGTGGAGCGGGCAGCGGCAATCCTGGCCGCACTCGGGTCGGGGACGCCGCGGCTCGGCGTCACGGAGATTGCGGAGCGGGTCGGTCTGGCCAAGCCGACCGTGCACGGGTTGCTCCGCGCCCTGGTCGCGCATGACCTGGTCGCGCAGGACCCCGCCAGCGGCAAGTACTGCCTGGGCGCAGGGGTCCTGCAGCTCGGCAACGCTTACCTCGACGGCTCCGAACTGCGGGCTCGTTCGCTGCTGTGGGCCGAGTCCCTCGCCCAGCGGACGAACGAGGCGGTGTGGGTGGCGACCCTGTCCGGAACGCGGGTGATCGTGCTGCACCACGTGTTCCGGCCGGACAACACGGTGCAGATCCTCGAAGTGGGCGCGGCCATCCCGTGGCACGCCTGCGCGCTCGGGCATGCGGTGGTCGCGTACCTGCCCGCCCAGGAGGCAGCCCGGGTGATGGCGCAGGAGCGGTCGGCGCTGACCGGCCGCACCAAGACGACCCGCGCGGCTCTCGGCCAGGCGCTCGCCCAGGTCCGCAGGCGCGGCTACGCCGTCGAGAACGAGGAGGCCACGGTCGGCGACGCCGGGATAGCGGCGGCGATCATCGGCCGCGATGGCGTCGTGGCGGGCGCGATCGGGGTGGTCGGTCCGGCCGATCGGGTCCTCGACCACGCCGACCCAGGCCGAACTGGCCCGCGCCGTCGTGGAGTCCGCCCGCTCCATCTCCCGCGACCTGGGCGCGGGCCGCGGCGGCGCGATGCTGTCGGCGTTGCGCTGAGCCCCTCAT
Organism: uncultured Actinomycetota bacterium; assembly: GCA_963778435.1. Lineage (GTDB taxonomy): Bacteria > Actinomycetota > Actinomycetes > Streptosporangiales > Streptosporangiaceae > Trebonia. The sequence continues at coordinate 9,296 of CAVZUX010000043.1, forward strand.
AGCGCGGGCACCAGGTCCCACACCTCGGCCGCGGACGACGCCTGCAGCGCCCGCTCGGTCAGCTCCCTGCAGGCCAAGGAGTTCAAATTCGGTATCCATGAACGGACCGTGGATACTCTGGCAGCCGGCACGCTTACCGTCCGCACGCCGGCACCGACAAGCAGTGGCAGCACCCTGGCATCGGCCGCCGAGTCCCCGCAGACGGAGACCGTGATCCCTGCCTCCCTGCCTGCCTCGGCGACCCCCTTGACCAGCGCCAGGACCCGAGGGTGGGCGGCGAGCGCCGGTCCCGCCGCCTGGTCGCGCCGGCCGAGCCCGAGCACGTCGCCGGTCAGGTCGTTTGTCCCGATCGAGAAGAAGTCCACGGCGGCCGCGAAGGCCGCGGCGTTCGCGGCGGTCGACTCGAGCTCCACCATGATCCCGAGGGGCGGCGTCGGCACGCCGAGAGCCGCGGCCGTCTCGGTGAGGACCTCGCGCACCCGGCTGACCTCGCGCAGCGAGCTGATCATCGGGATCAGCACGGCAAGCCGCGCGTTGCGCCCGGTTTCGAGGATGGCGCGCAACTGGTCGGCGAGCGCGAACGGATGCGCGAGCAGCGCGGCCAGTCCGGCCCCGGCCGCCAAGGTGATCTCCCGGCCGGCTTCCCGCTCGCCGGCCGCCCACTTCCTCGGCCGCCGCCCCGCCCGCCTCCTCGGCCGCCCCGCCCGCCTCCCTGCCAAGGAACGGCGGGATCTTGTCGCCGGAGAAGTCGAGCAACCGCACGATGGCGGTCCTGTCCGCGAGCAGCTCGAGGATCGGTCCGAGCTGACTGCGTTGCTGCGCCAGCGTGGGCCAGTCCGGGCTCTGCGTGTAGGGGAGTTCGGTGCGCAGCAGCCCGACGCCGGCGGCGCCCGCGGCGAGGCCTCGCCGGGTCTCGACCGCCGAGGCTACGTTGCACAGCACGACGACCTGGTGCCCGTCCGCCGTCTGCGGTGGCTCTGCGGCGCGTGCATCGTCGGCGACCTCCGGGGACTCCGGCGACGCCGGACGCCGGCCGAGCGCTGCGCGGCAACTCCTTCTCCCCGCCCTGCTCCGCCGCCCACCACGAGCTCGCCGTAATCGGCGTCGAGGACGGCGGCCAGGCCGGGGGACAGGGTCAGCACCTCGGGACTGGCGCCGGCGATCATCGGCACCCCGAGTCCGCGCGCGACGATCGCGGCGTGCGAGCTCGCGCCGCCCGCGACCGAGACCGCGCCGACCAGTCCGGCCTCGGCCAGCTCGATGAGGTCGGCCGGGCTCACCTCGCGGCGGACCAGAATGAAGTCGGCAGCCCCGGTGCCAGCGTCAGCGTCCGGCAGGCAGCGCCGCGGCCCGTGCGCAGTCGCTCGAGGACGGCGCTGGCGATCTGCCGGATATCGCCTGCCCGCTCGGCCAGCTCGGGGTTGTCCAGCTTCTCCATCGCCGCGGCGTGACCTTCGGTGGCCTCTCGCACCGCGGTGGCGGCGTCCGCGCCGTCGCGCATCGCCGCGATGGCGGGCGCGGAGAGCGACGGGTCGCCCGCTATCAGCGCCCCGATCGCGATGATTTCCGCCTGGGACCCGCGCCCGGCGGCCCGGAGCCGTTCGGCCAGCGCGGACCGCTCGGCGGCCACCGCGGCGAACGCGGCGGTGACGTCCTCGGGCGTGGCGCTGGCCGCCGTGGTGTTGTCGACGGCGGTCTCACCGATGATCCGCAGCATGCCCGCTGCCGTCCCGGCCGACACCGGCAGACCGCGAAGCGACCGGCTCATCCCGCCTGCCGGGCCGCGACGTCGCGCAGCGCGTGCAGCATCAGCGCGGACGATGCCGCGCCCGGGTCCTCGTGCCCCACGCTGCGCGGGCCGAGGTAGCTGGCCCGGCCCTTGCGGGCCTGCATCTCGATGGTGTCGTGGCTCGCCGCGTCGGCCGCGTCGGTCAGCGCGGCGAAGGCGGCGGGCGCGGCCGCCCCCTCGGAAACGGCCTTGCTGAACGCCGCGACGGCCGGGGAGAGCGCGTCGACCATGGTCTTCTCGCCCTCGGTGGCGGCGCCGAGTTTCTTGACGCCTTCAAGCGCCGCCGCCAGCGCCTGGGCGAGTTCGGGCAGTTCCACCTCGGGCTTGTCTCCGAGCGACTTGGCCGCGCGCCGAAACGCGGTGCCGTACAACGGCCCGGATGCCCCGCCCACCTTGGAGATCAGCGTGGCGCCGGTCAGCAGCAGCACCGAGCCCGGGGTTGGCGTGTCGGCCGAGGCCATCGCCGTCTGCACGGCGCTGAACCCGCGGGAGAGGTTGATGCCGTGGTCGGCGTCGCCGATCGCGGAATCGAGCTGGGTGAGGTGGTCTCGCTGGGCTTCGACGACCGCTGCGATCTCCGCGATCCACGCGCGGAAGAAATCAGCGTCCATAAGGGGCTCCTCGCGGTACTTGACGACGCTGTCGCGTCTACCGTCCCCAACGGAGCCCGGGTGTGTCCACAGGCGAGTCCCACAAGTCCGCCAACGTGTTCGTCAGGTGACATATGGTCACCGAGAAGCCCTGCATCTCCAGGCTGGTGATGTAGTTGCCCACCAGGTTCCTGGCGATCCGCGCGCCATGGCCCGTGACGTAGGTGCTGACCTCGTTGAACGCGCCGTAGAGCTCGATCAGCGGGGTACCGCCCATGCCGTTGACCATGACGAGCAGGTCGCCGTCGAGCGGCAGGTCGGCGTTGATCGCGTCCATCACGATCCCCACGATCGCGTTGGCGGGCTGCAGCGGGGCCCTGGTGCGGCCCGGCTCGCCGTGGATGCCGATGCCGAGCTCGATCTCCTGCTCGGCGAGATCGAAGGTCGGCTTGCCCGCGGCGGGGACGGTGCACGACGTGAGCGCAACGCCGAATGACCGGCTGCGCTCGTTGACCTCGGCGGCCACGGCGGCTACCTGGGCGAGCGAGGCGCCGCGCTCGGCCAGCGCGCCGGCGATCTTCTCGACGAAGACGGTCGCCCCGACGCCGCGGCGGCCCGCGGTGTAGAGCGAGTCCTGCACGGCGACGTCGTCGTTGACCACGACCGAGGCGACCTCGATGCCCTCGTCGTCGGCCAGTTCGGCGGCCATCTGGAAGTTGAGCACGTCGCCGGTGTAGTTCTTCACGATGTGCAGCACGCCGCCGCCGCCGTTGACCGCCTTGGTGGCGAACACCATCTGGTCGGGCACCGGTGAGGTGAAGACCTCGCCCGCGCACGCCGCGTCGAGCATGCCGAACCCGACGAACCCGCCGTGCAGCGGTTCATGCCCGGAACCGCCCCCGGACACCAGGCCGACCTTCCCGGCCGTCGGGCCGCCGGCCCGCAGAATGACCTTGTTCTCGATGTCCACAGACAGGGACGGATGCGCGGCGGCGATACCCGCGAGCGCGTCAGTCACCACGGTGTCCGGGCTGTTGATGAGCTTCTTCATTGACGCCCCAGAGGTCGCGCAGTCGTCAGAATGACGTTCGGTATTACAGAACGACGTTTTGCAAAAAACATAGGACTGTGCCGTTCACCCGTCAAGAGTCTGTCCGATTCGTTCATATTTTGTCAAAACTTTACTCGTCTAGCCCATTGTGGTTGATCGATCCGCGTCGTACTTTGGCCGAGACAGCAGGTTCCGCCGGCAACGACGCGCGGCGGGGGCAGGAGGGCATCATGGCTGATATCACTCCGCTGCGAGGTGAGGGGCGGACGGTCGGACGCATCACCGGGCTGTACGGCGAACTCCTCGCGGAGTTCCTGGGAACTTTCGTTCTCATCGCGTTCGGTGACGGGGTCGTGGCGATGGCCGTGGCCGGGCTGCCGGGCTCCGGCCGAACCGCTACCTCCACGACCATCTTCGTGGCTGCAGGCGACTGGCTGCTGATCACCTGGGGATGGGCGATGGCCGTCGCCTTCGCCGTCTGGGTGGCAGGCGGGGTGAGCGGCGCCCACCTCAACCCGGCGGTGACCCTGGCCTTCGCCGTCAGACGGAAATTCACCTGGGCCAAGGTCCTGCCCTACTGGGGCGCTCAGGTATGCGGCTGCTTCGTCGGCGCCGCCTTGGTCTTCCTCGTGTACGACAACGCGATCAACGCGTTCAACACCGCGGCGAAGACCCCGAGGGGCGGCGGCACGGCACTCGCAACCTACTCGATCTTCGCCACGTTCCCCGCTAAGTACTTCGGCGGCGGTGTGGGCGGGCCACTCATCGACCAGATCGTCGGCACGGCGTTCTTGCTGATATTCGTGGTGGCGCTCATCGACCTGCGGAACTCCGCCGTCCAGTCCAACCTCGCGCCGCTGGCCATCGGCCTCGCGGTCGCGGCGATCGGCATGTCCTACGGCGCGAACGCCGGGTATGCCATCAACCCGGCCCGCGACTTCGGGCCCCGGCTGTTCGCGTTCTTCGCGGGCTGGGGGAAGCTGGCCCTGCCGGGCAGCTACAACTCGGCAGGTGTCGCGTTCAGCAACTACTTCTGGATACCCATCGTCGGGCCGCTGATCGGGGGCACCCTGGGTGTGCTCATCTACGACCTGTTCATCGGCGACGTCCTGCACGCCCGGCTCAAGATGTTCCAGAACGTCTCCGGTCCCATCCCGGAAAGCCAGCCCGTAGTCGAGGGCGCGGCGGACGAGGCGTCCGCGGATGTGCCGGGAGCCCGGTACCCGCAAGCGTCGGAGACCAATGTCGATCCCAATGTGCAGACGCACCCAGACCAGCGTGCTGGCTCATAGGCGAGGAGGACAGCCATGCCGGATTTCGTCGGTGCCATCGATCAGGGCACGACAAGCTCACGGTTCATGATCTTCGACCATTCCGGGAACGAGGTCGGCAAGCACCAGCTGGAGCACGAGCAGATCCTGCCGCGGGCCGGCTGGGTCGAGCACAACCCAGTTGAGATCTGGGAGCGGACCGCCTCCGTCGTCAAGACCGCGCTCGACAACGCGGGCCTGCGCGGATCGGACCTGGCCGCGCTCGGCGTCACCAACCAGCGCGAGACCGCGGTCGTGTGGAACCGCAAGACCGGGCGCCCGTACTACAACGCCATCGTGTGGCAGGACACGAGGACCGACCGCATCGCCAGCGCGCTGGACCGCGACGGCCGCGGCCAGGTGATCCGCCGCAAGGCCGGCCTCCCGCCGGCGACCTACTTCTCCGGCGGCAAGATCCAGTGGATCCTGGAGAACGTCGACGGGGTCAGGGCCGCCGCGGAGGCAGGCGACGCCATCTTCGGCAACACCGACTCGTGGGTTATCTGGAACCTGACCGGCGGGGCCAACGGCGGCTCGCACGTCACCGACCCGACCAACGCCAGCCGGACCATGCTGATGAACCTGGAGACCCTCGACTGGGACGACGAGCTGCTCGGGTTCTTCAACATACCCAGGTCGATGCTGCCGGAGATCAGGCCGTCCTCCGCGCCGGGCACCTATGGCGACGTCACCCTGGAGACGGTCCGCGGCGTGCCGCTCACCGGCGACCTCGGCGACCAGCAGGCCGCCACCGTCGGCCAGGTCTGCTTCGCTGTCGGTGAGGCCAAGAACACCTACGGCACCGGCAACTTCATGCTGCTGAACACCGGGGAGGAGCTCGTCCGCAGCAAGAACGGACTGCTCACGACCGTCTGCTACCAGTTCGGCTCGAGAGAAGCCGATCTACGCGCTCGAGGGCTCGATCGCGGTGACCGGGTCGGCGGTGCAGTGGCTGCGCGACCAGCTCGGCATCATTTCCGGTGCCGCCGAGGTGGAGAACCTGGCCCGGCAGGTCCCGGATAACGGCGGGGTCTACTTCGTGCCCGCCTTCTCCGGCCTGTTCGCGCCCTACTGGCGCAGCGACGCTCGCGGTGCGATCGTCGGCCTGTCCCGCTTCAACACCAACGCCCACCTGGCCCGCGCCACCCTGGAGGCGATCTGCTACCAGAGCCGCGACGTGGCCGACGCGATGGAGCAGGATTCCGGCGTGCACCTGGAGGTGCTCAAGGTCGACGGCGGCGTCACCGCCAACGACCTGGCCATGCAGATGCAGGCCGACATCCTCGGTGTTCCGGTCAGCCGCCCGGTGGTGGCGGAGACCACCGCGCTCGGCGCCGCCTACGCGGCGGGCCTGGCGACCGGCTTCTGGTCGACCACCGCGGAGCTGCAGGCGAACTGGAACGAGTCCAAGCGCTGGACGCCGCAGTGGTCGGCCGAGCAGCGGGAGCAGGGCTACGCCGGATGGAAGAAGGCGGTGCAGCGCACCCTCGACTGGGTAGACGTCAGCTGACCGCGACTGGGTAGTTGTCGGCTTAAACACCGGAGGTGTCGTGGTAGCTGCACTGTCCCCGGCGGCGCGCGCAGACGCGATCGCCAAGATGGCCGAGCGTGAGCTGGATGTGCTGGTCGTGGGTGGCGGCGTCGTCGGGGCGGGCAGCGCGCTCGACGCGGTCTCGCGCGGCCTGACGACGGCCATCGTCGAAGCCCGCGACTGGGCCAGCGGTACGTCGAGTCGGTCAAGCAAGCTGATCCACGGTGGCCTGCGCTACCTGGAGATGCTCGACTTCGGGCTGGTCCACGAGGCGCTGCGCGAGCGCGGGCTGCTGCTTAACCGCATCGCCCCGCACCTGGTGCGGCCGGTCCCGTTCCTGTACCCGCTGCAGCATCGGGTGTGGGAGCGGGCCTACGCCGGCACCGGGATCGCGCTCTACGACGCGATGGCCTACGCCTCCGGCACCGCCAAAGGGCTCAAGCACCATCGCCACCTGTCCCGCAAGCAGGCGCTGCGCGCGGCGCCGTGCCTGCGCCCGGATGCGCTCACCGGCGCGATCCAGTACTGGGACGCGCAGGAGGACGACGCCAGGTTCACCCTGGCCCTGGTCCGCACCGCCGCCCAGTTCGGCGCGCTCGCGGCGAGCAGGGTCAAGGTGAACGGCTTTCTCCGGGCGGGGGAGCGGGTCACCGGGGCCACCGTCACCGACCTGGAGACCGGCCGGGTCTTCGAGGTGCGGGCCAAGCAGGTCATCAACGCCACCGGGGTGTGGACCGACGACACCCAGGCCATGGCCGACACCCGCGGCCAGTACCACGTGCGGGCGTCGAAGGGGATCCACCTCGTCGTGCCCCGCGACCGGCTGACGTCCAACACGGGTCTCATCTTGCGGACAGAGAAGAGCGTGCTGTTCGTCATCCCGTGGGGCAGGCACTGGATCATCGGCACCACCGACACCGACTGGTCGCTGGCGAAGGCGCACCCGGCCGCCAGCTCCACCGACATCGACTACCTGCTCGAGCACGTCAACTCGGTGCTCAACTCGCCGCTGACCCGCGAGGACGTCGAGGGCGTCTACGCCGGGCTGCGGCCGCTGCTGACCGGCGAGTCCGAGTCCACGTCCAAGCTCTCCCGTGAGCACGTGGTCGGGCACCCGGTGCCCGGCCTGGTGGTGGTCGCGGGCGGCAAGTTCACCACCTACCGGGTGATGGCCGCCGACGCGGTGGACGAGGCCGCGCGGCCGATGGACGCCAAGGTTCCCGAGTCGTGCACGGCCGACCTGCCGCTGGTCGGCGCCGTCGGGTACCAGGCGCTGTGGAACCAGCGCCATACGCTGGCGGCGACCTCGGGCATTCACGTGGCCCGCATCGAGCACCTGCTCAACCGGTACGGCTCACTCATCGATGAACTGCTGGACATGATCCGCGCCGACCCGACGCTGGCCGAACCGCTGCCCGGCGCTGACGACTACCTGGCGGTCGAGGCCCGCTACGCGGTCACCCACGAGGACGCCCGCCACGTCGACGACGTGCTGGCGAGGCGCACCCGGATCTCGATCGAGTCCTGGGACCGGGGCGTGGCCGCGGCCTCGACGGTCGCCAACCTGATGGCCGACGTGCTCGGCTGGGACGAAGCGGAGAAGAAGAAAGAGGTCGAGTACTACCTGGGCCGGGTCGCCGCCGAACGCGACTCGCAGACCAAACCCGACGACGACACCGCCGAAGCGGCCCGCCTCGGCGCCCCGGACATCGCCGGCGTCAGCTAGCCGCCGTCCGCGACTACAGAGCCCGCCGGCTGCCGAAGCAAGCCCAAGACAACCCGTCAACGACTGACGAGTTGGTGCACTAGACTGCGAAGGCACGGGCTGTAGCGCAGCTTGGCTAGCGCGCCGCGTTTGGGTCGCGGAGGTCGCCGGTTCGAATCCGGCCAGCCCGACTGGTTATGTCGCAAGCGCTGCTCACGTTCTTGAGCGGCGCCTCGGCGAGGAGCAGGCCGCCGATCCCTGGCCGACGCAAGTGGGTCGGCAGGGGGCGGCCCGCACCGGGCTGGTGCCCGCTACCGGCGGGCGGCGAATGCCCCGACGCTGATGTCGGCCGAGGTGAGCGCGTGATGTACCGCGCGTGCCAGGCTGACCGCGCCTGGACTGTCACCGTGGACGCACAGGGAGTCGATCCGTAGCGTGAGTTCCTGCCCGTCGGTCGTGGTGACGACGCCGTCGCGGGCCATCCGCAGAGCGCGGTCGGCGACGGCGCGCTCGTCGGAGATGATCGCGCCGGGTTCCCTGCGGCTCACGAGTTGCCCGTCGCCGTGGTAGGCGCGGTCGGCGAATCCCTCGGCGACCGCCTGCAAGCCCGCCCGTTCCGCTGTCTCCGCCGCGGCGCTGCCCGGCAGGGTCAGCAGCGGCAGCGGACGGTCGTACATCTTCAGGGCGGCGACAACAGCGCCGGCCGCCTCGGCGTCTTTGGCGATGCGGTTGTACAGGGCCCCGTGCGGCTTGACGTAGGCCACGGCGGAGCCGGCGGCGCGGGCGAACGAGTCGAGCGCGCCGATCTGGTACAGCACGTCGTCGGTCACCTGGCTCAGCGGGAGATCAATGTCATGACGGCCGAAACCGCGCAGGTCCGGGTAGGAGACGTGCGCGCCTATCGTGACGCCGCGCTGCACTGCGGACTCGACGGTGCGCCGCATCGTCGACGGGTCCCCAGCGTGAAATCCGCAGGCGACGTTCGCGCTCGTCACGACGGTGAGCAGTGCGTCGTCGTCCCCCATCCGCCAGCTGCCGAAGCCTTCGCCGAGATCAGCGTTGAGGTCCATTGGGCATCCTTTCGCGAAGCCGACCTGTCGTTCAACGATCCGACAAGAGATCGTTAAACAATACCCGTGAGCGAACGATAAGCTTGCTGCGTTGACGCGGCCGGTGCCGCGCCGGTCCGCCAGGTAAGGAGGCTGCTTTGGCGAGAATGGCGCTGCCTCTGCCTTCAGTGCCGAGGATGGACCGCATGAGCGCAGCGGAACTCGTCGCGGGCACCGTGCGCGGGTGGATCACCAACGGCCAGCTCCCCCCGGGCGCACGTCTGTCCGAGGGGGATCTCTGCGAGGCGCTTGGGGTATCACGCAACACGCTGCGGGAGGCGTTCCGCCTGCTCGAACACGAGCACCTCGTCGTGCACAGGCTCAACCACGGAGTGTTCATCCGGACTCTCACCGCGGCCGACGTGACCGACCTGTACCTCGTGCGGGAGATGTCCGAGGTCGCCGGCGTCCGCGCCGCAGGCACCGCTGACGACCTCCGCCGCGCACGGGTCGCCGAGGCCGTGGCCAGCGGGAGGCGCGCGGCGGCCGCAGGTGACTGGGCGGCGGTCGCCACGGCCGATCTCAAGTTTCACGAGGCACTCGCCGCGCTCGCGGGCAGCCCCCGCCTCGACGAGATCATGGAAAGGGTGCTCGCCGAACTGCGGCTCGCCTTCGCTGTCGCGGAAGATCCGGCTGCGTTCCATCGTCCGTACGTGCAGCGCAATGCCGAGCTCGCGGGGCTGCTCAAGGCCGGGCAGCTCGGCCTGCTTGAGGACGAGCTGCGCGCGTACCTCGCCGAGGCACGGGACCAGGTGCTGCGTGCCATCAGCGACGCCGGCGGCAGGGGCGCGGAATGAGGGCACGGCCCGTCGGTGAGCACGCGCTCCTGCTGGAGGTCGACGACGCCGACCAGTTGCGCGCCCTCCAGGCCCACGTGGCCGCGCTGCGGCGGACCCCCGAGCTTTGCTGCCTGACGGATGTCGTCCCTGGCGCCCGCACCCTTCTCCTCGACGGGCTCGACGATCCGCGGGCCACGGCCGGCGCGGTGCGCACGTGGGTGCTGCCGCCGGTGCCGGCCGCCGCGGGCGGCCTGGTTGAGCTGGATGTGGTCTATGACGGCGACGATCTCCCGGCTGTCGCACAGCGCTGGGGCCTTGACGTGGCGGCCGCCGCCGCCAGGCACGCCGCCGTGACGTACACCGTCGCGTTCTGCGGCTTCGCACCAGGGTTCGCGTACATGAGCGGTCTCCCCGGCGAACTGGCGGTCCCGCGCCGGGACACGCCAAGACGGCGGGTACCCGCGGGCGCGGTTGCCCTGGCCGGCACCTATACCGGTATCTACCCGCGGCCCTCACCCGGCGGCTGGCAGCTCATCGGGCACACCGACGCCTGCCTGTGGGACGCCGACCGTGACCCCCCGGCCCTGCTCGTGCCCGGCACCCGGCTCCGGATCCGCGCCATCACATGAGCGCGCGGCTGGTCGTGGTGGTTCGGGCCGGCGCGCTGACCACGATCCAGGATCTCGGCCGCCCGGGACATGCTCATCTCGCGGTGCCACGTGCCGGGGCGGCCGATCTCCCGGCGCACCTGCTTGCGAACAGGCTTGTCGGCAACTCCGCGGACGCGGCGACGCTGGAGACCACGCTCACCGGAGTGACACTGCGCGTCATGTGCCAGGCGTGGGCAGTGGTCACCGGTGCGGTCGCCCCCGTGACCGTTGACGGCCGCCCCGTCAGCTGGGGGCTTCCCGTCCTCGTCCAGCGCGGGCAGACGCTGGACGTCGGCCAGGCCACCCACGGGCTGCGCAGTTACGTTGCCGTCTCCGGCGGGATCTGGGCCAAGCCGGTACTGGGCAGCCGTTCCCGCGACATGCTCGCCTGCATCGGCCCCGACCCGCTGACTGACGGACAGCAGGTGACCCTGGGCCCGCCCGGGAGGTCGCCGGCGTACCTTGACCTCGCGCCCTGGCCAGTGCCGGGCGAAGATCCCGTCCTCGCCGTGACGCCTGGCCCCCGCGACGACTGGTTCTCCCCGGCCGCCATGACCCTCCTGCTGAGCTGCCGCTGGACGGTCACCCCGGACAGCAACCGGATCGGCATCCGGCTCGCCGGACGCGCCCTGCCGCGGGCACGGCACGGCGAACTGCCCAGTGAAGGCACCGTTACGGGCGCGGTCGAGGTTCCCGCCGACGGCCAGCCCCTCATCTTCCTCAATGACCACCCAACGACCATCGGCTACCCGGTCATCGCCACGGTCTCCCCTGCAAGCCTGGCCGCCTGCGCGCAGGTCCGCCCGGGCCAGTCGGTCCGCTTCACCCGCTTACCGTCCTGGTGCACCCGCGGACAGGAACGCGTCGACCTCGGCCCTGGTGGGCGGGTTGGCGCCGGCCCGGCCGCAGGTGATCGCGGCCCCGGCCGCCGCCTCGTCGAGGATCCCGGCGAGCACCGACGGGTCGGCCAGCGAGCCGAGCGCCCCCGGCGTGGCAAGCCCGCGTCGGCCGAGCCCGTCGAGCAGTCCGCTCGTGAAGGCGTCCCCCGCCCCCACGGTATCGACCACCCGGGTCGGGAACGCCGGCCGTGTCACCGGCGCCTGCCCGGGAACCCACGCCGTCGCCCCGTCGGCCCCGGTGGTGAATACCACCAGCGCGGCGCCCCGGCGGAGCCAGCCCCGGGCCACCGACCCGAGTTCTTGCCCGTCATAGAGGTAGTCGATGTCGTCGGAACTCGCCTTGATCACGTGCGCCAGCGGAACCGAGGCCGCCACCTTCGCCCGGGCGGAGGCGGCGTCACCCTGGAGCGTCGGCCGCGCGTTCGGGTCGTAGCTGATCAGCACCGAGCCGGCTGCCCGCAGTTCCGCCATCCGCTGGTTGACCACCTGGTCCCCGGGCGGCTGCCACGAGGCGAGCGATCCGAAGTGGACGGCGGGCGCTCCCGCGGGCAGCGCCGCGATCTCCTCGGCCGACCACCCGAAATCCGCGGTTCCCGAGACGGAGAACTCATACCTGGCCTGCCCGCCGGACAGCTCGACCAGCGCGATGGTGGTCGGCTCGGCGCCCCGGATGACGTGGGCGGTCTCGACGCCGGACCGCTCCAGGTGCCGGTAGAGCACCGTCCCGAGCGGGTCGCGCGACATCCGCCCGAAGAACGTCGTCCGATTCCCCAGCCGGGCCAGCCCGATCGCCACGTTCATCGGACCGCCGCCCTGATGGGCGATACTGGGCGACCCGTCCCCCGGGTCGACCAGATCGATGACCGTTTCCCCGATGACGGCAAAGGCCGCTGGCTCCGCTGTCTGCACAGTGCAGGTTACTGCGCCCGACCACCCCGACTGAAGACCGAAACCAATGATCAGGAACGAACCGTTGCTTCGCCCAGCCCCGAGGATTTCTCCAAGGAGTGGTCGCTTGGCCGCGCTGGTGCTTCCCGCGGCAGGGTAAGCGGCGGGCGCAGACGCGCAAAACGATGACCAGTATGAGGCACAGCACCGAGACCGCCGCCGGTGTCAGTGCGCCGGTCCAGTCGACGCCGGGCTGCGAGGTGCCGGATACCGCGACGCTGGCGAAGCAGATGGAGGTGAGGGACGCGGCGAAGGTAAGCCGGGGGACGAGGTAGCTGTCGCCCTGTCGCGGGGTGGGGTTATCCGCGGGGGCGTCGTCTACGTCGCCGCGGTCGAGGGGCAGGTCCGCGACCGTGGCGGTCAGTTCTCTGCCGGTGCGGGCGCTCAGTGCCTGCGTGGATCGCCGGTCAAACTCCACGGCCGTGATCCGGCCAGCCTGGAAGGCCTCGCTCAGCTCGGACACCGCCCGGTCCCGCTCAGCGTCAGATACCCGCAGGTCACCCAGTGGGAAACCCCTGGCATCGGTGTCCATGATCGTCGCTCCCTCCGCGAAGGCCCCTGCCAGCCAGTGTAAGCGGCTCACACCCTCTGCCGGCCGGTCCCCGCAGTGCAGGCGTAGATGTGGGCATCGGCATAGCGACCTGCCCGTCGCCGGGTTCGCCGGCTGCCCGGCGCTTAAAGCTAGCGGCGCTGGTCTGCGGTCAGGTTGGCACGGCAGGCGGTGAGGCTACGGCGCAGGGCTGCGATCTGGGGCTTGGTGATGCCCTGGAGCATTTGTGATTCCAGCGCGGCTACCTGGTCCCGGTACCGGTCGAGGAGCTTCTGGCCGGACGGTGACAGTGCGATGGCCAGGCGGCGCCGGTCGGCCTGGTCCGGTGGCGTTCGATCAGACCGCGTTCTTCCAGGGTGGCGATCATGTCGGCCATGGACTGGGCGGTGACGAAGGAGTTGCGGGCGAGTTGCGCCGACGGACATGTCGGGATGGCGTTCCAGCACGGTCAGCGCCGTGTACTGCAGGGCGGTCAGCCCGTCGGGCCGGAGCAGGTCGTCCAAGTGCGAACGAACGGCGAGCTCGACCTGCTTGACGAGGTACATCAGCATCGGCTCGGCGCTGCGGCGTCGGCTGGCTAGTCCGCGTCGGGCACCGAGGGGCGAGGTGTCATGCCCAAGGTTACCGTTCCGTTCCGGGTCAGGTCCGGCCGCGGCGCGGCCGGACCTGACCTGTGCGCGGTGGCGTGCTGGCCTCGGCTCAGTGCTGGCCTGGCTGGCCGCCGTTCAGTCCGGTGGCGCCTGTCAGCCGACCGGGGTAGTAGTGCTCGGCGAACCGGGCTCGCCCGAGGTTGAGGCTGGCGGCTACCTGGTTGAGGCTGCTGGGGTCGGCTACCTGGTCCCAGTGGCCGGTGGTGACCCGGTGGCCGAGGGCCAGCACGCCGGCGACGAGTTCCGCCGGGCTGAAGTTGCAGTGCCCGAAGCTGTCGACGAACGCCTGCCGGAGCAGGCCGCTGTCGCCGGCCGCGGCGACCTGGCGGGCGTAGAAGTTCTCCATCTCCACCGGGACGAGGTTGTCGCCGATCGTGTGCAGGTCGAGTTCCGGGACGGAGAGGTGCCCGGTCGGGACCGATGTCTGGTCCAGCGACCTGACCGCGGCGGGGTCCGCCGTGATGTCCGCGTTCCGTGGTCAGGTCCGCCAGGTCAGCGCCGAGGCTGAGCCCGGCCGCCTTGTACAGGGACGCCACCTCCTGCCGGAACGGCGACCTCGCCAGGACGGACGCGTAGTTCACGCCGGCGTTCCAGTTGGCGCTGCCGCCGTCCGCCTGGTCGATCGACGCGCGCCCGAGCTCGATGAAGTCGAGGATGCTGAACGCGCCGGTGAACTCCAGGTCGTACTGGGCGGCCTCCTGCGCCGCCGGGTCGCTGGCCGGGGCCGGGGCCGTCGCGCTGGGGTCCCACGGCGCGGCGTTGAGGAAGGCGAGGGCGAGCGCGAGCCTGGCCCGCCCGGCGGCGGTCTGCTGCGCCTGCGCGGCGGCGGCGGTCAGGGTCGCGGCCGTGGCCGCGGCCTGGCTGGCGCCGTCGGGGCCGCCGAAGTTCACCAGCTGGACTTGCCTGGCCGGGCAGCAGGAGCTGGGCCATGGCGTACTCGCCGTCGAGCTGGTACTCGTTCAGGTTGATCCCGCCCGCGACGATGCCGCAGGTGGTCAGCGCCCCGTCGATGCGGCCGGCGCCGTCCTGCGCCTCAAGCGCGCTGACCAGGCCGCCCATCGAGGTGCCGAACGCCAGCACCTGGCGTGGCCGGCCGGGCAGCACGGTGCTCTCGACCGCCTGGAGCGTGCCGAACTGGTCGCTCACCGCGGTGTCGAGCGCCCACTCCGAGCCGTTCGGGTCGTAGGACGACCCGGCCAGGGCGTAGCCGCGGGCCAGCAGCGCGGCCTGGGTCACCGGGTCGGGCGCGTCCGCCGCGGTCAGCGGGCCGAAGCCGTGGCTGTACAGCAGCAGGGTCGCCGTTCCAGTTCGCGGGGACGTCGGCGATCCAGGTCGTGCCGTCGGCCAGCGTGCCGGTGAAGTGCCCGCTGGCTGCTGCCGTCGCGCCCTGGGCGGGCGCCGTGCCGGTGAGGGCCAGTGCCGTCGCTCCGGCCAGCAGGCACGCACCTGCCGTTGCCTTCAGTGATCTCAGTGATCTCACGGGCCACCTCCTCGTGGTCGGTCGTCGGCCGGCCCGTCCGGTCGGCGGATGATGCGGCTGCCCGGTAACGTCGCCTTGCTAGTCGTCGCGCGAGTGTCTGCGGGTCCAGGAGCGTCTCGTGGACTCGGCCGCGGACGGCGGCCAGGGCGAGCAGCGCGGCCGCCAGCGCCGCTATGCCGCAGACGAAGTAGCCGATGGCGTAAGCCGTGGCTGAGGGCATGGAAGGCGACGTCCTGCAGTGGGTTGAACGGGACCGGCTTGCCGCCCGGCCCCGGGACGGTAGCGGGCACGGCGTTCGCGCCGAGTGGCCCGGAGTTGACCGCGCCTACTGCCGCGGCGACAGAGGGACGCTGCGCGGCGGGAACGTGCGCAGGCGCGGCGTTGAACGCCGCCAGCGCGGCGCGCAGCGCGGGGCTGCCCGCCAGCGTGCTCGCGATCCTGGCGGCCGCCTGGCTGAGCGCGACAGCCCCGACGATCGCCGGGCCGAGCGTGAAGCCGAAGTCGCGCAGCATGTTGGTAGAGCCGCTGGCCATGCCGGCCAGGTGGTTGGGAACGGTGTTCACCGCGACCGCGGTCACCGAGGCGACCGCCAGGGCGAATCCCGCGCCGGCCAGGATGAACGGCACGATCACCGGCGCCAGGGACAGGTTCGTGGCCGGGACCGCGGCCAGCCACAGGCCGCCGGCGCCCATCAGCAGGCATCCCGCGCTGAGCGGCCACTTCGGGTTGAACGCCTCGATCAGCCGCGCGGTGACCGGGAGCAGCACAAGTGCCATGCCGTTCAGGAACAGGAACGCGATGGACGATTTCAGCGGCGAGAAACCCTCGATGGCCGACAGCCGGATGCTGGTCGCGTACGCCATGCCCAGGAAGGCGAACATGGCCAGCACGGTGACGGCTGCGGCTACCGCGAACGCCCGGTTGGCGAACAGGTCAAGCCGCAGCAGTGGGGCGGCCGACCTGCGCTCCGCCAGGATGAACGCCACGGCGAACACCACGGCGACGATGAACCCGCCCACCACCTCGCCGCTGCCCCACCCGCTCGTCGGCCCCTGGACGACCGCGAATAGCAGCGCGAACAGCGCCATCGCGATCGTGACCTGCCCAGGCCAGTCGAGCGACCGCCCGGCCGGCGCGGCGGAGTCCTTCGCCGCCAGCCCGGTTACCACGGCGCTGACCAGCGCCAGGACCGCCACCACGACGAACGCCCACCGCCAGCCAGCGTTCGGGTCGCTGCCAAAATGAGCCTTCGAGACCAGGCCGCCGAGCACACTGGAGATCGTCCCGCCGAACGACAGCGCCGCCGCCCAGGCCGATACCGACCCCGCCCGATGGCGTGAGGTGTGCGTGCCGGCCGCGACCATGGCCAGGCTGGTCGGGAAGAGGGCGGCAGCGCCGATGCCCGCGATGATCTGCCCGACCCACAGCACCAGCACCCGCATGCCGGTCGATGACCCGGCGCCCGGCGTCGCGACCGCGATCGCCTCGCCGACCGCGAGCACCACCGCCCCGACGACGAGCAGCCGCTTGCGGCCGAACAGGTCGCCAAGCACGCCGAACGTCAGCTCCAGCAGGCAGACCGGCACCAGGAACGCGTCGGTGATCCACGTCAGCTGGGACGAGGTGGGACCCAGGTCCGTGGTGAACAGCCCGTTCAGCACCGCCGGGATGGCGAGCGCGACCTGGGCCAGGCATGCGGCGACCGCTGCGGACACGAGGGTGCCGGGCCTGAGGACATAGGTTCCAGCGACGGTATCCGTACCGCGCCGGGTTGCTTCGAAATTGGCCATGGGATGCCTCCTCGCACCCGGGGACCAGCAAGTCCAACTGAGTGTGAAGTGTGTCACTTCCCAGACTTGATGTACAGGCTTCCTGGCTAAATTTCAACAGGAATGCTGGCTAATCCGTGGTCCTTGGACATCCCTCAGTACGGCCGGTTCCCTGACCATCAGGCGGCTGACTGCCCGAGGCGTTGCCGCGATGGCCAGCCGCCGCTTCATCGCGGCGGCTGGCCACAGGAGGCGCTGGCGCCTCCTGGTTAGGGCACGGTCCATTTCTGGTTAGAGGCACCGCTGCAGCTCCATATCTGGAGCTGCGTACCGTTCGTGGTACTGCCGTTGGGATCGTCGAGGCATTGGCCGGAGGTCGGGTTGACGAGCTCTCCGTTTTCCGCCTTCCACTGCTGGTTGGCGCCGCCGTTACAGGTCCAGAGCTCGACCAGGGTCCCGTTGGAGTAGTTGGCGCCGGTGATGTCCATGCAGCCGCCGTCGATGGTGAGGGTTCCGTTGCTGTTGACGGCCCAGTTCTGGGCGGCGGCGTTGCCGTCGCAGGACCAGATCTGGACCTTGTTGCCGTTGGCGCCGCTGCCGTTGTTGTTGTCGACGCAGTCGGAGCTGCTGACACCGGACACGATCGTCCCGGTTGCCCCGCCGCTGCTTGACGAGCCGTAGCCAGCCGCGACGATGTTGGCCTGCACGGCGGCCTCAGTCGTGGCCGTCGGGTAGCCGGTGGTCATGACGCCCTCGTAGAAGGTGCCGGCCGAGCCCTTGCTGTTGTCGCCGCCGATGCCGAGGATGATCGCGCCCTGCTTCTTCATCGGGTTGTAGCCCGAGGGCCGAACCCCGCTGTAGTCCGTGGCGAGGGTGCCGGACTGGGCGTTGCCGCCGAGGATGGCCCACTGGTTCGTGCCGCCCTCGATCATGGCGGTGGTGAAACGGTAGCCGGTGGTCGGGTCGTTGGCGTTGTAGCCGGCGTTGGAGCCGGAGTACAGGCCGTTCTCCATGTCGGCCATGATCCACGGGCCGTTGCCGGTGCCGTAGCCCCAGACCTTGATGTTGCCGAAGTAGATGGCCTCCATGGTGCCGGCGCCGTCGTCGTCGTTGTTGGTCTCGGCGTTGCCGTAGTCGAAGCAGCAGCCGCCGTTGTAGTGCGTGCCGTCGAGGACGGCGTACTCGCCCTCGGAGTTGTTGCCGGTGGCGATGTTCTTGGTGTTGTCGTCGCGATAGCCGTCGCCTGCGGCGATGTAGGCGCCGTAGACCGGCTGGCCGCTCGACCGTGGCGGGGGCGGCGGTGGCGTTGGCAAGGCCGTCGGGCCCGCCGGCGGCCCCGCCGGCCGGCGCGTCGGTGAGGTTGTTGCCGTTGCCGGACTGGTCGTAGATCTCGGTGATGACGCAGGTCGTGCCGGAGCAGAACGAGTTCTGCGCGGCGGCGTTGGCGGCCCCGCCCGCGCTGAGCGGGCTAGATATTGGTGGTGGTGTTGTCGGAGGCGCGGCTCACCTGGTACAGCGGGCCGTCGTAGGCGGCGTACAGGGCCCGCGTGGTGCTGTGCGCGGCCACGCACGGCGTGCCGGCCGCGGCGTAGATGTCGCACGGCTCCTGCGTCGCCGCGGCGGCCGGGGTGGCGCCCACGGTGACGCCGGCGCCGGCCATGGCGCCGGCCGCGAGCGCGACGGCCGCGGCCGCCACCATTAGCCTTCTCTTAACCTGTCGGAATCCTGCCCATACGCTCAATTGCGTATCCTTCCATTGGAGTGCCTAAAGTGTTTTTCGACACGATTCATGCCCGAGCGGCGCATCTTGGGGCTGGAATTAGCAATTCGGGGTCGCCAAGAACATCAGTTCGCCGCTAGGGTTCGGGAACTGAATAATGTGACCGGTAACATTTCGCTCGGAACTAGATTCTCCGATAATCCTCCCGGTGGGTTGCCTTGCGCGACGAATCCGGCTCGACTGACCTTAATATGAACCCGACGGAGAAGTTACGTCAAGATTTCGGCGGAAATTATTGTGACCGTTCACAAGGCGGCTTAAGTACCGCGAGGCCCTGTGACCACGCAGAAACCCCGGCACAGCGTGCGCGGACGACCGGCCGACGCAAAGGAAGAGCGGGCGTCGACGCCGTAGAGGGGACGGCATCGACGCCCGCCCCGTTCTGGCGGGCTGTAAAGCTAATCGGGCGGCGTCTGCCCGCCCGCCTCGGCCGCCGCCCCAGAGGCCGCCGCCAGCGGGGCGCCCTGCGCCGCCGAAGACCGGCAGTCCCCGCCTGGCCCGGCCGCGGCTGCGCGCCCGGATGCGGTCGGCCACGATGGCGATGCCGAGCACCAGGCCGAGCGCGACCTGCTGGTAGAACGGCGAGACGTTGAGCACGATCAGCGCGTTGTTGATCAGCATCAGCAGCAGCGCGCCCGCGGCGGCGCCGACGATGCGTCCTTCGCCCCCGTAGAGGCTGACGCCGCCGATGACAGACGCGGCGATCGCGTCCAGCTCCCAGCCGCTGCCGACGCTCGGGTCGCCGACCCCGATCCGGCCGATGACCAGCACCCCGACCAGGCCGGCGCAGGCGCCGCTGACAATGTAGGTCAGCATCAGCCGGCGGTTGATCGGGATGCCCGCGAGCCGGGCCGCCTCCCGGTTGCCGCCGACCGCGTAGATCTGGCGGCCGACGTAGGTCCGCTCCATCAGCACCCAGGCCAGGAACGCCACCACGATGAAGATGACGACCGGGATCGGCACCCGCCAGGCGTCGTAGAGCGTCAGCTTGTCGTAGAACGTCGAGACGCCGCTGATCGGCTGGCCCTGGGTCAGCGCGAGCGCCCCGCCCGCGGCGGCGGTCAGCGTGACCAGCGTGATCGCGAACGGCGGGACGTCAAGCCGGGTAATGAACCAGCCGTGCAGGAACCCGACCACTACGCCGATCCCGATCGAGGCGATGATCGAGAAGACGACCGGCCAGTGCCAGTTGACGTCGACGTAGGCCGAGCACATCGAGCAGAACGCCACCATCGAGCCCGGCGACAGGTCGATGCCGCTGGTCATGATGACCATGCTCACCCCGACCGCCAGGATGCCGTAGTCGGCCAGGTCGAGCCCGATGACCTGCAGGTTGGAGATGTCGGCGAAGTCATGGTGCACCGCGGTCACGATGACGAACACCAGCACGCAGGCGGCGACCACCCCGAATTCGGGGATATCGGTAATTTTCCGCGCCCAGCTCCGAATGCCGGTGGTGCCCGCCCCGAGGCCGACGGCCGCGTCGTTGCGATCGTTGCTTGACGTCTCCGCTTGTTCCGTTTTCACGGGCTTTCCTTCACTCCGGCTGCGGTGAGCAGCACGCGCTCTTTCGAGAATTCGTCTCGGGCAAGGACCCGGCCTATTCGGCCCTTTCTGAGCACCACGATCTGATCAGATAGATGGAACAGCTCCGCTAGCTCCGAGGACGCCACAATTACCGCCATGCCCCGGGCCCGCGCCTGGTCGATAAGTTCGTATATTTCGGCCTTGGCGCCGACGTCGACGCCTCGGGTGGGCTCGTCGAGCAAGAGCAGTTTCGGTGACGCCGCGAACCATTTGCCGAAGATGACCCGCTGCTGGTTGCCGCCGGACAGCGATCCGATCGGCTGCTCGATGGACGCCATCCGCGCCCCGGTGACCTTGACGAATTCGGCGGCCCTGACGCGCTCGCCCCGCGGCGAGAAGAACCCGCGCCGGGTGAGCCGTCGGAGGGTGGCGAGGGTGACGTTCCAGCGCACCGGGGCAATGGCGATGATGGACTGCTGCTTGCGGTCCTCGGGGACCAGGGCGACGCCGGCCGTGACCGCGTCACCGGGGAGCGGGGAGCGTACCGCGAGCCCGCCAGGGTCATTTCCCCGCCGGTGCGCGGGATCGCGCCGAAGATCGTGTGCAGCAGCCGGCTCCGGCCTGCCCCCATCAGGCCGGCCACGCCGAGCACCTCGCCCTGGTTGACGCTGAGGCTAATCGGCCCGAGGCCGGGCGCGGTGAGCCCCTCGGCGGTGAAAACCGGCACCGGAAGCACCGGGCCCGCCCGGTCGGCCGTCACCGACGCGAGGTGCTCGACCCCGACCATCTCCCTGATCAGTCGCTCGTCGGTCGCCTCGGCGACGTCCATCTCGGCCACCAGTCCGCCGTTGCGGAGCACGACCACCTGGTCCGCTGCCTCCCGGACTTCCTCGAGTCGGTGGCCGACGAAGATCACCGCACCGCCCCGGGCCGCGTGCTCTCGGGCGAGCCGGATCACCGCGTCGGCCTCGTTCGGGCCGAGCGCGGACGTGGGCTCGTCGAGGATCAGCAGCCGCGGGGTCGCGGCCGAGTGCCTTCGCCACTTCGAGCATCTGCCGGGACGGGATGGACAGCGCGGACACCGGGGCCCGGAGATCGAGATCGAGCCCGACCGCGTCGAGCATCCGCCGCGCGGCGGCGGCGGTTGCCTTCTTATCGTAGAAGAGCCGGCCCGCGTCCTTCGGCCGGTTTCCCAGCGTCAGGTTCTCGGTCACGCTCAGTTGGCCCACCAAGGGGAACTCCTGGGAGACCATCGCCACTCCGGCGGCCTGGCTCGCGATAGGCGAGCCATTCTCCAGCCGTTTGCCGCTGATGGACACCTCGCTGCCGGGATTCGGGTCCACCGTTCCCGCCAGGATGCCGAGCAGGGTCGACTTCCCGGCGCCGTTCTCGCCGACCAGGCCGACGACCTTCCCGAACGGGAAGACCAGGTCCTCGACGAGGAGGACCGTCGCGAGTCCGTAAGTCTTAGACACGTGGTGCAGGGAAACGCCGTCGGCGTCGCCCTGCACCCCATGCCGCGCCGGTGAATCGGTCACTGCCCCGAGATCCCGATGCTGCTCCAGAAGCTGGTGAAATCGCCGACGTTCGCCTTGGTCATCACGCCCACTCCGGTGCTCAGGGTGTTCCCCGGGCCCGCGGTGAAGTACGGCTTGACCAGGGCCATCGTGGCGCTGTCACCGAGGACCTTGTCCGCCGCTAGCACGTAGGCGAGCATGAAGCCCTGGTAGTACGGCCGCTGCAGGATCGAGGAGGCGATCAGCCCGCTCTTCACATCGTTGACGGTGTTCGTTTCGCCGTCGTCGGAGACGATGGTGATCTTGCCGACCGCGTTGGCCGACTGAACGGCCTGGCCGGCGGCTCCGCCGTCGTAGGAGTACACGGCGTAGATGCCCTTGATGCTCGAGTTAGCCTGGATGGCGGCCTGTAGGTCGGACACCGCGGTCGCGACGTCCTGGTTGTCGTTGATGTCCTGGATGACCTTGATCCCTGGGCCCGCGCACGACTTGAAGCCGGCGACGCGCTGCTGGGTGTTGGCCGCGGTCCACGAGCCGCTGATGGCGACCACGTCACCGGAGCCGATGGCCTGGGTCATCGCCTTGCCCGCGTCGCAGCCGGCGGTCGTGTTGGGGGTACCGATGTAGAGCTGGGCGTCGGTGCCGGGCAGCGGAGAGTCGTACGCGACGACGGACAGGCCCTTGGCGACGGCCTGCGCGATCGGGGTGGTGAGGGACTGCGCCGTCACCGCCGACACGCCCCAGCCGGTGTAACCCTGCGCGCTGAGCGTCTCGAGCAGCGACACCTGGACGCTCGCCTCCGACGCCGTGGGCTCCTGGAACGTGCCAGACGCGCCCTTGCCGCCGAGCCACTTCATGGCGGCGTTCCAGCCCGCCTTCGCCTCGTTCCAGTAGGACGCGTTGCCGTTGGTGACCATGGCGATCTTGACCCCGGACAGGCTCTTGCCGCCCAGTGCGTCCTGGAGCTTCGTGGTGAGGGCCTGCATGGCCGCGTCGTTGAAAGAGGAAGAGCCCACGATCGAGGCGGCACCTCCGCTCGACGCTGACGCCGACGTGGACGCCGAGGCCGAGGCGCTGCTGGCCGGCGCTGTCGCCGAGGTGCTGCTCGACGAGCTTGAGCAGGCTGTGAGGGCGAGCAGTGCGCCCGCGCCCACCCCGATCGCTGTCGCGAACTTTCTGTGCACCGACAACCTCCTTGTTGCTGCCTGGAATTACAAAAGACATGATGAGATTACGAATTAGATATGTGAGCGGTCACATTACAGTGAGACTGAGGAAACTACCGTTGTCTAGTCATGATGTGAACGGTCAATGTGAACGGTCACATTGAGAATAAGATGGCTCCGTCAAGTGCGTCAAGTGCACGCGCCCTGATTGTTACATTCACGCGACGCGCGGGCTTTCAGGGGAGAAACAGGAGGGGAAAGGACGCACGGTTACGATGAAACGGCGAGTCGGGGATGGCCACTGCGGGAACTGGCGGTAGAGGCGAAGCCACGAGTCCGTTCGAGGGGAAAATCTTTTGAACTTTGAACGGACCGTGGTTTCAACTTACGAGGCCCATTTCAGATCCCGCGGGCCAGCCGGTAGTAGGCGGCGTTCCACCGGAGCTCGTTCTCGAAGGCCGCCATCGTCGTCGTCTCGTCGATGATGAGCAGTTCCGTCCCGGCCATCCGCGCATAGTCCGTGAAGGCGTCGATGCCGACCGCCGTGGACAGGGCGGTGTGATGCGCCGCGCCGGCCGTGAGCCAGCAGGTGGCGGAGGACTGGAAGTCCGGCTCGGGCCGCCAGACGGCCCGCCCGACCGGCAGCTTCGGCAGCGGTTCGGTCGGCGGGATCACCTCGACCACGTTGGCAACCAGCCGGAAGCGGTCCCGCACGTCCGAGAGCGCGACGATGACGCCCGGCCCGGGGTCGGCGGAGAAGACGAGCCGCACCGGGTCCTCCCGGCCGCCGATCGACAGCGGGTGGACCTCCAGCCTCGGCCTGCTCGAGGTCAGGCTGGGGCAGACCTCGAGCATGTGGGCGCCGAGTATGCACTCCTTTCCCGGCGTCAGGTCGTAGGTGTAGTCCTCCATCAGCGACGCGCCGCCGGGCAGGCCCGCGCCCATGACCTTGGCCGCGCGGACGAGCACGGCGCTCTTCCAGTCGCCTTCCGCGCCGAACCCGTAGCCGTCCTCCATCAGCCGCTGCACGGCGAGGCCGGGCAGTTGCTTCAGCGCCCCCAGGTCCTCGAAGTTGGTCGTGAACGCGCCGAAGCCGCCGGCGTCAAGGAAGGACCTGAGCCCGAGTTCGATGGCGGCGCCGTCCCGCAGCGACTGGTGGCGATCCTTCCCGGTCCGCAGTTCGGTCGCGACGTCGTAGGTGTCCTGGTATTCCGTCACCAGCTCGTCGACGTCTTCGCTGCTCATCTCGGCGACCGCCTGGGCCAGGTCGTTCACGCCCCAGGTGTTGACCTGGACGCCGAAGACGGCCTCCGCCTCGGTCTTGTCGCCCTCGGTGACCGCCACGAAGCGCATGTTGTCGCCGAACCGGGCCAGCTTGAGGCTACGGGTCGCGGTCCAGCCCGCGGCGGCCCTGGCCCACGTCGCCACCTGGTCGACGACGCGCGGGTCGGACACGTGCCCGACGACGGTCTTGCGCCGGACGGCGAGCCTGCTCTGGATGTACCCGAACTCGCGGTCGCCGTGCGCGGCCTGGTTCAGGTTCATGAAGTCGAAGTCGATGTCGGCCCACGGCAGCTCGACGTTGGCCTGGGTATGCAGGTGCAGCAGGGGCTTGTCCAGCGCGCTGAGCCCCGCGATCCACATCTTCGCCGGGCTGAACGTGTGCATCCAGGCGATGACGCCGATCACCCGGTCGTCGCTGTTGGCCGCCAGCATGACCCGGCGGATCTCGTCCGGCTGGGTGAGCACCGGCTGCCAGGCGATTTTGGCGGGAACCGACGACGCTGCGTCCAGCGCGTCCGCGATCTGCGCGGATTGCCCCGCGACCTGGCGGAGCGTCTCCGGGCCGTAGAGGTGCTGGCTGCCGGTGAGGAACCAGATCTCGAGGCCGGCGAACGCGTTCGGTGCGGACATCAGTGCATTGCTCCTTTGGAAGGCTGTCCGTAGACGTTCTGATAGCGCGCGAAGAGCGCGTCGATCGCGTCGGCGGCGATTGCGGCGAGCTCGCCGCCCTGCCGCGCGATGTGAATGGTGCGGGCGACGTCCTCGGTCATGACGGCGGCCTTGACCGCGTCGCGCGCGTCCTTCCCGATGGTGAAGACGCCGTGGCTGCGCATCAGGACCGCCCTGGACCGGTGGCCGGAGAGCGTGCCGACGATGCCGCGACCGATGGAGTCGTCGCCGATGATCGCGAACGGCCCGACCGGGATCTCGCCGCCGAACTCGTCCGCCATCCCGGTGATCACGCAGGGGATCGGCTCGCCGCGGGCCGCCCACGCGGTGGCGTAGGTCGAGTGCGTGTGCACCACCCCGCCGACCTCCGGCATGTTCCGGTACACGTAGGCGTGGGCCGCGGTGTCGCTTGACGGGCTGAGCTCGGACCCCGCGCTGCCCTTGACCACGGTGCCGTCGAGGTGGCAGAGGATCATGGTGTCCGGCGTCAGCTCGTCGTAGTCGACGCCGCTCGGCTTGATCACGAACAGGTCAGCGCCCGGGACCCGCGCGGACACGTTGCCCGCGGTCCAGACGACGAGCCCGTAGCGGATCAGCTCGGCGTGCAGCCGGGCGACGTAAGCGCGCACCTGGTCGATGACGGGGGCAAGGCCTACTTCCCGGTCGGTCGCGGGCTTGGTGCGCGGCTCGGTCATGACAGGGCCTCCCTCATACCCGACCCGCCCACCCTGCGCATCGCGTGCAGCCGGTGCATGACCTCGTTGACCCCCCGGCCGAAGTAGTCGTGCAGCTGCGTGTACTCGGCGTACAGCCGGTCGTAGGCGTCGGCGGCCGCCTTGTCCGGCAGGTAGCGGCGCGCGCTGCGGCCGCCCATCGCGTTGCCCGCGGTCGTCACGTCGGGGTAGGCGCCGGCCGCGACCGCGGCGTGGATCGCCGAGCCGAGCGCGGGCGCCTGGGCGCTGGCGCAGGTGGCGACGGGCATCCGGAGGATGCTGGCGTACGTCTGCATGAGGAACTCGTTCTTCAGCAGCCCGCCCGCCGCGACGAACTCGGTGACCGGGACGCCGCTCGCGCCGAAGGTCTCCACGATCTTCCTGGTGCCGAAGGCGGTGGCCTCGATCAGCGCGCGGTAGACGTCCTCCGGCCGGGTGGCGAGGGTCAGGCCGACGATCAGGCCGGAGAGGTCGTGGTCGACCAGCACGGACCGGTTCCCCGACTCCCAGTCGAGCGCGATGAGGCCGTGCGCGCCGACCGGCTGGCGCTCGGCCAGCGCGGTCAGGTGCTCCTGCGGCGACCGCCCCGCGCTGGCCGCCTGCTGCTGGTAGCTGCCAGGGGCGAAGTTCTCCGCGAACCAGCCGAAGATGTCGCCCACCCCGGACTGGCCGGCCTCGTAGCCGTACCGGCCGGCCACGATGCCGCCGTCGACGACGCCGCACATGCCCGGCACCTCGGTCAGCACCTCGGCGTTGATCACGTGGCAGGTGGAGGTGCCCATGATCGCCAGCAGGTGCCCGGGCTCGACCGCGCGAGCGGCGGGCGCGGTCACGTGCGCGTCCACGTTGCCGACCGCGACCGCGATCCCCTCGGGCAGCCCGGTCCAGGCCGCCGCCTGCGGTGACAGGGATCCGGCGGGCCGCCGAGCTGGCCGATCCGGTGCGCGAGCTTGACCTCGGCGAAGTCGGCGAAGGCCGGGTTGAGCGCGGCGAGGAACTCGCGGCTGGGATAATGCCCATCCTGATAAATGCCCTTGTATCCGGCGGAACAGGCGTTGCGGACATAATTCCCGGTCAGCTGCCAGACGATCCAGTCCGCCGCCTCGACCCAGTGCTCCATCCGCTGGTAGAGCTCGGGATCCTCCTCGAGCAGCTGCAGCCCCTTCGCGAACTCCCACTCCGAGGAGATCAGCCCGCCGTAGCGGGGCAGCCAGCTCTCCCCGCGCTCGGCGGCGAGGGCGTTGATCCGGTCCGCCTGCGGCTGCGCGGCGTGGTGCTTCCACAGCTTCACGTAGGCGTGCGGCCGGCCCTGGTACTCCACGACCTCGCACAGCGGGGTCCCGTCGGCGAAGACCGGCAGGACCGTGCAGGCGGTGAAGTCCGTGCCGATCCCGATGACGTCGCCCGGGTCGATGCCGGCGGCGCGCACCGCCTCGGGGACGGCCTGGCGGAGCACCGCCACGTAGTCTTCTGGCACCTGAAGCGCCCAGTCCGGCGGGAGCTGCCCGCCTGAGCGATCGCCTGCGCGGCTGCCTGGCAGCTCGCGTTCGATGACCCCGTGCGGGTACTCGGTCCCGGCCGTGCCGACCTCTGCGCCGTCGCTGACCCGCACCACAAGCGCTCGTCCGGATAGCGTCCCGAAGTCCACGCCAATGACGTACTGCTCGCCGTCCATGCGCTCCTCGATCCCCATTGATGTGACCGGTCACATCAATGGCCGTCATGTTATCGCGGGAATACTTATCGACGTCAACCGTCGTCTACGTCAACCGTCGCCTACGTCAACCGTCGCTCATGGCAGGGAATTGGGCAAGCCCTGGTCAGGCGGGCGCGACCGAGCCCCTGACGATCAGCCGCGGCTCCACCACGGGCACCGGGCCGCCGCCAGGGCCGGCCGGTACGCCAGGCCCTCAGACCGGTCGATGGCGTCCACCAGCATGGCGACGCACTGCTCGCCGACCTGGCTGAACTCCTGGCGCACGGTCGTCAGCGGCGGCCAGAAGTGCGCGGACTCCGGGATGTCGTCGAAGCCCACGATGGAGACGTCGTGCGGCACGTCGAGCCCTGCCTCGCGGAAGGCGTGAATGAGGCCGAGGGCCATCTGGTCGTTGGACGAGAACACCGCGGTGAACGGCAGGTCGCCTGGCCCGGTGTCGCTGACGAGCGCGCGGCCGAGCTCATACCCCGAGTCGGCGGTCCAGTCGCCGAACAGCGGCGGCGCCGGGGGAAGCCCCGCCGCCCGCAGCTCCGCCTGGTACGCGCGGAGCCGGGACTGGGCGTCGTTCCAGTCCGGCGGGCCCGCTACGTGCAGGATGCGCTTGTGCCCCCGCCCGATCAGGTGCTCGAGCACCATCCGGACGCCCGTCTGCTGGTTGATCGAGACGACGGGGATGCCGCCCGCATCGCTCTGCTCGCCCTGGGCGGCCACGATCGGCACGTTCATCGACAGCGCGGCGAGCCGGGAGAGCACCGTCGTCCGCGGCGCGACGATGACGATGCCCTCGACGTTCTGGGTGAGCAGCTCCTCGATCGCCGCGGTGATGGCACCGGGCGCGACGGAGGCCAGATGGGCGACGGTCGCGTAGTAGCCGCGCGCCCGCGCCGCGTCCTCGACCGCGCTCACGCTGCTCGCCGGGCCGTAGTGCGAGCCGACCGCGGCGGCGAGCACCCCGATCGTCTGCGACCGTTGCGTCGAGAGCATCCTGGCGGCGCGGCTGGGGCGGAACTGCAGCTCGTCCATCGCTGCCAGCACCCGCGACTTGGTCACATCGCGGATACTCGGGTGGTCGTTGAGTACCCGCGACACCGTCTGATGCGAGACGCCGGCCAGCCGGGCGACATCGCGGATACTCGCCGGCCGGGGACGAAGCTCGCTCCTGCTCTCGCGGCTCACTGCTTCCTGCTGCACCTATTGAGCATGGCATACCTCCGTTGGCCTGCGATCCTGGTGGGGTGGTCCGGCTGTGGCCTGTGGCCTGCCACGCCAGTCCGCTACGCGGGCGCGAGCGCGGCCGGCTCTGCTCGGCCGGCGTCCCCGCCGCCGGGCGTCAGCATCGCCAGCACCGAACAGACCGCTTCGGTCACCGGCTCAAGCTGCGGGTCGGCGGGCAGCGGCCGCCGGCTGCGGCAGCGTGTCCGACTCGATCGCGTCCGCGACCGCGCGGAGCGCGCCGGTCAGCTGGTGAACCGAGGCGGGCGACGGCGGCGTGGCCCCCCGCCCGAGCGCCACCGCGGCCGCCGTCACCGCGTCCATCACCTCTTCCAGGCCCACCAGGACCGGCCACCAGGCCGACGCCCGGCGGCTCACCGCAGTCGGCTCGGACATGGTCCGCTGGAACTCCGCGCGCATGTCGGCCAGCGCGCGGAACGCCCGCCGCCGCAGGAGCGACGGCCACGCGGGCAGGCCGCCGGAGGCTCCCGCTGGCCTCCCCGCTGGCCTCCCCGCTGGCCTCCCCGCTGGCCTCCCCGCCGGCGTCCCCGGCGGCGCACCCGCCGGCACCTGGGCTGCCTGGCCGACCGGCGGCGGCACCAGCGCCTCGTCGATGTAATCGCAGACCGCCCGCACCGCCCCTGCAAACTGCCCGGCCAGGTGCGCCTGCCACGCCGACGGCCACGGCGCGTACCCCACCACCAGCACCACCGCGCTGGCCAGCACGGTGTCGATCAGTCGGATTTCGGCCAGCCGCCAGCCGGACGGCTGGAGCAGGTCGATGAGCAGCACCACCAGCGGCGTGAGGAACGTCGTCACCAGCCCGAAGTTCCGCGTTCTGGCGTACGGCAGCAGCGCCGCGAGCACCCCAAAGGGCACCAGCAGCCACGGCCCGTACGGCACGATCGCGAGGATGGCCGCCCCGAGCACCGCCCCGACCACCGTCCCGATGGCCCGCTGCACCGCCCGCGCGAACACCGAACCGAAGTCGGGCTTGAGGATGATCCCGACGGTGAGCACCAGCCAGTAGGACCGCTGCAGCGGCAGCACCTCGCTCAGCACCGCGGCGACCCCGGTGCAGAGCATCAGCCGGAACGTGTACTGCCAGGCGATCCGCCCGCCTGCCAGCAGCTCGCCAAGTCGCACCACCCGCCCGCGCAGCCGCGCGCGCAAGCCGGGGGAGTCGGCCGCGTCCGGGGGAGCGGTCGGCGGCGCCCAGTTCCCCGAGATCACCCGGGCCAGCGACACCATCCCTTCGCGCAACTCCAGCGCACCTGGCGAGGGGGACCACTCCGGCGGGATCATCGGCAGCGCCGGCGGGCCGGAACGCCGCCTGCCGCGCTGCTTCGGCCCGCCGGTGCCGAGCACTCCGGCGCCCGGCCCGTGCTCGCCGAGCACCGCGTCCGCGAGCCGGTCGATCGTGTCCGTGACCCACGGCGGCACGTGCTCCCCGGTTGCGCGCAGAGCCGACATCGCCTCGAGCAGCGGGTGGCTGGCGTTGAGCACGGCCATCAGTTGCATGTCCCGCCGTGACCGGCCGCTGGACGAAGCCCGGCCGGTGAGCATCGCGTCGTACGCCGCGTTCAGCGCGGTGGCGAGCGGCTGATGGCTGGCGGTCGGCCCTTCTGTGCTGATCGCCCGCAAGGCGGCCGCGATCGCGTGGTAAACGGCGGCGACCGCCTTCCGTTCCGCGCTCCGCGGCGAAAGGAGGAACCCGGGCGTGATCAGCAGTAGGGCCCACGCGACCCCGGCTCCCCACCCCAGCGCGGTGTGCCACCACGGCCGCAGCGCGCCCAGCGGTCCGAGCCCGAGCGTGCTGTAGACGAAGAGCTGCAGGCCGGTGACGGAGCCCACCGCGCCCAGCCGCGTCATCATCGCAGACGCCCCGGCCACGACTACGATCGCGCCGACCGCGACCCAGCCGCGCCCGTAGATCAGGGTGCCGATGAGCAGCCCGGGCGCGCCGCCGAAGATCGCCGACGTGCCGATCCGCTTCACCCGGTCCCAGTAGGGGCCGCCGATGTCGATGCTGATGGAGAGCAGCGCGCCGAGGGACGGCAGCAGCGCCAGCTCACGCCGCCCGGTGCCGAACGCCACCGCCATCGGCACCCAGACCGCGAACACCGCGCGCGCCATCGCCCCCCACGGCACCGGGGCCTTCTTCGGCCGCAGGACCTCCGCGAGCCAGTCCGGCATCACGCCGCCGATCCACTCAGGGACCGCCAGCCGCCCTTCCTGAACACTCCGCACAAGAACCAAGGCTAAGGACACAACCCAAAGACCCACCACCCGGAACGGACCGTGGCTCTCACCTCACTCGCCCCGCTATCCGTCTCCCCACCAAAACCCCCCACTTTCCCAAAACCAACCATTTTCGCAAAAATCACGCCACTGACATCAGGCACATCCATCTCCACCCAGACAAATTCACGCACGTCCAAACAACATCTGCCCCATCTGGACCCCCGCCCACTCCAGATCCCACCCGCCCTACCCGGACCCCCGCCCACTCCAGATCCCACCCGCCCTACCCGGACCACCCCCCGCCCTACCCCGACCCACTTGCCCTACCCGGACCCACCCGCCTCACCCAGACCAGCCCACCCTCCGCTTCCCTCTTCGCCCGCTCCGCGACCGGGCGCTTCACGCGCCAACTCGTCGCGCGGGAAGCGGAACCGGCATGCTCCGCCCGGCGTCCAACTGGCATGAGAATCCTCCCAAGCGTCAGGATCACCTCCGCTCGCGGGCGGAACGCGCTCACCCCCAGCGCCCGCGCCGCTGTGGCCGGCCGCTCCACCGCTCGCGCCGGCGCTGCCCTCGGCGCCGTGGCCGCCATCGCGCTGGCCGGCTGCGCGGTCGCGCGCCCGGCCGGCCAAACAGCCGGGTCAACCGGCACCACCGTGACCTCCACCCGGTCGAACCCGCGGCCGGCTGCGGGCCCGAAGCAGCGCGCGGTGGCCGACGCGGACGCTATCCTCGCCTCATTCGCGGTGCCGTCCGGAGCGCGCAAGCTGGCCGCCTCGCCGTCCGCGGACAAGGGCGCGCTCAAGACTGCGAGCCAGGTGACCTGGCAGCCCGCCGTCCCGCCGAGCGAGAAGGTCCCGGCGGCCGCCAAGGCGGTGACGATCTCCATGGACCTCGGTCTGAACCAGGGCGGGAAGAAGCCGCCGAAGCCGGTGACGATCACCGACCCGGCCAAGGTCGACGGGCTTAAGGCGATCATCAACAGCTTGCCGCTGTCCCCTCCGGGCATTTTCGGCTGTCCGGCGGGGTTCGGCGACAACCTCGTGCTGACGTTCCGCGCCCGTCCCGGCGCCCCGGCGCTGGCCGTGGCCACCGACATGCTCTCCGGCTGCGAGGGCGTGGACCTCACCCTCGGCGGCAAGTCACAGCCGGAGCTGGCGAGCGTGAGCGGCACCCGGATCCTGGGGATCGCCGGCCTGCCCTGGAAAATCCCCACTCTCTAGTGTCGCGTGTCGCTAGTTCCTTGACGGTCTGATTTTGGCGATGAGTTCGTCGGCGTCTTTTGTCCAGGTGAATGGCTGCTCCGCCGGCAGGCCGCTGCGCCGGGCGTCCTCCAGCGCGGGGATCCCCCCGGACTCATAGCGCTGCCGCCAGGCGATCACCGTCGGCCGGGATACGCCGGTCACCCGGGCGATCTCCGCGTTCGGCAGCCCGTCGGCGGCCAGCAGGATCATCCGCGCCCGCTTCGCCAGCCCGGACGGCGCGCTCGGCAGCCGCGCCAGGTCGCCCAGCTTCTTGCGGTCACCCTCGCGCAGGACCAGGGCAGGAGCAAAGGATATGCTCCATTGTCCCGCCATTCACACCGTAAAACAACTTACGACACGCGACACTAGAGCCAGCGGGCGGCGCATTAACTAGGACAACGTTGTGACCTTCCGTTCGCCGTCTTTTTGTTTTTTAACCTCCTTAACGCCTTATCGTGGCACCAAAAGTGGCGACAGGCGTCACGGGACCTACCGGGCGAATTTTCGGAAGTTAGGCCCCGACCCGCCCGCGATAGGGTAAATGGCGTTATATGGTCGTGCCAGAGATGCTTGCGAACCGTCCATCCCCGTGCGAAGACGTGTGGAGTCGCGCAATGAGGCGCGCACAGTGAGTGACGCGAATTGCGCAATGAGTGAGGGGAATAGGTGCGGAGTAAGCGGATAGTGTGCGGAGTAAGAAGTTGCGCGACCGCCCTTGTGGGGAGCAGATGACTGCTGGTTCGTCTGTAGGTTCAGGGCACCTGGTGCCTGCCGCTGGCGGACGCAATGAGCGCTTCGCCGCGCTCGTCGAGGGGAGCCGTCCGGTGATCCTGCAGACGTTGGACCAGCGTGCCAGGGAGGCGTACGGCGCCGTCACTCGCATCGGCGCGGTGAACAAGGCCGCCGACTCGGATCTATTCACAGGCTCCCCCGGAATCGTAGCGGAGAATGTCCAGAGATTTCACGCCGCGGCTGCTCGCGATCAGCGATCTGCATGTCGCTTACCCGGAGAACCGCCAGTTCGTCGAGGATCTCCGTCCGCAGTCCGCGGGGGACTGGCTGCTGCTCGCCGGGGATGTCGGTGAGGTGTTCGCCGACATCGAGTGGGCACTCAGCACACTCAGCCGCCGGTTCGACAAGGTGATCTGGTCGCCGGGCAACCATGAGCTTTGGACCCACCCCGAAGATCCGGTCAAGGCCCGCGGCCTGCATCGCTACAAGCTCCTCGTCGAGGCGTGCCGGAGCCTGGGAATCGACACTCCCGAGGACCCGTATCCGGTGTGGGAAGGGCCGGGCGGCCCGGCCGCCATCGCGCCCCTGTTCCTCCTCTACGACTACTCGTTCCTGCCCGAGGGGGCGCCGACCAAGAAGGAGGCGCTGGCTCTCGCCTACGAAACGGGGATCGTCTGCACCGACGAGATGCTGCTGCACCCCGACCCGTTCCCGAGCCGTGAAGCATGGTGCCATGCGCGGGTCGAGGCGACCGAGCGTCGGCTAGCGGATGCCGACCCGGGGCTCCCCCTCGTGCTCGTGACGCACTGGCCGCTGGTCCGCGAGCCCACGAACGTCCTGCGCTATCCCCAGTTCGCCCAGTGGTGCGGCACGACGCGGACGCGTGACTGGCATACCCGGTTCAACGTGACCGCCGTTGTCTACGGTCATCTGCACATCCCGCGGATGACCTGGTACGACGGCGTCCGCTTCGTGGAGGTGTCGGTCGGCTATCCCCGCGAGTGGCGGCGCCGCCCCCCGAGCCCTAGCGCGCCGAGGCCGGGTGTGCCGCGGCAGATCCTTCCGGCGCCCGCAGCGCCCGCAGGCGAGACGGAACCGTCTGCGAGGAACCAGCGGTGATCCAGGACATCCTCCCGCAGGGGGTGGCGGCAGAGGAAGTCTTCGGTGACCTGACCGGCGTTACGCTCTTCCCCGAAGAAGCGGAGGCCATCGTCCGGGCCGTGGGTAAGCGGCGGCGGGAGTTCACGACCGCCCGCGGGTGCGCGCGGGCGGCACTGGCGCAACTCGGAGTGCCGGCGGCACCCATCGTGCCGGGACTGCGCGGCGCCCCGGGGTGGCCGGCGGGCGTGGTGGGCAGCATCACGCACTGCGAGGGGTACCGGGCTTGCGCGGTAGCCCGGGATCGTGACGTCCTGACGGTCGGCCTCGACGCCGAGCCGCATGACCGGCTGCCAGACGGGGTGCTCGGCGTGGTCGCGCTGCCGGGGGAGAGGGACAGGGTCGCCGCGCTCGCGAGGGCCGAGCCGGATGTCTGCTGGGATCGCATCCTGTTCTGCGCGAAGGAGTCGGTCTACAAGGCGTGGTTTCCGCTGACCCAGCGCTGGCTTGGCTTCGAAAATGCCCGTGTCGATTTCGACCCGCATGCGCGGTTGTTCACTGCGGAGCTGCTCGTTGACGGGCCCGTCGTGAACGGCCGGCCGCTGACCGGGTTTACCGGCCGCTGGCTCATCAGCAGGGGACTCATAGTCACCTCGATAGTCATTCCCAATACCCAATCAGCATCCCTTGCCGGATAGCATTCGCCCTGTCAGCCAAGAGCGCGGAGACGGTTCGCGGCGCAGCATCAGGACCTGGCGGCCGAGCATGCACGCATCGCCGGCGGAACTGACCGCGCGCTGGCGATCGGTGTCCTTGATGAGGTGATCTCGCCCGCCCAGACGCGCCGTCGCCTCGCGGAAGCGCTCGCGGGCGCGCCCGCCGGCCGCGGGCACCACGGCAACATCCCGTTGTAAGGCCTGCCCTGCCCCGGCAAGTCGTCACAATTGATGGCAAGTTTGCGGTTTCCGGGGCAGGCTGTGCTGTAAAAAGAGCCCATGAAAATAATCATCCGGTTCCTGGTGATCGCGGTGGCGCTGGGCGTGGCCGCCTGGCTGGTGCCGGGGATCAAGCTCACGGGGCACGACCACACGGCGCAGGTGGAGACGCTGCTGATCGTCGCCGTCATCTTCGGCGTCATCAACATCGTGCTCAAGCCGATCATCAAGACCGTGGGCTGCGCGTTCTACGTGCTCACGCTGGGCCTTTTCGCGCTGGTGGTCAACGGCGCGCTGCTCTTGCTGACCAGCTACATCGCCTATGACAAGCTGCACGAGCCGTTCCATGTGCTCAACTTCTCGTCCGCTGTGGTGGGCGCCCTGATCGTCGCCGTCATCAGCTGGCTGGCACACCTGCTCATCCCCGACGACGGCGATCGGCGCTAAGGTGGTTCAGTCGGCCATAGACTTATCCGCCGTACACTTTTGCTGCGCCCTGTCAAGATGCGCAGCCACCATCCACGTCTCTGGAGTCACGCCGCCGTGAAGACCGCTGTCGAAGAGTTGAGCCCGACCCGTGTCCGGCTGAGCGTCGAGGTTTCTTTCGAGGAGCTCAAGCCGAGCCTCGACAAGGCTTACAAAGAGGTCGCGCAGCAGGCGCGCATCCCCGGGTTCCGCCCTGGGAAGGTGCCCCCGCGCGTCATCGACATGCGGATCGGCCGGGGCGCGGTGCTGACCGAGGCGGTCAACGACGCGCTGCCCGAGTTCTACAGCAAGGCCGTGCAGGAGGCCGACGTGTTCGTCCTCGGTCAGCCTGAGGTGGAGATCACCCAGCTGGAGGACGGCAAGGAACTGGCGTTCACGGCCGAGGTCGAGGTCAGGCCCAAGTTCGAGCTGCCCGACCTCTCGACCCTGACGGTCACCGTTGACAGCGCCGAGGTCACGCCGGACGACATCGACGAGTACCTCACCAACCTGCGCGAGCGGTTCGCCACCCTGAAGACCGCGCCCCGCGCGGCCGAGGACGGCGACTACGTGACCATGGACCTGTCCGCCTCGCGCGACGGCGAGCTGGTCGAGGACGCGCAGGCGACCGGCCTGTCGTACCAGGTAGGCAGCGGGACGATGCTCGAGGGTCTCGACGAGGCGCTCACCGGCCTGTCCGCAGGTGAGCCCGCGACCTTCAGCACCGAGCTCGCAGGCGGCGAGGCGGTCGGCCAGGAGGCCGACGTGACGGTGACCGTGCAGTCGGTCAAGGTCCGCGAACTGCCCGAGCTCGACGACGAGTTCGCCCAGCTGGCCAGCGAGTTCGACACCCTCGACGAGCTGCGCGAGGACACCCGCAAGCAGCTTGAGCGGATGAAGAAGCTCCAGCAGGCCACCCAGGCGCGCGACAAGGCCATCGACGCGGTCGTCGACAGCATCGATATACCGCTGCCGGAGAAGTTCGTCGAGCACGAGCTGACCCACGCTCGCGAGAACATCGACAACCAGCTCGCCCAGATGAACATGTCCAAGGAGGACTACCTCAAGTCCCTGGAGAAGACGGAGGAGGAGTTCGACGCCGACCTCGTCGAGCAGTCGCACCGCTCCGTCCGGGTCAGCTTCGTCCTTGACGAGGTAGCCCGCTCCGAGAACCTCTCGGTGAACCAGGCGGAGCTCTCCTACTTCGTCGCCGACCAGGCGCAGCGGATGG
Source organism: uncultured Actinomycetota bacterium (assembly GCA_963778435.1). Lineage (GTDB taxonomy): Bacteria > Actinomycetota > Actinomycetes > Streptosporangiales > Streptosporangiaceae > Trebonia. The sequence goes on from CAVZUX010000043.1 coordinate 45,640, forward strand.
GCATCAGCCCCGAGTACTTCGCCCGCCAGCTCACCGAGAGCAACCAGATCGGCGTGGCGATCACCGAGGTACTCCGCGGCAAGGCGGCCACGCTCACCGCCGAGCGCGTCACGGTGACCGACGACAAGGGCGAGACGATCGACGTGAAGGCGGAGATCGAGGGCCTCAACGCCGACGTCGACGCGATGCTCGCCGCCCAGGCCACAGCAGCCGAGGCCGACATCGAGGTCGATGACCTCGCGATCGACGTGGCGGCCACCCTGGAGGCCGAGGCCGAGGCCGAGGTCGTCCTCGAGGCCGAGGCCGACCTCGAGGACGCCGCCGAGGATGACGAGGACGATGACGACGAGGCTGAGAACGACGACGAGGACGAGTCCTGACCTGCTCTAACTAGTTGGCCCAGGGCTCCGGCCCTGGGCCACGCTTTTTTGTAGCAAGGCCGCAACGCGATGCGCCCAAAGCGAACAGCGGGGTACAGCGGACCCCGTCACTCCGCAGTGGCGTTAATGTCGCATCCAACGACACCCGAAGTGATCGGAGCAGGTGACCACGTGACACAGCCAGTTCTCAGGACGGCTAGCCCTGACGCACCCGTGATACCAGGAGACCTGCTGTTCCAGCGGTTGCTGAGGCACCGCATTATCTTTCTCGGCCAGCAGGTGGACGACGACATCGCCAACCGGATCTGCGCCGAGATGCTGCTGCTCTCCGCCGAGGACCCGACGAGCGACATCTCGCTCTACATCAACTCCCCGGGCGGTTCGGTCTACGCGGGTCTGGCGATCTACGACGTGATGCAGTTCGTGCCCAACGACGTGGGCACGTACGCGATGGGGATGGCCGCGTCCATGGGCCAGTTCCTGCTCACTGCGGGCGCCAAGGGCAAGCGCTACGCTCTGCCGCACGCCACGGTCTTGATGCACCAGCCGTCGGGCGGCATCGGCGGCACCGCGACCGACATCAAGATCCAGGCCGAGCAGATGCTGTACGTCAAGAAGACGCTGTTCCAGCGCACCGCGTTCCACACCGGCCAGTCGATCGAGCAGATCGAGAAGGACGCCGACCGCGACCGCTGGTACACCGCCGAGCAGGCCAAGGAGTACGGCTTCATCGACCATGTGGTCCGCAGCGCCCTCGAGGTCCCGTCCGCCGGCCCGGTCTCCTGAGCCAGAACGACCCTGAATCGCGTTAAGGAGCGAGAACAACGTGACCGAGCTAAGCAGGCTCCCGCAGTCCAGGTACGTGTTGCCCTCCTTCGTCGAGCGCACCTCGTACGGCGTCAAGGAGATGAACCCGTACAACAAGCTCTTCGAGGAGCGGATCATCTTCCTCGGCGTGCAGATCGACGACGCCTCCGCGAACGACGTCATGGCGCAGTTGCTCACGCTCGAGGCCATAGACCCGGACCGCGAGATCACGATGTACATCAACTCGCCCGGCGGGTCGATGACCTCGATGATGGCCATCTATGACACGATGCAGTTCATCCAGCCGGAGATCACCACCTGCTGCATTGGCCAGGCGGCCAGCGCGGCGGCGATCCTGCTCGCGGCTGGCACAAAGGGCAAGCGCATCGCACTGCCGAACTCGCGGATCCTGATCCACCAGCCGGCGACGGAAGGCGGCTACGGCCAGTCGTCGGACATGGAGATCCAGGCCAACGAGATCCTCAGGATGCGCACCGCGATGGAAATCATCCTTGCCCGGCATACTGGTAGGGACGAGGAGCTCGTCCGGCGGGATATCGAGCGCGACAAGTTCCTCTCAGCTGCCGACGCGAAGGAGTACGGCATCATCGATGAGGTGCTGACGGCGCTCAAGCGGGGATCGGAGAAGGTCCCGGCGGTAGTTTCCTAGCGAGGGGAAGGGTTCGCCTCTTCCCTCCCGTGCCGCTGAGGGGGTTTGATTGATCCATCGGACTCCACAAGGCGGTACCGTCAGATAGCAAGCGGTTGACGGCATGGCGGGACAGGCCCGCCGTGCCAGGCCCGGGCAAGCGCTCGGGCCGGGCACGGCGGTCCAAGGTAAAGCCCCATGTAAAGGAGAAACTGGGTGGCACGCATCGGTGACGGCGCGGACCTGTTGAAGTGCTCGTTCTGCGGAAAGAGTCAGAAGCAGGTAAAGAAGCTCATCGCCGGGCCAGGCGTGTACATTTGCGACGAGTGCATCGACCTCTGTAACGAGATCATCGAGGAAGAGCTCTCCGAGACCACCGAGCCCACCTGGGACAAGCTGCCCAAGCCGCGCGAGATCTACGAGTTCCTCGACTCGTACGTGATCGGCCAGGACAAGGCCAAGAAGGCCCTCTCCGTCGCGGTGTATAACCACTACAAGCGGGTCCAGACGGGCACTGAGCGCCCGGGCAGCGACGGCGTGGAGCTGGCCAAGTCCAACATCCTGCTGCTCGGCCCGACTGGTTCTGGCAAGACGTTGCTAGCACAGACCCTGGCGCGGCTCCTCAACGTGCCGTTCGCGATCGCCGACGCGACCGCCCTCACCGAGGCCGGCTACGTCGGCGAGGATGTCGAGAACATCCTGCTCAAGCTGATCCAGGCGGCGGACTACGACGTCAAGAAGGCCGAAACCGGGATCATCTACATCGACGAGATCGACAAGATCGCCCGCAAGTCGGAGAACCCGTCGATCACCAGAGACGTGAGCGGCGAGGGCGTGCAGCAGGCCCTGCTCAAGATCCTGGAAGGCACCACCGCCAGCGTCCCGCCGCAGGGCGGACGCAAGCACCCGCACCAGGAGTTCATCCAGATCGACACCACGAACGTGCTGTTCATCTGCGGTGGGGCGTTCGCCGGCCTGGAGAAGCTCATCGAGCAGCGCTCCGGCTCCAACGGCATCGGCTTCAACGGCGTGCTGCGGGTCCGCTCCAAGCAGATCTCCGAGGACGCCTTCGGCGAGGTGATGCCCGAGGACCTGCTCAAGTTCGGCATGATCCCCGAGTTCGTCGGACGTCTCCCGGTCATCACCAGCGTGCACAACCTGGACCGCGAGGCGCTTATCCAGATCCTCACCGAGCCGCGAAACGCCCTGGTCAAGCAGTACAAGCGACTGTTCGAGCTGGACGGCGTGGACCTGGAGTTCACCACGGACGCGCTTGAAGCGGTCGCCGACCAGGCCAACCTCCGCGGCACCGGCGCGCGAGGGCTGCGCGCGATCATGGAGGAAGTGCTGCTCTCGGTGATGTACGAGGTGCCGAGCCGCAAGGACGTCGAGCGGGTCGTCATCACCCGCGAGGCGGTTCTGGAGAACGTCAACCCCACCATCGTCCCACGCGACGTCTCCCGTCGCATCCCGCGCGATAAGTCGGCTTAGCCTTCGCGTTTCCCCTCCCCGGCTGTCCCTTCCGCGGCGGGCTTTTCCAGCTCCACCCCCCGGCCACCGGGCTCAAACCCCCGCCCCGGGCTCCCGGGCTCCCGGGCTCAAGCCTCCAGGTGCTTGAGCCCGACGCTTTCCCTTGTCGCTCGGCCGAAACCGCCTCCCTCCTCCGCCCAGACACCGGCGCGCCCTTTGGCTCGCGGGTGCCGCTGTCACGGAATGCCACCGAGGCGGCCACTTTGTCTGTATCGCCCCGGCTGCGCGCCCCCCGCGGGTAACCTCAGTGGGTTAGTTCGTGTGGCACCGCAACCGGAGAATGAGCGCAGATGACCGGCTGGGATACACCATCCAGGCCCACTTGGGACCCGCAGGATGGTCCCGATGATGGCACGCAGGCTTTCTCAATCTCGGACACCTCGGTCGGTGACGACGATCCCTGGGCAGCGCCCGCCGGTCCCGGCTGGGCCGCGTCGCCGCAGTCTGGCGGCGCGGATTTCGGCGGTCCCGAATTCAGCGATCCCGGCGCGGGCGACGCGTTCTCGGGCCCGCCGCCCGAGTTCTTCACGCAGGAGTTCGAGCAGCGCACTCCCGGCGCGTCACTAGTGCGCTCCACCGACATGCCGTCCTGGGACCTGCCCGTCAGGGACGCGGCCGGACGCGGCCGGAATGGGGGCGAAGGCGTCGGGAATGGGCGGGGCGCCAATGGAGCAGGCGCCCAGGCCCCGGCCTGGGAGCAGGCCCCGGCGTGGGATGAGCCCCCGGGGCAGGACGCCCCGCGTCAGGACTTCGGCCGTCAGGACGAGTACGGCCGCCAGGACCTGGCCCGCCCGGATTTCGGCCGGCAGGACGAGTACGGTCGTCAGGACCCGACCCGTCAAGACCCGACCCGTCAAGACCCGACCCGTCAAGACCCGACCCGTCAGGACTACGACCGGCCGGACTTCGGCCGTCAGGACTTCGACCGCTCGGACCTGGCACGCCCGGACTTCGGCGGTCAGGATTTCGGAGGTCAGGACTTCGACCGCCCGGACCTGGCCCGGCCGGATTTCGGCGGTCAGGACTTCGGCCCGCAGGTCCCCGCCGTCCAGGACTTCCCCCGTCGCCAGCCGGGGCGCGCGTTCTCCGAGGCTCAGCAGGACTACCCCGCTCAGCCGGACTACGCGGTGAGCCGGACTACCGGGCGCAGCCGGACTACCCCGCTCAGCAGGACTACCCCGCTCAGCCGGACTACCGGGCGCAGCAGGACTACCCCGCTCAGCAGGACTACCCCGCTCAGCAGGACTACGCGGCTCAGCCGGACTACCGGGCGCAACTGGACTACGCGGCTCAGCAGGAGCAGTCGGACCAGGGGCTCCCAACCACCGTTCGTTTGGAACGGGAAAGGGCCGCCCGAATGGACCCGGCCCTGCAGGACTTCTTCGCCCCGACCTCGCCCGGCCCCGGCTATGGCCCACGCGCTATTCAGGGGCCCAGGGCCCTCAGGGCCCTGCCTCCGGCCGCCCGGTGGATCCGTGGGATGACCCGGTCGGCTACCAGTCGCCCGGTCCGCAGCGCGGCTCGGACGGGCCCGGCTCGCGCGGGGGGGCTGGCTCCGGGAAGTCGTCAGGCGGCCGCACTAGCCGGAACCTCGCTGTCAGCGCTGTGGTCGTGGTCCTGATCGTGATCGCGGCCGGCGCGTACACCCTCATCCATAAGTCGAGCGGCTCGAACGCCGCGAACGGCACCACGGCGACCGTCAGCCCATCGACGCCGACCACGGCGGCCAAGGCGACGGCCACCGCGAAGTCCCGGGTGACCGGCAGCGCGACGACCGACGGTTACGCGCTGTCCACCCCGTCCGTCGCGGGCGGCTACCCGATCGGTAAGGACCCCGACTTCCTGGCCACCGCCACCGCGGCCGCGACCACCATCGAGCACACGGCGGTGAGCGGCAACGGCGGCACGGTGACGGGCAAGCCGGTCGCGGCCTCCTACACGCTGGCGGACGAGCAGGCGATCGAGTTCGTCGGCTACCAGGGCACCTTCAACCCGAAGGCCGTCATGACGAACCTGGGATCGTTCGGCTCGAGCGAGGCGACCTATGGCGCCGGCTCGACACGGCGGCGAGATGGCCTGCGCAAACGTTCCCGCGACGGCGACCGCCGCGAGCGGCGGCGTCTGCGTCTGGGTCACCACGACAACTCTCGGCGTCACCGAGTTCTTCGACCAGTCAGGACCCGAGGTACTGACCACCGCCCAGTCCAAGGGCGCGGACGACACGGTGGCCCTCCGCTCCAGCGTCGAAACCCGCAAGTCCTGATAACAAAGTGGGCACCGGCTCCACGGACTTCGTAGACTCGCTCTGTGACAGACCGCGAGCCAGACGGACAGCAAGCCTCCAATATGGAGGACTCCCAGCCCTCAGCTCCTGGCATGGGGGCTCCCGCCCCCCATTCCCCCCGGCCCCCCTGGCCTCGCAGTACGCGCCAGCCGAGGTGGAGGCACGTCGTTACGAGCACTGGGAGAAGGCGGGCTACTTCACGCCCGAGGCCCAGGAGAACCCCGACGCGCCGAGCTTCAGCATCGTGCTCCCGCCGCCGAACGTAACGGGCTCGCTGCACATCGGCCACGCGCTCGACCACACGCTGAGCGACACCATGGTCCGCCGCCGCCGGATGCAGGGCTACCGCACGCTCTGGCTGCCGGGCATGGACCACGCCGGCATCGCGACCCAGAACGTCGTCGAGCGCGAGCTCGCCAAGGAAGGCCTGTCGCGGCACGATCTGGGGCGAGAGGCGTTCGTTGAGCGGGTCTGGGAGTGGAAGGCGGAGTACGGCGGCCGGATCCTCGGCCAGATGCGTCGGCTCGGCGACAGCGTGGACTGGTCCCGCGAGCGGTTCACCATGGACGAGGGGCTGTCGCGGGCCGTCCAGACGATCTTCAAGCGGCTCTTCGACGACGAGCTGATCTACCGGGCCGAGCGGATCATCAACTGGTGCCCGCGCTGCCTGACCGCGCTGTCCGACATCGAGGTCGATCACAGCGACGACGAGGGCGAGCTCGTCTCGATCCGCTACGGCGACGGGGAGAACGCGATCGTCGTGGCGACTACCCGCGCCGAGACGATGCTCGGCGACACCGCCGTGGCCGTGCACCCCGATGACGACAGGTACTCGCACCTGGTCGGCACGACCGTCGAGCTCCCGCTGACCGGCCGGACCATCCCGATCGTGGCCGACGCGCACGTCGACCCGGCGTTCGGCACCGGCGCGGTCAAGGTGACCCCGGCCCACGACTCGAACGACTTCGAGATCGGCCGCCGCCACGACCTGCCGGGCCTGTCGATCATGGACGAGCGCGGCGTGATCACCGCGCACGGGCCGTTCCAGGGCCTTGACCGGTTCGAGGCCCGCCCGGCGGTCGTCGCCGCGCTTCGCGAGGAGGGCCGGATCGTCAAGGAGGCCGCCCCTACGTGCACGCGGTCGGGCATTGCAGCCGCTGCGGCACCACGGTCGAACCGCGCAAGTCGCTGCAGTGGTTCGTCCGCGTCGCCCCGCTGGCCAAGGCGGCGGGCGACGCCGTCCGCGACGGCCGGGTCCAGCTGTCGCCGGCCGAAATGAACGCCAGGTACTTCGGCTGGGTGGACGACATGCACGACTGGTGCATCTCCCGCCAGCTCTGGTGGGGGCACCGGATCCCGGTCTTCTACGGTCCGGACGGGAGGTGCGCTGCGTCGGCCCCGACGAGACTCCGCCCGACGGGGTGGACGCAGGACCCCGACGTCCTCGACACCTGGTTCTCCTCCGCGCTCTGGCCGTTCTCCACCCTCGGCTGGCCGGAGGACACCGCCGGACCTGCGCGCCTTCTACCCGACGAGCGTGCTCGTCACCGGCTACGACATCCTGTTCTTCTGGGTCGTCCGGATGATGATGTTCGGCCTCTACGCCAACCGCGGCAAGGCGCCGACCGACGCCGTCCCGTTCCGCAACGTGGTGCTGCACGGCCTGGTGCGCGATCAGTACGGCAAGAAGATGTCCAAGTCGCGCGGGAACACGGTCGATCCGCTCGACTGGATCGACCGGTTCGGCGCCGACGCCGTCCGGTTCACCCTCGCGCGCGGCTCCAACCCGGGCAGCGACACCGCCGTCAGCGAGGAGTGGGCGGCGGGCTCGCGCAACTTCTGCAACAAGCTCTGGAACGCTACCCGGTTCGCCCTGATGAACGGCGCGACTGTCGCAGCCACTGGAACCGACGGTCCGTTCCATACCGTGCTGCCCCTGGCCGGCGGCAAGCCGCCGGTGGAAGGCGACCTATCGGTCCCCGAGCGATGGATCCTCTCCCGGCTGTCCAGCGTGATCGCCGAGGTGGACGGGCTGCTTGACCGGTTCGAGTTCGGCAAGGCGTGCGAGGTGCTTTACCACTTCGCCTGGGACGAGTTCTGCGACTGGTACCTGGAGCTGGCGAAGACGCCGCTGGCGTCGGACGACGCAGCGGCAGCAGACCGGACCAGGCGGGTGCTCGGGTTCGTGCTCGACCAGATGCTCCGGCTGCTCCACCCGGTGATGCCGTTCGTCACTGACGAGCTCTGGTCGGCGCTGACCGGCGAAGACTCGGTGATGATGGCGGCCTGGCCGACGTTCTCCTTCACCGACCCCGCCGCCGAGGCCGAGGTCGAGTCGATGATGCGGCTGGTGACCGAGATCCGGCGGTTCCGCTCCGATCAGGGGCTACGGCCCGGGCAGCGGGTGCCCGCGCGGCTGGCCGGCGTCGAGACGACGCCGCTCGCCGAGCACGAGGCGTCGATCAGGTCGCTGCTGCGGCTGACCAACGTCGAGGAGGGGTTCGCGGTCTCCGCGTCGCTGGTGGCCGAGGGCGTCACCGTGGAGCTCGACCTGGCCGGCACCGTGGACGTGGCGGCCGAGCGCGCGCGGATGGAGAAGGACCTCGCCGCGGCCCGCAAGGAGGCCGCGCAGATGGCCGCCAAGCTTGGCAACCCCGCCTTCACCGACAAGGCGCCGGCGGACGTCGTGGCCAAGTCCCGCCAGCGCCTGGCCGACGCCGAAGCCGATATAGCGCGCCTGGCAGCCCGCCTCGCGTCGCTCAGCTGATGCGGGGCGCCATCAGCTTCCGCTGATGGCGCCCCGCACCGGATCGCCGAGCGCAGTCTTAGCGGCGCAGGTAGGGTTACATCCGTGGACATTGAGGCACGTCTGCGCGAGGTCGAGCTCGAGATCGGGTCGCGGCGCGCGGAGCACCAGATCTCTCCGACCCTCGACCGGATCGAGGCGCTCGTCAGCGTGCTCGGGGACCCGCAGCGCGCGTTCCCGTTGGTGCACGTCACCGGCACCAACGGGAAGACATCGACCACGCGGATGATCGAGACGCTGCTGCGCGAGCGCGGACTGCGCACCGGCCGGTTCACTCCCGCACCTGGTGTCGATGCGGGAGCGGATCTGCGTGGACGGAGAGCCGCTGTCCGCCGAGCGCTTCATCGAGATTTATGACGAAATTTCGCCGTATGTGGAGCTGGTCGACTCCCAGCAGCCGGTTCCGCTGTCCTTCTTCGAGATTCTCACCGGCATGATGTTCGCCGCGTTCGCGGACGCGCCGGTGGACGTCGCGGTGATCGAGGTCGGCCTGGGCGGCCGGTGGGACGCGACCAACGTCGCCGACGGCGCGGTGGCGGTGATCACGCCGGTCGCGATGGACCACATGCAGTGGCTCGGCGACTCGATCGAGGAGATCGCCACCGAGAAGGCGGGCATCATCAAGCCCGGTGCGGTCGCGGTGCTCGCGCAGCAGGAGGTCGCCGCCGCCGAGATACTTCTGCAGCGCGCCGCCGCTGGTCGGCGCCACCGTGGCGCGGGAGGGGTTCGAGTTCGGCGTGCTCGCCCGCGAGCTCGCCCTCGGCGGCCAGCTGGTGGCGCTGCAGGGCCTGCGCGGCGTGTACGCGGACGTATTCCTGCCGCTGTTCGGCGCGCACCAGGCGTCCAACGCGGCGTGCGCGCTGGCCGCGGTCGAGGCGTTCGCCGGCGTTTCCGTGACGGCGCCAGTCGGCGATGACGGGTCGACGGTGACCCTCGGCCCCGGGCTCTGGCCAGGCCGGCCTCGACCCGGACCTGGTCCGCGCCGGCGTTCGCCAAGGTGAGCTCGCCCGGCCGCCTCGACATCCTGCGCCGCTCCCCGACGGTGATCGCCGACGCCGCGCACAATCCGGCCGGCATGGCGGTGACCGTGGCTGCGCTGACCGAGTCGTTCAACTTCGACCGGGTGATCGGCGTCGTCGCGGTCGCCGAGGACAAGGACGTGGCCGGCGTGCTCGCCGAGCTCGAGCCGGCGCTCTCCGAGATCGTGGTGACCACGAACTCCTCGCCCCGCGCGATGGGAGTCGGCGAGCTGGTCGAGCTGGCCCGCGAGATCTTCGGCGAAGACCGGGTTCAGGTCGCGGAGCGGCTCGACGACGCCATCGACCTGGCGGTCTCCCTCGCCGACGCCTCCGACGCCGACGCGGCGGCCGACGGGCTGCCCGGCTCGTCCGCCGTCCTCGTGACCGGCTCCGTGGTCACCGCGGGCGACGCGCAGCTGCTGCTCGCCCCGGCGAGCGCCGTGGGCCGGAGCGCCAACCCCGGTTCGTTTACCACCCGGGGAGGAGAGCTCTCATGAGGCGCCTGTGCGGCACCGTGCTGGCCATGGAGGCCGTCATCGCGCTGCTGACGATCGTGCCCGCCAAGGTGCTCGGGCACGCGAGCGGGGGCACCGCGGCGGCGGTCTGCGGCGCCATCGCGATCGTCGCCATAGTGCTCTCCGGCTACGTGGGACGGCGGCAGTGGGCGCTGTACGCGGGCTCGGTGCTCCAGCTTGCCGTCATCGCGTCCGGTGTCCTGATCCCGGTGATGTACATCCTCGGGGTGATCTTCACCGCGCTCTGGTTCACCGGCATCTGGCTGGCCCGGAAGTGGGAGAGAGAGCCAGGTCCGACCGCGGTCTGACCTCAGACGGGCAACCAGGGCAAGCGCCAGCCCCGGTAAGCTCTTGCGTGATCCAGTAGAACAAACGCAAGGAGTAATAATGTCGCAGCGCACCCTTATCCTGGTCAAGCCGGACGGCGTTCGCCGCAACATCATCGGTGATGTCATTTCCCGAATTGAGCGCAAGGGCCTGAAGGTAATCGCGCTTGAGATGCGCACAATCGACGTCGACACTGCGCAGGCGCACTACGCCGAGCACGCAGAAAGGCCCTTCTTCGGCGAACTGGTCGATTTCATCACCTCCAGCCCGCTGGTCGCGCTGGTGGCGGAGGGCGACCGGGCCATCGAGGCGTTCCGTGCACTGGCCGGCGCGACCGACCCGGTCAAGGCCCTGCCCGGCACGATCAGGGGCGACTACGCCCTGCAGGTCGCGCAGAACATCGTGCACGGGTCCGACTCCCCGGAGAGCGCCGAGCGGGAAATCAAGATCTTCTTCCCCGAGCTCGTTTAACCGGCGCTGCGTTTAGATAAGTACAGTACTAGGCCGACCGCATCGACGAGTGTGACCGGGGCAGGCAGGGCTAACCGGCTGTTCAGTAACATCCGGCGAATCGTCACCAAGCAGTCGGCCTAGTACGAAACACTTAAGGATTTATGGAGAATTGTCCCCGCGTTTCAGCGCGGGGCTGCTCGCCGCTTATCCGATAGGCTCATGACCAGTTCAGAAGGCCTCTGATCGGAAGGGTTCCCGCTCCCGATGGGCAATGCGCTGACATTCCTCGGCCGTGACATGGCGGTCGATCTCGGCACGGCTAACACCTTGGTCTACGTGCGTGGCCGGGGGATCGTCCTCAACGAGCCGAGCGTGGTCGCGCTCAACACGACCACCGGACAGGTCGTCGCTGTCGGGGTCGACGCTAAACGGATGATCGGCCGCACGCCGGGCAACATCGTCGCCGTGCGGCCGCTCAAGGACGGCGTGATCGCCGACTTCGACGTGACCGAGCGGATGCTCAGGTACTTCATCCAGAAGGTTCACAGAAGGACCCGGATGGCCAAGCCGAGGATCGTCGTCGCGGTGCCGAGCGGCATCACCGGCGTCGAGCAGTCGGCGGTCAAGGAGGCGGGCCACCAGGCGGGCGCGCGCCGGGTCTACATCATCGAGGAGCCGATGGCCGCCGCGATCGGGGCCGGGCTGCCGGTCAACGAGCCGACCGGCAACATGGTGGTCGACATCGGCGGCGGCACCACCGAGGTCGCGGTGATCTCCCTCGGCGGGATCGTCACGTCCCAGTCGATCAGGATCGGCGGGGACGAGCTCGATCAGGCGATCATCACCTTCGGCAAGAAGGAGCACAGCCTGATGCTGGGCGAGCGGACCGCCGAGGAGATCAAGCTGGCGCTCGGCTCGGCGTTCCCGGCGGCAGACGAGCCGCACGCGGAGATCCGCGGCCGGGACCTGGTCAGCGGGCTGCCCAAGACGATCCTGATCAGCGCGGCCGAGATACGCCACGCGATGGAGGAGCCGATCAACCTGATCATCGACGCGGTCAAGACGACGCTCGACAAGTGCCCGCCCGAACTGGCCGGCGACGTGATGGACCGAGGCATCGCCCTGACCGGCGGCGGTGCGCTGCTGCAGGGGCCTTGACCAGCGCATCCGCGAGGAGACTGGGATGCCGGTGCACATCGCCGACAGCCCGCTCGACTCGGTCGTGCTCGGCACCGGCAAGTGCGTGGAGGACTTCGACACACTCCGCCAGGTGCTCGTACCTGACAGACGGTAGCAGCAGGGGCAGCAGGGGCAGCAGGGGCACACGGGACGGGAGTTGCGCAAGTGTTTGAAGCGAGACGAACACGCCCAGTTCTCATCGCATTGCTTATCGTAGCTATCGCGCTGATCACGATCGACTTCAGGGACGGCGGCACCTCCAGCGCGCACTCGCTCGGCGGCCGGATCTTCGGCCCGGTCGAGCTGCTGTCGGATGACGTCACCGGCTGGTTCGGCGGCGGCGGCGGCAACAGCGCCGAGGTCAGCGCCCTGCAGAAGCAGAACGACCAGCTCCGCGCCCAGCTGGCGCAGGGCCAGGTCAAGCAGCCAGGGCGCCGCCCAGCTCGGCAGCCTGCTCCACCTGACCAGCAAGGCCGGCTACAAGATCGTCACCGCCTCCGTGATCGCCGCCGGCGGCGCCTACTCGGACACGGTGGCGATCAGCGCGGGCAGCAGCGATGGCATCACCGCGAACGAGACCGTGCTCGACGGCGACGGCCTGGTGGGCACGGTCATCGCCACGAGTTCGACCACCGCGACCGTTCAGCTCGCCAACGACGTGGGCGCCACCGTCGGCGTCCGGGTGGTCGGCTCAGGCCAGATCGGCGCGCTCACCGGTGCCGCCGACTCGTTCGGCGGCACTGCCCAGCTCAAGCTCACCCTGTTCAGCGCGACCGCCACGCTCAAGCCGGGCCAGGAACTGGTGACGTTCGGCTCGGTGGGCGGCCGCCCGTACGTTCCGGGCATCCCGATCGGCAAGATCACGACCGTGACCACCGAGCCTGGCTCGCTCACCCCGACGGCACTGGTCAAGCCGTTCGCGGACTTCACCGTGCTCGGCGTCCTCGGGGTCGTGATCAGCAAGTGAGCGACCGGCAGGTGATCAAGCAGTTCGATCACGAGCGGTCCGAGCTGCGGAAGCCGCTCGTCGCCATGGCCCTCCCCATTGCCCTGTTCGTCGCCGTGGTCGTCCAGCTCACGGTGGTGAACCGGCTGCCGTTGCCCGGCGGCGACGCGCCCGACCTGGTGCTCCTGCTGGTGACCGCGGTCGCGGTCACCAGCAATACGATGATCGCCACGCTCACCGGGTTCGCGGGCGGCCTCGCGCTTGACATCGCCCCGCCCGTGACGCACTACGCGGGGGAGTACGCGCTCGTCTTCTGCCTGGTGGGGTACCTGGCCGCCCGGGCCATGGGCGCGATCTCCGCCGCCTCCGGCGGTGCCGAGCACGATCCGTCCGTAGCCCTGGCCGTGATGGCGGTCGCCGCGGCGGCAGGCGAGGCCGGCAAGGCCGGGCTCGGCATGCTGCTGTCCGACCCCAACGTGACCGGGCCGACGATCAGGCAGGTGCTTCCGGGCGCGATCCTCTACGACCTGCTGCTCACCCCGGTCGTGTACTTGCTGGTGTCGCTGGTGGCCGGGCTCGCCCGCCCGGTGCCCGAGCGCGCGCCGGTGTTCATCGGCGCACAGCGGTTGGCGTCGGTGTTCCGGCTGGCGTCGGCGGGCGCCGTCCCGGTGCCCCTCGCCCCGCGTAAGCGGCTGGCAGGCGCAAGATCAAATTCCCTCGCCCGAACGGACCGTGGCGGCACTAACAGCGCCCTGCTGCCCCTGGCAGGCGGCCGCGCCACCAAGCTGAACTTCGCGCATTCCGGCCGAACCCACCGCGCCGAGGGCAGCGCGCTCGCCCGTCCCGGCCGGACCCCGAAGATCAACTTCGCCGGCGACAGGCCCGCGATTACGCCCCGCCGCCAGAAGGGCCCTGGTAAGGGCTGGCTCAAGGCCGACCGGCGTAAGCCGCCGCCTGTCAGGCGGGCCAAGCCGAGCAAAGGCTGGCTCCGCCCGTCCCGGCCGCCCCGCCCGAACTGGTACTCAAACGGCCCGACGACTGGCTGGATCCGTCGCTCCCGGGCCAAAGACCGGTGGCGAACCCGGCGTCGGTCGCTGTCCGGCGCGCTGCTGTCCACTGTCCGTGATCTGCTCCCGACGGGAGAGCGTCGATGATCCCTAGGTCCCGCCGTCGGCTATTCGGCCTGTACGTGATCGCGGCGGCGCTGCTGGTCACGCTCGGCGGCCGGCTCTGGTACCTGCAGGTGCTCAACACGGCGCAGTACAAGCAGCTCGCCGAGGTGAACCAGACCAGGGAGATCGTGGTGCCCGCGGTGCGGGGCATGATCACCGATGACGCCGGGGCCCCGTTCGTGCGCAACCAGACCGAGATGACCGTCTCGGTGAACATGATGGATCTCTCCCAGAGCACCCACGACGGAGGCACGGCCGTCCTGGCGAAGCTTGCGCCGCTGCTGCACATGTCGGACAAGGAGCTCAGCCGAGAAGGTCAGGCTCTGCACCGCCGGCGTATCGCCGCCCTGCTGGACGGGGTCGCCCTACCAGCCGATCCCGGTGGCAGAGCACGTCAGCGACGCGATCGCGCTCCAGATCATGGAGGAGCCGACGGTGTTCGTCGGCGTCACGGCGTCGCTGCAGCCGGTGGTGGACTATCCGATGCCGAACGGCGCGAACCCGGCGCAGGTGATCGGCTACCTGCAGCCCATCACCCAGTCGGAGATGGCGGCCGACCACCTACCCGAGACCGGTTTCGCCGGCGATGACCTGGTCGGCCAGGCGGGCCTTGAGGCGCAGTACAACGCGGCGCTCAACGGCAAGCCGGGCAGCCAGACCGTGTCGGTGAATGCGGCGGGCGATGTGCTCGCCACCGTCGGCGGCAAGCCCGCGCAGACCGGCGACACGCTGGTGACCTCGCTCAACGCCAAGGTGCAGGTGGTCGCGCAGCAGGCGCTCAACACGGCGATCGGCAATGCCAAAGCGGCGGGCAACGACGTGAACCAGGGCGCGGCGGTGGTGGAGACGACCAGCGGCCGGATCCTGGCGATGGCGAGCTACCCGAACTACAACCCGTCGGTCTGGACCAACGGGATCTCGCAGAGCGAGTTCAACTACCTGTTCGGCAGCGCCTCGGGCGATCCGGCGATGAACTGGGCCACTCAGGGCGAGTACGCGCCGGGATCCACGTTCAAGGTCACCTCGACCGCCGCCGCGGTCGGCGACGGGTTCCCGCTCAACGGCGAGTACAACTGCCCGGCGTCGGTGAACATCAACGGCCTGACGCTCGAGAACGACGGCAGCCCGAGCCTCGGCAACATGACGCTGTCCGAGGCGCTGATCCAGTCCTGCGACTCGGTCTACTACAACCTCGGCTACCACATGTGGCAGACCGACGACAACGCGGCCAACTACAAGCTCAACCCGCACGCGCCGACCCAGAAGATGCAGCAGATGGAGCTGGACTGGGGGTTCGGCAACTACTCCGGCATCGACCTGCCGGAAGAGGCCAGCGGCAGCATCCCCACCCGCCAGTGGCTCTACTGGATGTGGGAGGACAACGCGCACAAGGGCCAGAACTGGTGCAAGAACGGGAAGGCGAACGGCTCCTACGTCCAGCAGATCGAGTACGACAACTGCAAGAGCGGCTGGATCTGGGCACCAGGCCAGGCCGCCATCGCCGCGATCGGCCAGGGTTACGTGACATCGACCCCGCTGCAGCTCACCAACGCCTACACCGCGCTCGCCAACGGCGGCACGCTCTATAGCCCGAGGATCGGCGAGGCCCTCGTCTCCGCCTCGGGGAAGCTGGTGCAGATGATCAACCCGCCGGTGGTCAGGCACCTGCCCGTCGCGTCGGAAACGCTTGCCTACATGCGCACCGCGCTGGCCGGCGTGATCACCCAGGGCACCGCGGCCGGAGCGTTCGGCGGGTTTCCGCTCAACCAGGTCTGCGTGGCGGGCAAGACCGGTACCGCGCAGATCGAGGGCAAGATCGCGACCTCGGTGTTCGCCTCCTTCGCGCCCTGCCAGAATCCCCAGTTCGTGGTCGTCGTCATGCTGCCCGACTCCGGTTACGGCGCGGACGCCGCGGCGCCCGCCGTCCGGGCGATCTGGGACGGCATCTACGGCTTGGAGGGCCACAAGGCCGCGCTGCCCGGCGGGAAACTGCCGCCGATCCCGGGCACCGGGAAGGCGAAGGTGCAGCGGTGAGCGTCGGGCTCCCATCGCGCGGCTGGGCCGGGCCCCGGCCCGGCACGTTCGCGCCCCGGCGGCGGTCCCTGCTCGGGCAGGCGTTCGCCAGGGGCGGGTTGGCCAGGTCCTGGGACTGGCTGCTGTTCGCCGTCACGTGCGCGCTCACGGCGCTCGGCACCGTGCTGGTCTGGGCGTCGACCGAGCCGGCGCTGAGGCAGGCCGGGCTCGACCCGCACACCTACCTGAAGAAGGCGATCCTCTGGGCCGCGCTCGGGTTCGTCTTGATGATGGCCGCCGCGTGCACGGACTACCGTCGCATCCGACGCTGGACGCCGTTCATCTACGGCCTGTCGCTGCTGCTCCTGCTGGCCGTGCTTGCATTCGGCCAGTCGGTGAACGGGGCGAAGGCCTGGATCGACGTGCCCGGCGGTTTCCAGGTCGAGCCGTCGGAGTTCGCCAAGCTCGGCCTGATCTTGTCCGCCGCGTGGCTGCTCTCCCGTCGTAACGACCCGTCCGGCCGGCCGTCGCTGCGGGACGCGGGGCTGGCCGCGCTGGCCGCCGCCCCGCTGATCCTCCTTGTCGAACGCGAGCCGGCCCTCGGCGTCATGCTGGTGCTGGTCTTCACGCTGGCCGGCATGGCGGTGCTCTCGGGCATCCGGCTGTACTGGGTGCTCAGCCTGCTCGCGGCCGTGGCTGGCGCCGTCTACGTCATCGGCACGCTGCACCTGCTGAAGGGGTACCAGCTGAGTCGGCTGACCTCGTTCCTGCACCCCACGCAGGACCTGGCCGGGACCGGCTACAACGGCATCGAGGCGAAGATCGCGGTCGGCTCAGGCGGCCTGCACGGCGAGGGGCTGTTCCACGGCACGTTCACCGGCGGCAGCTTCGTCCCCTCGGCGTCGACGGACTTCATCTTCACGGTCGCGGGGGAGGAGCTCGGCTTCGTCGGCTGCGCCGTCATCGTCGCGCTGCTCGCCATCATCGTGTTCCGCGCCATCCGCGCCGCCCAGATAGCCGACGACCTGTTCGGCATGCTGGTGGCGTCCGGCGTCGCGATCTGGTTCATCTTCCAGTCCTTCGTCAACATCGGCATGACGATCGGCATCATGCCCATCACCGGCCTCCCGCTCCCCTTCATCTCCTACGGAGGCTCCGCCATCTTCGCCGACATGATCGCCATCGGCCTCATCCAGTCCGTCCGCCGCCACCCACCCCTGTTCACCTAGCCCTGCCCCCCGCCCCCGTCGTCGAGCAAGTCCTCCGCCGCCACCCCGCCCTGTTCACCTAGCCCTGCCCCGCCCCCCGCCGCCGAGCAAGTCCTCCGCCGCCAGACCCGCCCGGCTGCAACCGCCTCCTCGCGCCATCGGGCGCAACCGTCGCACTAACGTCATGATGTCTAAGACGTAACAGTCCGGTTTTCTCAGAACCCGCCAGCTTCCTATCACTTCTGACCACTTTTTCGTTAGGACAAAAGGGGCGACATGAGCACTGGCTTCGCGGCAGGCGAAGAGGAGTGGCGGGCTCGTCTGGGCACGCTGCGGCAGGTCGTGCGTCAAGAGGTCGTGGCGCGGCAACTCGCCGAGTGCCTGCCCGACCTGCCGCCGCGGCGTGTGCTCGACATCGGGTGTGGTCAGGGCACGCAAGCCCTCCTGCTGGCTCGGCGGGGGCACGTCGTCGTCGGGCTGGACTCGTCAACTCAGCTGCTCGACGACTTCCGCGCGGCACTGGCGGCGGAGCCTGCGGAGGTCGGCGACCGAGTGCGGCTGGTCCAGGGCGAGGCCGAGGCGATTACTGAATTGTTCGCGCCATCGAGTTTCGACGTCGTTTTGTGTCAAGGCGTGCTGATGTACTTCCCGGACCCCGATCCGCTGCTAGACGCCATCGCGCAGGTCGTGGTTCCGGGCGGGATGGTGTCCCTGTTGGTGCGCAACGGCGATGCCCTGGCGATGCGCCCCGGTCTGCTGGGGGACTGGGACGGTGTCCGCAAGGCATTCCACGGGGTCGCCTATCGGAACCGGATCGGTGTGGACGCCCGTGCTGATCGCCTGGAGGACCTGACGGCCGCGCTGGCCCGGCGGCGGATGCCCGTCGCCCAGTGGTACGGAGTCCGGGTATTCACTGACACGGCCGCCTCCGGCGCGCCGCTTCCCGATGATGCGACGCTGGATGCCATTGTGCAGTTCGAGGAGCGGGCCGGCCGAACCGACCCGTATCGGCACGTTGCCGCGCTGCTGCACCTGATTGCCGTGCGCGCGTGACGAAGCGTCTGGTTCCTGAGCTCAGGCCTCGCCGTGCGCCGGACGAAGCGTCTGGTTCCTGACCCCAGGCCACGTCCTCGTCGCGCGGCCCGCCGCCCGAGTCAGGCCAGGTAGCGCTTCGGTTCTTGCACATAGACGCGGCCGGCCGGGGTCTCCCACTGGTGCCAGCCCGGCCTCGGCTGCCGGACGCGGCGCGGGTTCCTGGGAATCGGCCGCGGCAGGTTCCAGCGCTGGGCCCAGCTCGCCAGGGTGGCCGCAACTGTCTTGGGCGCGGTCCTATGGCAGCAATGACGAATATCCCACCTTTCCCGCCACCAGGCGGATGGGCCGACCCGCCGGACTCGCCCCCTGACCGGCACCCGGCCCCCACCTGCCTCAGGGACCGCGTCCACTTCACCCACCACGCCCCCTCAAGCGCGCGGCCCATCTTAGGGCCAAAGTTGTACAGACATGACTAGGTCAAATAGGTATAAGTCGGGCGTTCGGGCGTACAACTTTGGCCCTAAGCTAAGTGGGGAGCCCGTAAGTTTCGTCTGGGGTCAGGCTGCTGCCGCCGAAGGGTTGGTCTGGCAGGTTGTGGCGGTCTTCTCGTGTTCGCTGTCGCGTGGAAGCACCGGAGACCGCCTGCACCCGCTACCTCGCAGACATCGGAGCGCACGAACCTGAAACCTGACCATCGACGAATTTACGGAGCTAACCCACTTAGCTGCTAGTCGAGTGCCTTGCCCGGCTGACCACGCCGTACTGCTCGCGGACGATCCGGCCAAGCTTGCCCTACTGCATAATCCGGTCGAGCCCGAGCCCGAGCCCGAGCTCCGCGCGGAGCCAGGCTGTGTCGACTGGCCGTCCGCCGCGCGTGGCGGACAGGGCAGACTGATACTCAAGCTGGCGCAGCAGCCCCTCCAGGCGCAGCCGGTCCGCCCGACCGCCTTCGGCTGCGTGCCGCGGGGTGTGGAAGTCCAGCACGGCCACCGCCTGACCGACCCAGTCTTCCGCCCACTGCCGCGCCGTTAGGCCGTCACCAGGCACCGGTCCCCACGCGAAGTCGATCGACGGCTCGGAACGGGACTCTTCCGTCAGCTTCGGCGCGGCGCCGATCTCCTTGAGGATCCGTAGCAGCCGCTTCAATCGGGCCTGCGAGTTCACCCGGATCTCGACCCGTCCCGGCTCCGGCCTCAGGCGGCCGAGCACGACGCGCTCTTCCTCATCATCGTCTGGCCCGATCACGTGCGATGATCCGTCGTCGTGGAAGTGCAGCGCGACAGGCTCGCCGGAGCGATCGCCGGCTGGCTCGCCCCACCAGACGAGCTGGCCGTCCTCGTCACCCTCTTTCTCCCCGAAGTCCGAACGCTCGAACAGCCGCTCCGTCACGTCCCCGTCGACCGCGACCACCGCGTCGACGAGGACCATGGGCTCGCCGCCGGTGTTCTGCAGCAGCACCCGCTCCGCCCGCTTCAACCAGACCCAGGATGTCAGCCGGGGCGCGAGCCGCGCGATGAGCGGGCTGGTGAAATCCCCGAACTCCGGCTCCGGTTCTTCGGCGGTCTCCCAGCGGACGCAGTACGGCTCGGCCTGCCCGAACCGGACCTGCTCCATCGGGGGCGCCGAGGGACCTGCCGCCGCCCGTGGCCGTGTGCAGCACGTGCCAGACCGCGTCTTCTGCGTACTCCGCGACCGCGTCACCTTCCACCGGGCTGAGCCAGATCCCGGCCCGGCTGGCGCGCCAGATGCCATCCGCCGGCGCCAGCGCGCCCAGCCACACCGACCACGGCGGCGCGCCGTCGATCGCCTCCGCCGGAAACTGGGCGTACCGCCGCGTTCCGGACACCAGATCGGTGCACCACACCCCGGGCGACGGCGACGGGTCCGCCAGCTGCCAGACCCCGTAGCGCATGTGCTGGTCCCGCTCGGCCGCCAGGGCCGCAAGTTCGGCCGGAGCCTCCGGATCCGCCGCGAACGCGCGCAGCGGAGTGTCGGGCGTGCCCTGATCCTCGTCCCCGTTTCCAGCCTCGCTGGTGAAGGGGAAGTTGATCGCCACCTCGGCCAGCAGCGCGTCGGTCGCGTCCCGCTCGGCGGGCCGCCAGCGGTCTCTCGCCTCGGCTCGCTCCTCTTCCATCCATTTGCGGATGATCGCGTCCCACTTGGTCCGCTCCGCGAACTCCCCGACCGCATGGTCCAGGGCGTCGGTGCCCGAACGGTCGCCGTACCGCTCCAGGGCGGCCGTCTCCAGTTCGCCGGGCTCGGCCCGGACGTACGCCTTCGCCAGCGCGCGTGCGTAGATGTCCGCTGCCAGCTCGTCATGGGGATGCTCGCGCAGGTACGGCCCGAGCAGCTCGCACGTCTCGCCCGGGTGGTCCCGGCCCGTGGCCGAGTCGATTACCGCCATCCGCTGCCCGAGATCGCCTGACCCGCCAGCGCAGGCAAGCAACTCGCGTGCGTAGTCGTGCTCGGCGTCCTCGTCCCCCGACAGGTGCGCCGCCAGTGCCGCGACCGCGAGCGCGCCCACGCCGGGCGGTTCCGGCGCGGCGCCTTCAAGCAGCAGCCGTGCGGTCTCGATGATCTCCTCCGCCGGAACGCCAAGCGACATCCGCAGACGCATCATGTCGGCGGCGACTACCCGGTCCGGGAGCTCGGCGGCGAGGATCCCGGCCACGTCAGCGGGGCCGGCCGACGGATCGTTCAGCTGCTCGAAGTGGCCGGCCGACTCCCGTTCCCGCTCGGCCTTGGCGCGCCGCCGCTCCTGCTCGGCGCGCCTGACGGCGGCCCTGTCACGGTCCTGCTTCTTGCGGCGATTGCTCTTAGCCATGATCGTCCTTCCGCTTCCGACGGAAAAAGGCTACTGACGCCGGGCACGCCTCAAAACCCAAACCCTTCATCCGGAACGGTCCCGTGGTATCTCCCCACTTCCCCGCCGCTGCAGTTCTGCCGCGAAACCGACTCCGACGGCCTCGCCCGAGGCCAGGTGAGAGCGCTACCGCCAGGCGCGGAGGAGGTCGTCCGGGCCCCAGTAGGCCGCTAGAGAGAGTCCGTCGGCAACACCGGTTCGGGAGACCGCGACGAGCGGGGTGTCGGGGGTTGCTCCGGGGACTGCGGTCGCGTCTTGGGCGAGCTTGTCGTAGTCGCGGAAGGCGAAGGGCTTGTTGTCATACCACTTGATAGAGCCGACGAAGTCCACGTGGCCCGCGACCGGGCGGCGGTCGGCACCAACGAGGTCGATCTCGGGCTTGTTCTGGCGGTTCCACCAGCCGCCCACTGCTCCCGTCTGCGGCCAGCCGACCTCCGGGAGGAGGCGGAGCAGTGATTCGCGGATGAGCGGTTCCACAGCACGGCCGCGCCAGGATGGCAGGGCGCGTTCGATGCGAGCGAGGGCAATGTCGGGACGGCCGCGATCGATCAGCGGGATCGCGTCCTCAAGCAGGGCAAGCCAGCAGCGAAGGTAGGCGTCGCCGATCCGGTAGCGCTTGTTCTTGGTGTCGGCCTTCAAGGACAGCGGCATGTCCACCGCCACGACGCCCTTGGCCGCAAGGGTCCGGATGATGGGAGCCAGGGTGCCCGACGCGAGTGGCTCGCCGCCGCCGGCGTGCGCCGCGATTGCCGAGAAGGTGCGCTCGCCGGATCCGATCGCCTCAAGTACCGCGCGAGTCAGCGTCGTCCCGGGGAACTCGCCGAGCACGGTGAGCTCGCCTGCCGCAAGCAGTGGTGATAGGGGGTTGTTGACCGATTCGCGCAGGAATTCCGCCGGGCTCGCTCCTTGCGGCCAGGACTGGACGATTTCCGGGAAGCCGCCAGTTAGCAGCAGCGCGTCCACCGCATCGGCCGCGCTAAGTCCGGTCATTGTCGCGACGTCACCGAGATGGAGCGGCCTTACCGTCATCTTCGGGGCGCGGCCGAAGAAAGGGCGGCCATAGGTCGTTAGCGCCTCCATGACAGACAGGTCGCTGCCAACCAGGACCAGCATGACCGGTCTGGCGGACAGCTCGCGGTCCCACACCGTCTGCAGGGCGCCCTCGAACTCGGCGTCCTGCTCCAGGATCCAGGGCACCTCGTCCATGACGGCGATCGACGGAGTATCGCTGGGGATCGCCGCGACCAAGGTGCGGAGCGCGTGGTTCCAGTCCTCCGGCCGCGTGCCGGCGACAAGCCCGCCATCAGGCAGGGACGATTGCGCTATCGCGGTGGTGAAATCCGCGCGCTCGGCCGCCGGGCTGCGGCCCCGGGTCGCCTGGAAGATCACGTAAGGCACCCCGGAACGATCACAGAACTCCTGAACCAGGCGTGATTTCCCTACCCGGCGTCGGCCAGTCACCACGACGGCGGCGCCCCTGCTCGATCCCCGGCCTTCCGCGACCAGCCGCAAGCGGCCGTCGAGCAGCGCGAGGTCAGCCGCCCTTCCCGTGAACCTCATGTCCGCTCCCAACGTAGATCCGATCTTAGTAAGATTCAATCTTACTAAGATCGGATCTTACTATCCTCCTGCCTTTAATCCGGCATCGCCTCGAGCGAGGTCTTCTGAGCCCAAGCGCGCACCGCGCACACTGGCTGCCCGGTCCGCCGAAAGTCCCGGTACAGGGACCAGGGAAGCGGCCAGCAGCCGCCTCGCTTGGCGCACGCGAACCTGCAGGTCAAAGTCGGCCTGTTCATCTGCAGCTGCCGAAACTAGGTACCGTAACCTTGCGCCGGCTGCTGTCGCTGGCCGCGTTCGACCTGCGCACCGGGTGCCGGTGCGCCCGGCCGCGACCGCGCGGGCTTCGCCGCACCGCGACGCTCCGCCTGCCCGGGACCGCCCCGGCGGCGGCCCGGCAGATCTTCGGCACCCTGGCCCGCTTGCGGGCTAATTGCGGCACCGGCGCCCAGACCATCCACGGCTTCGGCGACCACGGTGCATGCCACGAGCGGATCAGCGCCGTGAACCCCCGGTACAGGGGTACCGGGAAACGGCCGGAAACCGCCTCGGTTGGCGCACGCAAACCCGCAGGTCACAGTCCCGTATCCCAGCGAGCGCCCGTTTTGGTGCCGTTTCGCGGTACGCTCGCGGGAGGTCAGCGCGATGCCCCGCAAAACCGCAGGTCAAAGGTGCCAAAAATCGGCATCCGTCGCTAACCCCCGCCCGACACCGAGGGCATAGAAACACCGTTAAAGTGCACGATGCCGTCGGTGACCGTGGTCGCTAACCCCCGCCCGACACCGAGGGCATAGAAACTTCTTCACGAAGAACACTCCTATTTGCACGATGCGTCGCTAACCCCCGCCCGACACCGAGGGCATGGAACGCACAACAGGCAGGTGACGCACGGAACGGGATGACGTCGCGCCAGACACCGTAGAAGTACAGTTATAAGAACTGTACTTCTACAAGATGCTTGACAGCGGGAGCTGGCTCGCCTTCTACCGGGCAGGTCGTTAACCATGTTCTCCCGGCTGGAGCGAGGGCTTACCCCGTCGGGCCGCCCTGGTGGTGCCAGAGCGCGGACATCGGGAGCAGCGTGAGCCGGTCGCCGAGCGACAGGCTGTTGGTGCCGAGGTAGAGGACGATCCCGGCGACGAAGCGGTCGCCCAGCTTGTCGCGCAGCCACGCCAGGTGCCGGGTGTCGGACCGGCTAGGCGACTGGGACGCCTTTACCTCGATCGCCACGACACGCCGTCCCGGCCCCTCGCACACGAAATCGATCTCGCGTCCGTCGCGATCACGGTAATGATGGAGGCGGAAGCCACGCGCCGTAAGAGCGCGCAGCTTGATGAGCTCTGTGAAGACGAACGTCTCCACCAGCCCGCCCAGCGCAGGGTGGCCGACCTCCATGAGGTCATCGGGCGACGCCTGGAGCAGGTGCGCGGCCATTCCCGAATCCGTGAGGTACGCCTTCGGCATCTTGGTAACTCGGGACGACAGGTTTCCCGACCAAGACGTGAGCTCCTCCACGGTGAAGACCGTCTCAAGGTAGGAGAGATAAGACCTTGTGGTCGCATGAGTGACGCCGAGCGCCTCGCCAAGATCGCGCAGCACTAGGCTGGACCCGCTGCGTGCGGCTATCAGCTCGAGCAGTTGCGGCAACGCCGTGACCTGGGCGACGTGCGCGAACTCGCGGACGTCCTTCACGGCGACCGCGTCCACGTATGCGTCGAACCAGGCACGCCGAGCCAGCGCCGACGTCTGTGTTGCTACTTCCGGGTAGCTTCCGCTGCACAGCAGTTCCAGGTAAGCCCTGCGTCTCCACGTGGATTCCTGGCCGAGGAAGTCCTGCGGCTGCGTAAACAACAGATCGACGAAATCGGATGCCGCCCCGAAGCGCTCCGCAGCCGACAGCGGCCACAGGTCGACGAACGCGGCGCGGCCTGCCAACGACTCCGACAGGGTGGGGATTGTCAGGAACCTCGACGAGCCGGAAAGAATGAACTGCCCCCGTGACCGATCCGTGTCGGCGGCTCGCTTGATGGCGAGCACCAGCGCGTCCCCGCCACGCTGCACCTCATCGATGATCAGCGGCCGTGGACGCTGTTCGGTGAAAGCGACAGGGTCTGCGTCGGCGGCGCGACGCACGTCGGCGTCGTCAAGCGACCGCAGCGTGCCGCCATGCGCGGCGTGGAACAGTTCGAGGAGGGTCGTCTTTCCAGCCTGGCGCGGACCGTTGACGATCACGACGCGGAACGCCTCGGCGAACTCACGCAGCCTGTCACTCGCGGCTCTCGGAATAAGTTGCTCCACACCAACCCCGCGATCGCTTGCCCATCTGATGATTAACCATCTGCCGACACTAATCCTATCCATTTGCCGAGACATGTCTTAACCATCTGCCGAGCCATACGCTGCCCATCTGCCGAGATGCGGACTCACCATCTGCCGAAGGTGCCGGTGGGCCATGGTCGGAGGTTGGCGGCGCGGGCGAGTGGGGCTTCACCGCGAGGCAGCGTCGCCCGCCGCCTGACCCGGTGAGCGCGATGCTGTCGTTCGGGTACACGCTCCTCGCTCAGGAGGCCGTCGCCGCGCTGGAAGGCGCGGGCTTTGGCCCAGCGGTCGGGTTCCTGCACCGTGCCCGCTGGGGTCGGCCGAGCCTCGCGCTCGAGCTGCTGGAAGAGTGCCTGGCCAGTGATCGTTGATGCGGTGGTGCTGCGCTGCACCCGGCAGACCCGAGCCCAGCTCACGGCGCTGGCCCGCTACGCCGAATACTCCGGCACCGGCGCCCAGACCACCCACGCCTTCGGCGCGACAACACAAGCCTTATGCCGGGCCGGGCAACAGACCCCGCCGAGCAGGCCCCAGCCGATACCATGGCCCCAACCGCGAGCGCCTAGGTTCTGCCCCTAACCCCGGCACCCGCTCGCACGCAGGTCACTGCCCCATTTCGCTCCTTGATAACTCCACACGGAACCCAGCCAGCAAGATCCAAACGACCCCGCTCGCGCTGGCCGGCATACACCCAGCTCAAACCCACTGCAATCCCGTAGCCGCAGAAACCCCCGCCCGAC
Source organism: uncultured Actinomycetota bacterium (assembly GCA_963778435.1). GTDB lineage: Bacteria > Actinomycetota > Actinomycetes > Streptosporangiales > Streptosporangiaceae > Trebonia. The sequence goes on from CAVZUX010000043.1 coordinate 71,442, forward strand.
ACCGAGGGCATAGAAACCCCGCTCAAGCGCCGTCATGGGAATCCGCTAGGCAGAAACCCCCGCCCGACACCGAGGGCATAGAAACATCCGGCGCCGCTGCCAGCGCTTCCGTGCGCGATCGGGCAGAAACCCCCGCCCGACACCGAGGGCATAGAAACTCGGTCATGTTCGCCAGACTCATCGAGATGGTCGGCAGAAACCCCCGCCCGACACCGAGGGCATAGAAACAGGAGGATGTCCGGCGTCATTTACGGCGTAACGGAAGCAGAAACCCCCGCCCGACACCGAGGGCATAGAAACGTCAGCCGACGACGAGGCCGCATGGAGAGCGGTTCAGCGCAGAAACCCCCGCCCGACACCGAGGGCATAGAAACCGAGTAGGCAGAAACCGCTAGCTCAGTTTTACCGTTCTGGCAGAAACCCCCGCCCGACACCGAGGGCATAGAAACCCGCACGAGGCTGCACTCGGACGTCACGCGGACCCCGCGCAAACCCCCGCCCGACACCGAGGGCATAGAAACGCGTCCGGCGACGCAGGTCCCATGCGACTGCGCGTGGCAAAACCCCCGCCCGACACCGAGGGCATAGAAACTGGTCGGTGTGCGGCCGGGCCTTACTTCTACGTCGCGGCAGAAACCCCCGCCCGACACCGAGGGCATAGAAACTCACGTAGCGGTGCATAACACCCCGTCCGCATCGCCATTGCAAAACCCCCGCCCGACACCGAGGGCATAGAAACCTGCCGGAACCCGTTGTCACTCGCCCACGGGTTGGACAGGTCGCAAACCCCCGCCCGACACCGAGGGCATAGAAACGTCACGCACCAGACGCCGCCTCGGCATCTCGCACGTCGCAAACCCCCGCCCGACACCGAGGGCATAGAAACGCATGATCGCGCGGTGGAACTGCCAGTAGCTCCGTCGCAAACCCCCGCCCGACACCGAGGGCATAGAAACCTCGTCGATCTCGGGACGAGACGGTGACCAGCGCGTAGAAACCCCCGCCCGACACCGAGGGCATAGAAACGCGTGCTGAGCGACAAGTGGTAAGCGTCGGCCAGCGTCGCAAAGCCCCGCCCGACACCGAGGGCATAGAGACGGGGGCCCGTCCCCGTCCGAGCAACGAGCTGTGCCCG
>CAVZUX010000044.1:0-71550 GCA_963778435.1 uncultured Actinomycetota bacterium
GATGTTGTGCCCCGAGAGCGCACCAGAGCCGAGACGATCGGCCCGCTGGTGCTGTTCGTCCCCGTCGGGTCGGGGTTGCCCTACTATGCCCGGCCGCGCCTCGGCGCCCGGCGCCCGGTGACCGCCGCCGATGTGCGCGCCGTGCGCGCCAGGCAGCGGGAGCTGCTGATCCCCGAGTCCTTCGAGTGGATCAGGCGAACGGCGCCCGAGATGGAGTCCGCGGCGACCGACGCCGGCCTCGCCGTGCACGCGCACCCGCTGCTCGCGCTCGGCTCGCTCGCTCCGGCACCTCGAGTGCCGGAGCTGATCAACGTGCGGATCGTCAGCCCGGAGGACCCCGACCTCATCCTGGCGTGGGCCGTGCCCGGGGTCGCGTTCGCCCACCCGGGGACGGCCATCGGCGAGGCCGGCGTCACCGTGCGGGACAAGATCGCCGCCAACCACGACGCGGCGACCATCGAGATGCTCCGCAGCCGACTCCAGTCAGGCCGGTCCGTGCTCGCCACCGCGTCCGGCCCCAACGGTCCCCTGGCGGCCGGGAGCTACCAGCTCGCCGGCGGCACCGCTGGAGATCACCGGGATCGGCGTGCTGCCGGCCAGCCGCCGCCGGGGCCTCGCCGCCGCGGTCACCCGCGCGCTGGCCGCCGACGCACTGGCCCACGGCGGGCGAACCGTGTTCCTCTCCGCGACCGACGCGGCCGTGGCCCGCATCTACGCCCGGCTGGGCTTCCGCGAGATCGGCACCAGCCTGATCGCCGAACTGCCCGAGGACTGATCGGTTCGGCGGCGACCCAGGATGAGCGACTGGCTGGCTCGGCGATCCGGAATGAGCGACTGACGGGGCTCGGCGGCGACGCAGAATAAATGATTGACTGGCTCGGCGGCGGTCGCGAATGATTTCGCGGAGGGGCGAAGCAACCGACCGTTCAATACCCTGGTGAACTTCTGTCGGAGCGGGACGGGCGGCTTTTCTGCTGCCTGCACCACGGACGGCCTTATTGTTGCCACCCTCCCACCCTTGCCCACCCTCCCCCCACCCTTGCCCACCCTCCCACCCTTCCTGCCACGAGCGGCGGACGCGGGCCAGGTTGGCGGGGGTGAGGCCGGATAGGTCGGAGCATTCGCGGGTGAGGTGGGCCTGGTCGGCGTAGCCGACCTGCGCCGCGGCGGCGGCCAGGTCCGGCGGCGCGGGCGCGGCGTCGAGCAGTGCGGACGAAGCGCTGGAAGCGGAGCACGCGCTGCAGCGTCTTCGGGCCATAGCCGGCGGCGGACTGGCAGCGTCGGCGGAACTGGCGCTCGCTCAGTCCAACCTCCACGGCGACGGCCTCGGTTCGCGCGGCCGGGTCCCGCAGCAGGGTCGCGGCCCGGGTCATGGCCGGGTCCGGCGCGCCCTCGGCGACCAGCGCTCCGGTGATATCAAGCACTCGTTCGGCTGCATCGGCGGGGTCCAGCGTCGCCGGCAGCTGCCTCGAGGCGGGCGGCAGCAGATCGGCCAGCGGAACCGCTGGTCGGACTCGCTGACGGCGGCGAGCGCCCGACCGCCCGCGGATGGACCCGGGAGCGAGAGACCACGCGCCTGGTCGCGCGGGCCCGGAGTCCGGCCGGCGACGTAGCGCCGACGCCCTGTTCCCAGATGAGGTCGCTGCAGCGCGGGAAGCACCAGGCGACCGTTGATCCTGGCGTCGAGCCTCGGCCCGTCGGGGTCAGCGGCCCACAGGCACGCCACGACGTCGCAGCGGGCGGGGCCCACTCCGCGTACCGGTGAGCGACCAGTCGGGTGGCCCATGGGCCAGGTTCACGGGGATGGCCGTTTGTTCGAGCGCTGGCCAGTGATAGTGGGAGGGCTGGGAGATGAGCAAGACACCAGACTTTGACGCGGCGGCCGCATTCATGGCCGGGCACGCGCGTGTGGTCGACCGGCGGCTGTTCCATCGGCTGTTCTCCGGCGGGTCAGCCGGGTCAGCCGGGACGGCCAGCTCGGCCCGGTGCGGGACGCGGTGGCTGCCTACCGGAACTCCGACGGCGGCTTCGGGTTCGCGCTCGAGCCGGACTGCCGGGCGGCGGCGAGCCAGCCCGCCGCCGTCGAGATGGCGCTGCGGCTGATGGACCTCGCCGATGAGTGGGACCTGCGGCTGGTCACCGACGCGATCGACTGGCTGGCGACAATCGCTCCCGGCTGAAGGCGGCGCCGCATTCGTCGAGCCCACCGTGGCAGAAGGACCGCATGCGCCCTGGTGGGTGCCGGAAGAAGGGCATCCGGCGTCGCTCATCCAGACCGGGCAGATCGCGGGGGCACTGCACGCTCGCGGGTTCGCGCACCCGTGGCTGGACCGTGCCACCGAGGTGATGTGGTCGCGCATCGATACGCTCGCCTCGCCGAGCGGGTACGAGATGTTCGGCGTGCTCGCGTTCCTCCAGTACGCGCCGGACCGTCCGCGCGCTGCGGCGGCGTTCGCGCGGATCGGGCCGCTGCTGTTCTCGGGCGGGCTCGTCGCCCTTGAGCCGTCGGCTGAAGGGGAGGTGCACTCGCCGCTGGACTTCGCGCCGCTGCCTTCCTCTCTCGCCCGCGGGTTGTTCTCCGAGGCCACGATCGAGGCGCACCTGGACCACCTGGCCGGGGCGCAGCGCGACGACGGCGGCTGGATGTTCAACTGGCCGTCCTGGTCGCCCGCCGCCGAGGCCGACTGGCGCGGCTTCCTCACCGTCGATGCCCTCCGCATCCTGCGCGCCAACGGCCGCGCCTGACGCTGTCTGGCGGTGTCTGGCGGTGTTACCCCTGCGAGGGATCAGAGCGGGCGGGTCAGGATGTCGGAGACGGGTACGGACGGGGCGGGGCCGCGAGCGCGGGCGACCTTGGTCCAGCCCCAGTTCCGGAAGGCGGCCTGCGCGGCGGCCGCGGTTGGCGGGAGCTTGATGGCTGCGCGCTCCTCGGCGCGGCCGTTCAGGATGAGGCCAAGGAGTTCGGTGGCAATGCCCTGGCGGCGCCAGGAGCTGCGGACCAGAAGCTGCGTCAGCGCGAAGGTGCGGCCGGGGTGTTCGTCGGTGATGGTGGCGGGCAGCGGGGCGGTCACGTCCCGCCACCAGTCGGTGGACGGACGCAGCGGCATCCCGCACGCGTAGCCGACCAGGTAGCCACCGTGTCTGGCCTCGGCAAGCACGAAGCCCGGCTGGCGACGCCACACCCCAAGCCGTCGCGTGAAGTCGGCGTCATCGGGGCCGAAGACCTCGTCATGCAGGGCACTGTGCTCCGTCTCCCCCACTGCGGTCTGGCGGCCGTCGGCTACCTCCAGCATCACCCCGGGAGCGGACATCGAGGGAATGCTCACTGTGGTCCGCTCACCGGCCGGCGGCGCCGGCCGTCGTCTGGGCGGTGGCGTCGCCGACCGTCTCGGCGGCAGCCTGGGCGATCGTCCGGGCGGACAGCAGGCCGCCGGCGATCGCGTGCGGCGCGGTGGTTGGACGGTAGCGCCGGGCGCTCTCGTCGTACTCGGTCATGACGATGCCGGCGTGGTCGGTGTCCGTCTCGGCCAAGTCGACCGGCCAGCCTCGGCTGGCGGCCATCGGCGCGGGGGTATCCCTTGTGGGCCGGTAGACGTCCGCCAGCTTCCCCAACCCGTAGTCCCCCCCGCTCGACCACCACGCCACTTTCGCCTACACCGTCCACCACCCAAGCAGATTACTGCGCCCCGGTGCCCGGCCCGAGCCCAGAACCGTGTTTCCGCTCTTCTGCTTCTTGCTGTTATCCGCCCGGGGTGGCTCGCCAGAGGCGCAGTAGGGAAGACGCCGTACGGAATCGGGGACATCCACCGAGAAAATTGAGGCGTTTACCCACTAATGCCTAAATCTGAACTTCAGACATATTTTCCTGTAAGGGTTATTGTGTGCCGTTCAGGTCGCATCACGCCCTGAACGGCACACGATGACGATTTCAACCCGCGACGAGAGGCCGGCGTGAGCGCCAGCCAGCGAAAGAAGCACCGGAACCGGTTACACCGTTAGCACAGAAAGTAACCATTAGACGTGGAGCCTGAGATGCGGTCAGCCGTAGAAGAGGCGGTCCATGACCTTTCGTGCCCGCCGGGCGGTGCGGCGGTAGTCCTCTTCTAGGGCCTGTGCGGGTGTGTCGTTCCAGGCGGAAGCGCGATGCGGTCCAACTGGACCTGGCCGCGCTGGCCGATCGGCTTGTAGCCGAGCAGGCGGGCGACCGCGGTGAGCTCGTCGTGCTTGGCGGGGAGCACGTCGCCGGGGCGGCCGCGGACCAGCATGATCGCGTTCCTGATGCGGGCGGCGAACTGCCAGGCGGCGCGCGAGCGCGGCCGCGTCGGCGTGCGGAGACCAGGCCGGCCGTCGACCGCCGCGTCGAGCGCCTCGAGGGTCCGCGTCGTGCGCAGCGCCGGCGACGGCGTAGCCGTGCCTGAGCTGGAGCAGCTGGACCGTCCACTCCACGTCGGAAAGGCCGCCGGGGCCGAGCTTGAGGTGCAGGGCCCGGTCGGCGCCGCGCGGGATCCGCTCCGCCTCTATCCGCGCCTTGATCCGCCGGATCTCGCGCACCGCCGGTCGCTCGATCCCGCCGTCCGGGTAGCGGAACTGGTCGGCGAGCGCGATGAACTCCGCGCCGAGCGCGGCGTCGCCGACCGCGAACTCGGCGCGCAGCAGCGCCTGGCGCTCCCACGGCGCGGCCCTGCGCTCGTAGTACGCCCGGCACGCGGCGAGGCTGCGGACGAGCGGGCCCTGCTTGCCCTCCGGGCGCAGGTCCGCGTCCACCAGACAGCGGCGGGTCGGGCGCGGGCAGCTGCAGAGCAGCCGACGGAGCTCGGCGCCGACCGCCTGCGCCGCGTCGGACGCCCGCCCGTTCGCCGGCGGCGTCGAGCCCGGGCTGCGGGTCATGCACGAAGATCACGTCGGCGTCGCTGCCGAAGCCCGGACTCGTGCCCGCCGTACCGGCCCATCGCGATCACCGCGAATCGGGTGGGCAGCGGGGCGCGCAGCTCCATCTCGATCGTCGCGATCGCCACCGCGAGGACGGCATCCAGGGTGGCCGTGGTGATCGCGGTCAGCGCCTCCGCCGTCTCCGCCAGCCCGATCAGGCCGAGCACGTTCGCCGCCGCGACCCGGAACAGCTCGCGGCGGCGCAGCGAGCGGACGGTGACCGCCGCCTGCTCGGCGTCGGCCGCGGTCCTGGCGCGCTGACCCGCGCCACCGCGGTCGGCGCGGCGGGCGTGCCCGCGGCCGCCCCTGCCTTACCGTCAAGGCTGGTCTCGGCGGGATCCAGGCCGGCGACGTGCCGCCTGGCCGCGGCCATCATCTCGGCGCGCAGCGCGTCCGCCGGTCTTGGGGACAAGCTCGGCGTCGTCGGCGAAGATCGCGACGGCCTCCGGCGCGCGCAGCAGCAGGCCGGTCGCGTACCTGCTCGAGGCGAGCACGCAGGCGATCCGCTCGGCGGCCTTCGTCTCGTCGCGCAGCAGCCGCAGGAACCAGGGCGTCTCCCCCAGCGCCTCGCTGACCTGGCGGAACGCGAGCAGGCCGGCGTCCGGCTCGGCCGCGTCGGCGAACCAGCCGAGCAGCACGGGCAGCAGCGTCCGCTGGATCGCCGCGCGGCGGCGCAGCCCGGAGGTCAGCGCCTCGATGTGCCGCAGCGCGCCGGCCGGGTCGCGGTAGCCGAGCGCCTCAAGCCGGGCCCGCGCCGCCTCCGGGGTGAGCCGGGCCGCGCCGGAGGGAAGCTGCGCGACCGCGTCAAGCAGCGGGCGGTAGAACAGCTTCTCGTGCAGGCGGCGGACCTGCTGCGCGTGCCTGCGACCAGGCCTGCGTGAAGGCCTCCTCCGGCGCGGGCGGGCGGCCCGGCCGGGGCGACCCGGATGCCGCGCTGCGGGTGCCCGGCAGGCCGGGGCTGCGGGCGGGCAGCGGGTGGCTGGGGGCGGGTGGAGGAGGGTGGCCTGACCGGTGAAACCACGGGTCCGTTACGAGGAATCGGATTTAGTGACATGTTGAGTTTCTCAGCGCCCGGCCGAGGCGGCGCAGGACGGCGGGGTCAGTCGGCAGCGTGTGCGTGCGGCGGAGCTGGTAGATCTGGAGCAGGTGCTCGGTCGTGCGCAGGAACCTGTAGGCCTGCGCGAGGTCCTCCGCGTCGGCGCGGCCGACGTAGCCGCCGTCCGCGAGGGCCTTGAGCGCGGGGAGCGTGCCGGGGACGCGGAGCCTGTCGTCGGTCTGCCGTGCACGAGCTGCAGCAACTGGACGGCGAACTCGATGTCGCGCAGCCCGCCGGGGCCGAGCTTGAGCTCGCGGCCCGCCATGTTCTTCGGCAGCGTGGCGACGACGCGGCGGCGCATGGCCTGGACGTCCTCGACGAAGTTCTCCCGCCGCGACGACCTGCCAGATCAGCGGGGCGACGGCCGTGGCGTAGCGCACGCCGAGGTCATGGTCGCCCGCCGCCGGGCGAGCCTTGAGCAGCGCCTGGAACTCCCAGGTCTTCGCCCACCGGTCGTAGTAGGCCAGGTGGCTGGCCAGGGTGCGGACGAGGGGGCCCTGGCGGCCCTCCGGTCGCAGGTTCGGGTCGACGGGGAAGATCGCGCCCTCGGGGGTGCAGCGCTCGCAGACGCGGATGATTCCGGCCGCGAGCTTGGTGGCCGTCTTGAGCGCCTCTTGCTCCGAGGTCTGCTCGTCGGCGGGCTCGGCGACGAAGATCACGTCGACGTCGCTTGCGTAGTTGAGCTCGCGGGCGCCGCACTTTCCCATCGCCACGACCGCGAGCCGGGCGGGCCCGGCGGTGTCGGCGGGGATTCGGCGCGGGCCACGGCGAGGGCCGCGTCGAGGACGGCGTCGGCGAGGTCGGCGAGTTCGTCCGCGACCTCGTCGAACGTGGCGACGCCGGTGAGGTCACGGGCGGCCAGGTGCAGGACGCGGCGGCGGTAGGCGGCGGCGAGCAAAGCGGCGGGGTCGGTCTCGGCGTGCTCGGCCGGCCAGTGCGCGGCGACCGGTTCTGCTGTCGCGTCGGAGTCGGCGCCGACGGAGAGCAGGAGCTCGTCTCGGATCATCCCCGGCTCGGGGCGACGGTCGGCGTCCCTGCCCCGCAGGACGGCGCTGTCGGCCGGGTGACGGGCGAGGTGGTCGGCCAGCGCCTTGCTGACGCCGAGGACGGCGATCAGCCGGGCGCGGAACGCGGCGTCGTCAACTAGGCCCCCGATCAGGGTCTTGTCCCGGTCGGCGATGCTGGGCCAGGCCGATCAGGGCGAGGTCGGGATCGGCCGCCTGCGCAAGGGCGGCGAGCAGCGGGTGATCATCGGTGCCGATGCCGAGGGAGGCGAGCTCGCGTTCCGCCCTTGGCACGTCGGCGAAACCCATCCTGGCCAGCCAGCCGGACAGGGAAGTACGCGTGCCACTCACGCTTATGAGCGTATACCGCCCGGCTGAGCTGCCGAGAAATATGGCCGTAACGTGCGAATTCCGGTTGGTTGCGCGGACCGCCCGGCGCAGCGGAAGGGAGCGGGCCGACGGTGTGATAGGCATGAGCCATGGTCGATCTCATCCCGCGCAGCGTGCTTTTCGGCAACCCAGAGCGGACCGCGCCGCGCATCTCCCCCGATGGCCGCCTCCTGGCGTGGATCGCGCCGCTCGACGGCGTGCTTAACGTGTGGGTCGCGCCGATCGGCGACTCCGATGGCCGGCGTGGACTGGGCGGCGGCGCGGGCGGTGACCGCCGGACACCGAGCGCGGGCGTCCGCGTGTTCGTCTGGGCCGCACGACGGACGGCCACCTGCTATATCTGCAGGACGCGGGCGGGGACGAGAACTGGCGGCTGTACGACGTGGAGTTGGACTCGCTCGAACGGCGCGACCTGACGCCCTTCGACAAGATCCACGCGACGATCATCGGGACCTCGAAGCGGCGGCCGGCCGAGGTGCTGGTCGGGATCAATGCCGACAATCCGCAACTGCACGATGTGTACCGGCTGGACCTGGTCACCGGGGACCTGGTCAAGGAGATCGAGAACCCCGGGTACGCCGGGTGGTTCGCGGACGAGGATCTCGTCGTCCGGTGCGCGATCGCGCCGCTGCCCGACGGGTCATTCGACGTGCTCGTCCGGGACGCCGACGCTCCCGCCGACGCGGACTGGCGGAAGCTGCTGACGATCCCGGCCGAGGACGCGACCACGACCGACGTGGTCTCGTTCAGCGGGGACGGGCGGTCGCTGCTGATGATCAGCGCGGCCGGTTCGGACACCGGCCAGCTGACGCGGGTCGATCTGGCGACCGGGGACGCAACGGTGCTGGCGTCAGACCCCGAGGCGGACATCGCCGGCGTCGTGCTGCACCCGGACACGCAGGAGCCGCAGATCGTGCTCGTGCTCAAGGACCGGATGGAGTACCTGGTCCTGGATCCGTCGGTCGCCGACGACCTGAAGGCCGTCAGGGCATTGCACCCGGGCGACCCGAGCTTGTCCGGGCGGGACGACGCGGACGCTACCTGGCTGATCGCGTTCAACGTCGACGCCGGGTCGATCACGTACTACATGTACGACCGCGCCACCAAGTCGGGCAGGCTGCTGTTCGAGGCCCGGCCGGAGCTGTCGGGGTACACGCTCGCCGCGATGGAGCCGTTCAGCTACGCCGCGCGCGACGGGCTCATCATCCACGGGTACCTGACGTTCCCGCCGGAGGCTGACCGCTCATCGCTGCCGGCGGTGCTCAACGTGCACGGCGGACCGCAGATGCGGGACACCTGGGGATATAACCCGGAGGCGCAGTGGCTCGCCAATCGCGGCTACCTGTGCGTGGAGGTCAACTACCGGGGATCCACCGGGTACGGCAAGTCGTTCATCGCCGCCGGGGACCGCGAGTGGGGCGGCAAGATGCACGACGACCTGATCGACGCGGTCTCGTACATCGTCGATCAGGGCTGGGCCGACCCCGCTCGGGTGGCCATCTACGGCGGCTCCTACGGCGGGTACGCAGCGCTGGTCGGGGCGGCGTTCACGCCCGACGTCTTCTGCTGCGCGGTGGACATCGTCGGGCCGTCCAACCTGAAGACGCTGCTCGAGACGATCCCGCCGTACTGGGCGCCGATGATCGCGCAGCTGCTACCGGCGGGTCGGCAACCCGGCGACCGATGAGGAGTTCCTCTGGTCGCGGTCGCCGCTGTCGCGGGCGCACGACATCCGCATCCCGTTGCTGATCGCGCAGGGGGCCAACGACCCCCGGGTAAAGCAGGCCGAGTCCGAGCAGATCGTTGCCGCTCTGGCGGAGGCCGGGATCGACCACGAGTACATGCTCTTCCCCGACGAGGGGCACGGCTTCGCCAAGCCGGAAAACCGGATCAAGTTCTACACCGCGGCCGAGCGATTCCTCGCCCGCTATCTGAGCGGCCGCTTCGAGGAGTGACCCCTGGCCGGGAGGCGGCGCGAAGCCGCGCGCGTTCGGTGCGGCTGGCGGCGCTGCCCAGCGCCCAGCGCAGCGCAGCGCAGCGCAGCGCAGCGCAGCGCAGCGCTTCTTGCTGTTATCCATGGAGGCGCGTTCCCGGTTGTCCGTTATCCGCAGCGCATGGCCACCTTGGTTCTCCAGTTGGCCCTCTGCACCGTCACACCTCGGGCCAATACTCGCGACGGCGACCGTGCCTAATTTGGCTTGAGGGGTGCTCCTCCGCCGGCAGCCCGACCCGACTACCACCACCTGCTCTCCCCATCCGGCGCACTCGTCCCACTAAGGCCATGAAGTCGTTAGACATAGCAGCGCTGCTTTCCCAGAACCCGCCATCTTCCTATCACTTCTGACCACCTTTTTTCGCCTTCCTATCAGTTCTGACCATTTTCATGTCCGCTTTGATCGGATTTGTCTAGTCAAAAGTGATAGGAAGATGGATTGGATGGTCAGAACCGATAGAAAGCAAGGCGGCGCCACCCGCTGCGACCGAGGCTTCTTGCTGTTATCTTGATGGCGGGCTACCGGGCGCACTCGTGGGCCACAAGGTAGGAATGGCGGCCCGCATGCCGTCCCTGTGGCCCACAGGCTTCCATCTAATGTCTCGGCGCGCCACAAGACCATGATGACTAGGCGGCAATCTTTGGCCAGGTGGGGTGCTCCCGCCCGGCGACGTCGGTCCTGGGTTGACGACGCGACGCGACGTCCTCCGCCCCCGCCACACTCGCTGCACGCATCGACCTCGGTCGGCGCGATCACGATCACCCGAGGAGCATCGACGTAGGATCTCGTCCGGGTCCGATCGAGGAAGGTCATTTCGTCGTCGGCGACGCCGGATCCGGGTGCGTACATAGTCGAGACCCAGTTCTGGTAGGCGACGCGGTCGGGGAAGACCAGTTCGGTGACGATGTCGAAGTCGTCTGGGCCGTTGGTGGTGGCGTCCCGGAGGAGGTAGTTGCGTCTGTCGGTGGTGGGCTCCGGAGCAAGGCTGAGGATTAGAGGCACGTGGTGCTTCTCGTAGTAGTCGATGAGGTCACCAGTGTCGAGGCCCTGCTTCTTCACGAGAAATGCCATGACTTTCAGCATCGATGAGGAGCACGTGACCGACGACCACGGCCACTAACCGCAGTCAGCTGGCAGACCTTGACGGCCTCGCCACTACCGCAGTCGAGGAGTACCCGGAGGACAACTCATGACCAGCGGTGACGGCGGCTGATCGCTGCTGGAGAACTCAGGTGTCTGGCTTAAGGGAGCCGGGTGTGGGCTTCGATGGCGTCGCAGAGATCGTCCCACAGTTCGCGGGGGCGGTCGTGGCCCATGTCGGCGATCAGCAGGAGGCTGGCACCGGGGATGAGCTCGGCGGTGCGGCGGCCCCCGCTGGGGTCGATGAGGGTGTCATCCAGGCCGTGGATCACGAGAGCTGGGACGTTCAGGACCCTCAGCGCGTCCGCCCGGGAGCCGGCGAGGAGCATGGCACCGAGCTGGCGGCCGGCGCCCGCCGGGTAGTAGGCGCGGTCATAGCTCCGCGCGGCGAGTTTCCTGATCGCGCCGAGGTTGGCATAGCGCCTGGAAGACCAGGTGAGTTCTCTCTCCGAGGTGGCGATGTAGCCCTCGCGATCGGATGGCCTGGGAGCGAAGAGCGCCTGCTGGGCAGCCGGGGTGGGCCGGCCGTAGGGGGGCTCCCCGGTCGAGGACATCATCGAGGTGAGCGTCAGAACGCGGGCGGGATGGCTGATGGCCATCTCCTGAGCGATCATCCCGCCCATCGAGGAGCCGACGACGTGCGCCTCCTCGATCCCCAGCGCGGTGAGCAAGCCCATGCCGTCGTCGGCCATGTCCTGGAGGGAGTACGGGATCATCGCCCGCGCGGCGGGGATGTCACCGCTGCTCACCGTCGCGATGAGCCGGCCCATGTCGACGGGGTGGTCATCGAACCTGCTCGACAGGCCGCAGTCGCGGTTGTCATAGCGGATCACGTACCGGCCGCGCCCGGCCAGCATCGAGCAGAAGTCCTCATGCCAGGCGATCATCTGCGCCCCGAAGCCCATCACGAGCAGAACGGGCGGATCACCCGGCTCCCCGAACGTCTCGTACGCGATGGACACCCCGTCAGACACCCCTGCCTCAGGCACGGGGGCACCCTACCAGCAGTACACCCAGCTGCGTCTCGGCCGCCCTGCCGTCTTCAGGATGTCCGCTTCAGCCGATCACGAGAGTATGGAACGGTCCGTTTCTTCGCGGTCGTCCGGCCTGTTGCTGTTGTCTTCGGGATTACAGCGGTTGATGTCGTGCCCCCTCGTCGGCACCTTGACTCCTATCTTCGGCGAATATGCTCCATTCGCAGGAGCAATCAGGCAGCCACGACGGATTCGTTGACGAGGAACTGAAGGGTTAACGCGGAGCAACGGCCCGTTCATTATGATCTGAATTTTGATCTTTACAGAATGGGGAGGTAGCGGTCTAGTTCGTAGCGGGTTACCTGGCGGCGGTAGTCGGACCATTCTTCCCGCTTGTTGCGGAGGAAGAAGTCGAAGACGTGCTCGCCTAGGGTTTCTGCTACCAGGTCGCTGGATTCCATGACCCTGATGGCCTCGTTGAGGTCCGAGGGGAGCGGCTTGATGCCCATGGCGCGGCGTTCGGCGCTGGTGAGGGCCCATACGTCGTCTTCGGCGCCTGGGGGGAGCTCGTAGTCCTCCTCGATGCCCTTCAGGCCAGCGGCCAGGATTACAGAGAAGGCCAGGTAGGGGTTGCAGGCCGGGTCTACCGAGCGGAATTCGAGGCGGGTGGAGTTGCCCTTCTGCGGCTTGTACATGGGGACCCGGACCAGGGCGGAGCGGTTGTTGTGGCCCCAGCAGACGTAGGCGGGGGCCTCGCCGCCGGCGCCGGCGGTGCGCTCGGCGCCGCCCCAGAGACGCTTGTAGGAATTCACCCACTGGTTGCAGACGGCGGTGATTTCCGGGGCATGCCGCAAAAGGCCGGCGATGAACGCGCGGGCCGTCTTCGAGAGCTGGTATTCCGCGCCCGGCTCGTAAAAGGCGTTCTGGTCGCCCTCGAAAAGCGAGATATGGGTGTGCATGCCCGAGCCGGGGTACTCGGTGAAGGGCTTGGGCATGAACGTGGCCCAGACGCCCTGCTCCATCGCGACTTCCTTCATGACCAGGCGGAAGGACATGATGTTGTCGGCGGTGGTCAGTGCGTCGGCGTAACGCAGGTCGATCTCCTGCTGGCCGGGGGCGCCCTCGTGGTGGCTGTACTCGACGGAGATGCCCATCGCCTCGAGCATCGTGATGCTGGTGCGGCGGAAGTCGTGCGCGATGCTGTGCGGGATGTGGTCGTAGTAGCCGCCAGAGTCGACCGGGACCGGGATGGAGCCGACCTCCGGGCGATCGCGGATCAAGAAGAACTCGATCTCCGGGTGCGTGTAGAAGGTGAAGCCCATCTCGCTGGCCTTGGACAGGTTGCGCTTGAGCACCCAGCGGGGGTCGGCGTAGCTCGGGGAGCCGTCGGGCAGCAGGATGTCGCAGAACATCCGGGCCACGCCCGGGTACTCGCCGCGCCACGGCAGCAGCTGGAAGGTCGCCGGGTCGGGACGCGCGATCATGTCCGATTCGTGAACCCGCGCGAAGCCCTCGATGGCGCTGCCGTCGAAGCCGATGCCGTCCGCGAACGCGCCCTCGAGCTCAGCCGGGGCGACCGCGACCGACTTGAGCGCACCGAGCACGTCGGTGAACCAGAGCCGGACAAAACGAATATCCCGCTCTTCTAGCGTGCGCAGCACGAATTCTTCCTGCCTGTCCACGGCTATCACCTTAAACGCTGCTCGCTGTTGGTTCACCGGTCAGGGGTGACTGCTGGCACCGGTGCCGGTGGTTTGGCCACGCTACCAGGCGTTCCGCCCCCGCCGAGTTTCCACCTGGTTACGTTCGGGTGATGGTTTTCGAGCCTAGCTCCGCGGCGGCGGCGGGACGGCGGGCACCCTCTTGAGTCACGTACGTCCTCTTAAGCTTTCTCGTACCTTCCGTCCCTAAGTTCGGGTCCCAGGGCTGAACATCTTCTAGACTTCGGCAGACTTCGGTGACCGAGAAACAGGTGAGGCATGTCAATCACACTGGCGAGCACAGCAAGCCCGGACCTGGCCGGGGAGCGGGCGGAAAGCCCGGACCTGACCGCGCAGCGGGCGGAGTTCGACAAAAACGGGTTCCTGATCATCCGCGGCGCCCTCACGCCGGACGAGGTTGGTCACTATCGGGACGCGCTTGACCGGGTGTACCAGGCGGCCGAGGCGGATGGCCGGATCCAGCCAGGCGGGTCGCTGCACCAGCTCAGCGCCGTCGCGAACTGCCCCGAGGCGATCGGCCTGATCGACCACCCGGTGACGTTCCCCTACGTATGGTCGATCCTGGGGTGGAACGTCCACGCCTACCACTCCCACCTGGACGTGCACCCGCCGCTGCCGACGCGCCGCCCGTTCCGATTCGAGTGGCACCAAGACGGCGGCCGGCAGAACCGTGAGATCGAGACCGAGCCGCGGCCGCGGCTGTCGGTGAAGCTCGCGTATTGGCTCTCCGACGTGTCCGAAGCGGGCCGGGGCAACTTCAAGGTCGTGCCGGGCAGTCACCTGACCAACTGGATCTCCGGGCCGCCCCGCCGTGACGTCGAGTGGCCCGACCCAGAGGGCGCGATCGAGGTGACCGCGGCCCCCGGCGATGTCGTCCTGTTCGACCGGCGGCTCTGGCACGCCCGCTCCGACAACTACTCGACGTACACGCGCAAGGCCATGTTCTTCGGCTACACGTACCGCTGGATCGCGATGCGGGACGAGAACGACGCCATCTGGTCGGCCGACTGGGCCGACCAGATCACCCCGGTCCAGCGGCAGCTTCTCGGCGGGATCCGTCCCGGCGATGGCGACCACCACTGGGGCCACTACCCGGAGGACTCCCCGCTGTACGGCTGGCTGAAGGAGCGCGACCTGTTCGATCCCTCCAACCCGCCGCTCAAGCCGTAAGGCTTCGCTCGGGCGACCGTTAACTCCTGCTCGGGCCGCTAGCGCCGACCGCCTCTGCGTGGTCGGCGCTAGCTCCGTTCATGTCGCCGTGGCCGACGCTAGCGCCCGGTCATCGCGCGGTGGCCGGCGGCGTGCGGCGGGCGCCTGGCCAGGAGGCCGGAGCGCGGATGAGCAGCATGGCCGCGTCGTCGTGCGGCGGCGAGCCTACGTACTTGATCAGGTCGTCGCGGACCAGGTCGAGCAGGCTCGGGGAAGAGTGGTTGGCAAGTTGCCTGGCCGCCGCTCTCGCGGATCTCGCCGGCTTCGGCAGCGCCCGCGGTGCCAGGATGGCGACCCGCTCGTCGAGTGGGTAGAACTCCCTGCTCGCGTCGCGCGCCTCGGTGACGCCGTCGGTGTAGAGAAGAAGCTGATCGTTCGGGTTGAAGGCGTACATCTCCTTCGCCCCGGAATCGTTGCCGAGCGTGATCAGACCGAGCGGGGGCGCGGGGGCGCGGACCTCCAGCACGGAGACGCCCGCATTCTGCGAAACCAGGATGGGCGGCGGATGACCGCAGTTGAAGATGGTCAGCCTGCCCTTGTCCGTGTCGATCTGCGCCAGCAGCGCGGTGACGAACTCCTCGTGCTGGCCCCATCGCCTCGACAGGCCTGCGTCGAGGCGGTACGCGATCTCGTCGAGCGTGTGCACGCTGTGCGCGAGCTCGCGGAACCGGCCGATGATGTCCGCGGCGACCTCGACCGCTTCAAGCCCCTTACCGCGCACGTCGCCGATGATCAGCCGGACGCCGTGGTCGCTGGTGGCGGCGACCTCGTACAGGTCGCCGCCCACCCTCGCCTCCGCCGCGGCGGCGAGGTAGACGACGCCGATGGTCAGCGGGCCGACCGTCTCGGGGAGCTGCCGGAGCACGGCGCGCTGGGCGGCCTCGGCGACCGAGGTAACGTCCACGATCTGCTGTGCCTGCTGCTCCTGCTGGGTCGTTTTGTTATCGGTGCCGACCCTCGTCCCGATCATGCTGAGCGCGGTGACCACCACGACGCTGCCGATGGCCGCCAGCGGGAGTTCGTGCGCGCCGTTGGTGACGGTGATGCCGCCCTTGACCAGCGCATCCACGATTACGCCGACGATAACGGCGGCGATGCCGTAGGCCAGCGGCCTCTTGATGGTGGTGGCGCCGACGCCGGCCAGGGCGGGCGGTACGGCGAGCAAGGGGGCGAGTTCCAGCGGCGCGGTCCAGGCTTTTGCCAGGCAGACCGCTGCGACGGCGATCGCCGCCGTGACGACGGTCAGCTCGAGCCAGCGGGCTTTCCATGTTCTCGGGCGCGCTGACGCCTTCGCCCGTTGCGCCCGCGCCCGCGCCCGCGCCCGCGGTGCGGGCAGGTGCATCCGCATAGTCCCCTCATATCGCATGATCGACCGGAATGACCATACGTCGGCCGGGCGTCGCGGAGTGAGCATATTGGGTGTACCTTCCGTTGCTATTTGACGGTAGGTACACCCGATCTTTTGGCCGGGACTCTCGTTACCCATGGGCGCTAGAGCCCGCGGGCCGCTGACAGCGGCGGGCTTGGGGTTGGATCGCCATGCACCGGGCGGAATCACCCTCTGGAGGTGAAGCACCGCCACGACCCCGGAGCGACCATGACAGTGGCGGCGCGCCGCGAGCGGCGCTTTTCAAAGGAGAACGGCGCTGAAACCTACGAGGTGTCCAGCTTGCCCGCCGCGCCGCGCCGCGGCGGAGCCTCCGTCACCGGCTCGCGGGCAGGATCACCTCGGCGCCAGGCTTGGGCCAGCTGGCCACGGCCCGCCCGATGGCGGCGCCGAGAACCGAGCCGGCGATCACGTCGCCGGGGAAATGAACGCCGGTGTAAACCCGGGAGTAGGCCACGGCGGCGGCGAGACCCAGCAGGGGGGTGGCGGCAGCTGGCAGGCCGCGCCCACGCAGCAGGCGAATGCGAACGCGGAGGCGGAGTGCCCGGACGGGAACGAGCCGGAGGACGGCATCGCCACCAGCCGAGGGGCCGGAACGTGCGCGCCCGCCCGGTCCGGGCGGTGTCGCGGGCGGATGGTTTTCATGCCGATGTTGACGGTCGCGGACGTGACCCCCACGGCGATGACTCCCCGCAGGGCCGCCCGCCGGCCCTCCGGTCCGCCGAAAACCGCGATTCCGGCCGCGATCGCGAGCCAGATGCGGGAGAAATTGGCGGCCTGGGAAAGCCGCCGCACGGGCTCGTCGAGCCACGGGGTCGGGGACGCGGCGACCGCCGCGTAGACCGCTTGGTCGGCGGCGCCGAGCCTGCGAGCGCCGACCGCGAGCAGGCGCCGCCAGGGCCCGGTGCCGGCGGCTGGCTTGCCCGGCCGGCCCGAGCGCCGAAGGCTCGGCGCTCGCCTGGCCTGTGCTCATCACCGGATGCTATCAACCGCCCCCGCGGGTCCCGGGCCTACGAGCGCGGCGGGAGCAACCGGCGAAGCGGGGCCTGGGTTCCCGGGCGCAGCGGCAGGAGGCGGGCATGGGTGAGGAACTGGCGGTCAGGCCGAGCGCCGGGGAGCGGCTGACGGCGCTTGCCGCGATCGTGTGCATTACCGCCGCGGTGGTGCTCGTGCTGGTCGGGGTGGCACGTAACGTCACGCACGTGCTGGTCGCGGCCCTCAGCCTGGTGCTGTGCGTCTTCGCGGGCTGGTACGCGGTATCGCGCAGGGGACTCATCCGGCTGGCCGCGGGCGCGATCATGGCAGCCGCGCTTGGTGTGCTTATCAGCAGCCTGATATATGCCGACATCAGCATCCTGAGGCTGGCCCTGGCCGCTGCCTTGTCCCTGCTGTCGGTGGCATCGGCCCGGTATGCGCTCCGGCGGTCCCCCGGTGCGCTGGACTCCGCCGCCAGGCGGCGCCCTGCCGCCGCCGCAGCCCGCCATCCGGTCCTGATCATGAACCCCAAGTCCGGGGGCGGGAAGGCCGAGCGGTTCAAGCTGGCGGAGGAGTGCCGCAGCCGGGGCATCGAGACGGTGGTGCTAGGTCCCGGCGATGACCTGCTGCGCCTCGCCGAGGACGCCGTCGCGCAGGGGGCGGACGTCATCGGCATGGCCGGCGGCGACGGATCACAGGCCCTGGTCGCCGCCGTCGCCGCGCGGTCCGGCATCCCCTATGTCTGCGTGCCCGCAGGGACCCGCAATCACTTCGCGCTCGACCTCGGCCTGGACCGGGACGACGTGGTCGGCGCGCTGGACGCGTTCGCAGCCGGGACGGAGCGCCGGATCGACCTGGCCATCGTCAACGGCAGGACATTCGTCAACAACGCGTCGCTCGGCCTGTACGCGGCCATCACCGAGTCATCGCAGTACCGGGACGCCAAGCTCCGGACGGCCGCATCGGTGCTGCCGGATCTCCTCGGCCCCGACGCCGAACCGCTTGACCTGTCTTTCACCGGGCCTGACGGAACCACCTATCCGGCCGCGCAGATGATCCTCGTGTCCAACAACCCCTACCAACTCGCTCACGCCGGCGGCCGGGGCACCCGCAAGCGCATCGACGGCGGCGTCCTCGGGATCGTCACGGCGCGGATCACCAGCGCCGCCGAGGCCGCCCAATTCTCCGCCCTGCAGGCGGCCGGCCAGACGCGGCGCTTCGCGGGCTGGCTCGAATGGAGCACCCGCAGCTTCGAGATCCGCTCGGTCGGCCCGGTGCAACTCGGCGTGGACGGGGAGACGCTCGCGATGGACCCGCCCCTGACGTTCCAGTCCCAGCCGGGCGCACTGCGAGTACGACTGCCGCTGCACGCGGCCGGCGTCTCGCCCGCAGCCAGGGCCGTGCGGATCCTGGACCGCTCCACCGCCGCAGACCTCGGCCGCGTCCTCGCCGACAAGCCCGCCGCGGTACGCGACGATCCGCGGGCACAGCCGCATGACCGGATGCCTCAGGACCGGCCGGACTCATAGACCTCGGTGAACAGGTCACCTTGCGCGGCGCCGGCGCCGGACTTGCCGCCACCCCGGCCGCGCAGCACGAAGGCGATGCCGACGGCGATCACGGCGCCGGCGATCGGGCCCGCGATGTAGACCCAATAGCTGGTGAAGGTGGTGCTGGCCAGGTCGGGCCCGAAGGTGCGGGCCGGGTTCATCGAGGCACCCGAGATGGGGCTGCCCCACAGGCCGGCCAGGGCGATGTAGCCGCCGATCCCCAACGCGCCGATGACGCCGACGTTCTGGGCGCCTGAGGCGGTGCCCAGGATCACGCTGACCAGGCCCGTGGTCAAGATGAGCTCCATCCAGAACGCGGCACCGGCGGAATAGCCTTTGGCCGGGTAGTTGGACCCGTAGCTGGCCGAGACGTTGATGATGGCGTGCAGGACCAGGGCTGCGATCGTGGCCCCGGCAAGCTGCGCCACGACGTAGCCAGGGACGCGTCGCCAGGGGAAGTCGCGGCGCAGGGAGAAGGCGATGCTGACGGCCGGGTTCAGGTGCGCGCCGGAGACTTTGCCCATGTACAAGATGATCCCCATGACCGTCAGGGCAGGGGCCGTGACGGCGGCGGTGTGGCTGATCACGCCGGGGAAGGCGTGGCTCATCATGCCCCCGCCGGCCGCCGCGAGCACCAGGAAGAAGGTGCCGAGCAACTCGGAGAACAGGCGCCGCCACTCCTGGTGCGGGTCGTTGAAGTCGGCGATGCGGTCGGTGAGGTTCTTCTCGTAGCGGGCCAGCGGGCTGAGCGGACTCGACGGAGGTACTTGCTGTTGCGCGGTCACGGCTGCCTCGCCTTGCCTTCACCGGGGCCGTGCCGGCGGCCGGGCACGTTCTCCAGCGACCGGCCGGCCACGGCCAGGCAACCAAGCCCGAAGGCGAAGACCTGCACAGCCAGCATCCCTCACAGCCACCAGGCGTCTAGGCGATTGAAGTCATCTGATGCCGGACGCACCCGGCATCCCATCCGGGCGATCAGTCCGAGCGGGCCCGTCCTGATCTTCTCCGTCCGGGGCATTTTCCCGCAGCTGGCACGCTGGTTGAAGGAGAAGAAAAGCTCGTCAAGGCGCGGATCGGTGTCAGCCAGGTCCCGTTCGATGTTGCCAAGGGCCCGCCTCCGGCCCAGGCGCCGGCTCATCACGACGGCCCTCTCGCCTTGTCCAAGGCGGCCAGGCGTGCGAGGGCACGAGCCTGGTTTTTCCGGGCAAGGCCTGGTGTCGGCGTCATTTGTGACCTCCCGTGCCGTAACTGGCAGAACCCTTACTCCGGTCCCCTTAACTCACTGCACCATCGATCTCACCCCGCGCGGCCCGCGGACGCATCCCCCGAACAGGGTGAAAGGGCCGAATCAGCACTGGTCGGGTGCGGCCGGCGGCCCGGGCGGCAATCAGGACAGCCGGACCGCGGCGCTTATGGTCAGGTAGGCGCCCAGGAGCAGTGCGACGATGGCCAGGAACTGCTTGGCTTCTCCTCCCCTTCCCCTTCCTCCCCATTCCCCGCCCTGCCCTCCCTGCCCGCCCCGTCCTCCCTATCCCGCTGCCTGTCCCCGGCCGGGACCGGTGCCTTGCGCCGGCCGTGCAGGCGGCCGGTGGCGATCAGCGCGCCGAGGGCGAGCAGGAACAGGCCCAGGGCCAGGTCGACCCCTGCGCCGACCGACCTTTGGTGGTTGATGGCATCGACGTGGAAGACGAGCACGTCAAGCAGGCCGACGGTCAGGCCCACGGCCAGGCCGCCGACCAGCAGCCACAAGAACATCGCCCGCGGCCGCCGGTTCTCTATCAGCAGCAGGTCAAGGGCCAGCAGCTTCGGGTTCAGCGCCGCGAGGAACGCCAGCGCGAAGAACTCGGCGTTCACAGCAGGTCAGCTGGCATCCGCGCTCGTTCAATAGTGGCGGCAGGGGCCAGCTCCTGGCCGGCCGCGGGGCCGGCTCCAGGCCGACGGCGGGAACCGAGTCCAGGCGGGCGTCGGGTGCAGGCTCTATGCTGCCGGCCAGGCCGGCTGGTGGTAGCGCCCAACGTGCTCTACGTACGCGGCAATGCCGTCCGCGACCGAGTACGGCCCGCGGACCTGCCGAAGCTCGGGCGCGACCTCGGAGTAGTCCAGGTCGGGATGGTCACCGCAGTCGCAGCAGACGATCTCAAACACGTCGGTGTAGCCGCCTTCCGGGCGGCCGTCAACGATGCGAACCGGCTGACGGCGGAGAACCACCGTCCAGCCATGCCCCGGCTGATCACGGGTCACCATGCTCTGATCACCATGCCACCGATCCCACCGCGCGCCGGGCCGCCGAGGCATCATCCCGACCGGGTGAAAGAAAAGGCAGAGGCCGGCCCGTGTCGGGCTCTCAGCGGGACGGCAGGCGCGAGGCAACGGTCCGTTCAGTATGAAAGATCTTGAATTCTCCTGAACGGACCGTGGTTACTCCCCCAGGCGCTGCCGGACGCGGACTGCTGGTTGACGTAGTCGGGAGGACACCCAGCCGACCAGCCCAGTTGACGCTGTGTTCACCTTGATGCCGTGTTCACCTCGCCAGGGTGATGTCATCACGGCGGGTCGGTGCTTGTCTGGGAGCAGCACCGGGGAGGCGCCCGCGGTGCATGACCGGCTGGCAGTAGCGCTGCCGCTGCAGCCCGGGAGGAGAGTCGATGACGGCGACAACCGATCGTGCCGCAGCTGCGAAGACTGGTACGCAGGCAATTCCGCGTCCCCGGCAGCCGACGCGGGCCGGGGCGACGGAGCGCCTGAGCCGAGCGGACCGGGCGGCGCGAGGAAAGGATGCCCGGGCGGTGGCCCCGCTGGAGTCGCAGGCCGAGTTCCGGCCGGGCCGGGGGCGGGACCCGGTCGGGCTGCTGCTTGGCCAGGCGGCGTCGCGGGTGCCGGAACTGGTGCCGGTCCGGCACGGGCGGATGCTGGTGTCCCCGTTCAGCTACTACCGGGGGGCGGCGCTGCCAATGGCCGCCGACCTGGCCAACACGCCTACCTCGGGGCTGCGGGTGCAGGTGTGCGGGGACGCCCACCTGTCGAATTTCGGTGCGTTCGCCTCGCCCGAGCGGAACCTGGTGTTCGACGTCAACGACTTCGACGAGACCCTGCCCGGCCCGTTCGAGTGGGATGTCAAGCGGCTGGCCGCCAGCCTGATCGTGGCCGGCCGGGACAACGGGTTCTCGGCCAAGGCCTGCCGCAAGCTCGCCTTGACCGCAGCCGAGGGCTACCGCACCGCGATGCGGGGGTTCGCGGAGCAGCCCCTGCTTGACGTGTGGTACGCGACCATGGACGTGGAGCCCGCCCTGGCCGAGGTGAAGTCCCAGATCAAGGCCAAGAGGCTCAAGGCGTTCGAGAAGCTGCTGGCCAAGGCCCACACCAAGGACAGCACCTCGGCGATGGACAAGCTCACCGCCGAGGTCGACGGGCAGCGGCGGATCATCAGCGACCCGCCGACGATCGTCCCGATCGAGGATCTCTTCCCCGATGTGGAGGCCGCCGCGATTTACGAGCAGATCAGCGCCGTGGTGACCAAGTACCGGCGCACCCTGCAGTCCGACCGGCGGCACCTGCTCAACGAGTTCACCCTGCTGCACGTGGCCCGCAAGGTCGTCGGGGTGGGCAGCGTCGGCACCCGCGCCTGGATCGTGCTGATGGACGCCGCCGACGGAGTCGAACCACTGGTCCTGCAGGCCAAGGAGGCCCAGCCGTCCGTCCTTGCGGAGTTCGCAGGGCGCAGCCGGTACAACAACGAGGGCGAGCGCGTCGTCGCCGGGCAGCATCTGATGCAGGCCCAGAGCGATATCTTCCTCGGCTGGACCCGCGTCAACGGCCCCGACGGGGTCGACCGCGATTTCTACGTCCGCCAGCTGCGGGACTGGAAGTTCTCCGTGCCCATCGAGGTGATGGTCCCGGCCGGCATGACGCTGTACGCCCGGCTGTGCGGGTGGACGCTGGCCCGGGCCCATGCCCGCTCCGGCGACCGCGTCGCGCTGGCCGCCTACCTCGGCGGCTCGGCCAAGTTCGACAACGCCATCGCCGACTTCGCCGAGACCTACGCCGACCAGAACGAGGTCGACTACGCCACGTTCCAGGCCGCCGTCAAGGACGGCAGAGCCGAAGCCGTCACCGAAATCTAAGCGGGCAGGGGTCCGAGCGCCCGGCGGCGACAAGGAAAGCACTCGAGCAGGAAAGCATCCTAAGCTTGGAGGGTGCCTATGCTGCGGATTGCCCTTGCGCAAGTGAACGCTACGGTCGGGGATCTGGCGGGGAACGCCGAGATCATCGTGGAGTGGACGCGGCGCGCGGCGGGGAGGGGAGCCCGCGTCGTGGTGTTTCCTGAGATGGCGTTGACCGGCTACCCGGTGGAGGACCTGGCGCTGCGGACGTCGTTCGTGGAGGCGTCGATCGCCACGCTGCGGGACGTTGCCGAGCGGCTGAACGTCGAGGGACTCGGCGGGGTCGCCGTTGTCGCCGGGTACCTGGACCGGCGGGCGGGCCTTGTGCCGCGCACTGGGCTGCCGGTCGGGGCGCCGCTGGATGCGGCGGCGGTGCTGCACGGCGGGCGGGTCGTGATCACCAGCGCCAAGCACCACCTGCCGAATTACGGCGTCTTCGACGAGTACCGGTACTTCGTGCCCGGCGACACGCTGCCCGTTTTCCGGGTACCGGTCAGCGGCGGCGAGGCGGTTGACGTCGCGGTCGCGATCTGCGAGGACCTGTGGCAGGACGGCGGGCCGGTGGCGGTGACGCGGCAGGCGGGGGCGACGCTGCTTGTGGTGCCGAACGCGTCGCCGTACGAGCGGGGCAAGGACGATGTCCGGCTTGAGCTGTGCCAGCGGCGGGCCCGGGAGGCCGGGGCGGCGCTCGCCTACTGCAACCTGATCGGCGGGCAGGACGAGCTTGTCTTCGACGGGGACTCGATCCTCGTCTCGGCGACCGGCGAGCTGCTGGCGCGCGGGCCGCAGTTCGCGGAGGCGCTGATCGTCGCGGACCTGGAGCTGGCCGCCGCGGAAGGCAGGAGGGTCTGCGAGGGGTCCTCCCCCCGGGAGGGAACAGCTGCGGACACGTCGGGCGAGGCCGCGGACGCCGGGGACGGGACGGTAATCACGATAGAGCGGGTATCGCTGCCGGATATTCCGGAAATATCGGAAATGTCCGGGGCGCCGGGGGTTCCCTTCTGGCCGAGGCTCGACGACCTGGCTGAGGTGTACGCGGCGCTGGTGCTCGGGACGGCGGACTACGTGCGCAAGAACGGGTTCCGTTCGGTCATCCTGGCACTGTCCGGCGGGATCGACTCAGCGCTGACCGCGACGATCGCGGCCGACGCGATCGGGCCGGAGAACGTGCACGTGGTCCTCATGCCGAGCCGCTGGTCGTCCGACCACTCGGTGACCGACGCCGAGGACCTGGTCAAGCGGCAGGGCCTGAACGCGCGGACGATCGCTATTCAGGAGATCGTCGATGCCTTCAAGGCCGGGCTCGGCGAGGGCTTCCCCGCCGCCGGGCTGCCCGCGGAGAACCTCCAGTCCCGGGTGCGCGGCGTGATCAACATGGCGCTCTCCAACGCCGAAGGGCACCTCGTGCTCACGACCGGCAACAAGAGCGAGATCGCGACCGGCTATTCCACCCTCTACGGCGACTCGGCAGGCGGGTTCGGCCCGATCAAAGACGTGCTCAAGACCCTCGTGTGGGACCTGTCGAGGTGGCGCAATGAGCAGGCGGAACGGACCGGTGCGACCCCGCCTATCCCGCCCAACTCGATCACCAAGCCGCCATCGGCGGAGCTTGCCCCTGGGCAGCTCGACACCGACTCGCTGCCGGAGTACGAGGTGCTCGACGCCCTGCTCGATGACTACGTCGAGAAGGACATGGGATCGGCCGCGCTGATCGGCGCCGGACACGACCCGGCGCTTGTCGCCCGCGTGATCCGGCTGGTCGACCTGGCCGAGTACAAGCGCCGCCAGTATCCGCCGGGCCCGAAGATCACCGTCAAGAACTTCGGCCGCGACCGCCGACTGCCGATAACCAGCCGCTGGCGGGAGGTGCTTCCCGGCTAGCCGGGTGAGATCGGCGAAGTTACGCTGGGCGGGTGGACTCGTTTGCCGAGAAGCTCGCGATCGTCACCGGCGGCGGCTCGGGCATGGGGCGGGAACTGGTCTGCCAGCTCGCCGCCGAGGGATGCTCGGTCGCCACCTGCGACCTCAATGCCGATTCCCTCGCCGAGACCGGGGAACTGGCGATGGGGCAGGCCGCGGGGACCGCTGCGATCACGGCTCATCAGTGCGATGTTTCCGATGAGGCGGCGGTGCTGCGGTTCCGTGACGAGGCGCTCGCGGCCCACCGGGCCGATCATGTCGACCTGGTCTTCGCCAACGCGGCGATCGGGGGCGGCGGCAGTTTCATCAACGACCCGCGCGAGCAGTGGGAGCGGGTCCTCGCGATCAACTGGTGGGGCGTCTACTACACCGCGCGGGCGTTCCTGCCGCTGCTCATCGCGAGCCCGCAGGGGGCGCTGGTGAACACGAGCAGCGTCAACGGCTTCTGGGCGTCGCTCGGGCCGGCCTGGCCGAACACCGCCTACAGCACGGCGAAGTTCGCGGTGAAGGGGTTCACCGAGTCGCTGATCGAGGACCTGCGGACGAACGCCCCGCACGTCCGCGCCGTCCTGGTGATGCCGGGGTACATTGCCACGAACATCGTCGGCAACTCGATGCGGGCCTTCGGCGTCACCGACAGCGCGGAGATCGAGAAGGCGAACGCCGGCTGGCGGGATGGCGCCCCGACGACGGCCGCCGCGGCGGCCGCGATCATTCTCGACGGGGTGCGGTCCGGTGCCTGGCGCATCCTGGTCGGCGAGGACGCGAAGAAACTGGACGAGTTCGTGCGCGGCAACCCGGAGTCCACCTACGACCACGCGGAACGCGTCAAGTACCTCGGTTAGCTCGCGGCCGGATGATCGGGGTTCGGCGCGGTACGCGGCGGAATCAGATGTTCTCGGTCGAGGCTCAGCGGCGTTAGCCCGCCGATCTCACTCTCTGCGGGCGATGCCCGAGCGCAGGTGGCGTGCGAGGCTCCGGCCATGGCCACTATCTCAAGGACGGTCCCGATGAATTCCAGCGTCGCGCCGCAGTCAAAGATTCAGGTCAATATGGGACAGATCCGCGCCGGAGGCATCCTGATGGGCGTCGGCGGCGCGCTCGTCCTGGCGGGCGCGGCCGTGGCGGGAACGGCGCTGATGTCAGCCTTCCGGCAGCGGGTGCAGCAGATGGACGTGCCGCCCACCGAGCTCGCCCGCCAGCACTGGTCCGCGGTCAAGCACGGGACCACCGCCGGCGTGAACGTGTGGCTCAAGGAGCAGCCAGCCGGGCAACGCCAGCATGCCGGGCACCGCTAGCATGCCGGGCACCGCTAGCCAACCGGGCACCGCTGGCCGGCACGCGGCACCGCTGCCGGCCGGGCACCGCTAGCCGACCCGAGCCAGCAAGTCACCTGTAACGGGCGATGCGTTAATTACCCAGGAGTCGGACGATAACTCTGATACGCGCCAAAACACGGCGTGTGCAAACCGTCAGAGGAGGAAACCGTGGCCCGCTACCCCAACATCAGCGATCACGGACTTATCGGCGACCTGCAAACCGCCGCGCTCGTGACGACGGACGGCTCGGTGGACTGGTTCTGCTGCCCGCGCTTCGACTCGCCCAGTGTGTTCGCGTCGCTGCTCGACGCGGACCACGGCGGCTACTTCCGCATCGCGCCCGACCGCGACGATTACGTGAGCAAGCAGCTCTATTTCCCGGACACGGCGATCCTGATCACCAGGTTCATGACGCCGGACGGGGTAGGCGAGGTGCACGACTTCATGCCGGTCATCACCGGCGCCGCGACCGACCGGCACCGGATGGTGCGGCAGATGACAGTGGTCCGCGGCACGATGCGGTTCGTGATGGACATCCAGCCCGCGTTCGACTATGCCAGGCAGCCGCACAAGGTGGACCTGTCGGAGAACGGCGCGGTGTTCGAGGCGGACGGCATGGAGCTGACGTTGCACCGGGCCCGCCCAGCAGACGCCTCGTCGCGGGATCCGGACAACACGATCGAGCGGCACGGTGAAGGGGTGCGCGCGACGGCCACTTTGCGGGCCGGCCAGAGCGCCGGGATGGTGCTCGAGTCGATGGGCGGCCAGCCGCGCCTGATGGAGCCCGAGGAGATCGAGCGACTGGAGCACGAGACCGCTGACTTCTGGCGCGCCTGGCTGCACCGGTCGAGCTACACCGGCCGCTGGCGCGAGATGGTGGCGCGGTCGGCGATCACGCTCAAGCTGATGATCTACGCGCCGACCGGCGCGCCCGTCGCCGCGCCGACCACTGGGCTGCCCGAGCAGGTGGGCGGCGAGCGCAACTGGGACTACCGTTACACCTGGATACGCGACGGCTCGTTCTCGCTGTACGCGCTGCTCGGCCTCGGCTACGTCGAGGAGGCTAGGGCCTTCTCTGGCTGGCTGCGCGACCGCGGCGACGAACTCAAGCCCGACGGCGAGCACCCGCTGAAGATCATGTACCGGGTCGACGGAAGCTCCGACCTTTCCGAGGAGAGCCTCGACCACTTGGAAGGCTGGCGCGGCTCGCGGCCGGTGCGGGTCGGCAACGGCGCGGCCGACCAGCTGCAGCTCGACATCTACGGCGAGATGCTCGACGCCGCGTACCTGGGCGATGTCAATGGCCTTCAGGTGTTCGCCGAGGGCTGGGAGCAGGTATCGCGGCTGATCGACTGGCTGTGCGATCGCTGGGACCAGCCCGATGAGGGCATCTGGGAAACCCGCGGCGGCCAGCGAGGACTTCACCTACGGCCGGTTCCAGAGCTGGGTGGCGTTCGACCGTGCCATCCGGATGGCCATGCACCGAGGTCGCCCGGCGGACCTGCAGCGATGGATTCAAGCGCGGGACGCGGTGTACAAGCAGATCATGGCCAGGGGCTGGAACAGCAAGGTCGGCGCCTTCACCCAGCACTACAGCACCGAGGTCCTCGACTCCTCGCTGCTGATGATGCCGCTGCAGGGGTTCATCGCCCCGGACGACCCGAGGTGGCTGTCCACGCTCAACGCGATGGACCGTGAGCTGGTATCGGACAGCCTCGTCTACCGCTACAACCCGAGCGCGTCACCCGACGGGCTGGCCGGCGACGAGGGCACCTTCTCGCTGTGCACGTTCTGGTATGTCGACGCGCTCGCGCGCGCCGGGCGGATCGACGAGGCGCGGCTGACCTTCGAGAAGATGCACACCTACGCCAACCACCTCGGCCTGTACTCCGAGGAGATCAGCAGCACCGGCGAGCAGCTCGGCAACTTCCCGCAGGCGTTCAGCCACCTGTCCCTGATCAGCGCCGCCATCAACCTCGACTACCAGCTCGACCACGGCGCCAACGCGCTCAGCCCGGTGCTGGAGCGGGCGACGTGAGTCGCCGCTGATCCGCTAGGCATGATCCGCTAGGCATCCGGCGAGGGCCGCGCGCACGCGCGGCGGCCCTCCCCGTCCTGCCTCGCCAGAATGCCCGCTGCAGGCGGAGCCCGACGGCGCCGACCGCGATCAGCAGCACCACGTTAAGCAGCAGCTGGAATGTCGACCCGCGCGCCTCGGGCCAGCTGCCGTACGCGGCCGACAGGCCCATGTCGGAGGCGGCGGGAATGGTGGTAACCGAGATGAACACGCCGATCAGCGCGTTCGCCCGGGACTCGGTCAGCGAGACGACGCCGACAATGCCGGCCAGCACCGCCACGATGACCGAGAACACGTTCGGCGAGTTGATGAGGTCGGAGACGGGGCGCAGGCCGACCTCGTAGAGCCGCGGGGTATGGCCGGACCACCGGATGAGCAGCCCGAAGACCAGTGTCGCGAGCACCGCAAGCGCGAACCCCCCCGCCAGGGCGGCCAGGCCGCGCCGGACCGCGCGGCGGTCCCCCTTGTCGATGCCGAGCGCGGTCGCCATGATGGCGCCGTACTCCGGGCCTACCACCATCGCCGCGACGATGAGGATCTGCGAGTTGGTGAGTATGCCGACCGCGCCGATCAGGCCGGCGATGATCAGCAGCGCGTAGAAGCTGGCCGGATATTGGCCGCCCGCGCGGATCTTCGATTCGACCAGCTGCCACACCGGCGGAACCTCGCCGTGGTGCGGTCGGCTGCCCGCCTGGGAGTCTCCTGGTTCTGCCGCGCCCTTCGGGTCCCCTGTTCCTTCCTGGTCTTCCGGCCCGCTGGCCGCCGCTTCGATGTTCTCGATGACGACCGAGCCACGGTCGCGCATCTGGGCGCGCACCTCCTCGAGCACCGGGTTGGCGAACCGGGTGACAAGGTCGAACTGCACCGCGTCGCCGTCCGGGCGCCGCGCGGCGCCCCGCATGACCACCAGGTTCCGTATGCCGGGGTCGGCGGAGAGCCTCTCGACCAGGTGGTCGGTCGAGGCGGGCGGGCTGACCACCCGGACGTGCAGCACCGGAGGCTACCTTGGTTCCTGTGGTCTCCTGGTCAGCCGAGCCGCTCGAGCAGGTGGTCGCCGACCCGGAGCGCGTTCGCCATGGCGGTGAGGGCGGGGTTCACCGCGCTGATGCTCGGGTAGAAACTGGTGTCGACCACGTAGAGGTTGTCGACTTCATGGGCCCGGCAGTTCGGGTCGAGCACTGACGTCGCCGGGTCGGCGCCGAACCGGACGGTTCCGGCCTGGTGCGCGCAGCCTGCGTACGGGATGTCGGTCTTCATGTAGGCGAACCGGTGAGCCAGGTGGTCGTTGTGCATGCCGAGCGACCCGAGCATTGACTTGAGCTGGGCGAAGAGCCGCTTGGCGGCGGTGGGGTTGCTCGGCGTGTACTCAATGTGGATGCTGTCGCCCTGACCGACGGTGATCCGGTTGTCCGGCATAGGCAGGTCCTCGGTGGACAGCCAGAAGTCGACCGCGTGCTCCGCGACGTCTCGCAGCGCCCATTTCGGCGCAAACTTGGTCTCGAGCGGCTTCTCGCCGCGGAACATCTCCGCCTGCGACTTGCCGATCATCTGGATGTTGCCCATCGGGTAGTCGAAGTCCGGGCCGCTGAAGTAGAAGTCGTTGATCCCGAGGGTCTTCTGGAAGACGGTCGGGTTCGGATCCTTGGACAGGGCGAGCACCGCCTGGCTGTCGTGGTACATGAAGTTGCGGCCGACCTGATCGGAGCCGTTGGCCAGGCCGTTCGGGTGCTTGGCGCTGGCCGAGGAGAGCAGCAGCTTGGCGGAGTTCGCCGCGCCGCACGAGACGACCACGATGTCGCCTTGGTACCGTTCGGTCTCGCCCTCCCGCACGACCATCACGGCGGTGACGGCGGTGCCGTCGGGGCCGGTTTCCAGCTTCACTGCCCGCGCGTTCCGCAGCAGCGTCACGTTGGGAAATTCCAGCGCGGGACGGACGCCGCTCACCTCGGCGTCGGATTTGGCGTGCAGCGGGCACGGGAAGCCGTCGCAGTCCGTGCAGCGCACGCAGATGCTGTAGGCCGGGTTCGCCTCGTCGAGCAGGATGCCGCACGGCGCGTGGAACGGATGGTAGCCGGACTTGGCCAGATCGTCGGAGAGCTGCTGGATGCGCGGCTCGTGGGAGACCGCGGGATACGGGTACGGTGCGCTGGCCGGCGGCTCCGTCGAGTCCTCCCCGCGCGTCCCGTGTACCTGGTAAAGCTGCTCGGCGGCGGTGTAGTACGGCTCCATGTCCGTGTAGCTGATGGGCCACGCGGGCGACAGTCCGTCGTGGTGCTGGATCTCGCCGAAATCCTCGGCGCGCATCCGGTAGAGCGCGGCGCCGTACAGCTTGGTGGCGCCGCCGACGAAGTAATGCACCTGCGGCTGGAAGAACGATTTGCCCTCCACGTCGTACCAGCTGTCCGCCGAGATGTAGCGGCCGTCGACGAACACGTCCGCCGTCGACCAGTTCTCCGGCTCTCGGGGCAGCCAGTCACCGCGTTCGAGCAGCAGGATGCGCTTGCCCGACGGTGCGAGGTGACGGGCGAGCGTGCCGCCGCCCGCCCCGGTTCCGATCACGATGACGTCATAACTTTCGGCCATGTCTGCCTCCTCTGTGACGGAACAGCGCAGGCGGCGGAGTGCCCGGCGCCGTACTGGACGGCACCTCCTGCGCAGGTAGCGGCTGGGGCGGGGCGGTGGGCGGTGGGGTTTGCATGAACAGCTCCCGGCTCACCCGCCGGCGGAATACGTAGTACGACCAGGTCTGGTAGGCCAGCACCAGCGGCAAGAAGATGACGACGACGACGGTCATCGCCTTGAGCGAGTACGGCGCGGACGCCGTGTTGTGCACGGTGAGGCTGTACGCCGGGTTGGTGCTTGACACCATCACGTTGGGATACAGGGCGACGAAGATCGACGCGATGCAGGACGCGACCGTGACCGTGGTGGCGGCGAAGGCGAAGCCCTCGTGGTGACCGGAGACCAGCCAGACGGCGGCGAGCACCGCGAGGATCGCCAGCAGCTCAAGCGGCCGGAGAAAGAACGTGCTGCCGGAGGAGACGTGCGTCCAGATGGCAAAGGCGACCACCGCGGCGGCGGTGAACGGCGCTACCCGGCGGGCTAGCAGCCCGGACCGGTCGCGCATGCTGCCGGTGGTTTTCAGTGACAGGAAGGTCGCGCCGTGCAGCAGGCAGAGCAGCACCAGGGTGACCCCGGTGAGCAGCGCGTAGGGCTGGAACAGATCCCAGAATGACCCGGTGAAGTTCTGGGCGGAATTGATGGGCAGCCCGTGCAGCAGGTCGCCCAGCGCGATGCCGATCAGCAGCGGAGCGAGCAGGCTGCCCACGGTCAGCGCTGCATCCCAGGTGCGGCGCCAGTGGGCGGCGTCGCGCTTGCCGCGGTACTCGAAGGCCACGCCCCGGATGATGAGCGACATCAGCAGCAGGACCACCGCGAGGTACAGGCCGGAGAACATGGTCGCGTACCAGCCGGGAAACGCGGCGAACATGCTGGCGCCGGCCACGATCAGCCAGACCTCGTTGCCGTCCCACAGCGGCCCGATCGCGGCGATGACCGTCCGGCGGCCAAGGTCGTCCTGGCCGACCACGCTGTGCAGCATGCCGACGCCGAAGTCGAATCCCTCGAGGATGAAGAAGCCGGTCCACAGAACCGCGATGGCGATGAACCAGAACGGGACGAGAGCGCCCATCGTGACCTCAATACTGAACGGCTGGCACTGGGGTTTCCAGGTCAGCCTCCGTTGGCGGCGGTGGGAGTTCCTTGCGCGAGTACTTCAGCATGAGCAGCAGGTCGACGGTGCCGAGCACGCCGTAGAGCCCGACGAATGCCAGCACGCTAATCCACAGCCAGGTGGTGCTGACCGTCGGCGAGATGCCGTTCTTGGTGAGCATGATGCCTTGCACGATCCACGGCTGGCGGCCGCTCTCGGTCAGCAGCCAGCCCGCGGTGTTCATCAGGAACGGCAGCACGACTCCCCATATCGCCACCCACAGGAAGGCCCGGGACGTCGCGAGTTTGTTGCGCCGGATCAGCCACAGCCCCCACAGCGCTATCAGCAGCACCACGACGCCCAGATAGGCCATCGTCCGCATGCCCCAGTACTGGATGAACACGTTCGGCACGTAGTAGCCGGGCCCGAACTGCTTGCTGTACTGCGACTGAAGCGGGTTCATCCCGACCACCTGGCCGTTCCAGTGGTTGGTGGCCAGCAGGGACAGCAGGTGCGGGATCGCGAGGATCTGAGTCGGGGTCTGGTCGTTGTTGCCGCCGCCGATCTGGAACAGCGAGAACGAGCACGGCTGGCAGGTGGACCACTGCGCCTCCGCGGCCGCGATCTTCATCGGCTGGTACCGGCCCTCGATCACCCCGAGCTCGTCGCCGACCAGCATGGTGAACAGGATCGCCGGGACCAAGACGATGAGCCCGAGCCGCGCCGACCGGGTGAACACGCCGCGGTCCCCGCCGTGCCGCAGCTGCCACGCGGAGACCGCCAGCATGACCGAGGCGCCGGTGACCAGCGACACGAGCAGGACCTTGGAGTATCCCCACACGAACACCGGGTTGGTGAACACCGCCCAGATGTCGTTCAGCACGGGCTTGCCATTGACCATCACGTAGCCGACGGGGTGCTGCATCCAGGAGTTGGCCGCCATGATGAACGCCGCCGACAGCGCGCTGCCGAACGAGACCGCCCAGATCGTCAGCAGGTGCACTCGCGGCGACAGCTTGTCCCAGCCGAACAGCCACAACCCCAGAAAGGTCGACTCAAGGAAGAACGCGGCGAGTCCCTCCATCGCCAGCGGGGCGCCGAAGATGTTGCCGACCAGCCGTGAGTACGCTCCCCAGTTCATCCCGAACTCGAACTCTTGCACGATTCCGGTGACCACGCCGATCGCGACGTTGATGACAAGCAGCGTCCCGAAGAACCTGGTCAGCCGCAGGTACTCGCTGCGGCCGCTGCGGTGCCAGGCCGTCTGCAGCAGCGCGGTCAGGAAGGCGAGCCCGATCGTGATCGGGATGAACAGGAAATGGTTAATGGACGTGAACGCAAACTGCCACCGTGCGAGGTCGAGCGACATCCGGCTCCCTTCGGTCGCCGCGCAAGGCCTAGCGCGTGCTCGCCCTTCATCGTCACCGGGGCGGCGATCGGGCCGCATCGCCCGTGCGGGGTGATTGAGCCTGCCACGGTTCCAGCGGCTGCTTCAGAAGATCGCGATCGGGTTGACCGGGGAGCCTGTCCCTGCGCGCAGCCGGAGCGGTGCCACGACGCACAGGAATGACCAGCGGCGCAGCTCCTCGCACAATCCCACCAGGGCGTCGAACTCCAGGTAGTCCAGCAGGTGCAGCCCCATCGCGTTGATCGCGAGCACGTGCACGGGGAAATCCACGCCCTCGGCGGCGCTGGGCGCCGTGTCGTTGTTCCCGTCGCTGCCAAGGACCGCGATCCGCCGTTCCGCGAGCAGTTCAAGCGCCGCTGGATGCAGTCCGGCCCGAGCCCCGGCGGCGTCCCACGCGCCAAGCGACCGGCGGCGGGCGCGATGGCCGACCCTGACGAAGAGCAGGTCGCCTTCCTCAATGCGGTCAACCTGCGCAGACTCCGCCGCGAGCAGGTCATCGGCGGTCACGTGATCACCAGGCTCCAGCCAGGGCACCCCCCGCAAGCGCGGGATGTCGAGCAGCAGGCCACGGCCGACAATCCCCTGGGCGGCGACGTCGATGGACAGCTCGGCCGCTCCCGCCTCGGTGACGACGTCCGCGGCAATTCCGTTGTAAAGCTTTCCGTCGAAGATGACATGGCACAGCGCGTCGATGTGACTGTCGGCGTCTCCGTGAACGTTCATCGCCAGGCGGTCCGTGGCGAAGGACAACCCGGAAGCGCCCGCATCGTCCGCCCAGTGCGTCATCTGGTGCACGGCGGGATCGGGGTTGTCAAGCGACACCCGGCTCGCAATCGGCGCGGCCAGCGACACCGTGTGACCGCGCCAGACGTCGCTGGCGGCTGCCACCACCCCCGCCGCCGAGATGTTGTTCAGCGCCCCACGGCGGTCGGCCGGCCCCTGCGCGGACATGCGTTGCAACCGCTCGTAAAGCGCACGGAATTGGGCCTCGCTCAGCGCAATCTCGCTCATTGCGTCAGAGTCGCAGGCCGAGGGCGGGCGGTCATCATCTGAACCGGGTGACTCACGGCCTTCACCCGTGAGGGGTGGCGCGCTCCCGTCCCGGCCGTGGTGCGATCGGGACTGACGGTCCCGGCCGTGGTCACATCGGGGCTGACGGCGACGTGAGGAGCGGGGCAGTGGCAACAGACCGAGTCGACGCGCTTGTCATCTTCGGCGCGACCGGTGACCTGGCCAAGCTGGAGACCTTCCCCGCGCTGGTGGGACTGGTCAAGCGCGGCATCCTCGACGTCCCGGTGATCGGGGTGGCCAAGAGCGGCGGGTGGGGACTTGAGCAGTTCCGCGACTACGCGACCGCATCGCTGAAGCTCAACGGGATGGATCCCGCTGAGCCGGCCGCCGTCAGGATGCTCGACCTGCTGCGCTACGTGGACGGGGACCTCGGCGACGATGCCACCTACAAGGCCATGTCCGATGAGATCGGCACCGGCGAGCACGTCCTGTACTACCTGGAAGTGCCGCCCTTTCTGTTCGGGAGGATCGCCCAGGGGATCGCGACCGCGGACCGCGCCCGCGGCGCCCGGGTCATGGTGGAGAAGCCCTTCGGCACCGACCTGGCC
This sequence comes from uncultured Actinomycetota bacterium, assembly GCA_963778435.1. Taxonomy (GTDB): domain Bacteria; phylum Actinomycetota; class Actinomycetes; order Streptosporangiales; family Streptosporangiaceae; genus Trebonia. Next base: position 34,585 of record CAVZUX010000044.1, read on the forward strand.
AGCTCACGTCAGCTCAACGACACCATGCACCAGCACTTCCCCGAAGAGGCGATCTTCCGGGTCGACGACTGGCTGGCCTTCGACCCGGTGGAAAACGTCCTGTTCGCCCGGTTCGCCAACTCGATCATCGAACCGCTGCTCAACCGCACCTACGTGGACAACATCCAGATCACCATGGCGGAGCAGTTCGACGTCTCGGACCGCGGCCGGTTCTACGACCAGACCGGGGCCATCAGGGACGTGGTCCAGAACCACATGCTCCAGGTACTGGCGACCGTCTTGGCCGAACCGCCGAGCGGGTCCGGCCTCGCGTCCTGGCTGGATGCCAAATACCAGGTGGTGAAGGCGCTGAGCCCGCTGACCCCGGAGTCGGTGGTCCGCGGGCAGTACGACGGGTACCGCCAGGTGAACGGCGTCAACCCGGATTCGACGGTGGAATCCTACGTCGCGCTCCGGCTCAGCGCCGCTAGCTGGCGGTGGGCCGGGGTGCCGATCCTGATCCGGGCGGGCAAGTGCATGCCGGTCACCGCCACCGAGGTCACGGTCACCTTCAAGCAGCCGCCGCACGACGTGTTCGGGATCGCGCCCATCGCATCGGGGAGCAGGCTCAGCTTCCGGATCTGGCCCGAGACGGGGGTGAACCTCACCCTGCAGGGAAAGAAGCCTGGCGCCTCCTGGGAGCCGCTGGCGGAGGAGCTCGCGTTCGCGGTGCGGCCAGGGTCGGACATCCGTCCCTACGACCGGCTGATCGGCGCGGCCCTGGACGGGGACCGGTGGCTGTTCGCCCGCCAGGACACCGTGGAAGCCATGTGGACGATCGTTAACCCCGTACTCGGCGACGCCACCGGAGTGCATCCTTACGCGCGGGGCAGCTGGGGCCCAAAGGAGGCGGACCGGCTCCTGACCGGGCACGTCACCTGGCATGATCCGGCCGGCCAGTCGACCGGCCAGTCGGGGTGAGCGGCTGAGTGAGAGGATCGCTATGGCTGATAGCGGAGGCGAGCGCGGTCCGCGCCGCGTGGTGATCATCGGGGGCGGTTTCGGCGGGCTGTTCGCGGCCCGCGCGCTGCGGCGCGCCCCCGTGTCGGTGACCCTGATCGACCGGGCGGCCCACCACCTGTTCCAGCCGCTGCTCTACCAGTGCGCGACGGGCATCCTGTCCGAGGGGCAGATCGCCGCGCCCCTGCGCAGCGTGCTCAAAAAGCACAGGAACGTTGAGTGCGTCATGGCCAAGGTGACCGGCATCGACACCGACGGCCGCCGTTTGACCGCCACCAGGCCCGGGGGCGGCCGGATCGAACTCGGGTACGACGACCTCATCGTCGCCGCCGGGATGCGGCAGTCCTATTTCGGGCATGACGAGTTCGCCAAGTTCGCACCCGGTATGAAGACGATCGCCGACGCGCTGACCATCCGCCGCCGGGTGTACGGCGCGTTCGAGATGGCCGAGACCTCCGACGATCCCGCCGAACGCCGCCGCTGGCTGACCTTCGCCCTCGTCGGGGCGGGCCCGACCGGCGTTGAGCTGGCCGGCCAGATCCGGGAGCTCGCCACCAAGACGCTGCGCGCCGAGTACCGCAAGGCTAAGCCGGAGGAGGCGCGGGTGCTGCTGCTCGACGGCGGCAGCGCCCCGCTGGCGACCTTTGGCCCGGAGCTGTCCGGCAGGGTCGCGAAGACCCTCGGCAAGCTTGGCGTCGAGATGCACATGGGCTCGATCGTCACCGACGTCGACGCCACCGGCCTCGTCGTCCGCGATCACGAGGGCGCCACCACTCACTACGAGGTCGGCGTGGTGCTGTGGACCGCCGGGGTCGAGGCGCCTCCCTTCGCCGAGGCGCTGGCCAAGGCGACCGGGGCCGAACGCGACCGCGCAGGCCGCATCCTCGTGCAGCCAGACCTGACCATCCCCGGCCATCCCGAGATCTCCGTCATCGGCGACCTGATGAGCCTCGACAAACTGCCCGGGGTCGCGGAAGTCGCCATGCAAGGCGGCCTGTACGCCGGGCACCGCATCCGGCACCGGGCCGAGGGACGGGATTACGCTAAGCCGTTCCGCTACCACGACCTAGGCTCGGCCGCGTACATCTCCCGCGGCAAGGCCGTCATGTCGGCGGGACCGCTGAAGATCAGCGGCTTCCCCGGCTGGGTCGGCTGGCTGTTCATTCACATCGCCTTCCTGACCGGGTACCGCAACCGCCTCGGGGCCATCCTCACCTGGTGGTCGGCCTTTATGCGCGACCGTCGCCGCGAACGCGCGTTCACCACTCGCCAAGTGGGCGTGGTCGCCGATATCTACGAGGCGGTCATTCCGGCCGCGAGACCCGGCGAGCCGGTGACAGCGGCTGAACCGGTGACGCCGGGTCAATCGAAGACACCGGACGCACCGGTGATACCCGGTCAATCGGCGCCACCTGGCGACTCCGCGCAGGCGCCCCACCGCGCCGGGGCCTGATTCCGGGCTACTGACGCACACTGGATGTCACCGACGATGAAGCGGTCCCCGTGCCCGCAGGACCCGGCATGACGCCGGGAGACCGTCACGTCAATAACTCCGCGCCCTGGTCCGGTGAGCGGCCGAGCGGGCCGCGCGGCGTGGCCGGCTCGGCCGCTGGAACCTGCGGGGACACCGGGGCTGCCGCGGCCGGCCCGGGGGCCGGGGCCGGGGTGGGAGCCGGAGCCGGGGTGGGGGCCGGGGCCAGCCTGGCCGACACCACGTACGCCACGACAACCGCCACGATCACCAGCGGCATGACGGCAATCCCGTCCGAGTAGAGCAGCAGAGTCGCCAGCAGCACCGACGTCAGCGGAAGCCGGAGCATGACGGCGCACATCGCGCCAATCCCCATCGCCACCCCCGGCACCAGCGGCAGACCGGGCAAGTGCGACAGCGCGATGCCGCCCGCCGCGCCGATATACAGCGAGGGGAAGGTCGGCCCGCCGCGGAAACTGCTCAGTGACGCGCTATAGGCAAGCCCCTTGCACGCCAACAGCAGCAGCAGCGCGCCGACCGAGTAGCCGGCCGCGTGGGTGATCAGCGGCGCCAGCTGCGACTGCCCGGAGAACAGCACATCGGAGGAGCTTTTTCCCGTTCCCTCGGTGTAAGCGATCGCCAGGCCCGCGATGATGATGCCCACGACCGGCGTCAGCAGCAGCATCCGCCGCTCGACATGGGGCCGGAGAAAGATTGCGAGCCGCTGGATCGCCGTGCCCACGACTGGCGCCGCGATCCCGATGACCAGGGCCCAGCCGAATTCCGCGACGTCTGGCCGCGCGAAATGGGGCAGCCCCGGCACCGACAGTGAGAATGTGCCCAGCCCGGTCAACGTGTCAAGGCCGACGAAAATGAGGGCGCCCACTCCGGAGGCGAGCAGACCGGGCAGCAGTACCACCCCCAGCATCGGGCCGCCCAGGCCCGAGGCCTCCATCAGCAAAAACGCGCCCGCGATGGGCGAGCCGAGCAGAGTGCTGACGGCGGCGAAGCTCCCCGCCGCGGCCACCACAGCGGTCGCCTGAGCCGGCATGTCGCGCTTGGCCAGCCCTACGGCGAGCACGGCGAGCCCGCCGCCGAGGGCGATCAGCGGCGCCTCCGGCCCCAACACGACGCCGAGGCTCAGGGTGGCCAGGGCCGCGAGCAGCACGCCGGGAAGCTGAGCGGGCGTGGGTGCGCCGCGACCTGGCTTGAACCCGTCAGCCGGCGAGTGGCCGCCCTTCCCAGGAAGGAACGCGATGACCGGCGCGACCAGCAGGCCTGCCACCGTGAGAACGGGAAGCGGCCACCAGGGCGGCTCGCCGTGAAAACCAAGCCCGTTGGGAAGATGGGTGAAGATCTCGCGCTGCAGGTAGCTGACAAGTGCGAGGAAGCCGTAGGCCGCAGCGGAGACTGGCACGCCGAGCACCGCAGCGAGGATCAGCAGCCTCAGGTAGCTCTTGCTCCGCAACAGCACCTGTGGATCTTGTTGCGTCGTCATCATGATCATCGTGCGGGGTAGTCACAGGAAGCGCGTCACCTTGGGGGGGTGAGGTCGGACCGCAGCTCGACGACATCGGACATCATCCGGACTGGGTGATGCCGTTTTAGGCAGGTCCGCCCATCCTGGAGGTGTGCAACCCAGGTCGGGCGCGGTCGCGCGGGCGATGATTCTGCCGCTGGCGCTGGCGCAGTTCATCGCCAGCTACGCGGCCACGAACATGAACGTTGCCATCAGTGCCATCGCCAAGGATCTGGGCACGACGGTGAGCGGGGTGCAAACCGCGATCACGCTGTTCACGCTGACGATGGCGGCGCTGATGATTCCCGGCAGCAAGCTGACGGACATCTGGGGCCGCAAACGGTGCTTCGTGATCGGCCTGGCAGTCTACGCGGTCGGGGGGCTGCTGGCGGCGCTGTCGCAGGGACTGCCGCTGCTGGTCGCGGGCTACTCGCTGCTGGAGGGCGTGGGCTCGGCGCTGATGATTCCGCCCATCTACATCCTGATCACCGTGACGTTCTCCGACGTCACGTCACGCGCCCGGTACTTCGGGGTGGTCAGCGGCGCGGGCGGTCTTGGCGCCGCCGCCGGGCCGCTGATCGGCGGGCTGGTGACCAGCGCGATCAGCTGGCGCGCCTCCTTCGGCCTGCAGGTCCTGGTCGTGGCCTGGATCATCGTGCTCTCCCGCAAGATCACCGACCCGGCCCGGTCGGGGCCCGCGCCGCGGTTCGACCTGACCGGAGCGGCGCTGTCCGCCGCGGGCCTGTTCTTCGTGGTGCTCGGGCTGCTGCAGTCACGGACCTACGGCTTCGGCAAGTCACGGCAGGACTTCACCATCGGCGGCACGGTGGTGATTCCGAAGGGCTCGATCTCCCCGGTATGGCTGTATGTGCTGCTCGGAGCGCTGTTCCTGCTGTGGTTCTTCCTGCACGTCAGGTCCGGCGAGAAAAAGGGCAGGGACGTGCTGCTTCCGCTGCGGCTGTTCCGCAACAAGGTCGCCAACCTGGGACTGGGCACCCAGACCATCCAGTGGCTCATCCTGCAAGGATGCTTCTTCACCGTCTCGGTTTACCTGCAGGAGGTCAACCACTACAGCCCCATCCAGACCGGCCTGATCCTCACCCCGGCCACGATCGGGATCCTGGCCACTTCGGCCGCCGCCGACCGGTTCGCCCGGCGGCACCCGCAACGATGGCTGATCATCGCCGGCTTCCTGGTCACCGCCATCGGCATGATCTTGCTGCTGGTCCTGGTGCGGGCGCACGCCGGCGTCTGGCGGTGGATACCGGGGCTGCTGCTGTTCGGCGGCGGGGTCGGGACCATGCTGACCTCCTCGGTCAACGTGGTCCAGTCCAGCTTCCCCGACAACGACCAGGGCGAGATATCCGGCCTGTCGCGCAGCGTGTCTAACCTGGGCTCCTCACTCGGCACTGCCTTGGTCGGCTCGGTCCTGGTCGCCGTCAAGCTGCCCGAAGGCAAGCCATTTGCCGTCGCCCTCACCATCATGCTCGTCATCACCTTGATCGGCCTGGTCATCGCGGTCCTACTCCCCCGCCGACGGGACCAGGACAAGGCCCTAGGGGAAAATCATCACCAGCCGACCGTAGCTGGAAGGTGAGATCGAGGAGCCGCCAGACCACGCGGCACGCGTCCGTCAGGCCGCGCCGATGAGGAGCCGATTCGTGGTCACAACTGCGTCAAGCAACACGGCTGAGCAAGCGAATCACCCGGCCGGGATGATTCGCGCCCGCTGGCCTCGCCATAACGTCGATCGCATGGACGAGCGCCGTGGGTGGTCCCATGTCTGCCGCGAAGTAATGCGCTGATGCCAGCGGGCGAAACGGTCGATCGACCACGCCGGTATGGCGTGCTGCTCGCTACCTTGATCGCGTTTTACCTGCTGTCGGCGCTGGCCATCGGCCGGCCGGGCCAATCCGGGCAACTGATTCTCGTTGTCGCGGTGACGGTGCTCGCGCTGCAAGACACCGACTTCCCGCACCGCGTGCTGGCGAGGTGGGCCGCGCTCATCGGCTCGGTACTCGCGATCGCGGCAGTGACGGCGTTCGACAGTCCGGTCGCGCGCGGTAGCGCCAGCATCTGGACCGGCATCCTGCTGCTGGCGACGGTGGTGATCATCGTTGACAGCGTGCTGAAGCTGGATACCGTCACCCTGCAGAGCATCTACGGGGCGCTGAGCGCCTATATTCTCGTCGGACTGATGTTCGCCGCCTTCTTCGGCGCCATAGACGGCCTGGGAGGCGCTGACTTTTTCGTCAACGGCGAGCCGGCCAACATCCGCACTTACCAGTACTTCAGCTTCACCACCCTGACGACCCTGGGCTACGGCGACTTCACCGCGGGAGGCAGCTTCGGCCGGGCGGTCGCGGTTCTCGAGGCGCTGACCGGCCAGATCTTCCTCGTAACGCTGGTCGCCCGGCTGGTCAGCGCCTACCGGGGGCCGATCAGGCGCGACCTGCCGCCCGGCGATACGCCAGACCCGGTGAGGCCGCCGCCACCCCCGGAGGAATCAGCGCACGGCCAGTAGGTAGAACTGGCCCGGACGCAGGTCGACGTAGAGTCCGGTGGTGGCTAGCTGGGCGCCGTCTCTGGTGAAGGTCTCCCCGCTGAGCAGATCCTCGAGATTCCAGTCACGACCGGGCAGGTCCGGCCACGGCAGCGGGATCTGGGCCTGAGCCGGCGCCTCGGAGAGGCTGACCACGACCACGTGCCCGCGGACACCGTCGGCGTCCGCGGGATCGTGCGTCCACGACCAGGCGATCAGGTTGCTGCCGGACTGGTTGTCCGGCCAGCCTTCGGCTTGGAGCAGCTGCCAGGCCCCCGTTCGCACGGCATGCTCGGCGACCTTGTGGAGCAGGTCGCGGTACCAGGCGGCCAGTTCCTGGTCGGGCGGCTCGTCGGGCCGGCGGGCGAGGAAGACGGGAACCCGTACGCGGCGCCCCTCGAACTGTCCCTCGTGCCACAGGGTCGCGCCCGGCAGTGTCGCGATGGTGACCGCGGCCGCCCGCTCGAGGACGGCGGGCAGCTTGTCGGCTATCCGCGGCTCGTCATGGTTCTCAAGGAAGCGCAGCAGGCGCGACTGGTAGCCCAGGTCGGCGAGCAGGTGCCCGCGCACCGCGGGCGGATCCTGCTCGAGGATGCGGTCGTAGAGCCGCTTGTCGTAGCAGAAGCCGAAGCCCTGCTGCTGCAGCGTCCATTCCGTGTCCCAGTACGCCTCGGCGATCAGCACGGTCTGCGGGTGCCGGGTTCGCAGGTCGGCGATGACGGCGGGCCAGAATTCCTCATCCGGCCGCTGCCCGGCCCGGACTCCCCAGGTTTTCGCGAAGATGTCGTTGAACATCAGCATGGCCATGTCACAGCGGATTCCGTCGCACTGGTCGGCGATGTCCGACAGCGTCTGCGCGGTCGCCGTGCGGGTCGCCGCAGCGAACGCGTTGAGCTGCACGACGTCCGGCCACGGCGGGAAATAGGGATCGCGGCCGTGCGCGAGCACGTGCCCGCCGGCCGACAGCCAGCCACCCGGATCCGACTTGAGGTCGTCGTCGCCGCCTTGGATGAAGTACTCCTGGTGCTCGGTGACCCAGGGGTGATCAGGCGCCACATGGTTGGGCACGTAGTCCAGGATCAGCCGCACCCCGCGCGCGGCGAGCGCCGCCCGCGCCGCCGCCAGCCCCGACGGCCCGCCGAACCGCTCGTCGGCCACGTAGCGGCGGACGCAGTACGGCGACCCGATGATGTCCCGGTGGTGCAGGTCGGGCAGGGCTTCGCGGAACGACTGCAGCAGCCCTGCGTTCGCCATGGCCAGCTCGAGACCGGCCGGGCTGCGCTCCCAGACGCCCATCAGCCAGACCGCGTCGGCCCCCGCAGGCGTGATGGCATCCCAGCCGGAATCGGTCACGCTGCTCAGGGTCACCGGCGCGGCCGCCGCCCGCGTCAGCTCGCCCAGCCAGACGGCGGTGTTGACCTCGTAGATGACAGGGATGTCGGGCCAGCCGGTCATGGCGTCACCGGCTCCTTCTGTGGCTGCGCCGCCGCGCTGTGCCCGGCGCGCGGAGCAGGGACCCACCCGCTCTCGTCCAGCTTCCTGCGGCCTCGGAAGAGCAGCGGCAGCACCCCGACGGTTCCCGACCAGCCGGTCTGGTGGCTGGCGCCGATCCCCGCGCCGTTGTCGCCATGGTAGTACTCGTAGAACAGCAGCAGATCGCGCCAGTGGGGGTCGGTCTGCAGGAGCGGCTCGCCGCCATGGACCGGGCGGCTCCCGGCGGAGTCACGGCGGAAGGCGCCGATCAGCCGTTCGCTGATCTCCTCCGCCACCTGGTACAGGTTCATCTGCTGGCCCGAGCCCGTCGGGCATTCAATCGTGAACCTGTCGCCGTAGTACCCGTGGAGCTGCAGCAGGCCGCGGATGAGCATGACGTTGATCGGCATCCACACTGGTCCGCGCCAGTTGGAGTTGCCGCCGAACATGCCGGTGTCTGACTCGGCCGGGAGATAGCTGATGCTGTACTCCTGACCTTCCATGTTCAGCACGTACGGATGCTCTGCGTGCCACCTGGAGATGGCGCGAATGCCGTGCGGCCCGAGGAATTCCTCCTCGTCGAGCATCCGGGTCAGCATCCGGCGCAGCCGCTCCTCATTGAACATGGCGAGCAGCACGGGGCCGGCCCGGTGCGCCTGCCGGCCCTGCTCTGGCAGCGCCGCGCCCACCGCGGGGTGCTGGGCAAGGAACCCGACGGCGCTGTTCGCCAGCTGCGGGAACTCCTCCCGCGCGGCGGCGCTGATGACGGTCGCGGCGACGAGAGGCATCAGCCCGACGATCGAGCGCACCTTCAGCGGGACGGAACTGCCATCGGGGCGTCGGAGCACGTCGTAGAAGAAACCGTCCTCCTCGTCCCACAGGCCAACATCGCCGCGGCCGACATGATTGGTCGCGGCGGCGATCCAGGCCCAGTTCTCGAGCAGCGCCAGCGCCTGCTCTTGGTACACCGGATTCTCGCGGCCGAGTTCCACGGCCATCTGGAGCATGTTCTGGCTGTACAGCGTCATCCACGCGGTCCCGTCGGCCTGGTCGATCCGGCCGCCGCCGGGCAGCGGCGCGCTGCGGTCGAAGACGCCGATGTTGTCCAGGCCGAGGAACCCGCCCTGGAAGATGTTGCGATCGTCGGCGTCCTTGCGGTTCAGCCACCAGCCGAAGTTCCGCATGAGCTTCTGGAACGAGCTTTCAAGGAAGGCGCGGTCGCCCCGTCCGGTCCTGGCCTGGTCCATCGAGTAGACGAACCAGGTGGCCCAGGCGTGCACCGGCGGGTTGACGTCGCTGAAGTTCCACTCGTAGGCGGGCAGCTGCCCGTTCGGGTGCAGGTAGCGGTGGTCAAGCAGCAGTTCGAGCTGTTGCTTGGCGAAGGGCATGTCGACGGCCGAGAGGGCCACCGCGTGGAAGGCGAGGTCCCACGCCGCGAACCACGGGTACTCCCACTTGTCCGGCATGGAGATGATGTCGGAGGAGATCAGGTGCTGCCACTCGTGATTGCGCAGCCCCGGCCCGGGCAGCAGCGGGTCCGCGCCGTGCTCGGCCAGCCATTGCTCCATGTCGAGCGCGTAGTACTGCTTGGACCAGAGCATGCCTGACAGCGCCTGACGGCAGATCATCCGCTCGTCGTCGGACAGATCCCCGGCCAGCACGCCGGCGTAGAACTCGTCCGCCTCGCCGCGCCGGGCGCTCATCAGCTCGTCGAAGCCGCCGAAGGGGTGCGCGGACTGCGTGTCGGTTAGTCGCATGCGGATGGTCGCGCTGCCCTCAGCCGGAACAGTCAGGACATGGTGCAGCGCCGCTTTGGTCCCGCTGCCGCCGGTGTTGACCTTCCCGTTTTCGCCGTGCAGCACGGCCCGTTCGATACCGTCCTTGACATAGGGCGAGTCGTTGGGTGAGCCGAACACGCGCTCGTTGTCGGTCTCGTTCCCGGTCACGAGCACGGGCACCTGCTGCTCGGCGTAGAACCACCGGGCGCCGAGCTGGCTGTGCTCGGCAACGACGGCGCTCGTTTCCGGATTGCCGCCGTCAACGGTCAACTGGGGCCGCTCGCCGCCGCCCGCCCAGGACCAGGTGTGCCGGAACCAGAGCGTGGGCAGCACGTGCAGGCGCGCCTCGTCCGGGCCCCGGTTGTGCACCGTGACCTGCATGAGAAGGTCTTCCGGCGAGGCCTTCGCGTATTCCACGAAGACGTCGAAGTAGCGATTGTCGTCGAAAATCCCGGTGTTGATCAGTTCGTATTCGGGTTCGGACTTCCCGCGCGCTCCGTTGGTCGCGACCAGGTCGTCGTAGGGGAACTCGCGCTGCGGGTACTTGTAGAGCATCTTCAGGTAGGACGAGGTCGGCGTTGCGTCGAGGTAGTAGTAGCACTCCTTGACATCCTCGCCGTGGTTGCCCTGGGAGTTGGTGAGGCCGAAAAGCCGCTCCTTGAGCATGCGGTCGCGCTCGTTCCACAGGGCTACTGACAGGCACAGCAGCTGCTTGTCATCGCTGATGCCGGCGAGCCCGTCCTCACCCCAGCGGTAGGCCCGGTAGTGCGCCTCGTCGTGGGAGAACGCCCCCCACGTGTTGTCGCCCTGGCCCGGGTCCTCCCGGACGGTCCCCCACTGACGCTCACTCAGGTAGGGCCCCCACCGACGCCACCGAACCCCGGCCTCCGCCTCTGCAAGCCGCCCCTGCTCCTCGTTGCTCATGCCCGCCCCGCCCGTTCGCTTGGTATGTCCGCCGACCCCCGCCGGCCCCGGCCGACGCGCCGGTCCAAGCATCGCGGCGAGCCGCAGCGGCGCACATCACCCGGGCGGGGTGACTCGGAGTTAGCCAGCCGCGAGAGACGGCGGACTCCGGCGGCCCGGCGGCGAGCGGGGGAGGCAGCCCTCCCGCGAGCCAAAGGGCCGCCCCGCCGTCTCGTACTGAGGAGTGAGGCGGTTTTGGCCTCACGACGAGGGAGAGACGGCGGACTCCGGCGGCCCGGCGGCGAGCGGGGGAGGCACAGCGATGCCACGGAGAACCTCGTCGACGACGCGGGTCGCGAAATCGGGCTCGGCCGGGGGGGCGTCGTGCTTGCCCCGGGCGATCACGGCGCCGGTGAGGGCGAGCACGGCGACCTCGAGGTCGATGTCGGGGCGGAGCTCGCCGCTGGCCGCGCCGCGGCGGAGCACGGACCTCATCGCCTCACGGCGGGGCTCGACCACGCGCTCCTTGTACAGGGCCACCAGCCGGGGGTACCGCTCCCCCTCGGCGTGCAGCAGCGCGTAGTGCTGCGCGTACCGGGGGTCGTCGGCGTCGGCTGCCACAACCTCGAGCATCGCGATCAGGTCGTCACGGACCGATTCACCGCGCGGCTCAGGCAGTGGCCGCTTGAGCGCAGCGAAGGCCGCGATGAGCAGGTCCTCCTTGCCGGGCCAGCGCCGGTAAAGCGTCGCCTTCCCGACCCCGGCCCGCGCCGCGACGTCCTCGCAGTGCACGCCGTCGATGCCGCACTCGCCGATGGCCGCGATCGTGGCATCGAGGAGCGCCTGCTCGGCCTGCTGACTGCGGGGACGCCCCGGGCGCCGTGCGGTGGGGGCGTCCGGGGCGGCGGTCCCGGCAGCTGTCTCGTTCTCGGCGGCCGCGCCGACCGGGGTCCCGGCGGCGGCGTCAGCGGGCAGGGCGGTTTCTTGGAAGCCGTCTTGAGTTCGCATGGCCGGGATTCACCTCTTCTCGATTGCCTGGTCTGTCTTCTCGATTGTCCCTGGTCTTCGATTATCTCGTCTTTTTCTGATCCGATTGCCTGGCTGCGCAATGGCGGTTAGGTTACCCGTCGATCGATGGTTCGGCGGAGGGGACAGGCGAAGCAACGGACCGTTCCATACGACTGGAATTTGAATTTCCCGTGGAGCCCACCGGGACGGCCATGGACAGGTCGCGCTCGGCCGCCTCGATCTCGAGGGCGACCAGCGCCTCTATCTCCTCGCTGTTGCGCCGGGGCTTGCCCGGCATCCACCGGGACACCGCGATCGCGCCGAGGACGGCGATCGCCGCGGCGATGGCCGTGGTGATCCGCATGGCGTCCACGAACGACGCGTTGGCCGGGGCGAGCAGGAACCGGCCCGCCGGGCCGAGCTGCTGCGCCAGCGCCTGGGTGGCGGTGATGGAGGTTCCCGCCGCGCTTCGCGCCGCCTCGGGGAGCCTCGACAGCGTCGGGGTCAGCGAGGAGCGGTAGGCCTGGGCGAGGATCGAGCCGAGCACGGCCACGCTGAGCGCGACCGCGACCTGGCGCGCGGTGTTGGACAGCGCCGACCCGGCGCCGGCCCGCTCGCGCGGCAGCGCCGCCATGATGCTGGCGGTCGCGGCGGGGACGGCCAGGCCGAGCCCGGCGCCCTGGATGAAGTAGAGCACCGCGATGATCCAGATCGGCGAGGACGTGCCGATGAACGCGAAGCCGGCGATCGCCACCGCGTTCGCCAGCATGCCCGCGACGCCGACGGCCCTGACCCCGTAGCGGTTCACCAGCGGCGCGCTGCGCGGCGCCACCACGAACTGGGCGAGCGCGAACGGGACGGCGAGCGCGCCGGCCTCGAGCGGGCTGTAGCCGCGGACGTTCTGCAGGTAGAAGCTGGTGAAGAAGTAGACGCCGCCCATGCCGAAGAACAGCAGCGCGATCGACCCGACGGACGCCGACAGCGTCCGGTTCTTGAACAGCCGGACGTCCAGGCTCGGGTGCTCGATGCGGGACTCGTGCCACACGAACAGCGCGAGCACCGCCAGGCCGCCGAACAGCGGGCCGAGCACGCCCGCGCTCACCCACGACACGCCGTCGCCGCCCTGCACGACGCCGAACACGACCAGCACCAGGCCGAGAACCGAGCCGAGGACGCCGAGGTAGTCGATCCTGCCGGGGGTCGGGTTGCGCGACTCGGGCACCAGGAAGATCACGGCGACCGCGCCGACGATCGTCACCGGGACGTTGATCAGGAAGACCGAGCCCCACCAGAAGTGGGCCAGCAGCAGGCCGCCGAGGACCGGGCCGATGGCCACGCCGATGCCGACGGCGGAGGTCCAGATGCCGATGGCCCTGGGCCGCTCGTGCGGCTCGAAGACGTTGGCGATGATGGACAGGGTCTGCGGCATGACGGCCGCGCCGCCGAGGCCCATCGCGGCCCTGGCCGCGATCAGCTGGTCGGGCGAGTGCGAGTAGGCGGACAGCAGCGAGCCGATGCCGAAGAGCGCGAGCCCGACAATGAGCACGCGCTTGCGGCCGATCCGGTCGCCGAGCACGCCGAAGGTGAACAGCAGGCCGGCGAAGACCAGCGTGTAAGAGTTGATCGCCCACTCAAGCTGGGACTGGCTGGCGCCAAGGCCGCCGACCGGGTTGGCGATGGTCTTCAGCGCGACGTTGAGCACGGTGTTGTCGATGACGATGGCCAACAGGCCCACAACGAGAACGCCGAGGATCACCCACCGCCTGCGTTGAATCGTTGAGGTGTCCATGGGCCCCTTCAAGGACTCGGAAGCTTCTGGCCCGGCTTCCTCGAGGGCACCGCCGTCGTCTGTGGCAGTGCGGAAGGCCGGACACTATCGATACGAAACAGGACCGTATCGGAATCTATTCCGGTGGGTGTGGGACTGTTTGCGGGGTTTTGGCTGGGGCCGCCAGGACGGGGGGCGCGTCAAAGGGCGATGTCGGCCTGCCGGAGCTCGCCGGTCGCCGGGTTGACCAGCAGGGAGAGCGTGACGGTGGCGTGCTCGCCGACGAGTTCGACCGCCGCCGCGGCGCTCCCATTGCCGGCCTGGTACGCCCCGGCCGCGCACTTCCCCGCCCAGATTGCGGCCATCCGCAGGCGGCGGGCGATCAGGGGCGCATCGGCCGAGGCGGCGACGGGGACTGCCGCCGGCCACGGCGCGTCGCCGTTGTTCAGCCACTCGATGATGGCGTCAATGGTGCGGGCGAGGACCGAGTCCCTGGCCGGCGGGATGGCGAGGGTGAGGGACTGGACGCGGGGCGGCCGCTCGGGGTTGAGCTGGATCTGCGCCTGGACGGTGCCGTGGGGGCCGGTGAGCCACCAGCGGCGGTGCGCCGGGGCGTCGGACTCGGCCGGGCGCGCTGCACTCTCTCTCTCTGCTCCGTCGGCGGTGAAGTCGCCGATGCGCTCGCGGATCCGGCCGATGGCATGGCGGCGCTCGGGATAGGGGCTGTCGAGCGCGACGTTCTCGGTGAACAGCGCGTCCGCGGCGCCGTCGTCCCAGGCCAGCAGGAGGCGGTTGACCGCTGCCGCGGCGGCCAGCGTTTCCGGCCAGGGCGCTCCGGCCGACGCCGCCGGCGCTGAGTCCGCCGCGGGCGCCGCTGACACCGCTGACACCGCTGGCACCACGGGCACTATGGGTGCGAGGGCGACGTGGTAGGCCGACGAGCGCGGCAGCAGCGCGTCAAGGACCAGGGCGGTCAGGGCGGTCACCGGGGCGTAGGTTCCGTTCGCGAGGGCGATCACGCCAACGCCGGTCGCCGGGTGCCAGCGCATGTTGGTCCCGAACCCCGGGTAGCCGCCGCTGTGCGAGATGATCCTGCCGAGGGCCGGGTCCTCATCCGCGAACAGGCCGAACCCGTAGTACGCCGGGCGGCGCGGGCGGGCCGCCGGGCAGCCGGTCGGGCGAGCGCCACGCGGTCACCGCCTGCGGGAGCTGCATCTGCTCGCCGCGAGGCCGGGCGGAGCGGGTGCGGTGCGTCGCCGTCGACTGCTGGGTTGCCTTCTCTGCCGCCGTCCGGCGGGAAGGCGGCCGCGAACCCCGCCACCCAGCGCGCGAGGTCGGAAACGGACGAGAGCACGCCGCCCATCGGCGCGAAGGCCCCGTAGGGGTCGAACGGGACTTCCTCCCAGCCGTGCAGACCGCGCCGGTAGCCGAGGGCCAGGTTGTCTGCCTGGAACTCGGCGGGCTCGAATCCGGTCCGGTCCAGGTGCAGCGGAGCGAGCAGCCGGGTCCTGATGAACTCGTCGTACAGGACGCCGGACGCCTCGGTCACCACCCGGCCGAGGATCGCGTAGCCGAGGTTGGAGTACTCGAACCGGGTACCCGGCGCCCAGTTGAACGAGACCCCGCGGGCCAGCAGCTCATCGAAGGCCTGGATCGGCAGCCCCTGCTGACGGTCCCCCCACGGGTCGTCGGTGGGGAACCCGGCGGTCATCGTCAGCAGCTGCCTGATCGTCAGCGGCGCCGCGTCGGCGGAGCCGTACGTCCAGCCGGCCAGCTCGGGCACGTAGGTCGCGGCCGGGTCGTCGAGCGCCAGCGAGCCGGCGTCGCGCAGCAGCAGCACGGCCGACGCGGTGAAGGACTTGGTCATCGACGCGATGCGGAACACCGTGTCGGCGTCCGGCGGCCCCGCGCCGAGCACCCGCGCGCCGAACCCCGCGCTGTGCACGAGCCTGCCGCCGGAGACGACGCCGTAGGCGATCGCGGGCTGCCCGCCCCGGCCGAAGTAGTCGCTGACGATCGCGTCGGCGGGGGAGAAATCGCCGATCCCGGTCAGCGCGTTAGCAAGGGAGTCACTAAGCACGCCACTATCCTCGCACGCCCCTGGCGTGCGAGGATTATCCCGTCCGGGTACGCCGCTGGGGCGCCTCGAGACTTGGAGGTTCCGACGATGTCGTCGCATACGACAACGCAGGAATCCGAACCGCTGTACGGCGGCCGCCGCCCTGGCCGGGTCACGATCAGGGACATCGCCGCCGCGAAGACACGCGGCGAGAAGTGGCCGATGCTCACCGCCTATGACGCCCTTACCGCGGGGATCTTCGACGAGGCGGGGATTCCGGTCCTGCTGGTCGGGGACTCGGCCGGCAACGTGGTGTTCGGCTACGAGACCACGATCCCGGTCACCGTCGATGACCTGATCCCGCTGACCGCAGCCGTCGTGCGCGGTACACGGCGGGCGATGGTGGTCGCGGACCTCCCGTTCGGCTCCTACCAGGCCTCGCCGGCCGAGGCGCTGCACGCCGCCGCCCGGTTCATGAAGGAGGCGGGCGCGCACGCGGTCAAGCTCGAGGGCGGCCAGCGCGTCGCGCACCACGTCGAGGAGCTGGTCGCGGCGGGCGTGCCGGTGATGGGCCACGTGGGCCTCACCCCGCAGTCGGTGCACGCATTCGGCGGCTTCCGGGTCCAGGGCCGCGGCTCCGAGGCGGGCGAACGGCTGGTGCACGACGCCAAGGCGCTTGAGGCGGCGGGCGCGTTCGCGGTCGTCCTTGAGGGCATCCCCTCCGAGCTCGGCGCCCGGATCACCCAGACGCTGCAGGTCCCGACGATCGGCATCGGGGCCGGCCCGGAATGCGACGCGCAGGTCCTGGTCTGGCAGGACATGGCCGGCCTGTCGGCCCGCTCGCCGAAGTTCGCCAAGCGCTACGCCGACATCGCCGCCACGCTGCGCGACGCCGCGACCGAGTTCGCGTCCGACGTCGCCACCGGCGCGTTCCCCACCGAGCAGTACTCCTACCGCTAAGCCCGGCTCGTTTAACCCCTGCCCGTATTGACCCGACCTTCCGGCAGCTGCGCACGATGGCGTGAGCGGCTGCCGGGAGGCGGAGCACCGCTGCGACGCGCACCTCACGTCAACTTCAAGAGCATTAGCCGCTCGAACGGTCCCGTGTTTCACCCCACCGGCAGCACGGCCCGTTCTCTGCGGTTGCCGCCAGGGGCGGCGGAATTCTCGGGGACATGAGCCAATACCGCTCAGCCGACCCAGCGCGTGACCGTTATGGCCCGCTATGCCTGAACTCTACATTCAGACATTTCCGGCGTGCACGATGATTGGGTGTACTTAGCGGCGATATGCGCCGCTAAGTACACCCAATAACCTCGCAGGGTTGAAATGCCTGAAGTTTAACTTCAGGCATAACATGACTAACACACCTGAGACACCATAGATGCAGCATGAAGGACCGCTGGCAGGCGGTGCCCCAGGTTCGAGGCCGACGGATCAGGCCGGCGGACGTCAGGACCGGTCGAACCATTCCCCACTTCCGTTCTGCCATTCTGCCGCTGTGTTACTTCGGCCGCGAGGCGACGTCCAGGGTGTGGCCGGCGGGCCAGCGGTTGGCGCCGTCGCCGACGTAGCCGGACACGCCCGTGTTCCTAGCGATGTTGATCAGCATCAGGATGAAGCCGTCCCCAATGGACAGACCTAGACGAAGTTGGCTAACAGCGCTGGGCAAGACCCGGCTCAGACTCATGCAGTACCGGCCGCGCCCGCTGGTCGTGGTCGTTGCAGTGGGTGCGGGCCCGACACTTGCCGACCTGGCCGATGCAGGTAAGGCGTCGTAGTCGGCTAGGCCGGTGGTGCCGATTTCGATCAGGGAGTCCGTTTCCGGGCCGCGGTTGCCCTGGCGCCACTGGTTCAGCCCGCCGAGCAGTTCCATGGCCGCCGCCGCGCGGCCGAAGGCGGGCAGGGCCGCCTCCTCCTCCGGCGTCAGCGGGGCCGGCCCGGCGGCCGAGTACATTCGCGCGACGGCATCCAGCCGCGCGGGCAGGGTGCCCGGGGAGCCGTGCATGAGGCTGGCCGCGATGACCGCGAGCTCCTGCAGCCTCGGCCAGCGGTTGGCCAGCGCGAAGTCCAGCACGGTCAGCTCGCCGTCGGGACCGAGCAAGACGTTGCCCGCCGTCAGGTCGGCGTGGATCAGCGTCACCGGCAGGGACCAGAAGTCGACCCGCGCCAGCTCCGTGATGGCGCCGTCGACGAGGCGGCGCTGGCGCGCGTCGAGCAGATCGCCGACCTGCCCGGCCAGCGGGACCAGGTTGGCGATGGCCCACGAGTCGAACACCGGCTCCGGGCGCGCTTCGCAGGCGTGAATGCGCGCCGCCTGCTCGACGAGCGCGCGCGAGCTCGGCCTGGTCCGGAGGGCGGCCCAGGTCATAGAAGGTCCGGCCGGGGGCGAAGTCCATGACCAGCAGCTGGTGCCCGTCGTAGGAATGCACCTGGCTGCCCGCAGCGTCGGCGTGCAGCCGCGGGTGGCGCACGCCCGCCTCGCGGGCAGCGGCGATGACCCCAGCGGTGCGCGCGGCGATCCCGGCCGGACGGCCGGCCGCGAAGACCTTGATCACCACCCGCGCCTGCTGCGCCCGCAGGTCGATGTTGCAGTCCTCGTACCCCGTGGCAAGCACCGACCAGTCGCCGACGCCGCCGAGCCCGTAATCGGCGGCGACGTGGGCGACCAGGTCTGGCAGGCTGGTGCTGACCCGGCTGGCCGGCCCGGCGGAAGTGCCCAGCGTGGCGTCTCCGGTCATCGAGCCAGGTTACTCGAACGGCCACGGCGCGCAATGGGACCGCTGGTGCGGGATGATCGGCGCGAACCCGCATGTTCTACCCCTACGGAAGCGGACCGCGCCCGACCAGGGCGGTCAAGACTGAGGCCAGCCACTTGGAGGAAGTATGACCAACACGTATGACTTCTCGGCAACGACCGCCGACGGCGGGGAGCTCTCGCTCAGCGAGTACGCGGGCAAGGTGCTGCTCATCGTGAACGTGGCAAGCAAGTGCGGGCTGACGCCGCAGTACGAGGGCCTGGAGGCGCTGTACCGGGACGACAAGGACCGCGGCCTGGAGATCCTGGGCTTCCCGAGCAACCAGTTCAAGGAGCAGGAGCCGGGCACGGACGCGGAGATCCAGGAGTTCTGCAAGACCAACTATGACGTGACCTTCCCGGTGCTCGGCAAGGTCGACGTGAACGGCCCCGACGCCGCCCCGCTGTACGCGTACCTGCGGGCGGAGGCGCCCGGCGACTTCGGGCCCGCTACGGCGGGTTCTACGACGCCATCTCCAAGATCCGGCCCGACGCCGACGGCACCGACGAGGTCAAGTGGAACTTCACGAAGTTCCTCGTCGGCCGCGACGGCACGGTCATCAAGCGGTACGAGCCGCCCGTCTCACCCGCCGACATCAAGGCCGACCTGGAGAATTACCTGTAATCCGATGCGAGTACCACTATCGATCCTGGACCTCGTGCCCATCGGGCGAGGTCAGACCGTCACCGACGCCTTCGCCGCCAGCGTGGCGGTCGCACGGCGCGCGGAAGAGCTCGGCTACACCCGCGTCTGGTACGCCGAGCACCACAACATGCCGACCATCGCCTCGGCCGCGACCAGCGTGGTGATCGCGCATATCGGCGCGCACACGTCGACGATCCGGCTGGGGGCGGGCGGCATCATGCTGCCCAACCACTCGCCGCTGACGATCGCGGAGCAGTTCGGGGCGCTTGACGCCATGTACCCGCACCGCATCGACCTCGGCCTAGGCCGGGCTCCCGGCTCCGACCAGAACACGTTCCGCGCGATGCGCCGCGACCCCCGGTCCTCCGATGCCTTCCCGACCGACGTCCAGGAACTGCAGGCGTACCTGGCCGGCAATACCCGGGTGCCCGGCGTGGACGCCATCCCCGGCAAGGGCTCGCGGATCCCGCTGTACATGCTGGGATCGTCGCTGTTCGGCGCGCAGTTGGCGGCGCGCTTGGGGCTGCCTTACGCCTTCGCGTCGCACTTCGCGCCGGACGCGCTGTTCGCCGCCATCGCGGCCTACCGCACCGAGTTCAAGCCATCGGAGCAACTGGACCGCCCCCACGTGATCGTCGGCGTCAACGTGACCGCCGCCGACACCACGGCCGCGGCCAGCGAGCAGTTCCACGCGATCCGGCGCGCCCGCGCGATCAGCCTGTTCTCCCGGCACGTCGGCATCCCGGCCGAAGACATGACCGACGAGCAGGCCGACGAACTGCTGGGCAGCGCGGCCGGCCTGCACGTGGACCAGATGCTCCGCTACGCCGCCGTGGGCACGCCGGGCGAGGTGAGCGACTACCTCGACGGCTTCCGCAAGCAGACCGAGGCCGACGAGCTCATCACCGTCCACCAGTCGCCGTCCCTGGAGGGCCGCCTGCGCTCCATCACCCTCCTCGCCGAGGCCATGCAGACCGTCAGCGCGTAGCCCTGGCTGGGACCACTGGCGCCTGGCGGCTACGCCAACGACCTGCTGGGTCCAGTCGGCCTGGAAGGTGGAACACGGGACCGTTCGAACGACTGAGGCGCTTGAACTTTTGCCCGGACGGCGGAGTCGCCTCGCGCGACTCCGCCGTTGCCGTCTGGCCTAGCTGGCCAGGGAACGGAGCTGAGGCAGAACTTCCTTGCCGATCAGCTCGATGGCGGCCATCGGGTCGGCCGACATCACCTGGATGGAGACCAGGTCCGCGCCCACCTCGGTGACGAGGGGCTGGTAGGCGGCCACCAGCCCGGCCGCGTCGGGGACCACCGTGTAGGACTTGAGGACCTCGGCCCGGTCCATCTCGTCGGCCTTGAACCGGAGCTCTGCCGGGTCGGTGGCCTCAAGGCGGCCGGGAGCGCGCAGGCCGCGCATCGACGACAACGCCGCCCAGGCCTCGTCCGGGCCGTCGGCGAGGACGGTCCAGCGGGTGGCCAGCACCCGGTGCTCCTTGCCGATCTCGGTGGCCGCCTTGCGGTAGGGCTCGATGACCTTGGCGACCGTGTCGGCCGGGTCCTTCACGCTGGTGATCAGGCCGTCGGCGTAGATGCCGGCGAACGCGGCCGACTTCGGCCCGCCCGCCGCCATCAGGATCGGCACAGTGCCCTTGGGCGGGGAGTACAGCTTCGCGGTCTCGGTGGTGTAGTACTCGCCGTGGAAGGTCACCTTCTCGCCCGCCAGCAGCCGGTGCATGACCTCCAGCGCTTCCTGCATGCGGGCCTGGCGCTCGGCGTACCCGGGGAAAGGGAAGCCCAGGGGGCGCTCGTTCAGGGCCTCGCCGGTGCCGACGCCGAGCCAGAGGCGGCCGTCGGAGAGCCGGTCCACGGTGGCGGCCATCTGCGCGACCAGCCCCGGGTGGTAGTGGAAAAGCGGGCTCGTGACCGCGGTACCGAGCAGAACGCGCTCCGTCTGGACCGCCACCGCGCCGAGCCAGGACCAGACGAACCCGGCCGCGGACGTGTCGTCCACCCACGGGTGGAAGTGGTCGCTGCCGAGAACCGCGTCAAACCCGGCCTTTTCGGCGGCGACCGCCTGCGCCACAAGGTCTTCAGGCTGGTAGGACTCGTGGCTGCACAGCCAGGCGAACTTCATCTATGCCTCCATCGATCGTTAGCTTCCGTTCGATCCTCTCACTGCGCGCCCGGGGGTTAGGCGGTGGTACCGGGAACTGAGCTGCCGCTAGGCGGTGGGCCCGCTCACCGTGTCGAGGAGGCGCGCCAGGCGGTCTCGCAGGGTGCGCTTGCGCATACGGTCGGCGTCTTGTTCTCCGGCTGCCGCGGACACCAGGTGCTGTCCCGCGTCGAAGGACAGGGACTCTGGAACCGCTAGCGCCTCATGGGCGAGGGCATCTAGCTCGGGGTCGCCCTCACCCATGTCCAGGGCCAGGATGGTGGCGCCCGTCTTGCGCGCGTCGTTGACCCGCTCAAGCAGCGGGACTGGGGCGGAGTCCTGCGTGACGACGAAGAGGGTCTCGCCTCGGCGGGCGGCCTCGAGTCGGGCCAGGCCGACCGAAAGGTGCGGGGGCGCGTCCGCCGGCGGCGACCAGCGGACCAGCGTGGGCGCTAGCGTCGCGATGCCGGTCAGGCGGCTCTCGTCATCCAGGTGGGCGGTCAGGTGCCACGGCTCGTATGCGGGCGTGCCTACGACAAGGAGTCCGCCGGCCGACCTAGGCGTCGTCCGCAGCGCGCGGCCGAAGATCCGGGCGCGCTCCAGCCACCCCGAGCCAGCCAGCAGCGCACGCAGCGTAGCGACCTGGTCAGCGTCCACGTACCAAGCATGCACGCAACACCCTCGATCCGCACGCCTTGACTTCAGAATCGTCGGGAGCGCGGACGTTCTAGGAGTCGAGCGACAAGACCATCGTCGGGCGCTCGATCACGTGATCCGCCCGGAGCGGGCGAACCGCGGTCCCAATGGCGAAGAACTCGGTCGTGTGCGAACCCCAGGTGTGGCTGTGCTGGCGGAGCTGGACGCCGACGATGCCCTCGGCCTGGAGTTCCTCGGCCTCGGCCTGCATGCGGGACATCGCGAGCTCGCGGGCGTCGTACAGAGCCTGGGTGAACTGCTCGATCTCGACGTTCCGCCCGATGTTGCCGATGACCGAGCCCATGCGCTGATGGGCGATGTGGTAGACGCACGTGCCCATGACCATCCCCAGGGGGGCGTAGCCGGCTCTGATCAGGGTCCAGAAGTCCTGCCCGGACAGGTCGGAGGTGAACGGCTGGCGCTTGTTGTTCTTCCAGTTGTCGACGCCGCCGCCGCCGGCGTTCGGCTCAGCCTTGACCGCGGTGCCGATCGCGATGAACTCGGCGATGTCGGCGCCGAACTCCTTCAGCTCCACGTCCAGCCGGACGCCGACGATGCCGTCCGCGCCGAGCGCGTCCGCCTCCGCCTCCATCCGGGTCATCGCCAGCTCCCGGGCGTGGTACATCGCCTGGGAGAGCACGTTGAGCTCCTGGTTCTTGCCCCAACGGCCGACCTGAAGGCCGACGTGGTAGATCGACGTGCCGAGCACCAGGCCGACAGGGCGGAAGCCGGCCTCCCGGACGAGCAGGAACTCGCTCACCGACAGGTCGGAGGTGAAGATCGACCCGGCCTTGCCCGGCTGCAGTTCGGCGAGCCGCTTGATCGCGTCCTGCGGGACGCCGGCCATGCTCAGGCCGGTCTGCTGGTCCGTCATAGCGTGGGTCTACCTTCTGTTCTGGCCGATGTCGACCCGCGCCGCCTGGCGCCGCTTCGGGTCTAGGGACATGATGGCTAGGGGCGAAGCGGTCCGTTCCTTACTAAAATTCTTCAAGCGCACGATCGCGGTGCCGATATTGATCGTCTCGACAATATGGTCGTGGCCGCCCTCCTGGGCGGGGCACTCGCGCTCGCGGATCCGCATGTCCATCTCGGCGATGACCACGCCCTCGGCGCCGATCCGCTTGACGTCGGCCGCGAGCTGCTGCCTGGCGTCGTGGCGGCCGTCGTTGACCAGCTCGGTCCAGCCGCCGACCTCGGCGTTGCCCGCGCTCCAGCGGGTCTGGCC
The DNA here is from genome assembly GCA_963778435.1 of uncultured Actinomycetota bacterium. Taxonomy (GTDB): domain Bacteria; phylum Actinomycetota; class Actinomycetes; order Streptosporangiales; family Streptosporangiaceae; genus Trebonia. The sequence goes on from CAVZUX010000044.1 coordinate 57,618, forward strand.
GACGGTCCGCCAGTCGTCGTGCCTGGCCGCGATCGAGATGCCGAGCGCCAGGCCGGCCGGCATCCAGCCGCTGTGCACCAGCTTCGCGAAGTCCTGGCCGGAAAGGTCCGAGGTGAACGGGCGCCGCAGCGGCGGCGCGCCGGGGGCGCGGATGGCGGTGCCGATCGCCTTGAACTCAAGGCCCCCGGCCGGGAACCCGCCGATGGTGAGCCGGACGCCGACGACGCCGTGCCCGCCGAGCTCGGTGCACTCCGCCACCATCCGGCTGATCGCCGCCCGCCTGGCCTGGTACAGCGTCTGCACCATCGGCCCGAACGACCCGTACCCGCCCCGGCTCGACACCTGGGTCCTGGCGGCGGGGCCGTAGCCGAGCGGTCGAGTAGCTGCCCCACGCGCCCGGGCAGCCATAGCCGCCGGCGTAGCCGATGTTGTAGACAGCCGCGCCGAGAACCTGCCCGACGGGCTCGAAGCCCACCGAGCGGACCCCGGCGAACTCGTCCGGGGAGAGCGAAGACCCCCAGGTGCCGCTGCGCCTGATCTCGGCAAGCCGGGCTTCCGCCACTGGTGGCAAGTCATTGCTCACGGGCCTAGCCTAGCCCTCCTAGCCAGCTCATATCGCTGCGCACACGCATGAATCGAGTTAGTCTTGCGCGTCCCAGGCCTCGTTCCGCTCTTTAACCTTGTCCAGCGCATGGGCGGCCTCCTCCCTGGTCCGATACGGACCCAGCAGGTCCTTGCCCGGACAAGGGGTGTCGGCCGGCTCGACCGTGTTGTGCCTGGTGCAGAAGTACCACTGGTCCTCGTTATCGTTTGCCATGCCCACTAGAATCGCAAAGATGGCCACTCTGCTCAACCCGGGTCGGCTCTCGCCCACCCGGCATGTCCCCTCTAACATCATCCGTCCCGAGTATGTCGGCAAGAAGCAGCCGACCCTCGGCGAGGCAGACGTTAAGGATGCCGACACGATCGAGCGGATGCGGGTGGCGTGCCGCCTCGCGGCGCAGGCGCTCGAAGAGGTCGGACGGCACGTTCAGCCCGGGGTGACCACCGACTACCTCGACCAGGTCGGGCACGAGTTCCTGATTGAGCGCGGGGCCTACCCGTCGCCGCTCGGCTACCGCGGTTACCCGAAGTCGCTGTGCACCTCGTTGAACGAGGTCATCTGCCACGGCATCCCCGACGACACCGTGATCGGCGACGGCGACATCGTCAACATCGACATAACGGCGTATATCGGCGGCGTGCACGGGGACACCAACGCCACCTTCCTGGCCGGGAACGTGGACGAGGAGTCCCGCCTGCTCGTCGAGCGGACCCACGAGGCGATGATGCGGGGGATCCGCGCCGTGGCGCCGGGCCGCTCGCTGAACGTCATCGGGCGGGTCATCGAGTCCTACGCCAAGCGGTTCGGCTACGGCGTCGTCCGCGACTTCACCGGGCACGGCATCGGCAAGACGTTCCACTCCGGGCTGATCGTGCCGCACTACGACGACCCCGCCTCCTCGGTGACGATCGAGACCGGCATGACGTTCACCATCGAGCCGATGCTGACCCTGGGCACGATCAACTACGACATCTGGCCGGACGGCTGGACGGCGGTGACCAAGGACCGCAAGCGCACCGCCCAGTTCGAGCACACCATCCTGGTGACCGAGGACGGGCACGAGATCCTGACCCTGCCGTAACGCCGGGCTGGCGGACGACTACACGACCGGACCGCTTGGCTGGGGAGAGGGAGACCCGTCACCGCCAGGCCGGCGAAGGACCGGGTTAGGCTTCCTTCGACCAGAGACCTAATCAGGGGGACCGCGTGATCGAGGCTGTCGTGTTCGACATGGACGGGGTGCTCATCGACTCCGAACCGGTCTGGGAACGGGTCCGGCGGGGTTTCGTCGCCGCGCGCGGCGGGCGCTGGCCGGCCGATGCCCAGGACCGCATGATGGGCATGTCCACCGCCGAATGGTCCGCCTACATATCGGCCGACTTCGGCATCGGGCTTACCCCCCAGCAGGTGGCGGAGCAGGTCATCGCCGCGATGGCCGCCGAGTACGAGAAGCACCTGCCGCTGCTGCCCGGCGCGATCGAGGCGGTGCGCTCGCTGGCGGGCCAGTGGCCGCTCGCGGTGGCAAGCTCGTCTCCCCGCTCGCTCATCGAGACGGCCCTCGACATCGCCGGACCTCGCGTCCGCGTTCGCCGCGGTCGTGTCAAGCGAGGAGGTCCCCCGAGGCAAGCCCGCCCCCGACGTCTACCTCGCGGCGGCCGACCGCCTCTCCGTCTCCCCCAAGGCCTGCGCGGCCATCGAAGACTCCTCCAACGGCCTGCGCTCCGCCGCGGCCGCCGGGTTCACGGTCATCGCCATCCCCCGCCCCGAGTACCCCCCGGCGCCAGACGCCCTAGCCGCCGCCCGCCTAGTGCTCACCAGCCTCACGTACCTCACGGCCGACACCTCGCGCCCTCTCCTAGCCCGTGCTGTTATCGGATGGGATTGGGCAGCGGGACGGTTGCTGCTCGTAGCTGGCTGTGAACGTGCAAGGGGGCCGGTGGGGAGATTCCCGTCCGACCTTCCGAAGGATGTCGGCGGGGATCCCCCACGGCCCCAGACCCACTAGGTGCGGTCTTGACTTCAAGCTCTTGACCTGGCTCTTGACCTGGCTCTTGACTTGAGGCTCTTGATTTGCGGGTTTTGACTTGAGGGTCTGGCTTGAAGGGTTAGGCGTCGCGCTTGCGGAAGAGGTAGGCGCCTATCCCTACCAGGGCCACTGCCCACAGCGCGGTCACGCCGAGCTGCGGCCAGGCTGACCATAGGTGCTGGACGGGGCCTCCGACGGTGACCGAGACCACCTGGTTCGCGGCGTCCGGCAGGAACCGCATGATGTCGAAGTGCCAGCTGTCCGGCAGGGTGTGCTCGAGGACCGGGATGATGAACATCACGGCGATCGCGATCGCGATCGTGCCGGCGGTGTGCCGGACGATGGCGCCGACGCCGTACGCGATGAGCGCCACGATCGTGACGAAGAGCGCGGTGCCGATGATCGCGGCGAGCACGCTGCCCGGGGTGATCACATCGACGCCAGAAAAGGTCACCACCGGGTGCGCGCACCCGCCCGGTCCGCCGCCCGGTCCGCCGCCCTTGACGATGCCCCCGGCGGCCCCCCGCAGCTCACCATCGCGTTCGCGTGAATCCTGACGGTGTGGAACAGCGAGGCGCTCACGCCGTGACCGATGAGCGCCTGGCCAAGGAAGAAGGCGATGAACGACGTGACGACCGAGATCACAAGCGTCACCGCCGTGAACACCATCGCCTTGGCGGCATAGACCACGCCGCGGCGCGGCTGGGCGGTCAGCGAGGTGCGGATCATCCCGGTGGAGTACTCCGAGGTGATCACCATCGCCCCGAGCACCGCGATGATGAGCTGGCCGATCTCGAAGAAGCGCCCAGCGAGGCCTGGGTGGCGTCGAACCCGGCCACGTTCGGCGGGTTGATGTTGAATTGGGCCGCCTGGCCCGCGGTGATCGCCGCGTCTATGCCGATGGAGACGACCAGCAGCGCCGCCAGGGTCCAGTAGGTGGAGCGGACCGAGCGGAGCTTGGTGAACTCAGAGGCGATCGCCCCTCGAGTCCCGCCCGGCCGACGGCCGGCGGCAGCGCGGACAGGCGCACGTCCGGCGTTATCGTGGTAGTCATCGTCTCGCCCCGCCTACGCGTCGCGCTTGCGGAACAGGTAGGCGCCGATGCCGAGCAGGACCGCCGCCCACAGCGCGGTCACGAGGAACTGCGGCCAGGCCGACCACAGGTGCGGGTTGGTCGCCGGCCGACGGTGACCGAGATCACCCGGGTGGCGGCGTCCGGCATGAACCGCATGATGTCCCAGCGCCAGTTGTTCGGCAGCGTCTGCTCCAGGATCGGGATGATGAACATCAGGGCGATCACGGTCGTGATCGCGCCCGCGGTGTGCCTGAGGATCGAGCCGACGCCGAACGCGATGAGCGCGACGACCGTGACGAACAGCGCGGTGCCGATGATCGCGGTGAGCACGGTGGACGGGTTGATCACGTCGGTGCCGAAGAAGGTCGCCGTGCACGGGCCGCGGGCCGTTGCAGGTCATCGTTCGCGTTGGCCGGGATCGTGACGGTGTGGAACAGCGAGGCGCTCACCCGTTGGACGATAGATCGCCTGGCCGACGAAGAACGCGATGAACGCCGTGACAAGCGAGATGACGAGCGTCACCGCCGTGAACACGATCGCCTTCGCGGCGTAGACCACGCCGCGCCGGGGCTGGCGCGGTCAGCGAGGTGCGGATCATCCCGGTGGAGTACTCGGAGGTGATCACCATCGCGCCGAGCACCGCGATGATCAGCTGGCCGATCTCGAAGAACGCGCACAGCGACACCTGGGTGGCGTCGAACCCGGCCTTGTTGCCCGGGTTGTTGACCATGTTGGACGCGGTGCCCGCGGTGATCGCCGACACCGAGGCCGACCGAGACGATGAACAGCGCGCCCAGGGTCCAGTAGGTGGAGCGGACCGAGCGGATCTTGGTGAACTCCGAGGCGATCGCGCCCGCGCAGTCCCGCCCGCCCGACGGCCGGCGGCAGCGCGGACAGGCGCACGTCCGGCGTTGTCGTGGTGGCCATCGCTCAGACCCCGCTTCCGATGGTCGTGTGGCGCGCTTGCGGAGCGCGCCGGGAACCTCGGCGCGGTACTCCACGCTGCTCGCGGTCAGCTCCATGAACGCCTCCTCGAGCGAGGCGCGCACCGTGGCCAGCTCGTGCAGCCGCATGGCCTGCTCGAACGCGATGTCGCCGACCTCTGCCGCGGTCATCCCGCGCACCTCGATCGCGTCTTCATCGCGGTGGACATGGCCGCGGTCGCGCCCTTGGCGGTGACGGCCTTGATGAGCTCGTCCGCCAGGGCGTGCGCACCCGCACCGACGCGCCGGAGGAGCGGGAGATGAACTCCGACATCGAGCAGTCGGCGATCAGCTTGCCCCGGCCGATCACGATCAGGTGGTCGGCGGTGTACTCCATCTCCGACATCAGGTGGCTGGAGACGAAAACCGTGCGGCCCTCGGCCGCCAGGGCCTTCATCAGGTTCCTGATCCAGAGGATGCCCTCGGGGTCCAGGCCGTTGACCGGCTCGTCGAACATCAGCACCTTCGGGTCGCCGAGCATCGTCGCGGCGATGCCGAGGCGCTGGCTCATGCCGAGCGAGAACCCCTTGGACCGCTTGCGCGCCACCTCGGTCAGGCCGACAAGCTCAAGCACTTCGCTAACGCGGCGGCGCGGCAGGTTGTTGGTCTGCGCCAGGCAGAGCAGGTGGTTGTAGGCGGACCGGCCGCCGTGCACCGCCTTCGCGTCGAGCAGCGCGCCGACCTCGCGCATCGGGAACGCCAGGTCGGGGTAATCCTTGCCGTCAACCGTGACCGTGCCCTCGTCGGCATAGTCAAGGCCGAGAATGCACCGCATCGTGGTGGTCTTGCCGGCACCGTTCGGGCCCAGGAAGCCGGTGACCTTGCCCGGCTCAATGCCGAACGTCAGGCCGTCTACGGCGGTTTTAGCGCCGTACCGCTTCGTGAGGCCCCGCACCTCGATCATGGGGAAATGGTCCTCTTCTGTTGTGCGAGTTTCTCAAATTCTGGCAGGCAACCGGGCGTGCCGCGCGTCGGCCAGGGTGATGATCATGCGTACTCCCTTGGGCTGAGATCGCACCGCTGATAATGCCGGGCCTGGACTGAGAATTCGCTGAGGAGCGGCGCGAAGAAACCGGCCGTTCAATATAAGGATTTTGAATTCACTCGGAACGGACCGGGGTTGCTGCCGCATGCAGCGTCACCGAGTAACCGTGGCCGGCGGTGCGCAGGCGGTGCGGCGTCCGGGTGCCGTGCACCCGGACGCGGCCGGGGCGGAGCGGGCGGGTGGTGCCGGCGCTCGTCTCGACGGCCTCGCCGGCCAGTGCGGTGGCCTGGCGGCAGTCGCAGTCGGCGGCCGAACCGGGGGGCACGATGAGCAGCCAGGTGCCAGGCACGCCGGGCACCGGGATGCGCAGCGGGCCGCCGGTGTCGAAGCGGACCAGGTCCCACCAGCGCTGCGGCGCGGCGGCGAGATCGGCCAGGTCGCCCGCGACCCGGCCGTCGGTACGCGGGTTCGGCGCCTCCGGCTGCGCGGGGACCAATGGTGCGGCGAGCCGGGCGATCTCAGGAGCAACCGAAAAATCGGTGTTCAACGACGGTTCCTTCGTGTGTGGCGGTGGCTGGAAGTCCAGCCCTGACTCCGGGGAGATCGGGTCAGCGACAACACGAGGAAAGACAGCAGCACGGCACGGTCCGACGGCGCGGCAGGGCGGCTCGCGAGGTCGTCGACTGTGCTGGCATGCGCGTTATCACACCGCAATTACGGAGCGTTGTCAAATTCGCCGTCGGCGAATCGGATGCGCAGCGGTTGCGCTGACCGCGCTTCTTGCTGTTATCTGAGGCTAGCGGATGTTCAGGCCGTGGGCGGCCAGTTGGTCGAGGGCTTCGGCCACCTGGCCGGCGTCGAGGCTTCCCTGCTGGTCGTGGGCGGCCCAGGCGGCGGCGGCGAGGGCGCGGAGGCCGTCGATCGCGGTGCCGTCGCCGGTGAGGGTCACCGGTCCCGATTCGCTGCCTGGCACGGTCGCGGTCCAGCCGGCGCAGGTAGCGCCGTCGTCGGTGCGGGCTACCTCCGGGTAGGGCTGGAGCAGGGCGTCGAGGGTCTCGGCGATGTAGGTGGGCCGGCGGTGCAGCGGGGCCAGGACGGCGTCGCGGGGGCCGTCAACGCCGGTGAGCACCAGGAAGCCATCGGTGCCGGTGTTGTAGGCGGCCTCGATGTCGGTGTCGAGACGGTCGCCGATGACGAGCGGGCGCTTGGCCCCGGTGCGGATGACGGACTCGTGGTGCAGCGGCGGCTCCGGCTTGCCCGCTATCTGCGGCTTGACGCCGGTGGCGTGCTCGATGACCTGGAGCAGCGAGCCGTTGCCTGGCTGGGTGCCGCGGGCACCGGGGATCGTCGAGTCCGCGTTCGTGCCCACGAACAGCGCGCCCGCCCTGACCGCCAGGCCGCCCTCGGCGAAGTTGGCGTAGGTAATGCCGGGGCTGTAGCCCTGGACGACCGCTTGCGGGTTCTCTGCCGCGCTTGAAACGGGTGTGAGGCCGCGTTCCCTGACCGCGAGTCTCAGCGCCAGCGCGCCGATGACGAGGACCCTCGACTTCGGGGGCAGCTTGTCGGCGAGCAGGCGGGCCGCGGCCTGGGCGGATGTGACCACGTCCGCCGCCGTGGCGGGGACGTCCATGCTGTCAAGCAGGGCGGCGACCGCGGCCGGGGTGCGCGAGGCGTTGTTGGTGACGTAGGCGAGGTGCGCGCCCTGCTCCTTGGCCTGCCGCAGCGCCTCCGGGGCGCCGGGGATCGCGGCGCCGCTGATGTAGACGACGCCGTCCAAGTCGAGGAGGAGGACATCGTAAGCGGAGGCGAGCGCGTCGGGCATGCACCAACCCTAACCGAGCCCGGCCGCCGCTCATGATCACTGCCCGGACCGGCGGGACTTCAGGGTGGCTCGGACCTGGTGGAGGGCGTCGGTGTAGGGCTTGCGGTCGGGCCGCATGGCGGCGGCCAGGGCTAGGTACTCGGCGGCCGCCTCGTGCTCGCCGCTGCGGGCGAGAGCGAGGCCGAGGCCGAAGTGGGCGTAGTCGTCGGTCGGCGAGGCCTCGACGATCGCGCGGAAGTTGGCCGCCGCGGCCTCGTACAAGCCGGTGTCGAACTGGGCGCGGGCGAGAGCCTCGCGGACGCTGCGCGACCCTGGCTCGGCGTTCGCCGCGCGCTGCAGTACCTGGGCGGCGGCAGCCGGGCTGCCCTTGCGGAGCAGTTCCATGCCGGTGGTGTACCAGGAGTGGACGTCGGCGGGGTCGGTCTCGTCGCCGTCGCCACCGTCGCCGCCGTTCCCGGCCGGTTCGCGCGATGTGTGCTGCTCGCGGCCGACGTGGCGCGCGAAGTTTTCCAGCTGCGGGGAATCCCAGCTGCCGCTTGGCACTTCTGACATGGTGTGAAGACCCGCTTTCCGTCTGGCGATGGCCCTGGTCTCGTCCTGATGCCCTTCCGTGGTGTCCGTTATGCCCCGGCCCGAGTCGGCGAACTCGCAAACGTCACATCACCACCGTACGACGTGATCGGACCGGGCACGCTAGAGCACTTGCGCGCGGCCTCGCCGTACAACATCGTCCGGCTGATTCTGCCTGAGCTGGAGCGCAGCCCGGCCGGCCGCTGGCCGGTGGCCGCGGCGCGGCTGCGCGACTGGCTGGCCGAGGGCGTGCTCGCGGTGGATCCCTCGCCTGCCCTGTACGTCTATGAGCAGCGCGGACCTGGGCACGTGCAGCGCGGCCTGATCGGGCTTGTCCAGGTCGGCACGGCCGCGATCCACCCGCATGAGGACGTGATGCCCGGTCCGGTGGCCGGCCGCCGTGAGCTAATGGCCGCGGTACGCGGCAACCTTGAGCCCATCTTGCTCGTCTATAACGGCGGAGCCGGTGCCGGCGGCCACGGGGGCACCGCCGGCACCGGCCCCGCATCGGTCAGCACGACTTCGCGGCTGGTGGACTTTACGGCGGAGCAGCGGACGCCGCTCGCGTGCACGGTCACCGACGACGGCGTGACGCATCGCCTGTGGGCGCTCACTGACCCGGCCGAGCACGCGGCCATCGCGGCCGACCTGGCCGAGCGGACCGCGCTTATCGCCGACGGCCACCACCGGTACGCCGCCTACGGGGAGCTCCGCGCGTCAATGCGCGGCGCCGGTGACAGCGATGGCCCTTGGGATTACGGGCTCGCGTTCCTTGTCGACGCCGACGAGTACCCGCTTCGGCTCGGCCCGATTCACCGGGTGATCCCGCACCTGAACCAGGCGGCGGCGGCCCGCCTGGCGGCGCAGGCGTTCACCGTGACCGAGTTGCCTGGCGAGCTGACGGACGCGTTGCGCCGACTGGCGGACGCCGGGCGGGAGGGACCGGCGTTCCTACTGGCGGGGCGGGACGGGTTCCGGCTGCTCAGTCGGCCCGACAGCGACGAACTCGCGGAGGCAATGCCGTCGGGCGCCTCCTCACGCTGGCGGGCGCTCGATGCCTCGGTCATGCAGGAACTGCTGCTCGCCCGCCTCTGGTCGATCACGGACAACGATCGCGACGTGCTGATTTCGCACGACGCGGAGGAGGCCGTGCGGCTGGCGGTCGAGACCGGCGGCACCGCGGTGCTGTGCAACCCAATGGGACTTGCGGCGGTCACGGACCTGGCCGCGCACGGGGAGCGCGTCCCGCGCAAGTCCACGTCCTTCGGCCCGAAGCCGCGCACCGGCCTGGTGCTGCGCACCTTCGACGACTAACGGTGCGCCGCCGGGGGGCTCGGCCGGGGGGCTGGGAGGACGTCGAAAGGCCCTGCGGGTTGAGGGGTGGCTCTAACCACGGGACCGTTCGGGATGATCCTGGTGCTTGAACGTTCCGGTTCTACTCGGCAGCGTCGGAGGCAGGGGGCGGATCGGCGTGCGCGGCGACGGCCTCTGCCACGGACTCGTAGATGCTGAAAACCCGGCTGAGGCCGGTAATGCGGAAGATCCGCAGGATGCGGCCCTGGGTGCAGACCAGGTCGATCCAGCCGTCGTGCGCGCGGACCCGCTTCAGCCCGCCGACCAGCACGCCGAGGCCGGTCGAGTCGAGGAACTCGACCGCTTCCATGTCGATGATCAGGTGGTAGCTACCGGACTCGACGAGGTTGATCAGCTTCTCCCGCAGCTTCGGCGCGGAGTACACGTCGATCTCCCCGCCGACTGCGACCACGGTGTAGTCCGGCGTGTCGGAATACACGTTGAGCGTGAGATCCATGCCTTCTTCCTCTCCTGTTGTCTGGGACAATAGTCTGATGCGTGACGACATTGCTACGACGACAGGCAACTCTCAGGAATCTGACGGCGCGGACATTACCGATCTTGGGAACGATGTGTACCAGATCGACACCAGAATGGCCGGGTACCAGGGGATTACTGCAGGTTACTTGATCCGCTCGAGCCGACCGTGCCTGGTGGAGACGGGGACGTCCACCTCCGCGCCGGTGGTGCAGGCGGCCCTCGCCTCGCTCGGGATCGGGGCGGACGACCTGGCCACGGTCGTGGTCACGCACATCCACCTCGACCACGCCGGCGGTGTTGGCGACATCGCGTCGATGTTCGGCGGCGCGCAGGTCGTGGTGCATGAGAAGGGCGCGCGGCACCTGGCCGACCCGAGCCGGCTGATGGCGAGCGCGCGGATGGTGTACGGGGACGCGCTCGATGTGCTCTTCGGCTCCATGATCGCGGTGGACTCTTCGCGGCTGCGGACACTCGACGACGTGGGCGTGATCGATCTCGGGGACGGCCGGCGGCTGGAGAGCTACTACTCCCCCGGGCACGCGCGGCACCATGTCGGGCTGATCGATTCTTTGAGCGGCGACCTATATGTCGGGGACGCGGCCGGGGTCTACGTCCCGGAGACGGGAGACCTGCGTCCGGCGACGCCGGCACCGGACTTCGACCTCGAGGTCGCGCTCGCGTCGATCGCGAGGTTCGCCTCGCTCCAGCCGTCCCGGTTGCTGTTCAGCCACTACGGGCCGGTGTCGGACGTGGCCGCGACGCTCGAGCGGTCGGCGGAGGAGATCTCCTTCTGGGTGGATTCGACCCGGGTGGCACGGAACGCTGGGATGGATCTCGACCACGCGGTCGAGGCGGTCCGACAGCGGACGATGTCTCGCTACCGACTGCACGCGCCGGACGCCGACCCCCTCGTCACGGAGAAGTTCGAGCAGATCTCGGGTGCGGTGGCGAACGTCGGCGGGATCTGGCACTGGCTGGACAAGCTGGAGCAGCCCGCGCGATAAGGCTGGCTGGCCTCGGGAGTCAGGTGCCGACAGGATTCTCGGCCTAGCGGTCCGGGGTTCTCGGCTTAGCCGAGAACCCCGGACGCCACGCTGGCTACTTCTCCGGGCCCGCGTCCGGATCCGTGCCCGGGATCGTCTCCGGGATCATGGACGGCTCGTCTTCGCCCTCGGCTGCGCCGGGCTCGCCGTCGTCCTCGTCTTCCTCGTCGTCGCCTTCATCGTCGTGCTCTTCTTCGACTACGGCGTCTAGATCGGCCTCGAAGGGGTCTTCCTCGTCGTCGAGGTCGTCCTCTTCTTCGTCGTCCTCGTCGCCGTCGAGTTCAGCGTCGGCTTCGTCGTCGAGGTCATCCTCTTCGTCGTCGCCTTCGTCGTCCTCATCGTCGTCTTCCTCGTCATCGAGGTCGGCGGCGGACTCGTCGGAGGTGTCGAGCTCCTCGTCTTCGTCCTCGTCGTCTTCCAGGTCGGCGACCGTGATGCCGTCTAGCTCGTCGAGGCGCGCGAGGGCGTCGGTCTGCTCGTCCTCGTCGGCGACGACAGCGCGGGAGAATGCCTCCCTGGCTGCATCCCGGCGACCCGCGGCGAGCAGGGCGTCGCCGTAGGCGTAGAACAGCCGGGCCGACCAGGGCCGGAGCTTGCCGTCGGTGAGCTCGGGCACCTGCAGCGCTAGGACGGCCGCGTCGGCCAGACCCTCGTCGCGGCGGATGCCGGACTCGACGATGCGGAGCTCGATCTGAGCCGCGCGCGGCAGCCGCTTGGCCTCGGGGCTGTGCACGACCTCGAGGGCGCGGTCGAGGCGGCCAAGGCCGCGCTCGGCGTCCGCCATCAGCGCGAGGTAATCGTTGCGCCCGGTCAGCCTGCGAGCCGCCCGCAGCTCCGCGAGCGCCTCGGTCCAGCGGCCGGTCTTGTAGGCCGCGATGCCGGAGACCTCGCGGACCACGCCGATCCGCGCGGCGTAGTGCCGGGCCGCCTGAGCGTACCGGTACGACTGCTCGGGGTCGCTCGCCAGCTCGGAGGCGACCAGGTACCGGCCCACAATGATGGCCATGTCGGCGGGGAGACCGCCGAGCTCGCTCTTCACGTCCTTGGAGAGCTGGTCCTCGGTGATGCTGTCGGGAATCCTCGGCAGCTCGGAGGCGCTGGCTCGCCGCTCATCGCGACGCCGGTCCGGACGCTCACGGTCGCGGTCGAAGTCACCGCCGGTCCTCGGCCGCGAATCGCGGCTGGACGGGCCGCCGGACCTGGCCGGACGGTCCGTCGGGTTGCCCGCGCCGAAGGAAGTCCGGCGATCGCCTGGCCGGCCAGTGCTGCGCGGCCGGTCCGACCGCTCTGGGCGGCCGGTCCTGTCCTCGGGGAACGCGCCGCCGATGCGGCTGGACATGGTCCTGCTGAAACCCTGACCGCCTGCCGGACGGTCCTGGCCGCCGGAGCGTCCGTAGGCGGGACGGCTGGGACGGGATGCCCCGTCCTGGCTGCCCCGGTAGCCGCCGGCGCTGCGCTCGCCGCCGTCGCGGCCTTGCCCGCCGTCACGCCCGCGGAATCCGCCGTCACGGCGGTCCGAGTCGTAGCGGGGGCGGTCGCCGGCGCCGAACGGGGGACGACTGTCGCGGTCACCACTTGGCCTGCGGTCGTAACCGCGGTCGGCACTAGGCCCGCGGTCGTAACCGCGGTCCCCGCCGCCAAACTCACGCCGAGGGGCGCCAGAACCCGTGGGGCGGTCCCCACCACGGAAACCGCCATCCGAGCGCGCCGGGCCGCCAAAGGAACGCCCGGTCGGACGGTCCCCGCCCCTAAAGCCGCTGTCGGAACGGGTGCTGCCGCCACCATAGGACGGCCTGCCCGTTGACCGGTCGCCGCTGCGGAAGCCACCCTCGGAACGGCCAGTGCCGCCGCTGTAGGGGCGCCCGGTGGGGCGGTCCCCACCCCGGAAGCTGCCATCGGAACGGCTTCCGCCCGGACTGAAGGAGCGCCGGTCCCCGCGGTCGCCGCCGCTGTCACCGCCACGGTCCCGGTCGCGGTACCCGCCGTCACGCTGGCCGCCGTCACGCTGGCCGCCGTCACGGGGGCCAGCCGCACTGCCGCGGTAGCCGCCATCGCGCTGTCCGCCGCCGTAGGGGGGACGTGAGGGGCGGTCGCCGCCGGAATTCCAGTCGCGACGGGGAGCGCCGAAGCCAGACGAGCGCTCACCGGTTGGCCGGGAGGCAGGCCCAGAAGAACGGTATCCACCACCGGAAGACTGGCCGCGGTCGCCGCCGTAGCGCCGCTCGCCATCCCTGCCGCTGTCACCGGCGTCATCGCGCCGGTACGAACCCGACGGCCGGTCAGATGGTCCCCGGCTGTAGCCGCCACGACCGCCAGCACTGCGATTGTCATCGCCGCGGGAGTAGCCGCCGCCGGCGTTTCCACTATCGCGATCGGAGTCGCGGTTCCAACCCGGACGCCTATCGTCACCAGCGCCCTCCCGGCCACGCGACGGCGCACCGCCATATCCACCGCCAGAACCGCCACGGTTGCCCGAGTAGCCGCCACGGGAGTCAGATCGGCCCGCGCCGTACCCGCCACGGCCGCCGTCTGACCCTCGAGATCCGCTGAAGCCACGGCCGCCACCTGTGGAGCCAGCGCGACTCGAATAGCCGCCGCTTGCCCCCCCGGATCGACCATAGCCACCCGAACCCCCTGGGCGCCCCGCACCGGCGGAGCTACGGCCCGCGCCGCCGCTCGGGCGTCCGCCGCCGCTCGGGCGCCCACGCCCGTCACCAGCGCCGTCGCGCTCCGGCGCGTTGCCGTCCTCAGCCACTAAAACCGCCTCCTGAACACATATCCCTTCACCCTACCCGCAACAAAGACCCCGCCGACCCGCCTCACCGGCCCACGCTTCTTGCTGTTATCCGCCCAATCACAAGGCCGACGAATGACCGTGGAAGAAAAGCACGCTATACACGTGCAATTTCTTCCGACGAGAAAAGGCCATTCAATACTTTTTGCTGTTATCCGCCCGCCGATAGCTTCGGGCCGCTTGAATATGACCACTGTC
>CAVZUX010000045.1:0-14889 GCA_963778435.1 uncultured Actinomycetota bacterium
TCCGTCGGTGCACCACGAGGGAGAAAGCAGGGGGTCCCGAGCGCCCGGCGGCGAGCGGGGATAACACAGTGCCGGTGGGGCCGAAGCGTTCGGTCTTGATGGACGCCGGACGGTGCCGGGCTTCGACCAAGAGGGAGGTCGCGGCCTCGACGAAGCCGGAGGGGCCGCAGACGTAGATGGCAGGGGCGGTGTCCGGGGGAAAGGCCGACGCGGCGATGATGGCGGCGTTGATGCGGCCCGGGGGCACGCCCCGGTGGGCTGAGCGGGTGTAGAGGAGCGTCAGGTTGAGGGGCGAAGACACGGTCCGTTCATTCAACTCGTGAGAGTAAATGACGTCGGCGGGCGAGCGGACCGAGTAGATCAGCCCGACGGGGACCTGGCTTTTTGCCGCGCCGTGGGCGCGGATCATGGACATCAGGGGGACGATGCCCGAGCCGCCGGCCAGCAGCAGCAGGGGGCGGTCGGACTCCGGCGACCAGGTGAACCAGCCGCCGATCGGGCCGCGGAGGTCGAACTGGTCGCCCGGTTCCGCGATTCCCGCCAGGTACGGCGAGACCTCGCCGTCGGCCAGGCGCTGGACGGTGAGCTCCAAGCGGCTTTCCTCGGGGGCAGAGGCGATCGAGTAGGAACGTTGGGTGGCGTACCCGTCCTCGGCCGTCAGTCGCGCGTCCACGTGCTGGCCGGGCAGGTGGCCGGGCCAGCTGGGGACGTCGAGGACCAGCGTGCGGGCCGACTCGGTCTCGTCCGAGGTCGCCTTGATGGTGGCGACGTGCCAGCTCAGTCGCCCTGGTATCGCTGCTCGCGCCACGGGTCTCCGTAGTCGTGGTAGCCGAGTTGCTCCCAGAAGCCGCGGGAGTCTTTGCGCATCAGGTCGATGCCGGTGACCCACTTGGCGGACTTCCAGAAGTACAGGTGCGGGACGAGCAGCCGGGCCGGGCCGCCGTGCTCGGCGGGGAGCGGCTGACCGTCGTACTCGTAGGCCACCCAGGCCTGGCCGTCGCGCAGGTCGGGCAGCGGCAGGTTGGTCGTGTAGCCGCCGTAGGACCGGGCCATCGCGTAGCCGGCGTCGGTCGCCACGCCGTCGAGGAGCGTGTCCAGGGAGACGCCGCGCCAGTTCGTGGCCAGCTTCGACCACTGGGTGACGCAGTGGATGTCCACCGTGATTACCTCGGACGGCAGCGCGGTGAACTGCTTCCAGTCCCAGCGACGCGTCTCCCCGGTCTCCGTGCTGATGGTGAACGTCCAGGTCGCCGTCCGCACCGACGGCGTCGGTGCGGCCTGCAGGACCGGGAACCCGTGCTCAAGGTACTGGCCGGGCGGCAGCTTGACCTCGCTGCGCCTGCGGCCATGGAAGCCGCGGGAGATCGTGTTCACCTGATCGAGCCTAACTGGGGCGTCCTACGGGTTCAGCCTGGACCGCCAGTCGCGCGGGACACGGCCGGCCGGACCGGGGACCGGCTGGTCCACGGGGTGGCTATCGGGGCGGCCAGCTCCGGGCCGGTCTCGTAGAAGTCCTCCTCGGGGAAGGACCAGAACCACTCCTCGCCCGGTTCGAAGGAGCGGATCACCGGGTGACCTGTCTCCTTGGAAGTGCCCGGTGGCGTGCTGGCCGGGCGAGTTGTCGCAGCAGCCGATGTGCCCGCACTGGGTGCAGCGGCGAAGGTGAAGCCACCAGCCGCCCGCCGCGTCGCACTCGACGCAGCCGTTGCCGGTCGGCGGTACGGCCGGGTCGACGCCCTTGATGCTCTGTCATGTCCCCTCCACGTTGTGCCGGCGCCTGGATCGGCAGCCGGACCTGGAAACGAGTGTCACCGGGCACGGACTCGACCCGCAGGTCGCCGTGGTGTTTGTTGACGACGATCCGCCAGGCGATGTCAAGGCCGAGGCCGGTGCCCTCCCCGACCGGCTTGGTGCGTGAAGAAAGGCTCGAAGATCCGCTTCTGGATGGCCTCCGGGATGCCGGGGCCCGTGTCGCCGATCTCGACCAGGATGTGGTCGTCGTCCCGGGCGGTGCGGATGGTGAGCGTGCCCGTCCCCTGCATCGCCTGTGCGGCGTTGTCGATCAGGTTGGTCCAGACCTGGTTGAGCTCCCCGGCGTAGGCCGGGATCTTGGGCAGCGTCGGGTCGTACTGCTTGCTCACCGTGACGCCCTTGAGCTTCGCGGACAGCATGAGCACGTGGACGAGAGCAGGTCGTGCACGTCCACCACCTGGAACGGGGCCCGGTCGAGCTGCGAGTACTGCTTGGCCGCACCGACCAGCGTGGAGACCCGCGTCGTCGAGTCGTCGATCTCGTCCATCAGCAGCTCGGTCTCGACCGTGTAGCTCAGCCAGCGCAGCGCGGGCTCGAGCATCTGCTCGCCGACGGTATCGACCACCCGGTCGAGCCACTCGACGTCCAGGCCCCCCTGCACGAAGACCGGGGCGATCTGCCAGCCGTCGCGACAGCCGTGGTCCTCCAGCCAGTCCGAGAGCTCGTCCTCCCGGTCGGAGGTCTGCAGCGGGTCGAGCTTCGGCGCCTTGGCGGTCTGCTCCGCCGCGCGCTGCTGCAGCTCGATGATCGACTCCAGGCTGGCCTGCTCGAACTTGCCGCCCGCGAGCAGGCGGAGCTTCCCCCGCATCCCCGGCGACCCGCTCGCGAAGGCTCGCGGTCGCGCGGACGGCGGCGGCGGCCGGGTTGTTGAGCTCGTGGGTCAGCCCCGCGGTGAGCGAGCCGAGCGCGAGCAGCCGTTCCCGCTGGCCGACCGCCTCGCGGGTCCGCTGGCCGCCGAAGAACAGCCCCTCGAGCAGGTGCACCGCCATCGGGAACCACTCGTCCATGATCTGCGCGAAGCACTCCGCGCCGAGCACGAAGAACCGGGACGGCTCGGTGACCCGCATCGAGTTCGGTAGACCTGCGGCACCCGGTCCCCGAGGTAGGCCGTGAAGGCGCCGCTGTAGACGCCCCGCTGGCTGGTCCGCGCCGACCTCGACGTCGTCGCTCGCCGACCCGCCTGCGAATGTCACCACGGTGCCCTCGAGCAGCACGTAGAGGCAGGTCGCGGGGTCGCCCTCGGCGAAGACCTGGCCCGGCTCGAACAGCTCCACGTGGCCTTCGCGGCAGAGCCGGTCGAGCTGCTCGTCGGTCAGCTTCTCGAAGAGGAACAGCGTGCGCAGCTCTTCCGGGTCGCACCGGGCGCAGTGGTCACTGGGGGCCTCCTGACGGGTCGTATCGGGTCACTTTAGAGGTCTCCAGGTACCGGTGCACGAGCATGACGGCCATCGCGCCCTCCCCGACCGCCGACGCGACCCGCTTGGCCGACTCGGCGCGCACGTCGCCCGACCGCGAAAACGCCGGGGACGCTGGTCTCCAGGTGGTAGGGCGGGCGGTCGAGCGGCCAGCGCCCTGGTCGTCCTGGTCGTCTGCCGCCAGGTCGGGGCCGGCCAGCACGAAGCCGTGCTCGTCGCGGGCCACGACGCCGTCAAGCCAGTCGGTCCGCGGCGCCGCCCCGATGAAGATGAACAGCTGCCCCGCATCGACTATTTCCGTGGTCCCCGCCGCTCAGGTCGCGGAGCGTCGAGCTGCTCAAGGTGCCCGTCGCCGTACGCCTCGGCCACCTCGGTGCAGGTGCGCACGGTGATGTTCGGCGATGCCGGCGATCTGCTGGATGAGGTAGTACGACATCGACTGCTCGAGCGATCGGGCGCGCACCAGCATGGTCACCGACCCGGCGAACTTGCGAGAGGTAGACGGCGGCCTGGCCGGCCGAGTTCGCGCCGCCCACCACGTAGACGTCCTGGTCCTTGCACCCCTCGGCCTCGCTCAGCGCCGCGCCGTAGTAGACGCCCGCGCCGGTCATCTCGGTGCAGCCGGGGGCGTCGAGCTGCCGGTAGGAGACACCGGTCGCGAGGATGACCGCCTTGGCGTCGATCGCGCTGCCGTCGCTGAGCCGGATCGTCCGGGCCGGGCCGTTCACCTCAAGGCCGGTCACCTCGCTGGTGGTCAGCAGCTCGGCGCCGAACTTGACCGCCTGCCGCCGCGCCCGGTCGGTGAGCTGGCCGCCGGAGACGCCGTCGGGGAAGCCCAGGTAGTTCTCGATCCGCGAGGACTGCCCCGCCTGGCCGCCGGTGGCGTACTTCTCCACCAGCACGGTGCTCAGCCCCTCGGAGGCGCCGTAAACCGCCGCGCCGAGCCCGGCCGGGCCGCCGCCCACCACAACCAGGTCGTAGAACTCGCGCTCGGGCGTGGTCGCCAGGCCCACCTTGGCCGCGACCTCGGCGTGCGACGGCGCGATCATCGGCTCGCCCTCGGCGGTGATCAGCACCGGGATGTGCCTGTCGTCCGTGCCGGCCGCGGCGAGCAGGCGCTGCCCCTCGTCGGTGTCCGCGGCGTACCAGCGGTAGGGCACCTGGTTGCGGGCGAGGAAGTCGCGCAGGTCGGTCGACGGCGCCGACCAGCGGTGCCCGACCAGCTTGGTCACCCGGACCGGCTTCCGCTCGTCGCGCTGCCAGGCCCGCAGCAGGTCGTCGATGACCGGGTAGAGCTTCTCCTCCGGCGGGTCCCAGGGCTTGAGCAGGTAGTGGTCGACGTCCACGATGTTGATCGCGTCGATCGCGGCGCTGGTGTCCGCGTAGGCGGTCAGCAGCACTCGCCGCGCGTACGGGTAGACGTCCATCGCCCGCTCGAGGAACTCGATGCCGTTCAGGCCCGGCATTCGGTAGTCCGCGAGGAGGACGGCGACCTGTTCGCCGCGCAGCTTCATCTGCCGAAGCGCCTCCAGGGCCTCCTCGCCAGACTCTGCGCGCACAATCCTGTTCCGCTCGCCGTACCGCCTGCGCAGGTCGCGGGCAACCGCGCGGGACACGCTCGGGTCGTCGTCCACGGTGACGAGCACCGGGCGGAGCTCGGCTTCGCCTGAGGGTCGCGTCATGTTTCCTATGGTAATAGGCAACCTCGTCGCGCATACCCCCTGCGGCTAGCGATTACCCGGGCCGACCGCTTACCGGGCGTTACCACGTCGGCCTTACAGAGCCTTAGCGGTTGGTTGCCTATGGGTAAGTCACCGTCCGTTTCGGCGGTTTTTGTTATCCTTTGTACCCTTTAATAGTTAATAGCCGGCTGGGCCGATGACGTTCAGCAGCGGCTCGCCAGCGGCGAGCCGGGCGAGCTGGGCCGTGACCACGCGCGTAGGCCCGGTCGCGGGAGGCGCGGACCGCGCCGCCGACGTGCGGGGTGAGCAGCAGGCCAGGCGCGGACCAGAGCGGGTGGCCGTCCGGCAGCGGCTCGGGGTCGGTGACGTCGAGCGCGGCCCTGAGCCGGCCGCTGGTCAGCTCGGCGAGCAGCGCGTCGGTGTCGACGATGACTCCCCGGGCGGCGTTCACGAGCAGCGCGCCGTCCTTCATTTGCTTCAGGAACTCGGCGTTGACCAGCTGCTTCGTCTCCTCGGTGACCGGGACGAGGATGACGACCACATCCGCGTTCGGCAGGATCTGGGTAGTTCGTCCATCGCGTGCACGCCGTCGCGGGCCTGCCGCGCGACGCGGTCGATCATGACCTCCCAGCCCGCCAGGCGGCGTTCGACCGCCTCGCCGATCGAGCCGTAGCCGACGATCAGCACGCGCTTGCCCGCGACCGAATCGGCCTGCGTCCAGTCCCAGTGCCCGGCCAGTTGCGCGGCGACGAACCTGGGGAAATCCCGGATGCTGGCGATGATCACGCCGGCCGTCCACTCGGCGGTGGCCGGGGTGTGCGCGCCCCTGGCGTTGCAGAGCGTGATGTGGGCGGGAATGTAGGGGAGGATGTGGTCGGCCCCGGCGGAGAGGATCTGCACGGTTTTGACGTTGGGTAGCGCCCCGATTTTTCGTATTATTTCGGGCTTTACACCGAACGGGAGGACGACGAACTCGACGTCGTCCGCGGTCGGCGGGAACTCGTCACCGCCCTTCCACACATCCGCCTCGATGCCAGCGGGCAGGCCGCCGAACGCTTCCGGTGAGTCGGGCAGCCATACCCGGGTCAACATCGCCTCCGCTAGTGTCTGAAATGACTGGCTACTGCCGCTTACTGAGATTTCCGTTGCGCCAGGCCGAACTCGGCGCGGCGGCCCTCCGGGACGAGGTCGGTGTACTCCGGGTGCTTCTTGATCCAGGCGCTGATGTAGGGGCAGAAGGGCAGCAGGGCGAGGTCGCGCTTGCGCGCGTCGTCGAGGGTGAACCTGGCCAGGTGCGTCGCCAGGTGCGCGCCCTGGAAGGCCGGCTCTACCTCCGTGTGGAGCAGGCTGATCGCCTGGCCGCGGCGCTGGTAGGTGACAAAGCCGGCGAGTTCCCCCTGGACGTGCATCTCGTATCGGGACTCTTCCGGGTTGTCCGTGAAAACCGCTGCTTCCGCAGCGGGCGACTCGGTGCCCGACGATTCCATGCTTATTACCTTACGCCTGGCTAGCGACCTGCCGAGGCGGCTGTGGCGGCTGCGGCGGCACCGCTAGCCGGACCCGCAGGCTAGACGCCGGCGTGCACCGGCCCGCCGATGCCGACCGGCACGGCGACGTGCACGTCCACCGGGCGAACCGGGGGCTCGTGGCGCGGGATCGGATCCTGGGCGGCGCTGATGACGACGACCGGGCACGGCGCCCGGCGCAGGCACGCGCGGATCACCGGGCCGGCCGAGCGGGAAGAGCCAGGCACGTCGCTGACGGTCCCGAGGATGAGCATGTCCGCGCCCGCGCACCGGTCGAGCAGCACCCGCGGTGTAAGGCCCTCGACTACCTCGGTGCGGACCTGCACCGCGCTGCCCTGATCTTGCAGGACCGAGCGCCACATCTCTTCGGTGTCGTCCTCGGCACTGGGCGATGCGGGCGCAGCGTAGCTCGCGAGGCTGTGGCAGTTCGCCTCCCGCACGTGCACCACGTGCACCTCCGCACCGCGAAGGAACGCCTCTCGGCAAGCCCAGCGGAGCGCAGCAGCGGATTCGGCGGAGCCATCTACTCCAACGACGATCCGCCGGTCAGCAGGAACCGACATGCCGGAACCCCCTCATACCTGTTGTTTCGCCTCCTGACGCCCCAGTCCGCCGTCCCCCAGGCGGTTTAGTCAGGGGTTTCGTTGACTACAAAGCCCGATCGTAATCCGAGGTCCGTGATTGCACGAGACCCATGGCGAGATTTTCCCGAGTATTCGCAGGTCAACCGGACGATGTTGTTAACATCACGTTTCAATAACTCTGCATATGCGGACTTTTTCGGCGAAAAGATCATCGAATTAATTGCTGAATGGTGACGGAATAGCGGCCGACTGGCGCAGGGAAAGAAGCGGCTAAGGAGGGGCGTCGGCTGCCCCTGATGCGCGAGGGAGCTGGCTAGCCTGCAGTGACTGTCACGTGGCTGCCGTGGCGGCCCTTGGCGACGTGGACCTGGGCGGGGATGCGCTGGCGGAGTTCGGTGACGTGGCTGACGATGCCGACGATCCGGCCGCCCGGCCCGGAGGCCGTCGAGGACGTTCATCACCTCGTCCAGGGTCTCCTCGTCCAGGGTGCCGAACCCCTCGTCGACGAAGAGCGCCTCCATCGGGGTGCCGGCCGCCTCGGCGGTGACCACGTCGGCCAGGCCGAGCGCGAGGGAGAGGCTGGCCAGGAAGGTCTCGCCGCCGGAGAGGGTGGCCGTGTCCCGGTCGACGCCGGTCCACGAGTCGCAGGCGAGCAGGGACAGGCCCGCCCTGCTGTTGCCCTTCTTGGCGTCGGAGTGGGCCAGGCTGTAACGGCCTCCGGTCATCGCGGCCAGCCGCTGGCTGGCGGCGGCGGCGACCTCTTCGAGGCGGGCGGCCAGGACAAAGCTGGACAGGGTCATCTTGTACTGGTTCGCGCCCTGCCCGTTGGCGAGGTCCGCCAGCTGGCGGATCAGGTCGGCGCGCTCCGTGAGCGGCGCGAGGGCGGCGAGCCTGCCTTCAAGCAGCGGCCTGAGCTTGACGAGCTCGTCGGCGGTGCGTTCGGCCGTGGCGTGCGCACCGCTCGCGAGGCTGTAGTCATGCTGCGCGGCCTCGGCCGCCTCGGTGGCCTCGGCGACCGGGGCGGCCGGATCAAGCGTGACGTCCAGGTCCGGGTCGGCCAGGAGGCCGGCCACCGACTTGGTCTCCGCCTCGTGGGAGGAGATCTGGTCGGCGGTGGCGCGACGCCACCGGGCATCGCGTCGCGCGGCCTTGGCCGCTTCGGTCGTCGCGAAGCCCGCGTCGGTCGCCGCGCGGACCGCGCGTTCGGTCGCGTCCCGCGCTTCGCGCGGCGGTACGGGCGGTGTCGTCGGCGGCGTCGGCGGCCTTGGACAGGGCGTCGGCCAGGCTGCGGGCGGCGCTGATGGCGGCGTCCAGGTCAAGGGCGTCACCGAGCTGAGCGCTCAACTCGGCGCGGCGGTCGTCCGCGCGGCTGGCGGCGGCCTCCGCCTTGTCAAGCTCGGCAGTGCGCTGCTCGGTGAGTTCGGCCAGCCTGATCTTGTCCTCGGCAATCGCGTCGTCGAGGGCTTCCAGGTCGCGTTGGAGGGTGGGCAGGGCCGCCGCCTGCCGCTTGAGGCGGGTGGCTTCGGCTTCGAGGCGCTCCGCCTCGGCCTCGGCCCCGCGGGCGGCGGCGGCCAGCGTCGCGGGGTCCGCCTGGAGCGCGGCCGACAGCGGGTCAGCCGGGGCGGCGTCCGCTTCGCCCGCCTGCGCGAGACGTTGCGCGACTTCGCCGATGCGCGCCTCGACGGCGGCCACCTTCTGGCCGGCCTTGTCCGCCTCGGCCGCGGCCTGGTCGGCGAGCGCGTTGGCCGCGTCCTCCTGGTCACGGCTGACCGGTTCGAAGGTTGGCTCGACGGGATCGGGGTGGTCGAGGGAACCGCAGACGGGGCAGGGGGTGCCGTCGGTCATGGTGGCGGCCAGCTCGGCGCGCATGCCGTCGATGCGCGCCTCGCGGACGTCCAGGGCCGCCGCACGTGACTCGTTGGCCTTCTCGCGGGCGGCGAGGTGCGTCTCGTGCAGGCGGTCCCACTTCGCGCGGTCCTTGACCAGGGCCGCAGAGTCGGTCGCCATGCGCCGGGCGGCGTCCGCCGCAGCCTGCGCTGCTGGCAGCGCGGCGGCGGCCTGGCTGGCCCCGTCACGAGCCTGAGCCGCCTGCGGGCGCGCCTGCTCCCGCTGCGTCGCCGCTGACCCGACCGAGGCGAGTTCCGTGTCGAACCCGGCGGCGCGGGCGCGGGCGGTCGCCGCGTTCTTGTCCTCGTCGGCCGCATCCTGCGCGACCTTGCGTAGTTGGTCGAGCCGGCCGAGGTGGATGCGCTGCTCTTCCGCGGCTGCGCGCAAGGCGTCCGCGGCGGCATCGGCGTGGGGTCGCGGGCTGGTCAGGGATTCCGGCACGGGCCGCTGCCTTCGGCCCGGTGAGCCTTCTGCGCGGCGCCGGCGGCGCGGTCGGCCTCGTCCAGGACGGGCGCGACCGCGGCGGCCCGGTCGGCCTCGTCGGCCTCGGCGCGGAGCCGTTCGATGCCGGGCGCGGCGGCCTGGAGCTCCTCGTGCCTGCGGAGGGCGTCGCGGCGGCGGCGCTGGCGGTCGGCGAGTTGCCCGGCCGCGCGCTGCGCCGCCAGCTTCTCGTCCAGGTCGCGCTTGCGAGCGGCCATCAGGCCGGCGGCAGCGTCCCTCGCCGCCACGGCCGTCGCCGCCAGGCCAGCCGCCCAGGCCGACTGCCACGGGATCGGGTCGCCTGCCAGCCCCGGTCCGTCCGACGCGGCCGGGCCGGAGTCAGGGACCGGAACGTCGGCGGCCTGGGCTATCTGGGCTACCAGGCGGTTAAGAGATTCGGCGGCGGCGGCGGATTCCCTCTCGGTGGCGCGGCGGCGCTCGGCTAGCCAGTCCTCGACCTTGCGGAAGCGGTCGGTGCTGAAGAGCTTGCGGAGCAGCTCCTCCTTCTCCTGGGCCGTGGCGTGCAGGAACTGGGCGAACTGGCCCTGCGGAAGGAGGACGACCTGGAAGAACTGCTCGGCGGACATGCCCATGAGATCCCTGATCTCCTGGTCCGCCTCGACGACGCGGGTGGACTTGTTCTCCCAGCCGCCGGACGCGGACTGCTCGTCCAGGCGCACCGTGGCCTGCTCTTTGGTGAAGCCGACGCCAGCCTTCTTCGGGCGGTCCTGCTCCGGCTTGCGGGTGATCCGCAGGCGGCGGCCGCCGATGGTGGCCTCAAGCTCCACCTCGGTGCTCAGGCCCGGGGCGGCATGGTCGGAGCGGAGCCGCTTGGCCGCGCCCCGCTCTCCCGGCACCCGGCCGTAGAGGGCGAACGCGATCGCGTCGAGCAGCGTCGTCTTGCCCGCGCCGGTCTCGCCGTGCAGCAGGAACAGACCCTCAAGGTCATCGAAGGAGACCTGCTCGGTCGCGGCGAACGCGCCGAAGGCCTGGACGCGAAGCCGGTGCGGGCGCATCAGCGGTCTCCCTCGCGGGCGTCGTTGGCAGTGTCCCTGGCCGCGGCGAACGCGGTCTCGAGTAGCTCGCGCTCGGGCTGGGTCGCCTCGGTGTTCCGCACGTGCCTGACGAACTCGGCCGGCGACCGCGAGGTCGTCGCGGCCCTTGACCCGCTCGCGGTAGCTGCGCTGGTCCGGGGTCACCCCCTCGGGCTTGAACTCGAGCGTGAGGACGTGCGGGAACCGGCGGCGGAGCCGGTCCATCGCCGCATCCGGACGGGCCGTGTCGGTGAGCGTGACGGCGAGGAAGTCGTCTTCATGGTCGGCATGCTCGGCCGACGTGAGCAGGTCGTCGATGCGGCCGGTCAGCTCGGCCAGCCGCCGGTAGACCGGGGCGGGGACCCGCTCGACCCGGGTCTTGCCGTCGATGCCGACCTCGACGAGCCAGCTCCCCTTCTTGTGGTGCTTCTCGGAGAAAGAATAGGGCAGCGGTGAGCCGCTGTAGCGCATCTGCTCCGTCAGGGTCTGCTGGCCGTGCAGGTGGCCGAGTGCGACGTAGCTGAACCCGTCGAACAGCGTGGCCGGCACGTAGCCGATGCCGCCGACCGAGATATCACGCTCGGAGCCGCTCTGCTGCCGCTGGGCGGCGTCCTTCCGCTCCTCGTCGGTGCTTCCGGCCGCCACCCACGCGTGCGCCATCACCACGGTGCGGTTCGTGCCACGGGCCGCCGCGTCGACGCGGATGCGGGCCGTCGCCTCGCCGAGGACGGACGCATGGGTCCGCTGGCGGGGCACCTGCTGGCCCGTGTCGGGGTCGTCCGCCCCGTCCGCCCCGGACGAGGCCTGGCTGGCCGCCGCGTGGTCGCCGCGCGGCAGGCCGACGGCGGGCTCCAGGTACGGCACGCCGTAGACGGCGACCGGGCCGTGCTCGTCGTGCAGGATGACCGGCTCGGCCAGCTTGCCCGGCCGGGTCCGCAGGTGGACGCCCGCCGCGTCGACGAGCGCGCTGTTGACCCCGAGCCGCCGGGCGGAGTCGTGATTGCCGCTGATCAGGATCACCCGAGCGCCCGCTGCGCGGAGCCGGACGAGCGCGTCCTCGTAGTGCGCGACCGAGTCCACCGGCGGGATCGCCCGGTCGTAGACGTCGCCCGCGACGAGCACGGCGTCCACGCGCTCGGATGTCACCGTCTCGACGAGGTGGTCGAGGAACGCCGCTTGCGCTTGTCTCAGATCGGCCCGGTGGAGCGACCGCCCGAGGTGCCAGTCAGAGGTGTGCAGGAACCGCATGGCAGGGACAGTAGCGAATGCCTCCGACATTCGGGGCTCTTCAAACGATCCCGGCCGTCGGGCCGAATCGGCGGCGGTAGCCGCTGGGGCTGAGGCCCGGCGCGCAGCGAGGCTGGCGACCGTCAGCGGCTGGTCGAGGTGTTCCCGCGCCCACGCGAGCACGAGCCGCCGGGAGACTGCGTTGGCGATCTCGGCGACATTGCGATTCATAGCACTCGACCGGTGACGCCTCCGGCGGCAGCATGGCCTCATGACAACCACGCCCGCAGCGCCGATTGCGCTGGCCGATGCCCTTGCCTCCTTCGCCGACCAGTGGAGTCCCCGCATCGTCACCAAGGTCAACGACTACGACGTCCGCGTCGCAAAGGTCCACGGCGAGCACGTCTGGCACGTCCACGACAGCACCGACGAGTTCTTCCTCGTCATCGACGGCGAGCTGCACATCGCGCTGCGCGAGGCCTCCGGCGAACGGACCGTCGTCCTCCCCCGGGGCACCGTGTTCACCGTCCCAAGGGGCGTCGAGCACCGTCCCTTCGCACCCGTCCCGACCCAACTCCTCCTGTTCGAGCCCGCCGGAACCCTCACCGTCGGCGACCGGCACGACCCGGTACCCGGCCACGTTGACGTGACCACCGGCCACGGCCTCGCGTAAACGCGCGTCGTGCCGGGTGAGGTGGTCAGGCGGGGGCGGGGACGCCTTCGAGGACGATGACCGGGAAGATCCGGTCGGTGTTCTTCTCGTATTCGGCGGCACCGTCGGAAATCAGGCCGTAGAGGCGGTCGCGCTCCTCCCCCTCCGTCACGACGGCCCGGGCCTTGAAGGACCTATCGCCGAGTTCCACCGTCACCGACGGGTTGGCCCGCAGGTTGTGGAACCAGGCCGGATGCCGCGGGGCGCCTGCCTTGGAGGCCATCACGAACACCCGTCTGCTGTCGTCGACCGCGAACCCGAGCGGCACAGTCGTCGACCGTCCGGTCCGGGCTCCTGTCGTGGTCAAGAGCAGGATCGGGAACGGCGGCTGGCTGACAACGCCGTGATTGGCGCGAAACTCGCTGATGATGCCCTGGTTGTAAGCCAGGAACTCCTCGTCGGACGGAACGGTCGCCACGGCACCTCCATAGTCACTGGTTGTAACTCACCGTACTAGCAGAGTCGCAGGCGAGGGCTATCGCGGCACCGCCGAATTCGTAACGGGGGCGAGGATGCGCTGGCCGCCGTGTGCGTAGTAGCGGCGGGCGCGGGCGATGTTGGCGTGCTTGACGCGGGGGGGCTGGGCGCGATCGAGCGCGACGCCCTCACTTGGGCCGGGAAAAGTCGTTAGCTCGGGAAATGAAATATCGAGGTGGGGCGTTACAGTCGTTTGGCCCATGGTCTGGTCGGTGGGCTGTGGGCGGGGCCCTGGGCGACGGGCGGTCCGCGATCTGGAGGAGCATCTCGGCATGGGGTGGCATGAGCAACGACGGTAGCCAGCGGAGCAACGAGGCCCGCTGGATCAGGCGGCTGGCCGGGTACTGCTGGCGGTTCAAGCGCGATGTGATCATCGCGCTCATCGGGGCGCTGCTGTACACCGCGGCGACGCTGTCCATCCCGCTGCTGCAGCGGGCGGTCATCGACAACGTGATCGTGAAGCACACCGAGTCGGTCTGGCCGCTCGCGATCGGCCTGCTGATCGCCGCGGTGGCCAACTTCTTCGGCGTCTACATGCGCCGCTACCGCGGCGGCAAGATGGCGCTTGACGTCCAGCACTCCATGCGGACCGAGCTGTTCGAGTCGCTCTCCAACCTAGACGGCGCGCGCCAGGACGAGATCCACACCGGGCAGCTCGTCGGCCGGTCGATCTCCGACATCAACATGGTGCAGGGGCTGCTCCAGTGGATGCCGCTGATCCTGGGCAGCAGCATCCTGTTCATCTTCTCGCTCGTCATCATGATCATCGCTCTCTCCGCTGCTCTCGCTGGTGGCCATCGCGGTCGCTCCCGCGCTCTGGCTGATCGCCACCGCCTCGCGGAAGAAGCTCTTCCCGGCCAGCTGGCAGGCCCAGCAGGTGGTCGGTGACGTGGCCGGGATCGTCGACGAGTCCATCGGCGGCGTCCGCGTGGTCAAGGGGTTCGGCCAGGAGGAGCAGGAAATGGAGCGGATGGAGGGGGCCAGCAGGTTCCTGTTCGGCTCCCGGCTCCGGATGGTCAGGCTCACCGCCCGGTACAACCCCGCGCTCACGGCGATCCCCTCGCTCGGCCTGGTCGGCGTGCTGCTGCTCGGCGGCTGGCTGGCCATCCGCGGCAACATCACCCTCGGCACCTTCCTCGCGTTCTCCAGTTACCTCGCCCAGCTGGCCGGGCCGGTCCGGGTGCTCACCAACCTGGTGACGATCGGCCAGGAGGCGCGGGCCAGCGTGATCCGGGTCTTCGAGGTGATCGACTCCAAGCCGACGATCACCGATAAGCCCGACGCCATCGAGCTGCCCGCCGACGCGAACGGGATCACCTTCGACGACGTGCAGTTCGGCTACGTGCCGTCGCAGCCGGTGCTGCGCGGGCTGACGCTCGAGGTCAGGCCGGGCGAGACGGTCGCCGTCATCGGGCCGTCGGGCTCCGGCAAGTCCACTCTCAGCCTGCTCCTCCCCCGCTTCTACGACGTCCGCGGCGGCGCCGTGCGGATCGGCGGCTACGACGTCCGCGACGTCACCCAGGAGTCGCTCCGGGCCGCGATCGGCATGGTCATGGAGGAATCGTTCCTCTTCTCCGACTCGGTCAAGGCCAACATCGCCTACGGCCGGCCCGACGCCACCGAGGAGCAGATCCTCGCCGCGGCCAGGGCGGCGGAGGCCGACGAGTTCATCCGCGAGCTGACGGACGGCTATGACACCGTCGTCGGCGAGCAGGGGCTCACCCTCTCCGGCGGCCAGCGGCAGCGGGTCGCCCTCGCCCGGGCGCTGATCACCAACCCCCGGCTGCTGCTGCTCGACGACGCCACCTCCGCCGTCGACCCTCGGATCGAGGCGGAGATCCACGCCACCCTGCACCGCGTGATGGCCGGCCGGACCACGGTGCTCATCGCGCACCGCAAGTCCACCCTTAACCTCGCCGACCGGATCGCCGTGCTGACCGGCGACGGCAGGGTCGCCGACATCGGCACCGACGCGGAGCTGACGCAGCGGTGCGAGCTTTACCGGGTGCTCATCACCGGCCCCGGCGAAGGAGTGGAAGGCGCCGACGCGGGT
>CAVZUX010000046.1:0-94682 GCA_963778435.1 uncultured Actinomycetota bacterium
CCCACTCCTGCCGAGACGAGCACGACGGTGGTAATGGCCCAGATCAGCACGTAGGTCCTGATCGGCACGGTGGCAAGCAAGGCCCCGAGGCTGACGGCAAGCAGCAGGAAAATGCCGGCCCACAGCCACGTGACGTGCCGGAAGAAGGGGTGCAGGCTGGCCTGATAGCACTCCGGGCAGCGCAGCCCGATCACCTCGCCGGCCAGCCGCTCGGCCAGCGGGCTGAGCCCCCGCGCGGAGAGCCCGAAAAGGATGCACAAGCCCAGGTTGGCCAGTGGGAAGTGCACCAGGAAGATCCACAGGTTCCCGGTCGCCACCGCGAGCACGGCCTGGACGGTCAGCACGACCAGCGCGATCATGAGCAGGCTGGGAATCGATCCGGTCACGAGCTTGCGGATCCCGGCCGTGATCCAGATGGCGCCGAGCATGGCCAGCACGCCCGCAGTGACTCCCCAGAGCGAGGCGGCGAGGGCGTAGCCGCCCAGCGGGAGCCCGAAGGACTCGAACAGGTTCCAGCCGGTGGTGCGCAGGAGTTGCACCGGCCGCGGCAGTTCCAGGCACTCGGGCATATATGCAATCTAGCCGGAGCGTTGACCTGCGCGGACGGTCACGCATCGGTCGCAGTCAGGCTGGCCCACGCAACGGGGCATGAATGTACAGCTCCTTCCGGTCCGGCGGCAGCGGAGGCCTGCCATCCTGTGCGGGCACCCTCGCGGCCTGCGGAGGCAGTAGATACCGGGCCTCCTCCAGGTGCTCGGAATACTGGCGGTCGGCGTTGTAGACGGTGTTGAATTTCCAGATCATCTTGGCGAAGTTGGTCTGGCCGTGGAGCAACTGCCGGGCCACGATGCCGCTGGTCTTGGCCAGCGCCGCCACCCCCAGGTGCTTGCGGGCCAGCACCGACTGGGTCTTGACCAGCTCCTCATAGAACCGGTGCAGTGGTAGCCGGGTCGGCAGCACCGCGTGCTGGACGTCGAACAGGCGGTAATCCAGGGTAGTCAGCCGCCGGGACTCGGTTAGCCAGGTCTCCGTGCCCGGGATAGGGGGTCTGGACGGTGATGTTGACGATCTCCGGGACGCTCATCGCCCACTCGCGGACGAACGCGAACCGGGCCTCGTCCCAGTCCGGGTCGGCGATGATGTTGATCGCCACTGACAATCCGATCGACCGGGCCACCTCCAGCGCCTTGTTGTTGATGGCCGGGGTGGTCCGCTTCCTGAACGCGGCCAGCCCTTCCTCATCGAGGGCCTCAAGGCCGAGGAACATATAGTTCAGCCCAGCCGCTTCCATCGGCGGAACACCTCTTCGTTGCGGAGCAGCACGTCGCAGCGGGTTTCCAGGTAGTACTGCTTGCGGATGTTGCGCCGTTCAAGCTGGCGGGCGATCTCGTCCCCTCTTCGGCCTTGATGAAGGCCACGTCATCAACGATGAACACGCCCGGCTCGGCGATGCGGGCCATGTCTTCGACGGCGGCGTCGGGGGACAGCCTGCGGTAGCTGCGGCCGTAGAACGTCCAGGCGCTGCAGAACGAGCAGTTCCAGGGGCAGCCGCGGGTGAACTCGATGGACGCGGCCGGGTCCATCACCCCGATGAAGTACTTGCGGCGGCGGCCGCCCAGATGCCGGGCGGGAAGATGGATCGTCCAGGCTGTGCAGCATCCTCGGCGGGCGGCCTGGCCCGTCCGCGGTGACCGCCCCGGGCACCTCCCCAGCGCCCGGTCCGGCAGCGCGGCCAGCAGCGCGGGCGCCCCGGTCTCGCCTTCGCCCTTGAGCACGACGTCGATCGCGCCGTCCGCGTGCGCGAGGACCTGCTCGGCCACGAACGAGACGCTGTGGCCGCCCGACGAAGACGAAGCAGCCCGGCAGCACGCGCCTTGACCCACTTGGCCAGGTCCACGACCTCAGGGCACGTTGGCCAGGTAGTTGAGGCTGAAGCCGACCGCTTCCGGCTGGAACTCGACTCACCTGGCGCTCCAGGTCGGCCTGCCGATAGACCTGCAGATCGACCAGCCGGACGTCGTGGCCGTCGGCCAGCAGCGCTGCGGCCACCCGCTCCAGCCCGAGCGGCTCGAGCCGCAGGAAGATCTCCGAGTACATCAGCGCGCTTGGGTGGACTAGCAGGACACGCATGAGGCAGCCTTCCGTCGTAGGCCCGGGGTCAGCGCAGGTGCAGCCGCGGCCGTACTGCGCTGCCGGGGTGCGGGCGCGCCGGTTCAAGAAGCGCACGAATTCCGCCGCCCTCGCGCAGCCGGCGGCCGGCCATCTCGGGCTGGCGGAACATCTCGGCGGACATCTCGGCGAGCTTCCCTGCGCGGAAGTAGAACCGCCGGTAGAACGCGTCCACCGAGTCCAGGATCTCGGTATGGCCCAGCTGCGGGTAGGACAGCGCGGCCAGCTGGGTGCCGTCCTCGCTGACCAGGGCGGCCCCGTCGTCGTCGGCAGGGCAGCCACCCCTGCTCGATGGCCTGCCGGTATAGCTCGGTGCCCGGGTAGGGCGCGGCGACCGAAACCTGGATGGTGTGCGGGTTGACCTCCCGGGCGAACCGGATCGTCTCCTGGATGGTCTCCCTGGTCTCCCCGGGCAGGCCGAGGATGAACGTGCCGTGCACGGTGATGCCGAGCTCACGGCAGTCGGGGGCGAACCGCCGGGCCCGGTCCACCCGCAGGCCCTTCTTGATGTTGATCAGGATCTGCTGGTTGCCGGACTCGTAGCCGACCAGGAGCAGGCGCAGCCCGTTGTCCCGCAGCACCTTGAGCGTCTCGCGGGGCACGTTGGCCTTGGCGTTGCAGGACCAGGTGATGCCGAGCCGGGCCAGCCCGCGGGCGATGGCCTCGGCCCGGCGGCCGGTCGTCGGTGAACGTGTCGTCGTCGAAGAACAGCTCCTTCATCTGGGGGAACAGCTCACGCGCGAGGGCGGCTTCCTCGAGGACGCTCTCGACGCTGCGGGTCCGGTACCGGTGGCCGCCGACGGTCTGCGGCCACAGGCAGAACGTGCACCGTGACCGGCATCCCCGCCCGGTGTACAGCGAAAGGTAGGGGTGCTGGAGATACCCGATGTAGTAGTCCTCGACGCGCAGGTCCCGCTGGTAGACCGGGGTCACGAACGGCAGCCGGTCCATGTCCTGCAGAATCTCCCGGTCCGGGTTGTGCAGGACCTGCCCAGCCGCGCCGGTGTAGCTGAGGCCGTCGATAGAAGCCAGCGGGCGCCCTTCGGCCACCTCGGCGACGGTGAAGTCGAACTCCTCCCGGGCCACGAAGTCGATCGCCGCCGACGCTGCCAGCGAGCGCTCGGGCTGCACGGCCACCTTCGCTCCGACCAAGCCGACCAGCAGCGACGGGTTCGCCGCCTTCAGCGCCTCGGCCACCTTCACGTCCCCGGGGAAGGTCGGCGAGCTGGTGTGCAGCACCGCCAGCTCGTACTCGCGCGCCGACGGCACCACCTCAGCCGAGGGCCAGGCCGGCCGGCTGGGCATCCACTAGTTTGCTGCCAGGCACGATCGCGGCAGGCTGAGCCAGCCAGGTCGGGTACCAGTACGACCTGATCTCGCGCTTGGCCTGGTACCTGGCCCCGGCCCCGCCGTCAAAACCCGCATATGACGGTGGATTGAGAAAAAGCGTGCGCATCATCTGGATCCGGCTCCTCTCATGGCGTCTTCACTGGTGGTCGGGGCGCTTCCGCGGCCGGCTTGGCGACGTCCGCCGGGGCGGCAGGCTGCAGGTCCAGGCCGATCCGCTGCAGGGCCGCCACGAGGGCGGTCTCCCAGCGCGGCGCCGGTGCGGGCCGGCGGCGCCTGCCCAACGCCATCGTCTCGCAGGGCAAGCACGCTGGCGGTAACCCCTTGAGGAGTTAGAACGCACGCGTGTGCTCCTCCCAGCTCCAGCTCGTGCAGCAGGTTGTCGCGCCCATGCCCTGGCATGACGTCGAGGAGCAGCAGCTCGCGCCCCACGACCCGGGCCTCGCTGCAGGTCGTGGCGCCGGGCAGGGCGATGACGAGGTCGGCGGCGGCCATCAGTTCCGGGATCCGGTCGGTATAACCGAACGGCGTGATCCGGGGCGTCCGGGCGGCCAGTTCCCGGAATCGGCAGCTCGATCCGGCGGTCCCGGCCCGCTACCGCCAGCACATGCACGCCGGCCTCGGCGAGCGAAAGCACGCTCTCCACCAGCGGCCCGAATCCCCAGCCGCTGTCGATGACCAGCACGCAGAAGTCCGACGACGGGACTCCGATCGCCGCTTTGGCCTGCTCCTGCGTCGGAGCGGAGTAGAACGCGGAGCGCACTGACGGCGGCACGATCGCCACGGCCGCCCGCGGAAGGTAGCGCCGGACCGACGCCGCAGCAGCGGGCGAGGTCACCAGGAACAGATCGGTTCCCTCGGCGACCCACATCCGGTGCACCGCCACATCGGTGCACAGCACCACGGTGCGCAGGCCCGGGACCTCCGCCTTGAGCTTGGCCGCGGCCGAGGCGCCGGTGGCGAATACGCTGATGATCAGGTCGGCAGGCTCGCGGTCCAGCTCGGCCCGGAGCGCCGGGACCAGCCGGGCGCTGGCCGCGCGGTCCATGAGATCAGCCAGTCGGCTTCCGGTCCGCAGGTGAGCGAAGTGCAGCCCGTCGTACAGGCCAGGGACGGCGACTAGACGGTGGAAGAGCCCCGCGCCCACGGCGCCGTGCCAGGGCCCGAGCAGGGACATGCTGTCCAGGCGGCGGGTCCGCCACCCGGATCGTTCCAGCACCTCGGCGCAACTGCGGGCCATCATTTCGTGGCCGAGTCCCAGGGGCCCGCCCAGCAGCACCGCGTCCTTCGTCATTTAGCCTCCAGCGCCGGAATCCCGGCCGCAGAGTCGTGGACCAGCGCACTCCGCGGCCGGGCCGTGGTGACCTAACTTCCGTGCTTGGAGCCCAGTTGTGCTAAGTCAGAGCTCAGCTCCCCGACGATCCACTCGACCATGACGGCGAGCAGGCAGGCGGAAGCGGCAAGCAGCAGTGCGGAGCGTGCTTCTTTCCCCATAGCGTTTCCTTTCACTGGCGCCGCGCTGTGACAGGCCGCAGCCGAATCCGGACCCGCCAGCGCTTTCATGCCCGGCAAGCCTTTCGCTCGAGTGGATGAGCTGACATCACCAAATCTTGATGATTTGCTGCCAGTGCAAATCAGGTGAATTGGGCACCGGTGCTGGCAAACCCGTACATGGTCAGTTACCCCTCGATAACCCTGCGGCGGTCTTTTAGGCCCTCGTCTGAACGCCTAGATCACCTGAACCATGTGATGCCGTCTCACCAAACCTGGCGTGACGCTCCGAATAGCACTTCTGGTCGTTTGACTCGAACAGGTCTGGGCCGGGCTGCGGGCGCGTGCGCCGGCAGCGGGCCGTGTTGTGCCGGGCCGCGATCACAGAAGAGGTTCCCATGGGCATCGTCACCGCAGACGCCAGCTCCCGCTCTCCGGCCACCCGGCTACCGGCCCGCCGTGGTGTCCAGCCCGGGGGCGTTGCCCTGGTGACGGGCGCGTCGTCCGGGATTGGCGCGGCCGTGGCGGGCTGCCTGGCCGCGGACGGCTGGCGGCTGCTTCTGTCCGGGCGAGACGAGGGGCGCCTGCAGGACGTGGCGGCCTGCACCTCGTCGGCGGCGTCGCCCGCGATCGTGCTGCCCGAGGATCTGGCGACGCCGCACGCCGCCGGGCGGCTCGGCAGGCGGGCCCTGGACGCGGCCGGCCGGGTCGACCTGCTGGTGGCCGGGGCGGGTGTCGGCTGGGCCGGGCCGTTCACCGCGATGCCGCCCGGCCGGGTCGAGGAGGTCCTCATGGTCGACCTGGTCTCGGCGGTCGAGCTGGTCCGGGTGGTGCTGCCGCAGATGCTGGCCCGCCGCCAGGGCCAGGTGGTGCTGGTGGGATCGATCGCCGGCACCGTGGGGGTGGGCGGCGAGGCGGTGTACTCCGCGGCCAAGGCGGGGCTGAGCGCCTTCGCCGAAGCGCTCCGCTATGAGCTGCGGGGGACCGGGGTGCGGATCATGCACGTCGTCATCGGCGTGGCAGACACCCCGTTCTTCGCCCGCCGCGGCGCGCCGTACCTGCGGTCAAGGCCGCGGCCTGTGTCGGCCGCGCGGGTGGCCACCACCATGTGCGAGGCCATGCTGAGCGGCCGGGACGACGTGTATATCCCCGGCTGGACGCGGCTGCCCGGCATGATCCACGTCACCGCGCCGTCGCTGTACCGCCGCCTGGCCGCCGTGTTCGGATGAATATCGGTGCCGGGCTGCCTGGGGCCCCGGGGGCGCGGCATCACGGCTAGCGGTACCGCAGAATTGCGGTCAGCATCCGTGGCTGACGGACGCTGGCCGCAATGCCGGCTCGTCGACGGCGGGCAATACTGGGCGAAAGCCGTAGGCAGGCAGGAGGCCGGCAATGGAGAGTGCGGACTGGTTGGAAGGCGGACTCGGCTCCGCTCAAGCTCGATTTCTGATGGTGAGGGCGATTTCGAATCACGCGCTCCGTTCACCGCCGTGGGGAGACTGCGAGATTAGAAGGCTCTATGACGAACTCATGGAGATCGACGCCTCCATGGCGCGGATTCTCGTTTCCAGAGGCGACGCCCGCGCCTGAGACCGCTGCCGTGCCGGGACGCGCGCGGCGAGGACCTGTGGGCTGTTGGCGTTTGCTGAGCCGCCAGGGACGGGGCTAGTGTCACCATATGAACGCGGCAGGTGACGACGCCAACCCCCCTGACGGGGAGATCGGCCGTGATCCACCCGATCAGGCGCGGCTGCGTCAGCTGGCCGAGGAGCAGGCGGCGCTGCGGCGGGTGGCCACTCTGGTGGCCCGGGCGACTCCGCCGCAGCAGGTGTTCGCCGCGGTCGCCGAGGAGGTCGGCCGGCTGTTGGCGGTCGACTTCGCGATCCTGGTCCGCTACGACCGGCAGGACACACTCGAGGTCGTCGGCACCTGGACCAGGACGGGCGCCCCGCCGCCGACCCCGGTCGGCGGCCGGCTGCCGCTCGGCGGCCGGAACGTGACCACGCATCGTGTACCAGACCGGCCTGCTGGCCGGATCGACTACAGCGACGTCTCCGGCGTGATCGGCCAGGTCGCCTCCCAGGACTGGGGGCTGCGCTCCTCGATCGGCGTGCCGGTCAGCGCCGAGAGCCGGCTGTGGGGCTGCATCGTCGTGGCGTTCAGCGGCCAGCGGCTGCTGCCGCTGCCGGCCGACACCGAGGCGCAGCTAGCCGCGTTCACCGAGCTGGTCGCGACCGCGATCGCGAACACCGAGAGCCGCGCCTCTGTCGGCCGGCTGGCCGAGGAGCAGGCGGCGCTGCGGCGGGTGGCCACCCTCGTCGCCGCTGGGGCGCCCCCGGAGGAAGCGTTCGCGGCGGTTGCCGAGGAGGCCGGGGGACTGTTCCTTGTCGATGTGGCGAACATGTGCCGTTACGAGCCCGACGGTACGGCGACGATCGTCGCCAGCGCAGGAGAACGCTTCGCGGTCGGCAGCCGAGTAAGGCTTGAGGGGAAGAACAGCACCACGATCGTGTACCAGACCGGCCGGGCGGCCCGGATCGATAGCTACGCCGATGCCTCAGGCCCGTTCGGTGCCGACGCCCGCGAGCAGGGCGTCCGGTCGGCGGTCGCGACGCCGATCATGGTCGAGGGGCGCTTGTGGGGCGTGCTCGGCGTCGGCACGACCACGGACCGGCCGCTGCCGCCGGACGCCGAGGTCCGGCTGGGCTCGTTCGCCGAGCTGGTGGCGACGGCGATCGCGAATGCCGAGTCACATGCGGCTCTGACCCGGCTCGCGGAGGAGCAGGCGGCGCTGCGACGGGTCGCGACGCTGGTGGCTCAAGGCGTGCCGTCCATGGAGATCTTCTCGGCCGTCAGCGACGAGGTCGCTCGCCTCTTCGGGGCGGAGTCGGGAGTCCTGCAGGTTCGAGCACGACGGCCCGGCAGTCGTCTTTGTCGGCGTCTCGAAGACCCTCCAGCTACCGGTCGGGACGCGCTGGGAGTTCCAGCCGGGAATGGCGTCGGCGGAGGTCTACCGCACCGGACGCTCCGCCCGCGTCGACGCGATGAACTGGGCGGCGGGCAGCGGGCCCGTCGCGGGAGCCGCGCGTCGCCTGGGTATCGTCTCGAACGTCGGGACCCCGATCGTTGTCCAGGGCCAGCTGTGGGGCGCGATGACCGTTGCGTCCACGGACAGGCCTCTGCCGTCCGGTCTTGAGGGGCGCCTGGAGAAGTTCACCGAGCTGCTCGCCACCGCGATCGCGAATGCGGAGAGCAGGTCGGAACTGGCCGCCTCGAGCAGGCGGATCGTCGCCGCGTCGGACGAGGCCCGCCGCCGGATCGAGCGCGATCTGCACGACGGTACCCAGCAGCGACTGGTCTCTCTTGGCCTGGTAGCGCGCGCCGCGGAGGCCGACGTTCGAGCCGACCGGGGCGAGCTGCGAGCTGATTTGTCGCGCATCGCGGCGGGACTGGCCGACGCGGTGACGGAACTGCAGGAGTTCTCGCGCGGGATCCACCCGGCGATCTTGTCTGTGCGTGGTCTTGGCCCGGCTCTGCGGACGCTCGCCCGCCGCTGCGCGGTACCGGTCGACCTTGATGTCACGATAGATGCGCGGTACCCCGAGCCGATCGAGATCGCGGCGTACTACGTGGCGTCCGAGGCGCTGGCCAACGCGATGAAACATGCGCACGCCTCGCGCATCGGGATTTCGCTCGTCATGCGCAACGGCAGCCTGCTGTTGTCGATCGGCGACGACGGCATCGGCGGGGCCGATGCCGGGCGCGGATCCGGCTTGCTCGGCCTCACCGACCGCGTCCAAGCCCTGGGCGGCTCGATGCACATCCACAGCGCTGCCGGGACCGGGACGCACATCACCGCGCACCTTCCACTGGAGTACGAGCCGACTCAGAGCGCCGGCTGACCTGTGCGGAGCGGCGCTACCGGGTACGGTAGGCGTCGGCACGGTGGGTAAAGGACTACTTGCCCGGGCGCGTCAGGCCGTTGTGGGCTGCCAGGTTGTCAGCGAGATCTCGGCGTCGCTCAGGTGCTTGAGGGCCCGGATCTCCCGTGTGTATCCAAGCGGGGAGAAAAAGAAGGTGTCGAGCGGGAACCAGATTCCCACCCACACCAGCACCCACCCCGTGGTGTCGAGGATGATATTGCCGTTGTGGCCCGCGAGGCTGTCCTCGAAGATCACCAGTAGGTACCCGATCACCACGATCGGCAGGCCGATCCACAGCGAGCGGAGGCCGCCAAGCCGGGTCGCGCTCCGCTCGCGTTCGTTGTAGCTGATGCGCTGGTCGCAGTAACGGCGCAGCGCCACACTGAGCCGGTCGCTCAAGCCGTCGTCGAGCTCCGCAGTCGGCAACGAGAGCTGGAGCCGGACCGGCCACCGCATGCGCCGCGAGCGGAGCACGCTCATGCAGTACTCGACTCCGGTGAGGTAGTTGCGGTATTCGGAGAACAGGTCGGTCTGAGCCAAGGCGAACATCTCCTCCGCCCGGTTGAGCCGCAGCTCGATCACCCGACTCCTCCCGCGGTTCATCGCACTACTCTAAGTCACCAGACTGACGGGGGCGCGGGGACGCGGCCGGCTGACCTGCAACCGGCTCGCGGGTAACGACTTGCCGAGGGCTGAGCGCGCTGCAAAATAGGGCACATGCCGTCCGTTCCCCAGCCGACACCGCAAGCGCAGCAGCCGCAGCAGGGGAACGTTGCGGTTCTCGACGGGGTGCTTGAGCGGGTCACGTTCAGCAACCCGGAGACCGGGTACACGATCGCGCGGATCGCGCCGGACCGGGGCACCGGGCGCGGGCCGGTCAGCGCGGATACCGAGCTCATCACCGCGGTCGGGCCGCTGCTCGGAGCGCAGATCGGCGAGTCGCTCCGGCTGCGCGGCCGCTGGACGTCCCACCTGAAGTACGGCAGGCAGTTCGAGGTCCACTCCTACACGACCGTCCTGCCCGCGACCGAGCAGGGCATCCGCAGGTACCTGGGGTCCGGCCTGATCAAGGGCATCGGCCCGGTCATGGCCGAGCGGATGGTCAGCCACTTCGGCGCCGACATCATGCACATCATCGACGACGAGCCCGACCGCCTCGTCGAGGTTCCCGGCCTCGGCCCGAAGCGCAGCGCGCGCATCAAGGACGCGTGGGCCGAGCAGAAGGCCATCAAGGAGGTCATGATCTTCCTGCAGGGCGTCGGCGTCTCCACGTCCCTGGCGGTGAAGATCTACAAGAAATACGGCGACGAATCGATCGACACCGTCAAGCAGCAGCCCTACCAGCTGGCCGCGGACATCTGGGGCATCGGCTTCAAGACCGCCGACACGATCGCCGCGTCGGTCGGCATCGCGCGCGGACAGCCCCGAGCGCATCAAGGCCGGCCTCGCCTACACCCTGTCCGAGGCCGCCGACGACGGCCACTGCTACCTCCCGGAGAACGTCCTGATCGCCGACGCCACGAAGATCCTCGGCGTCCCCGAGGACCTCATCGCGCCCCTCATCCGCGATCTCGCCGCCGAGGAACTCGCCGTCCGCGACGAGGTCCCGGTCCCCGGCGCCGCGGGCGCCGGGCAGCTGCAGGCCGTCTACCTGCCGCCCTTCTATCATTCCGAACGGTCCCTGGCTGCTTCCCTCAGCCGCCTCCTCTCCTCCCGCGCGGACCGCCTGGCAGCGTTCCAGGCGGTGGACTGGGAGAAGGCCCTCGGCTGGCTGAAGACGAAGACCAGCGCGGACCTCGCCCCCGAGCAGGCCGACGCGGTGAAGCTGGCGCTCACGCAGAAGGTCGCGGTGCTGACCGGCGGCCCCGGCTGCGGGAAGAGCTTCACCGTCCGTTCCGTGGTGGAGCTCGCGCGCGCCAGGAAGGCGAAGGTCGTGCTCGCCGCGCCGACCGGCCGCGCCGCCAAGCGCCTGGCCGAGCTGACCGGCCACGAGGCGGCGACCATCCACCGGCTGCTGAAGCTGCAGCCGGGCGGCGACCCGGAGTTCGACGCTAACAACCCCCTGGACGCGGACCTGGTCGTGATCGACGAGACGTCGATGGTCGACGTGATCCTCGCGAACAAGCTCGTCAAGGCCGTCGCGCCCGGCGCCCACCTGCTGCTGGTCGGCGACGTGGACCAGCTCCCCTCGGTCGGGGCGGGCGAGGTCCTGCGGGACCTGATCGGCGCGCAGACGCTCCCGGTCGTCAGGCTGACGAAGATATTCCGGCAGGCGCAGCAGTCCGGAATCGTGGTGAACGCCCACCAGGTCAACGCGGGGCGCCCGCCCGCGCTGACCGGGTACCCCGACTTCTTCTGGTTCAACTCCGACGAGACCGAGGCCACCGCGGCCCTCGTGGCCGACATCGTCGCCCGGCGGATCCCGGCCAGGTTCGGCCTCGACCCGCGCCGCGACGTGCAGGTCCTGTGCCCGATGCACCGCGGCCCGGCCGGGGCGGGGAACCTGAACCTGCTGCTGCAGGAGGCGCTCACCCCGTACCGGGAAGGCGCGCCGGAGCGGCGCTACGGCGGCCGGGTGTTCCGGGTCGGCGACAAGGTGACGCAGCTGCGGAACAACTACGACAAGGGCGCGGCCGGGGTATTCAACGGCACGACCGGCGTCGTGACCGGCATGTCGCTCGAGGACCACGCGCTCACGGTGCGGACCGACGAGGACGAGGAGATCTCCTACGACTTCGACGAGCTCGACGAGCTGGCGCACGCCTACGCGGTCACCATCCACCGCTCCCAGGGGTCGGAGTACCCCGCCGTCGTGATCCCGCTGACGACCAGCGCGTGGATGATGCTGCAGCGCAACCTGCTCTACACCGGCATCACCCGCGCGAAGAAACTCGTCGTCCTGGCCGGCTTCCGCCGCGCCCTCGCCGCCGCCGTCCGCACCGCGGGCGCCGGCCGCCGCCACACCGCCCTCGCCCACCGCCTCCAGACGGCCCCGTAGCCCCCCGTGCCAGCCGGACCGACGCCCGGGCCGGAGGCCGAAGGCGGCGGAGGAGTCCGGGAAGCCGTATGCTGTCAGGGTCCCGCACGCGGGAGCCGTGTACTGCACACGGGCGCATAGCTCAGCGGTAGAGCAATCGCCTTACAAGCGATAGGCCGGAGGTTCGAACCCTCCTGCGCCCACAGATTTTTCGAATCCATGTCCAGCATGCTCACGTGGTTCGTCGCGGTCGCCGCTTCCGTACCGGCGAAACGCCTGGCCAGCCAGGTGGGCGGTCACCGTAAAGTCGTTAGCCCGCCTCCGCTTGCTTTCTTTTGTATCGATCTTGCGACTGTGAGTAGCGATACGGGATAGGGTCCTTTCATTCACCGCTACGGCGCATCCGGCTGTGGCTGGGTTCCCTCCGCCCGAAAACGGGATTGATGAAGAATGGTTCTGGCAGGCAGCCCGGCGGTGTTGCGAAGATCCACTCGTTGGGCGCGCGAGGTCCGCGGCGCGGGACTCGACGAGGACTGGACGCTGGTCCTGCTGGGTGTCGTCGTCCTTTTGGCAACCATTGGCCTGGCTGTTGCAGCGGCTTGGACGGTGCACCAGCGGGATGCCGCGCTGCGGGATGCCACGGCAGCGGGCCAGCGGCTGGACGGCGGCGGGCTTGACTACAAGCTTTACCACGACTTGATCACCATGCAGCAGGATGAGGTGGCACTGTTCCAGGCGCGCGTCGACTCGGCAGCGCAGGGCCCGGAGCTGCGGGATCCGCACGCTGACCTGGCCACTGTCGATTCGGATCTCGCTCGCCTCAAGGCTCAAATCGGTATCTCGGTCCGGGTAGAGCGCGACATAAGCCTGATCTCCGGGGAGATGACCCCGTTCTTCGCGGTAGAGGCCAGCGCGCAAGACGATAACCGGCAGGGACTGCCGGTCGGCGCCGCTTACCTCCGCGAGGCGTCCCAGTACCTGACCGGCGAGACGCTGCGCTCCGCCGCCGACATCCGCCAGATGGACGAGGCCCAGGTCAGCGCCGATGACTGGGAGGCTTCCTCGCTACCGTGGCCGCTCCTCGTCATCGGCCTGATCACACTGGTCTGCCTGGTGGGCGCGCAGATCCTGACGGCACGTTACACGCGATGCCAGTTTGATCCCTGGCTCCTGCTCAGCACCGCCGCGACCGTGCTCGTCTTGATCTGGTCAGTCACAGCCCTCTCAGTCAGCCTGCACGAGGTCGGCAGCGACACGTCCCCGTACGCCAGGGAGGCGAGTGCGCTAGCCCAGGTGCTGGTCGTCGGCCTCCAGGACCACAACGACGACCTGCTGACGCAAGCGGACCACGGCGAAGACTGCTCGGCGTCCACCAGCGCCGTGGCACACCGCTATCAGGTGACCTGCGCATTCGAGACCCAGGTAGTGAACAGCATGAAGCCGAAGGGACAGTTGACAACAGATCTGGATAAGGCAAGCGCGGACGCCCCCGATCAGCTGGCACGCGGGCACATCACGGCCGCCTTGGCCGCGAAGCGCAGCTGGCTGGGAGGCGAGGAAGGCGAGAAAGGCCTGCCGACCCTGCAGAACCTCGCTATCAAGGCAGAGAATCCCGGATCTGGCAAATACCCGCCCCGGTACTCGCGCACCTTCGAGGAATTCCTCGCTCCGTTCACGAGCCCGGAGACGGACAACGACACCGAAGTGGTCAGCGAACCCTTCCAGCGGTTCCAGCAGGCCGTCTTGGACGCTATCGACCAGGAATGGGCGAGCTACAACGGTCAGGCAAGCAGCGCGAGGGCCGCGCTCTCCGGGGCGGTGACGGGTGCGGTACTGCTCGGGCTGCTTGCCGCCGCCGCCGGCGGCCTGGGAATGGCTCTGCGGGTTGCGGAGTACTGGTCGGCAGGAAGGCGGACAGCGTGATGCGGACCGGTTGCCGGGGACGCAGGGCGGCCGGGCGGATTCCCGCTGCTCGGCCGGCCAGGGCCGGTGCCGCCGCGGCCCTGCTGGCCATGCTGCTGGCCGGCTGCGCCCCGGGGCCGCTGGCCGTCGGCGCGAACGTGACGGTACCGGTATCGACATCGATACCGGTACCGCAGCCCTCGACACGTCCGGTTCCCGCTTCCGGAACGCCCTCGCCGGTTGCGACCGTGCCTCGGAAATGTCTGGAAAGTGCCCCGGCGATGTCGCCGATGCCCTCGCCGGGAGCCATGCCGACGGGCAGCACCATGAGGGAGATAGAGAAGCGCGGCTACCTGATCGTCGGCGTGGACCAGGACTCCTACGACTGGGGCTACCCGAACCCGACCCCGAACCCGTCACTCGGCGAGTCCTATGTCGGCTTCGACATCGACATGGTGCACGCCCTCGCCTATGCCATCTTCGGAAACCCCGATGCGATCCGTTTCGTGCCGGTCGCCCAGGACTTCCGGATGGGCGCCGCGAACCTGGGCATCGTTGACGTGGTCGCGGACAGCATCACCATCACCTGTCATCGCAAGGATCAGGTGCAATTCTCCATCGACTACTTCGATGCCGAGCAGGAACTGCTGGTGCCACGGGACATCACCACGATCTCGGTGAACTCGACTAGCCGGGGCGTCCCGCATATGAACGGGCTCGATGGCGGCAAGGTGTGCACGGTCGGCACCACCACCATCCGTGGCGAACCTTATCGCCCTGGCGCAAGGCGACAGGTTCAGCGCGGTCCTCGCGGCCAACTGGTCCGACTGCCTGGTCTGCTGCAGCAGGGACAGGTGCAGGCGGTCTCCACCGACAGCACCATCCTCGGCGGCGTCGCGGCCGAGGACCCCAACCTCAAGCTGGCGGGTCACCGTTCTCCGACGAGCCGCACGGTCTCGCCTTCCCGCTTAGTGATCCTGATTCTCCGAACAACAGCCAGTTCATAGGGTTCGCCAACGGCGTCATCCTCGGTCTGGAGTCCCACCCGGGCGGGTACTGCCCGGAACCGACGCTACCGAGGAAAAGCTGCTGGGAAGCCCTGTACCGCAAATGGGTCAAGGTTCAGTTGCCGGCGATCACGAGCACGCCGCCGATTCCGCTTTTCTCCCCGTAAACGGCCGGCCCAGATGGACATAGAGCGCCTGGCGGCGGACGAGCTCGAGCGGATTGACCGGCACCGGAACGCGCTGGAGGAACTGCGCGATAACCCGACTTTCGTCAGGCTGCAGGACACCCGGCTGACAGGGGACACCAAGCGCCGGTGGGATGCCGCAAGCGCCGCGGTCATGTCGGCCACGTCGCGGCTCGCCAAGTCGCGCGACATCGTATCCGAGGCCATCCGGCTGCTGCTGGCCAACCCGCCAGACCCGAGAGCTGGCGGAGCAGCTGCTGCGGGGCCGGAGCGTGCCTTTGACCCAGGTGAGATGCCGACAGGAGGACCGCCGCCGCCCGCGTCATCCTCCAGCGCGCTCCGGTTCAGCCTCGTGCCGTCAAGGACTTCGTCGCTGAAGACCTGCGGACGGCGCGGCGGGTCGTCGATGACGTCGCCGACCGTCCTGGACCCGCCCGATCACGGCTCGCGCGGCTGACCTGCGGCGCTCGACGACGCCGAGTCCCGGCTCGGTCTGGCCGATGGGCAACGGTACCTGCGACGAACTCATCGCGCTGCGGCGCGGACGTCGACGACGCTCTGGAGGCTGCTCGACGAGGATCCGCTCGCGCTCGGCCCCGGCGCCGCGTCAGGACCGGGAAGCCCGGACGGTCCTGGGCGCCTCGACGCCGTCGATGCTGGCGTGGCCCGGCTCACCGGGCAGCTGACCGCGGCTGGTGAGGTGCCGCCCTCGGTCGCGAGTCGACTTGCCCGGCTGCGGGTCGCGGTCGGCGAACTGGCAAACCTGGAATCTCGCGCCGGTGCCCGGCTGGCCGACCTGGCCAACCGGTTTACCTGCGCTGACGTGCCGCCCGACCCGGCCGCGGCGGCTGGCCTGTG
Source organism: uncultured Actinomycetota bacterium (assembly GCA_963778435.1). Taxonomy (GTDB): domain Bacteria; phylum Actinomycetota; class Actinomycetes; order Streptosporangiales; family Streptosporangiaceae; genus Trebonia. Next base: position 15,860 of record CAVZUX010000046.1, read on the forward strand.
CGCTCGCATCGACGCAGCTGAGGCGCGCTGGCGGCTCGACGAGCTGGACGAGATCGACCGCGCGCTCCCCGCGGCCGCCCTGGCGGCCAGCCAGGTCGTCAAGCGCGCCGACGAGACGTTCAGGGAATGGGATCTGCTGCGGGGGTTGCTGGCGGCCTGCCGGCTCCGCGCCGCCCGGCGCGGCCAGCGCGCACAAGCCGGGAGCTGGCCGCCCTTGACCAGCCATGCGCGCCAGCTCCTTGAGGCAGTGCCCTGCGATTTGGGCCAGGCCGCGCAGGCGGTGCGCCAGTACATGTCCATGGAACGAGGGGACGGCCCTGAGCCGGAAATGCCATGAGCGATGAGGACCGCGGGCGGGCCGCATGCGTGCGGCCCGACTGCCCGGCCGGCGGGGCCGGAAAGATTGACGCAGACGGGTTCTGCGATTCCTGCCAGCGATCACCCGCGGCAACTCCGATGACCACGTCCATGGCGGGCGGCGTCGCGGGAGAACGGTGCTCGAGAGACGACTGCGGCGGAAACGGAATCCTCGACGAGGACGGGTACTGCGACGTCTGCAACCGGGCGGCGACGCGGCCACACCACCCCGCCACAAGGACTGCGACCTGGTCGGCGGCCCCGCCGATCTGGTACTCAGTGCCCTGGGAAACCACGGTCCGCCCGGGGAGCGGCGAGTTCCCGGCACTCAGGTTCCCCACCGGCATCACGCCGCGGCTACTTGACGGGGCTCCGCTCGGCCTCGGTATCGTTTCGATTCCGGCGGTGCCCGCGCGTGACCCCGAATCGCTGCTGCGCAATGACGACGACCTTGTTGTGCAGGAGTCAAAGCGCCGCTGTGGGAACAGGGAATGCCGGGCCGAGATCGGCCGCGGCGGGCCGGGCGAGCTGGAAGGCCCGTGCCCGGCGTGCGGGACCCCGTACTCGTTCCGTCCGCCGCTGCGACGCGGTGACTTTCTCGGCCAGCAGTACCAAGTCTGCGGCTGCGTCGGCTACGGAGGCCAGGGCTGGGTGTATCTCGCCCGTGACCTGAACCTGGACGGCGACCCGGTCGCCCTCAAGGGCCAGCGCGACAACACCGGTTCGGCGTCCAGGGACGCGGCGGCTGTCGAGCGCCGCACGCTGATCGAACTGCGGCACCCCGACATCGTGGACATCCGCAACTTCGTCAAGCACCGGGACCCGGTCACCGGCCTGCAGAACGGCTATATCGTGCTGGAATTCCTGGCTGGGGAAACTCTGGAGGAGAAGATCAAGGTCGGTCGGCTGCCGGTGGCCGAGGCGATTTCCTACATACTCGCCGTCCTGCCGGCCCTGGGGTACCTGCACGATTCCGGGCTTGTCTACGGTGATTTCAAGCCGGCGAACGTGATGCAGGTCAGGGACAGGATCAAGCTGATCGACCTCGGCGGAGTGCACCGGATCCGGGATTCCGCCGGCCGTCCCTCCGTGGCCACTGCGGATTTCGTGGCACCAGAAGTCGCGCGTGGTCACTCGCCGTCGGTCAGTTCTGACCTCTACACCGTGGGGCGTACCCTCGCCGTGCTGACCGCCCCCGTCGAGCGCACTACGGAATGGACGACAGGCGTTCCCGGGCCCGATGTGATACCGGTGTTCGGCGAATATGAGTCCTTCTACCGGTTCCTGTGCCGGGCGGCAGCCGCGGATCCGCGGCGCCGCTTCGGCTCGACGGCGGAGATGGCCGGGCAACTCGCCGGCGTGTTGCGGGAGGTTGTGGCGCGAGACTCCCGGGGACCGCTGCCGCCGTTCCCTTCGGAGCTCTTCACGCCGGAGCGCGACGTGCTGACAGCGGACCCGCGCCCCGCGCGCAACGCCGCGCTGGCCCTCCCGGTGCCGCTGCCGGACGACACTGACCCGGCCGCGGCCTTCCTCGGCACCGTCACCGCCACCGATCCCGACGAGATTATCGCGCAGCTCCGGCAGGCACCGCGGACCAGCATCGAGGTGGAGTTCCGGCGCACGCTGGCCCGGATGAGGCAGCAGAGATTCACCGAGGCCGATGTCACTCTTGAGATCCCCCCTGGCGCGGACTCGGCCGACTGGCGGTTCGAATGGTACCGCGGCCTCCGCTACCTGGCCGCCGGCCAGATCGAGGAGGCCTGGCACGCCTTCGCGGTGATACGCGACCTGCTGCCGGGAGAGCCGGCGCCCAAGCTAGCGCTCGCGATGTGCGCAGAACTGCTCGGCCACCCCGCCTTGGCCAGGCACTACTACCAGACGGTCTGGGGCGCGGGCCAGGGCTTCGTCGGCGCCGCCTTCGGAGTAGCCAGGACCTACGAGAAGGAGCCAGGAAGCGACGCCACCGAGGACGCGATCAAGGTCCTCGAATCCATCCCTGAATCACTGCGTCACCATGAGACCGCCCGGATCACGGCGCTGCACCTGCGGCTCCGTCGCACCGGGCTCAACGAGAAGGCCTTGCGCGAGGCCGTGAAACGGATACGGGAACTCGATCTTGACCCCGAACAGCGACTTCGGCAGGAGATCGAGGTGTGGCAGGCCGCGCGGACCTGGCTGGCGGACGGCGGCAGGCCAGCCGGCGATGCTCCATTGCTCGGCGTCTCGCTGAAACCCGACGCGATCGGTTTCGCGCTTGAGGATGCCTACCTGAGGCTGCGCTATTACGTACCGGGGCACCGCGACCGGGTCGCCCTCGTGAAGAGCGCCCACGCTGCCCGGCCACGAACCCGGTGGCGGGGGAGCCGGATGGCTCGTGACGTCGCTGCCCGGCAGAGAGGAGATGCACGATGACAGGCGAGCCGCTGACGTTTACCCTCCGCGTCGACCACAACGAAAACCTCGGGGTGGGCCAGCACGAACTTGATGCGATTGTCCAGGTCGGGGCGGCGGAACCTGATCCGCACACGGCCGGCGGTCCTCCGCAGGCCGCCGAGGTCATCATCATCGACGCATCGAAATCGATGATCGGCCTGAAGATCAGTCAGGCCCGCCTTGCCGCCAGCGCCGCCGTCGACGTGGTGCGCGACGGCGCCTACTTCGCCGTAATCGCCGGACAGACTTCCGCCAGGCTGGTCTATCCTTCCCGGCCTCGCATGATCGCGGCGACTGCGGAGACCCGGGCGATGGCCAAGAGCGAGATCGCGAAGGTGGCCGTGGACGGCACCACCGGCATGAGCGCCTGGCTGGGACTCGCTAACACGTTGCTGAGCAGTTGCCCGGCCCAGATTAAGCATGCGGTCATGCTGACCGACGGGTACAGCACGGACGGCGAGGCTGTCCTGGAGGCCGCACTGCAGGCGTGCGAGGGGCACTTCGTCTGTGATTGCCGTGGGGTGGGCGACGGCTGGCGGGACGACGAGCTGCGCCAGATCGCCCGCACCCTGCTGGGCACGTGGGCCCCGGTCGCCGCGCCGGAGCAGCTGGCCGACGACTTCCGCGCCGCGCTGACCGCGTCGATGGCCAAGCGGATACCGGGGGTGCTGCTGCGGATCACGCTGTTCGGCGAGGCCAGGGTCGGCTACTTCGCCCAGGTGATGCCCAGCATCGACGACCTCACCGGCAAGGGAGTCGTCGCGGACGGCGGGCAGACGGTCGAGTTCCCGCTTGGCAACTGGGGCGCCCAGGTACGCGATTACCACCTGCGGCTGGAGACCAGCCAGCGCCACCTCAGGATCGAGACCGGAGGCCACGCCCGCGCCGCACGGATCCAGGTGGTGCTCCCTTCATCAGGCACTGGGGACGGCAGTACCCGGGTCGCCGCCTCCGCCCCCGTCAGGGTGGGGTGGACGCAAGACATCGAGCTGTCGAGCCGAATCGACCCGAGGGTCGCCGGATACACCGGCAGGGAGGAACTGGCCGCCGCCGTAGACGCGGGCCTGAAGGCCTGGCGCGCCGGGCGGCCCGATGCCGAGGAGAAGATCGGCCGCGCGGTCCAGCTCGCTCACCAGGCCCAGGATGCGGACCTGCTAGAACGATTCTCGGCGATCGCCGAGCTCGTGAATACCGCCGCCGGGGTCATCAGGCTCCGCAAGTACAACGAGGTCAGCCAGGCGGCCCCGATCTGGGCCAGCTACCTTTCGCAGCAGACACGATACATCGCCCCGCACGACGCCGACGAACGGGAGCGCGCAGTTGACTGAACCGGACCTGGTCGTCCTTCCCGGGCCGTTCGGTGGCCACCCAGGGTCGGTGTTCACGGTTGCCTACTCCCTTGACGGCAAGCTGCTGGCCAGCGGTGGCTGGGACGGCACGGTCCGGCTGTGGAGCCCGCATGACGAAGGCGCGACCAGCCTGCTCGCCGGCCATGCCGGCCCGGTCAGGTCGGTGGCCTTCACGCCGGACGGCGCGCTGCTGGCGAGCGGCGGAAGGGACCGGACCATCCGGCTTTGGGACACGGCGGCCCGGACGTCGGCCGGGGTGCTGCGTGGTCACGAAGGCGCGGTGCTGTCGGTTGCCTTCGCGCCTGGCCGCCCGCTGCTGGCCAGCGCCGGCGATGACGGTTCGGTGCGGCTCTGGGATTGGGTGGACGGCACTGCGCGTGGCGAGCTCGATGACGATGCCCGTGCGGTGGCCTTCTCCCCGGACGGCGCCACCCTGGCGAGCGCCGGACGAAACGGCAAGATCCGCCTGTGGAACCTCGACGACCGCGACTACATCACGATCGAGGGTCATCCGGGGCAAGTAACGTCGGTTGCCTTCGCGCCTGGCCGCCCGCTGCTGGCCAGCGTCGGCGATGACGGTTCGGTGCGGCTCTGGGATTGGGTGGACGGCACTGCGCGTGGCGAGCTCGCCGACGATGCCCGCGCGTTGGCTTTCTCTCCTGACGGCGCCACCCTGGCGAGCGCCGGACATGATGGCGGTATCCGCTTGTGGGACCTCGCTGACTGTTCGCACTCGATTGCGCTGGAGCGGACTCGCCGGTCCTATGCCGTGGCCTTCGCCCCAGACGGCAGTCACCTAGCCGCCGCCGGCGATGCCGGCGAGGTCTGCGTTTACGACCTGGCGGGCCACGCTGAGCCCGCACATCTGGTGGGCCATACGTGCGAGATCCTGTCGGTCGCCTGCTCGCCGGACGGCACACTGCTCGCTACCGGCGATGTCGATGGGGCGATCCGGATCTGGGAGACCACGGGCGGCTCGCTGGTTCGCCACCTGTTCAAGGAGCGTGAATGGGTACGGTCCGTGGCGTTCAGCGGCACGGGAGCGCTGCTCGCCGCGGCGATCGGCAGCAGGATCCACGTATGGGAAGTGACCCGCGAATTCGCGTTGGCCGCGGTTCTCGAACCGGGCGGCGGCCAAGTGAACTCGGTGGCTTTCTGTCCGGAGAGCTACGGCCCGTCCCTGCTCGTCAGCGCCGACGAAGGGGGGCAACTGGACGTCTGGAACGCCCGGGACGGAACGCTGGCGGCCGCATCGCGGCCAGCGGGCCACCCGATCATGTCGGTCGCCGTCGACCACCGAGAGGCCGGCGAGGCCGGAGGGGGCGGCGAGGCCGCGATCGTCAGCGCGGGCCGTGATGGCGTCATTCGCCAGTGGGATCTAAGCCTCGCCGCCGGGCGGGAGTTCGCCCCGGCCATCAGCCGCGCGAGATGCGTGGCGCTTCGCCCGGACGGCAGGCTGCTGGCAGGCGCCGGGGCCGACGGCGTGATCCGGCTCTGGAACGTCGCGGACCCCGCGATGCCGGTGGCGACGCTGTCTGGGCACGATGGCGTGGTACGTGCGCTTGTCTTCGCCCCGGACGGTGCGCTGCTCGCCAGCGCCGGCGACGACGGCACGATCCGGCTCTGGGATGCCAGCGACGGGTCGGCGATGAGGATCTTGATCGACCGCGCTGGAGTCGTCCGGTCGGTGGCCTTCGCGCCAGGCAGCGGAACGCTGGTAAGCGTCGGAGATGACGGCCGGATCAACCGGTGGAACGCGCATTCCGGGGTGCCGCTGGGAAGCGGGAGGCGGCAGGCCAGGCCGCTGCCGTCGGTGCCGGGGATCCGCAGCGATGAGCCGAGCCGCGTTGACCGGCTTGGCATGCGCGACGACGTGGAGATGCTGGCGACCCTGATCACCGCGGCCAGCACCGAGCCTCCCATGGCAGTGGCGCTGCTCGGCGAGTGGGGAGCCGGCAAGTCCAGCGTCATGCTCCAGGTGCAGGACGAGGTGGAACGGCTTGCCACCCGCCCGCGCAGCGACCTCGACGACAGCGACTATGTCAGCAATGTGTGCCAGGTGCGGTTCAACGCCTGGCACTACTGCGACGACCAGGTATGGACCGGCCTGATCGATCACCTGTTCCGCAAGCTCGCCGCCGCGGCCGCCGACGGCGGGACGCCGCCGAGCCCAGACGACGTCCGCGCGGAGCGGGACCGCCTCCGCCTAGAAGTCCTGGACCAGAAGCAGCTCTGCGCCGAACTAGACAGCCCGCACCGCCGGGCGGCCCGCGGGTTGGCGGCGCTCGGCGCCGCCGCGTGGCGTAACCGGTGGCGGCTGCTGCTGAGGGCGCTGTTCACCGCCGCGTCATTTGTCTCTATCGCGTTCCAGCTGCTGCCCAGCGGCCTGGTCACCGCCCTCAGCCGCGCGTGGAGCCTGGCTCGCGGCGGCCAGCAGGTCGCGGACTGGCCAGCGAACAGCCTCGAGGAGCAAGCGCGGCAAGCGCGCGAGCGGCTTGCCGCCCTCGAGGACCAGCTGGCCCAGGTCGACGCTGCGGTACGGCTGGCCAAGCTCCTGAAACGGCACGGCGATCTCGACCCGTACGGCGCGGGGCGCGGGCTGCTCGGGCAGGTACATCGCGACCTCGACCAGCTCAGCTCGGACCTGCAGCGGCTTAGAAAGGAACGCCAGCTAGCGGGGCAATTGGTATCTCCGCCGCTGGAGCGCATCGTTCTCTACATCGACGACCTCGACCGTTGCCCGCCAGCCCGGGTCGTCGAGGTCCTGGCGGCCGTCCACCTGATGCTGGCTCTCCCCCTGTTCGTGGTGATGGTGGCCGTCGATCCGCGTTGGCTGCTTGAGGCGCTGCACCACCATTACCACGAGCTGTTCGAACGCACCGAGGAAGGGATCGCAGTCATCGGCCCCGGTGACCAGCCCGCCACCCCGCTTGACTACCTCGACAAGATCTTCCAGATTCCGTTCACGGTGCGGTCCCTTGACGAGGAAGATGCCGCCGGTTTCCTGGCCTCCCTTCTCGACCATGACCCGGCGGACGGTGGACAACCCGCTGCCGGTCCGCCTTCCGGCCAGCGAGGCTCCGCCGGCAAGCGGTCCGCAGACGATGGCGGACACGAGAACTCGCTGCCCCCGGGCCCCGTCCAGCCTTCACCATCCTCGGCGCCGTTGGCCCCGGCCGACCGTCCGAGCCCGGCTGCGCCCGGCGGCGAGGCCGCCCCCGGCCCGCGACCTCGGGGCTTGGTCCTGCGCGCTCCTGAGATCGATTTCATGGTGCGGCTCGGCCCGTTGCTGAGCACGCCGCGCGCGGCCAAGAAGCTGGTCAACCTTTACCGGCTGGTACGGGTCGGCATACCCGAGGAAGACCTGCCGACCTTCATCGGGCTCGGCGGCTACCAGGTGGTGCAAGTCCTGCTGGCCATCCTGGTAGGAACTCCGGACGTGGCGCACGCCATCTTCAGCGCGATCCGTGCCGCCCCTTGCGACGCCGACATCGTCGCAGTCGTACGCGGCGCAGGCCCCGCCGCAAGCCCCCGGATCGCGGAGTTCATCGACGGAATCAGCGACGCGGTACCCCAGGCGGCAGACGACATCCGGACCTACCAGCGATGGTGCCCGAGGCTGGCGCGCTACAGCTTCTACACGCGTTCCGTCGCCGGCTCTTGACGGCAGCTACCGGCCCACCGGAGCACCTAGCCCTGGCTTTTCACGGGGGTTCGGCGGCGGGCGGCGCGCCTAAATGGAAAAGTGCTCCTGACCTGGGACGATAAGGGTTGTCGAGGCCTTTATCACTCCAATTCGAGGAGCACCTTTCACGTGAACGCTACCGGATGGTCGCACGGTCTTGAAGTCACCGGCGGCGGCACTGGCGTCGTGTCGCACGCGGGCCTTGCCCTGCTGCGGCAGCTGTCGGACCGGACGGGCCTGACGTCCGGGCTGTCGGCGGCGCTGCCCTCGCCCCTGGGCGGGCATGACCGGGGCCGGGTGTTCTCGGACCTGGCCTGCGCGATCGCGGACGGGGCCCGGGTGATCAGCGATTTCCGGGTGATGGGCGACCAGCGGGAGCTGTTCGGGCCGGTCGCGTCGGTGCCGACCGCGTGGCGGGCGCTGAAGGAGGCCGCCGGCGGCGGGGACCGCAGGAGGCGCAAGATCACGGCCGCGGTGAGCAAGGCGCGGCGGCACGCGTGGGCCCACGGCATCGCCCGGCACGGCGGCCTGCCGCCGTGCCGGGTCGCCGACCGCAAGCTGGAGGGCGTGACCTGCATCCGGCTGGACGCGACCGTCGTCACCGCGCACAGCGACAAGGAACTGGCAGAGCCGAACTTCAAAGGCTTCGGGCATCACCCGATCATCGCGGCCTGCGATAACACGGCCGAGCCGCTGGCCTGGATGCTCCGCCCCGGCTCGGCCGGCAGCAACACCGCCGCCGATCACCTGCGCCTCCTCGGCGACGCGATCGCCGCGCTCCCGCCGGCGCTGCGACGGCGGCTGATGATCACCTGCGACGGGGCCGGCGCCAGCCACGCCCTGGTCAAGGAGCTGGACCGGCTCGCCGCCCGGCACGGCTACCAGGTCACCTACTCCGTCGGCTGGGAGCTGGGCGCGCGGGAGAGGGCCGCGATCGGCAAGGTCCCCGAGGCCGCCTGGGAGAGCGCCGTCGACGGGAAGGGCGAGATCCGCGAGCGCCGCGCCGATGATGCCTGCGGGAACCAGCGGTGCGCCCACCCTGAGTGCTGGATAGAAGAAGCGCACGTCGCAGAGCTGACAGGGCTGCTGCGCGAGGGCCCGGACGGCGACCAGCTCGGGGGCTGGCCGAAGACGATGCGGGTCTTCGCCCGCCGCGAGCGGCCGCACCCAGGCGCGCAGCTGTCGCTGTTCGAGGCAGCCGACGGCTGGCGCTACTCCCTGCACGTCACCAACCTGCCCGCCACGACGAAAGGCTGGCGCGGCCAGGTCGCCTACATCGACGCCGCGCACCGCGTCCACGCCCGCATCGAGGACGTCATCCGCACCGGCAAGGACACCGGCCTCGGGCATTTCCCCTCCCACGACTACGGACTGAACAAGGCGTGGCTCGACGCGTCCATGATCGCCTGCGTCCTGCTGTCCTGGCTGAAGCTGCTGGCCCTGGACGGCGACCTCGCCAGGGCCGAGCCGAAGACGCTGCGCTACCGCGTTCTGCACGCCGCCGCCCGCCTCGTCCGCGGCGGCCGCCGCAGATGCCTGAAGATCGCCGCGACGTGGCCCTGGGCGGAGGAGATCGTCACCGCCTGGCAGCGCGTCCAGGCCATCCCGCACCCCACCTGACCAGCAAGAACCCATCCCGCCGAGCAAGGAAGGAAAACCAGGGGACCGTGGAACCCCCGGCCACCCGGCCCGCCAGCCGGGCCACCGTCATACCCCGGGCCTAAAATCCAGATCCAGAAACCGGCCACCACGCCGGCCAGCGGCAGCCATCAGCCCCCATGAAAGATCAGGGCTAGAGAAGGCCGCCGAACCCAGGGTACGCATTGGTCGAATTAATTTGGGTGCGGCTCTTTTGAGGTGAGCTGGTTATGCTGCGAGGGCGTAGGTCTCGCGGTATTTGGCGTGGTGGATGCGTTCGTGTTCGCGGCGGAGGTGGAAGCGCCAGTAGCCCTCGAAGTCGGCGGTGGCGATGAGGGCGCACCACGCAAAATCCCGTGCATCGCGTCACCCCGAAAGAGCCGTACCCAATTAATTTCATGCATTCCCGCGCGGCTCGCTATCCGCCGCGCGGGAATGCATGTCTTCGAATCAGTAGTTCCCGCTGACCGAACTTGCCGTGGAGCACACGACGAACACCTTGAAGGCTGCAGCTGAATTGCTGTTGTTATACAGGCTGACGGTCCACTCATTGGGATGGGCCGCCGCCGGGGTCGAGCGGTCCGCGTCAGACCACTGGATCTCCCACACCGCGTGGGAGCTGCTCGGCCCTCCGCCAACCGGGTGCATACCCGACGGGCACTCGGTCGCGTTCGAGGCGGTAGAGTGGGCGGCCACGATAACGTTTGGCCCCACGAGGTAGCGCAGGGAAACGCTATTGGTGTTCGGTGTTTGCCCGCTGCTATTGGTCGAGGCAAGCGCGTAGCCGCCACCCGTGACGACTGCGGCCAGTGCCGCCGCAGCAGCGATTGTGGTGCGCCGGGTCAGTCGGCCGCGTCCAGTTTTGCGCATTTTGTCTCCTCTACGCTAAGTGCCCCCGGTGGAGCCATACGGAATTGCTTCGTCGGTTCCGTAACGCTTGCAGATTATTTCGGGCGGCCCCCGGGCCGTTTCTTTGGGATGCGCTTCCGTCGGAGAGCGTAGCGGGTACGCCCTGTCGGAAGCGGTAATGCATGAGAAACGATAGCGCGATCTATTTCAAGTTGAGCCATGATTGCCTCCATGGCCCGCTCAGCGTGGCTGTTGCGGCCTAATTGGGCGCAGTTGGAAGCGCTCGTCTGAGGTGAGTTCACCTACGCCACGGGAGCCCGCTGCTCGAACCTCCCCGCCGCCGCCAATCGGACCTCGCATACCACCCGGAAACGCGCCGGTCAGCCCCGCCGACACCAGCAATTAAAGATCTTTAATCGAGCTAATTCGCCACAATGACATCCTCTAAATTGCGATGGCGATCCAGCAGTATGGAAGATAGCGATCCGGCACTAGGCGGGCGAGAATACGGTCCAAGCGCAGAGGAGAAAGACGTGAGACCGTTTCGAATCGAGGTCCCGCAAGCGGACCTGGATGACCTCAAGCAGCGGATAGCCGCGACCAGGTGGCCCGAGAAGCTGCCGGACGTCGGGTGGGACCGGGGTGTTCCGCCTGACTATCTCAAGGGACTAGCCGAGTACTGGCGCACTTCCTACGACTGGCGGGCCGCAGAGGCGCGGCTGAATCAGTATCCGCAGTTCATCGAGGATATCGATGGCGCTAGCGTGCATTTCCTGCACGTGCGGTCACCCGAGCCCAACGCCATGCCGCTATTGATCACCCACGGCTGGCCGGGCTCCGTAGCGGAATTCCTCGATGTCATAGGGCCGCTCACAGACCCGCGAGCACACGGCGCTGACCCCGCCGACGCATTCCACGTCGTTATTCCGTCCATGCCCGGATATGGGTTCTCCGGCCCGAATCCGCAGACCGGCTGGAATCTCGATCGAGTCGCCGTCGCGTGGGCCGAGCTGATGAAGAGGCTCGGGTACCAGCGGTACATCGCGCAGGGCGGCGATTTCGGCTCGCCCGTGTCCGTCACCCTCGGCATGATCGACTCCGATCATGTCGCGGGCGTGCACATCAACCTGCTGGCGACGACCCCCAGCGATGACCCGGCCGACCTGGCGGACCTCAGCGAGGTCGACCAGGACCGGCTGGCGCGTTCGCAGCGGTTCCTCGACAAGCTGTCCGGGTCGATGAAACTGCACTCGACCCGTCCGCACACGATCGCTTACGCGCTGACCGACTCTCCGGTCGGGCAGCTAGCCTACATCGCCGAGAAGTACAAGGACTGGACGGACGCCCCACGGGTGCCCGAGGACTCCGTGAGCCGGGATCAGCTACTGACGATCGCCACCATCTACTGGCTGACGGCAACTGCCGGGTCGTCCGCCCAGGTGTATTACGAGAGCGCCCCGCAGCTGCCGATCAACGCGCTGATCATCCGGCATCCGCCGGTGCCGGTCCCGGTCGGAGTGGCGATCTTCCCGCACGCGGCGTTCGTCGCCGTACGCCGCCACGCCGAACGCGACCTCCCGACCATCGTTCACTGGTCAGAGTACGAGCGCGGCGGGCACTTCCCCGCCATGGAGGAGCCAGACCTGTTCGTTGGCGACGTGCGCGCCTTCAACCGGGTACTTAAGGGAGACCAGGGCAGCCTGCTGCACGCCGCGGGGCAACCGCTCAGCAGGTCCTGACCGTTACCGTCATCGCCTCCTCCGCCGCCGCTGTGCCGGCACGGCAGCGGGGGAGGCTGCCTCCGCGTCATGCCCCTGAACGCCGAGGGCGCCGAGGGCACGGTTCACAGTCGCTGCCTGGTCAGCTGATCAGCGTGTGGGCGTCGGAGAGCAGCGACGCGTCGAACAGGCTGGCGCTGGCCTTGACGTCGGCGCGGGCCAGGGTCTCGATGGTCTGGGCGACCTGCGACTCGTTGAACGACAGCACGCCGTGGGCCTTGGTCTGGGAGCTGACCGTCACGCCGTTGGTGGCCAGCGCGGCCAGGTATTCGCCCTGGTAGTTCAAGCCTAGGCCAGTCGCGTACTTGTCGACGGTGACCTGGGCGGCGAGGGACGGGTCGCTCACCGCCTTTGTCCACCCCTGAATCTCGCCGGCGAGGAAGGCGGCCGCCTTCTTGCGCTGCTGCGGGTTGTTCAGCGTGTCGGTCGTGACGATGTAGATCTCGTTGAGCTCAGGAAGCCCATAGTCCTGGAACAGCAGGAGCTGGGTCTTGATGCCCTTGGCCGCGAACTCGGGAGGCTCGTTGTTCGCGAAGGCCAGGTAGCCATCCCACTCACCGGATGCCACCGGCGAGGGATCGAAACCGGCGGGGACGGTATCGACCTTGCTGGCCGGGATGTTGTTGGCCTTGAGGAACGCCTGCCATGCCGGCTCGTCCGCCGATCCGACGCCGATCTTCTTCCCGATGAGGTCCGCAGGCGTCTTTATGGGGTTGGCTGCCAGGGACATGATGCACTCCGGGTTGATCTGGTAGCCGGCGGCCACCACGGCAAGGCTGGCTCCCTGGGCCACCGCCTCGCTGGTGGTTGTCGGGTCGCTGATGGCCACCAGCGCTTTGCCCGACACGAGGATGGGGATGCCAGATACGGTCGGGCCGCCGGAGAGGAGGTCGACGTCGACCCCGTGATTGCGGTAGTAGCCCAGGTAGTCGGCCAGGAAGCTGCCGCCGTAGGCCACGTTCTTTGTCCACGAGAGTTGGAGCGCGACGGTGCCGAGCGAGGCACTGCCCGACGCTGCCCCGGCCGCCGCTGTCGCGCCCGCCGCCGAGGCGCTCCCGGAAGCCGTCGATGAGCTTGAACCGCAGGCCGCGATGAGCTCGGAGAGCCCTGCGGCTGCGGCGAGGCCGCCGGCCGTGAGTGCCGCGCGGCGGAGCAAGGTCCGGCGGGAGACGTCCGTCTGGGCTTGTGCCGCGAGACGGGCTGGTGCGGAGTTGTGGCGATGCACAGGTGTCTCTTCTTCTTTTTTCTTATCGGGCGGCGGAGCTGGTCAGCGGTGAGGCGGGGGGCTCAGGTGTAGATCCCGAACGGCGGCTCCCACCCGTTGATGACGTGGTCACCGATCTCGACGTGCTTCCAGTCGACTGGGTCGTGCAGCGTCAGGGTCCTGGCGTTGCGCCACCAGCGATCGAAGCCGTGGGAGCGCGCCGTTGACCGGGTCCCCATGAGCTGAAAGACCTCACTGGTGGCTCGCAAGGCGGCGCGGGAGGCCACGGACTTGGCTACATAGACGGGCAAGGCAAGGTCGGTGCGGCCGATGTCCCCCTTCTCGAAGGCGTCGAGCTGCTCACCAGCGGCTGATGTGACGGCATAGGCGGCCGCCAGGTCGGCGGTCAGCTCGCCTGCCTGGCGGCGGACGATCGGATCCAGCCCGGCGTGCTCGACGTCGGCCGACGGCCAGGGGCGGCTACGTTCGACCACGAAGGAGCGGGCCGCGTCCAAGGCGCCAAGGCCCAGGCCGACCAGAATGGCAGCGAAACCTACCTGGTAGCGCAGGGGAGCGTGGGAGAGCGGCGATCGGCCCGGCACGTTGGCCAGGAACTCCGGCTCGACGCGCACGCCGGTGAGGGTAAGGGTTCCCGATTCGGTGCCTCGCTGGCCGATGCTGTCCCAGTCTCGGTGGATCGTTACACCGGGTGCTGCCGGGGGGATCAGGCTGAGGCGCAGACCGAGCCGGAAGTCCTCGGCGCCGGCGGCGGGGTCGAACGCCCACACTGCGATGTAGTCGGCTCCCGCTGCCCCGGTCGTGTAGATCTTCTCGCCAGTGACCGTGAACGAGCCGTCCGGCCCGGCGGCCGCCACGGTCTGCATCGGAGCGTCCACGCGCCGCCCGTTCTCGGCCACGGCCAGCCCGATAAACGCTCCGTCGTGAAGCAGCCGGGCGAAGCGGGGTCCGAAGTCGTCCGGGCAATACTGGAAGATCTCCCTGACCATTTCGTCGTGGACCTTGAAGACCTGGGCCACCGATGAGTCCGCGGCGCCGAGCCTCACCTGAGCCTCGACGCTGAACCGGTTGGACGCGCCGAGGCCGCCATAGCGCTCGGGGATGGCAGCCGTCAGCAGGCCCGAGCGTTTGAGGCCTGCGATCCCGTGATCGGGGTAACGCCCGACCTCGTCCACCCTGCCCGCCGCGGGCGCCAATTCGGCGTCGATCACCTCCTGGACGGCTGCCAGGACCGCGGCCTCGCCCGGCGGGAACGGCACCTGGGGAATCGCCGAGCCGAGGAGCGGCCGCAGGCTCGCGCTCTTCTCGGGCCCGGTCATGACGCGGACCCGGCGAGCCCAGGCGTGGCGGTCGCCGGGTCCATGAGGTGATGGATGGCGTGGGCATGGCTCGGGCAGCGGCAGGCCGCCGTCGTTCCGGACGCGTCCAGCACCACGGGGATGAACTGCTGGCTGGCGGTGTCGATCAATCCCAGTTCGGTGAGGCCGAGGTCGGGGACGCCGGCCAGGCCGACGAAGGCGAGGATCATGAACGGCGAGTGGATGCCGCAGCCGAGTCCGGCGGCCGCACGGTTGGCCTCCCTGAGTTCGTCGTAGACCGTCTCCCAGGGCTTGTCGCTCATGATCCCGGCGATCGGGAGCGGGACAGCGGCGGTGATCTCGTCGCCGTCGGCCACGACGTAACCGCCTCCGAGGGCCTGGACTTCCCGCACGGCCCGGAAGATGTCGTGGTCGTCGACGCCGACGACCACGATGTTCTGGTTGGTGCAGTTGGTAGAAGCAGCCAGCGCCCCCCGGGCGAGGCCGAATCCCCGCACGAAGCCGACGCTGACGGTCTGGCTGGCGTGATGGCGGTCGACAACGGCGATCTTGGCGATGTCGCGGGCGGGGTCGCCGACAAGCACGCCCTCTTCGGCGTGCAGTTCCGCGTGGAAGGCACGCTTGAAGTAGCCGTCGCACATCTCCATCGACTGCACCCAGGAGCTGCCGGATTCGGCGCGCACGGCGAAGGAAGCAGCGCTCAGACCGGGGTGGAGATGGATGGTGTCGCGCGTCCAGTCCGGGATCGGGTCGTCGTTGGCGAAGCGAGGCCTTCCCCCTTCGGAGGCGACTTGGCCGCCGACGACGACCAGCTCGGGGCGGACGTCCGCCAGGTCGCCGATCAGCTGCAGATCGGCAAGGCGTGATGGGGCCACCGCGCCGATCAGATGGTCTATGCGGTAGTAAAGGGCCGGGTTGAGGCTGGCCATCCGGTATGCGGCCGGCGGTTCTACTCCCAGGCGTATGGCCTGGCGTACGTGATGGTCGATATGACCCTGGTCAGCGAGGTCCTCGACGTGCTTGTCGTCAGCGCAGAAGCAGATGTGGGAGAACGCCGGGCGCAGGGCGTCGAGGTCGGCGAAGACCGTCTCGGTGTTGTCGTTCATCGAGCCCGCCATCACCGTGAGCATGGCTCCGAGCCTGACCCGTTCGAGGACCTCGTCGACGGTGACGGCATTATGGTCGTCACTCACCCCAGACGCCAGGTAGGACCAGAGCGGTTCGTCGCGCAACCGGGCGGTGTGCCCGGTGATCCTGCGCCCGGCGAGGAGCGCCTCGCGGTAGCGGTTGGTCGACTCGCGCCCGAGGTCGAAGGGGTTGCTCTCGCCCAGGCTGACAGCCTCGGAGAGTCCAAGCCGCCGCAAGACCTCGGCGTTCTCGACGACCGCGCCCCCTCGCTCGAGCCCGGGGAACGCCGGGGTAGCGGGAGTGACTTGCTGGAAGATCCGCAACGGACCCCCGGTCTGGCCCGCCCAGTCCATCCCGCGGGCACCAAGCACGTTGGCGATGCAGTTGGGGTCGGCGAGCACAGCGGTCGTCCCCTTCGGGACGACCAGGCGGGCGAGCTCACCGGGCGGCAGCATGGTGTACTCGATGTGCAGGTGGGCATCGATGAACGTAGGGGCGACGACCAGGCCACGAGCGTCAATGACCTGCTGGGCATCGAAGTGCCCGACCGGGGTGACCGCTGCGATATGCCGGCCGCTCACGACGACGTCCCGGTCGAGGAACTCGCCGGTGTGCACGCTGAGCACGCGGCCTCCCCGGATGACCAGGTCGGGCGCGGCCGTGCCGTTAGCCACCCGGCGGAGCCGGTGGAGTTCGTCTAACGTCGGGACGAGTTCTGGGCGGACGAACGGCGTTCTCATGACCGGCGGACCACCTGGTTCATCTTCGCGCTTTGCCTCTCTTGCCGGTCGCGGCTCGCTTGTCCGGAGGCGTGTACACCACCGGGCCGCCTGTCCAGCCCGATATCTATTGTATTACTTAAGCACGATATCTATCGTATTACTAAAGCACGATATCTGTTGTATTACGCAAGTGCAATATCTGTTGTATTACTCAAGATTTGGGCAAAATGACGGACAGGTCTTCGACTAACCCCGCCACGCTCGATCAGGTAGCGTCGCCGCCGGCGGCCCCGGCCTCCGCCGACGGCATCGAGATCGTCGGCCTGGAGAAGGTCTTCCGGCTCGGCCGGAAGTCGCTGACCGCGTTGGACGGTTTCGACCTAGCCCGTCCAGCCGGGTCGTTCACCGCGCTCCTGGGGCCCTCGGGCTGCGGAAAGTCGACGGTGCTGCGCATACTGGCCGATCTCGACCAGCCTACCGCCGGGCGGGTATCCGTCCACGGTGAGTCCCCGGCGGCGCTACGCGCCGCGCACCGGATCGGCATCGCGTTCCAGGATGCGGCGTTGCTGCCGTGGCGCACCGTCACCGGCAATATCCGGCTGCCCCTGGAGGTGAGCGGGGTCCGAGTCGGCAGGGAGGCCATCGCTGACCTCGTTCGGCTGGTAGGTCTTGAGGGTTTCGAACGGGCCAGACCCGCGCAGCTCTCCGGTGGCATGCGCCAGCGAGCCGCCATCGCCCGGGCTCTGGTCACCGAGCCGGAGCTGCTGCTCCTCGATGAGCCTTTCGGGGCGCTCGACGAGCTGACTCGCCTGCGGCTCAACCTTGAGCTGCTCCACATCTGGTCGGAGCGGTCCGCGACCACGGTTCTCGTGACCCACTCGATCAGCGAGGCCGCGTTCCTGGCTGACGCGGTGGTGGTGCTGTCGCCCCGCCCGGGGCGGGTTGTCAGCGTCATCCCCGTCGACTTCCCCCGGCCTCGGTCCCCGGGGCTCCTGCGGGAGCCCGCCTTCCACGCCTGTTGTGACGAGCTGACGCAGCTGCTCTTCGCTGGCCGCGGACCGGCCCTGAGGTGAGCGCGGCAGCGGTCGCCGACCGCCTGTTCCGTCTGTGGCGTGCGTCGGCCGGGATCGTGGGCGTGCTCGTGCTCTGGGAAGTGCTGGCCCTCCTCTGGCTGTCACCCCGGCACCTGGCGCCGACGCCGGTCGCCGTGGTCGCCACCCTCTGGCACCATCCCAACCTCGCCCTGTGGCCCAACATGGCGACGACCCTCGAGGAGGCCGCGGTCGGCTGGGTCGCCGGCAACGCCGTAGGGATCGGCCTCGCCATCGTCTTCGTCCTGGTCCCCGTGGCTGAGGCGGCCTTGTTGCGAGTCGCCCTGGCGAGCTACTGCATGCCCGTGATCGCAATCGCGCCCATCCTCGACGTCGTGCTGAGCGGGATCGCCCCCGCAGCCGTCCTGGCCGCCTTGTCCGTGGTATTCACCACCCTGATCGGAACGCTGGTAGGTCTCCGTTCAGCCGACGCGGCCTCGCTCGACCTGGTGCGTGCCTACGGCGGCGGCCGGATCGCCCAGCTCCGCAAGGTCCGGATACCCGCTGCCCGGCCGGCGACCTTCGCCGCCCTCCAGATAGCGGGCCCCGCCGCCGTGCTCGGTGCCGTTATCGGCGAGTACCTCGGCGGCGCCAGGGGCCTCGGGGTGGCCATGGTCAACTCCGAGCAGGGCCTGGAGGTCAACCAGACGTGGCTGCTCGCGTCCATCGTCACCGCGCTAGCCGGCGCCGCCTATCTCGTCACCGGCGCGGCCGGCCGGCTGGCCGTGCCCTGGGCCCAGGTCAGCCAGCAGGTTGTCTCGCCCGCTAACGGCGACCGCCGGCTCGGGCCGCTGGCAAGGACGCTTCGCGCCCTCGCCTACGCCGTCGTGTCCGCCGCCGTGATTGTCGGTCTCTGGCAGGCCCTCATCGACGTCCTGCACCTCAACCCGTTCTTCGCCAAGGGGCCGGCCGACATCTGGCAGTACCTCGTGAGCTCACCGACGGCCGGATCCAGCTGGCACCAGCTGCTGTCCGCCCTGGCCATCACGGCAAGGGACGCCGCGCTGGGCTACGTGGCCGGAACCGCGGCTGCCGCGGCCGTCGCCGTCGCGGTCGTGCTGTCCCATACCGTCGAGCACACCGTCATGCCCATAGCCATGGTCCTGCGCTCGGTTCCGCTGGTGGCGATGGCCCCGCTGCTGATACTGGTATTCGGGCAGGGCCTGACCAGCGTCATCGTCATCGCCGGGATCATCAGCTTCTTCCCGACCCTCGTCAACGTGGTCTACGGCCTGCGTTCGGCGCCGGCCAGCGCGGTGGACGTGGCCGTGGCCTATGGCGCGTCCTCGCTGATGTTGCTGCTCAAGATTCGTGTGCCCTGCGCCCTGCCGGCCATCTTCGCGTCGGCGCGCATAGCCGCTCCGGCGGCGACGCTCGGCGCCGTGGTGGCCGAGTGGCTCGCCACCGGGCGGGGTCTCGGCTACCAGATGCTCGAAGCGGCCAACACCTCCGACTTCGACTTCCTGTGGGCCGCCGTGATCCTGATCACCCTGTTCGCGTTCCTCGTCTACAACGTGGTGGCCACGGCCGAACGGCTCACCCACGAGTACTACGTCACCGCCTAACTGCTCATTGGGCCGTTCCCCGGGAGGCTGGTCGCCTTTCTCGCCCGGTTGCAGGGACCGGCGAGCCAGCAGGGCTAGCTTCCCGGGATCGCGATGAAGACGAACTCCCGGCCGGGGCGGTCGGGGGCGTGGCGAACCTCTGCCACCGTGAAGCCCACGGCGGCCAGCGAGTCCGTGACCTCCTTCCTGGTGCGAAAGCGGAGGGTGGAGTCGGAGGTAAGCACCGCGCCGTCTGACTCGAAGACGTAGGTGGTCCGGAAGGTGACGAGGCGGCGCGGACGTCGGTGACGTCGTTCCACGCCTCGGTGGTGCCGATGCCGGGAAGCGTCGCCCTCAGGTAGGTGTCCTGCCGGTTCCACCGCAGCCAGGCTCGGCGCGCCGGATCGCGGGTTTCCAAGACAAGCCGGCCGCCCGGGCGGAGGACACGGCGGGCGGCGCCGAGCACGGCGTCCCATTCGGCATCGGTGAGGAAGACCTGGGCGACGTTGCCGGTCATCGTCACCAGGTCGACCTGGAGATCAGGCAGGTCGCTTACCGTGCCGTGGACCCAGCGCACCTTGTCCGCGAACGGCTTGCTCCTGGCGATGTCGAGCGACCCCCGTGCCGGGTCGAGCCCGGTCACGGTAAAACCGCGTGCCGCGAGCAGGCAGCCGAACGTGCCCGTGCCGCAGCCGATGTCGAGCACGTCGCGGGCGCCGAACTCCGCGGCCATCGCCGCGTAGACCTCGAGGTCGGAGCGATCCGGGTCCAGCGGGTCGTAGAGCGCCGCGAGGCGCGGGTTCTCATAGTGCGGGTCGGCCACGCCTGTCAACGCTAGACGCTGGCCGTCCGCTGAGTCACCCGGTTTTATCCGGCCAGCCCGGTGGTCGGCGGAAGGCCGCCGTCGTCGCGGCGCCCGAACACCCTGAGGCGAATGCGCCGCCGGACCCGCGGCTCCGCGAGCGCTACCGAGGCGCCGGGCAGCGTCGGTCGGGGACGGCGGGGCTCACGGACGCCCGAGTCGTCAGGCGGGTGCAGTCGCCAGCGCGCGACACGGTCGGCGAGCGACCGGGCGGCGCTGCTCAGCGCGGCCCACGCCCGCTTGGCCAGCCGGGGCCTGATGCCCATGTCGTCATTATCGCGCGACGCGGCGTTGGTTGCCAGACCGTCTCCAGCCATAGCGGCCCGCCGCCCGCGGGCTCAAGGCCCAGGCCGAGCTCCAGCTGCCCGGCCGCGATCCGCTGCTGCGCCGCGGCCCTCAGCGTCTCCCGCTCTGCCTCGTTCGCCCCAGTGGTCGAATTTGCCCAACAGGCGTGTAGCGGTCCGCTGATCTGGCTACCAGAAATGCGGCATCGCAGACCGCAGATCCCGGAATTGCTCCGGCCCGGGCGTCGAACAGTAAGTCCCGAACGGACGGGGGAGACTGACGATTTCCGGCAGTTCCGTAACCCCCGGCTCGCGCGTGCCGGGCGGCCCAGGTCGAACGCCGGTCTCTTGACATCTTCGGGACCACAGGTTAAAACATGAGAAGCAAATCGGGGTTCTTGTGGGTTGCCCAGGAGACAAACGCATTCATAGAAGCACGGGCAAGTCATTGTTTTTTGCTGCCTAAATTCTCTTTAGGGCCGGCATGCCGCTGCGCATGTGGTTGGTATGTCTAATTACGTGCAGTTGATCAAGCAACACGCGTCGGTGGTGGGGGAACGGCTATGAGTGGCAAGATCACAGTGTCTCGTGTCCGGATGTTCGCGTGCCTTTTCCTCGTACTTGCGGCGTCGGTGGTGGCCGTTACCCTGAGAGCCCCCGCGGCCTCGGCTGACCCGACGACCTACAACAGCGGCGCATGCAATGACTACCCTGTTCCCGCCGGCGCCAACGTGCTGCAGGTCGATGCCGTCGGCGACGGGGGCGATGACGGCATCTCTGCCTCGGCGGCCGGCCATACAAACAACGGAGGCGCCGGGGGCAGCGGAGCGCATGTCACCGCGCTCATCGCGACCAATGGCGCCACCGACTACTACGTGATGGTCGGCGACAACTCGGCGCAGGGCATCGGCAACCATGGCACCGGCGGCGGGAGCGTGTTTGCCGGGGGCGCCTCGGGGATCAACAGCGACCCGGGCTGCGACAGCAGCGGATGGCAGATCATGGCGGGAGGCGGCGGCTCCGGCAGCGACGCCATCGTCGGCAATGACGGCGTCAGCGGCGGGTCCGGATGCGACACGGTCCAGTGGCCAGGCACCCCGATCAATGGGCTTCCCTGCCCCACGGCCAGCGGCGGCAACAACAACCACCTTCTCTCGCCATGCGGTGCGGGCGGCGCGGGCGGCAACGGCTTTTTCAGCACCGGCGGTGCCGGCGGCGGGGGCGGGAGCTGCCCGCTCCTGGCCGGAGGTCTGAACGGGGGTGCCGGGACGTTCCTGAACGGCGGGGATGGCGGCCAGTCCAACGCCATCTTCGGTGGTACCGGCGGCTACGGTGGCGGCGGTTACGCCGGAGGCGGCGGTGGCGGCGGCGGTGCCACCGGCGCGACGGGAGGAGGCGGCGGCGGCGGGTCAAGCGACGTCCTGACGACCACCCTCACGACACCGCGGATTTACGCGGAGGGGAACGGCTTGGCGGCCGGCGCCAATGACAGCGTCAACACCTTCGGCTCGGTGACGCTCACGCCGATCACCGCGAGCGTGCAGACCGGCAGTGTGTCGGCGACGGCGGGGGCGGGGGCGGCCTCCATTCCGGTCAGCGCGCAGGTCACCACGAACACCGACTTCAGCGCGGCCGGCGCGTCCGTCCTCTTCCAGGTGGTCGACTCCACCGGTGCCATCGTCGCGGGTGCACGCTTCGGCCTCGTCTCGTCCTGCTCGGTTGGGACGGATCTTGCGCCATGCTCAGGCACGGCATCAGGCACCATCGACGCCAGCGCCCTGCCCGCGGGGACGTACAGCATTGTCGCGAGCACTGTCTACGGCCCGTGGGGGGTCGGAAGCGCATCTGGGGTGCTCTACCTGACCAATCCCGGCGTATCGGTCGGCAGCATCACATCCGCTCAGGGCACGACGTCTAATGCGGCGACGGTGACGCTCCCGCCACCATCCGGCAGTTCGGGCACGACGACGGTGCAGGCGAACGTGACCTCCGGCACCGTGACCCTGACGGCCGCCAACTACGGCGCCGATCCGGAGGCGACCCCGCTGCAGGGTGGGGATCAGTACTTCGACGTCAATCTCTCGGGCGCCAGCGGCGTCGACAGCGTGGACATCACCTACTGCGACGGCGACCAGTACACCTTGAACTGGTGGAACGGAAAGGCGTGGGTCGTGGGGCAGCCACAGGCCTCGGTGGCGAATACCGCCTACCCCAGCGACCCGCCCTGCACCCAACTTCAACTGAGTTCCACCAGCACACCAACGCTGGCGCAGCTGACAGGAACGCCGTTCGGCGTTGGGCCAACTCCGACGATGACCACTGCCACCGCGCCCACGATCGCCTATGACCACCCGACCACGCTCACCGCGACCGTGACCCCGGCCAGCGGCATGCCCGCGGTGCCCGTCGCGGGCCTGGACGGCACGGTTGACTTCACCACCGGCAGCACCGATCTCGGCTCGGTCCCCGTCACTACCGCGCCGGGCGCCTCGTCGGTGACCGCCTCGCTCACGGTCAAGGCGGCACCGCCCGCAGTGCCGTCCGGCGGGCAGTACCCGGTCGTCGCCACGTTCACGCCGTCGGGAACGCAGTACCTCGGTTCGGCCAGCGCGCCGGTCACCTGGACGGTCAAGCAGGCGAATGACACGCTGACTTACAACGGGGCCGTCGCGCTAGGGCACGGCCTTGCCACCACCGTATCCGCGGTGCTCAAAGAAGACGGCGTGCTTCCCATCGCCGGGCGCACGGTGCTGTTCACCACCGGCTCGCAGCAGTGCAGCGGCATAACCAACGCGGCCGGTGTCGCACAGTGCACCATCACCGTGGCCGCCAGCCAGCCATTCGGTCCTGGCCAGGTATCCGCGAGCTTTGCCGGAGACGCAGACTACCTGCCCTCTTCGACCACGGCGTCGACCATGGTGTTCTCCTTCCCGGTCGGCGGCGCCTTCGTGGTCGGTGATGTCAGCGCTGGCCCGATCAGCTCGCAGACCGTCGGCTCGGGCCCGGCCGTCACATTTTGGGGCGCGCAGTGGCCGAAGGTGAACGTTCTCAGCGGCGGATCGGCGCCATCGGCCTTCAAGGGGTTCGCGCCGGGCAAGACCCCGGCCGCGTGCGCGAGCGCCTGGTCGGCGGCTACCGGCGGCACCACCACGCCGCCGCCTGCGCCACTGCCTCCGTACATGGGAGTCATCGTGACCAGTTCCGCCAGCCAGTCAGGATCGACGGTCACCGGCAACACCACACACATCGTGGTAGTCAAGACCAGCCCGGGCTACACGCCCGACCCGTCAACCCCCGGGACCGGAAGCATCGTGGCCACCGGCTGCTGACCGCCCGGTGCGTTGTGCAGGACCGCGTCCTGCACAACGCACCGGCGTCCGCTCGAAGCGCAGCAGTCGGTTCGCCAGCAAGCCCTCCCGAAATCGACCGCGTCGATCGCACATCCCGGTGCTAGTATTGATGAACTAAAACGGCAGATAGGCTGCTAGTGCACGCCGAAGATTCTCACTACCTTCAAATGGTGCCGACCATACCGATTTCAGTGGCCGCCGCAACGTTGGGTGCAGAATCATCGACGAATATACATTCTTGAGCTGACAGCTTGAATCGTTCAAGTGCTAGTTGATATATATGTTTCTCTGGCTTTATATATCCCACTTCGCCTGAGATTACGATATCGGTAAGCAAATTGACTATAGGGACCACGGGATCGGCGAGTTGGTGTTATGTAGCCGAGTGTGGCAACGAGTATGCGAGTGCCTGATTTGACGGCGGGGTGAGTGCCGGCTAGCTGCGCTGGAGCGCTGGCTGCGGCGGTGCGCGTGATTCGCGGGAGCGGCCTCCCGCCCGGTTTGATGACGGGTGTCGAATCCAAATCAGACCGGAACGAAAGGCCGCCGGTACAGTGTCGCATGCCCGAATTACCGCCGTGACCAGCATGATCAAGAACGGGGGCGGGAAGGTTCCCGGCCTGCTGGCGGTGCTGGCCGCTGGTCCCGGACCCGCGGAAGCCCCGGGGCCGCCGCTACCCTCTCGTGTTCGTCCTCGCGGTCGCCGCCGCGTGCACGCTGGCCGGGGCGAAGACGTTCCGGGAGATCGGGGACCAGGCCGCTGACCTGCCCCAGAACGTGCTCCGGGACCTGGGCGGGCGGCTTCACCCGCTGCGGCGGAAGATCATCGCCCCGAGCGAGACGCGGATCAGGACGCTGCTCCACCTCATCGACACGGAGATCCTGGACGAGATCCTCGGCGGCTGGCTCCGGGACCTGGCGGACGCCGGGCGCCTGGACGGGCTGCTGACCGCGATCGCGATCGACGGCAAATGGCTGCGCGGCGTGCTGGACGGCCAGGTCAAGCTGTTCTCCGCCATGCTCCACGAGGAGAAGGCCGTCATCGCCCAGCACCGGATCCCGGACGAGACCACCGAGACCACCCAGGTCAGAGAGCTGCTGGAGCACGTGGACCTGGCCGGCGCCGTGGTCACCGCCGATGCCGTCAACGCCCAGCGGGACACCGCGGACTACATCGCCGGGCCGGCCGAAGACGGCGGGCGCGCCTCCGCGTATTTCCTGTTCGTCAAGGGCAACCAGCCGAAACTCCAGCGCGCGGTCTTCGACGCCGTCCAGCAGGACTGCCCCCGCGACCCCGATTACACGGAACTGGACGAAGGGCACGGCCGGATCATCCGCCGCTCCCTCTGGGTCGCCGGCGCGGAGAACATCGACTTCCCGCACGTCAGGCAGGTCGCACGGATCCGCCGCGACCGCTTCGACGCCAGCGGCGCGCTGATCAGCAAGGAGGTCGTTCACGCCGTCACCAGCCTCGACGAGAACCAGGCAACCGCAGCGGACCTGGCGAAACTGGCTCGCGGGCAGTGGGGCATCGAATCGGTCCACTGGCTGCGTGACACCGCATACGGCGAAGACGCGAATACCGGATATGCCGGAAACGGCCCCCAGGCCATGGCCACGCTGCGGAATCTCGCCATCAGCCTGCTCTATCTCTCCGGCGTCACCGAGATCACCCGCACCCTCCAGGCCATCGCGCGTGACCGAAACCGAGTCCTCGATTACCTGCCGCTATGAGACGCAAGTCTCAAACGACTTTGGCGATCCCGTGGCAGCGCAGGTCATCACTCTCAACCTGGAACATCCCACTGCGGCTGATGAGGAAGCAGCCGCGGGGATCGCCGCCGAGCTAGGCTATCTGCCGCTCGCGCTCGACCAGGCTGCTGCTTATATCTCCCAGACGCAGATCATGCCAGCTGAATACCTAAAACGTCTCCGTGACCGTCAAGCGCGTATGTACAGAGCGACTGGGAGCGGAGATTCGCAGCTGACCATCGCAAGATTGTGGGACATCACTATCGGAGTGATCCGAGAGCGCAATCCGGCCGCCGCACGGCTGCTCGCAGTCTTGGCGTGCTACGCACCCGATGCCATCCCCCGCGTTATGCTTGGCGGCCGGGATTCCCTGGAAGATACCGACGAGGCCCTAGGGTTGCTCGCCTCCTACAGCCTGATTACCCTCACACCTTCAGATGTCAGCATCCACCGGGTCCTACAGGCCGTCATTCTCAGCGCGTTTGACAAGCCGACGGTCAGGGGCCGCTCTGCCCGCGATATCGCACTGGACTGGCTTGAAGACATAATTCCTACTGATCCGGCTGACATGGCCGGATGGCCGCTTTTGCGGCTCCTTGTACCTCACGCTGAGGCGCTGAGCAGCCGTTATCCGCCTGGTGATCAGCCCGAGCAACTCGGTCGACTCTATAACCAGATCGGACTGTTCCATCAATCGCAAGCCGATCATGCGCGTGCGCTCGCGCAGTATCAGTCAGCGCTGGCTATTACCGAGGCGGCGCTGGGACCCGACCACCTGGACACGGCCAGGACACTGGGGAACCTGGCTTCCACGTACGTTGACCTGGGCCGAGCTCGGGATGCGCTGCCGCTAGAGGAGCGGGCGGTGGCGATTACCGAGGCGGCGCTGGGACCCGACCACCCGGACACGGCCAGGACACTCGGGAACCTCGCATCGACCCACCGAGCCCTGGGGCAGGCGCGTAGAGCGCTGCGGCTGTGGCAGCGGGTGCTCGCGATCACCGAGGCGGCGCTGGGACCCGACGACCTGGACACGGCCAGGACACTGGGGAACCTGGCTTCCACGTACGTTGACCTGGGCCGAGCGGGCGGCGCATTGCCGCTAGCGCAGCGGGCGCTCGCGATTACCGAGGCGGCGCTGGGACCCGACCATGTGGACACGGCCAGGGCACTGGGGGACCCGGCTTCCACGTACGTTGACCTGGGGCGTTCGCGCGACGCATTGCCGCTAGCCCAGCGGGCGCTCGCGATTGCGGAGGCGGCACTGGGACCCGACCACCTAATTATTGCCATCCTATTGAGAATCGTCGCATCTGCTTGGAACGCTCTGGGAAGCAACGCGATGTCCCTACGGCAGCGGGCGCTGGCGATTACCAAAGCGTGGCTGGAACTCAACCAAACGGATGTATCTGGGAGTCTGCGGGACCTTGTCGTCACCTTCCGCGCTGATGAGGAGGCTGAAGAAAAACTAGCGCAGGAGCTCGTCAAGGTCGAAGAAAAACTAGAGCTGGAGCTCGCCAAGGCCGAAGAAAAAAGAGCGCAAGAGCTCGCCGAGAACGAAGCAATGCGAGTGCGGTTGATGGCGCAGGATCGGCGACGACAACAGAAGACTGTCGCTAGGCAGCTCCACCGTGACGTACGCTTCCGCTGGCTACGATAGCGTCTGCTGCCGGATAAAAGATCGAAAGGTTGGGTTCTGCGGCAATGGGGCCGCGCATCCTCGCCGTCCGTGTGTTGCACGCTCCAAACTAGGACGCATGGACGTATAACGGACGGTGACGCCGTGGGGCGCCGGCCCAGGGCGCGGGCCCGCTCCACGGCGTCGTGGCGGCAGGCGTGGCGGCACTCTGCCGTACACGCTTGACTGGATCTAGCCGGGCCGCGATGGGGCTGCTAAGTTACTGATAAACGCGCCTTTGATGCCGTCCCGACATCGGCGCAATCACGAAAACATGCGATATCGGCACATTAAGCCTGGCGTGAGTCATGGTGCTGTCCGATCGGGGTTCAGCCGCCGGAAGCTAAGCATGACCGCAATCACTCGCTAGACGGAAAAGGAGATATACGTCATGAATTGTCTGGAATGCTCCATGTCGCCAGCAATAGACGTACCGAACACCGCCACCGGCGATTGCGCCTACTGCGGTGCGGGCGTCTGCCTCGACCACGCCAGGGTCGTCACGCTTCAACCCCGGCGGATCGGCGTGGTGCCGGATGTTCGGACCGGTGCCCGCCGCATCACCTGCACCACCTGCTACTCCGCAGGTGGCCTCGAGGGAGAGAGGGCTGGGATGCTCACCGTGTCGGCCCCACGGGCGGGCGCGGCCAAGGGAGAGGAAAGGGCTTCCGCCGCCGCTCAGCCAGGCCGATAACCGCGCTCACCCGCGGAAGGCCGCGAAGGTGCGCGCCGTCGTCGGCGAGGTGGGGACTGCTGCGGTCACCTACCAGCGCTGGCCACCCGGCCAGTGGTGCGTTCCTTGACGAGCCGACACTACGGAAGTACCGTGACCGGAACCATCTTGGTTCATATCTACGGGGGGACATATGGCCAAGTACGTGGTCTTTTTCACCTATACCAGCGACTCATGGGATCGGCTGATCAAGAGCCCCGAGTTTGACCGGTGCGCCGCGATGCGCCAGCTGGCTGACTCGATGGGGGGCGCCCTCGAGTCGATCTACTGGATGACCGGACCCTATGACGGGTTCAACATCATAGATGTGCCCGATACGGTCAGCGCCGCCGCATTGAGCGTCACCCTGACTAGCTCCGGCGCCTTCAAGGTCGTCGAGACCCATGAGCTGCTCAGCGAGGAGCAGATGGGCCACGCACTTGAGAAGGGCAGGGACTCGAGCCAGGTCTTCCGGGCGCCCGGTCGGCAGGGCTTAGCGCGGCAGCAGTCGATCGGACCCACTGGCGCTCGCAAGAACGTCACCACGGTCGCGAACACGAGCGCCGAGCCCGGCCGACGGCGGCACAACGCTGCGCATCGAGATCCCGGAATAGCCACTCCGCGCAATCCGCCGCGCCTGGCTCTTGCAGCTAGCAGGGGACACGGATGGGGGCTAACCGTATCGACGGAGGCCCGGCCGACCTGTTAGTCGTTGTGTGTCAGCCGATGACGCTAGGCGTCAGCCCATGAGGCGCCGGTTCGCTGTCGGAAGGGGACCCACGATGATCCGTTGTGTCCGGATGTGGACGGGGGAGGATGGTGACGCCCTGTTCGAGGAGGGCTGGATCGATCTGTCCGAGGGGGCGCGCGGTGACTTCGGCGAAGAGCCGATGCCCGTCGTCAAGCTGTACTTCCAGGAAACGCGTCCGGGCGGATCGTGGGCGTGGCACCAGGACCCGGCCCCGCGTTTCGTCATCACCTTGTCCGGGACGCCGGAGTTCCAGACGAAGTCCGGCGCGACGTTCACCATCCGTCCGGGCGACGTCCTGCTCGCGCAGGACAACAGCGGCACCGGCCACAAGTGGAGGCTAATCGGAGACGATCCATGGCGGCGGGCCTACGTCGAGTATGAAAACGGAGCCGCCCTGCACTTCCAGCCAGTGAAGACGGAGGAGCAGGCATGAGCGCCCCCGCATCGGAAAGCCCGGATGTCGTGCTGATCGGCGCGGGCATCATGAGCGCCACGCTGGGCACCGTGCTCAAGGAACTGGAGCCCGGCGCTCGATGTGGTGATGTTCGAGACGCTGGAGGACTGCGCACAGGAGAGTTCTAAGGCGTGGAACAACGCGGGCACGGGCCACGCGGCCAACTGCGAGCTCAACTACACACCGCGGCGTTCCGACGGCAGCATCGACATTTCCACCGCACTGCGGGTCAACACCGAGTTCGACGTGTCCCGCCAGCTCTGGTCGCACCTCGTCACCAAGGGCGCCATCCCGGACCCGCGCGTCTTCATCGAACCCTGCCCGCACATGAGCTTCGTCTGGGGCGACGAGAACGTCGCGTTCCTGCGCGACCGGTACAAGGCGATGTCGGCGCACCACTGCTATCACGGCATGGAATACAGCGAAGACCACAGCGAGATCGGCCAGTGGGTGCCGCTGGTGATGGAAGGGCGCGACAAAGAGCAGCCCATCGCCGCGACCAGGATGATCACCGGCACGGACATCGACTACGGCACGCTCACGCACCTGCTGGTCAGTCAGCTGCAGGCACAGCCCGGCTTTTCAGTCCACTACAAGCACAAGGTCACCGGCCTCAACCGCCTCGATGGCGGCCGCTGGGCCGTCACGGTGAAGGATGCTCGATAGCGGCGACAAGCGGACCGTATCGGCGAAGTTCGTGTTCATCGGCGCCGGCGGCGGCGCGCTGGAACTCCTGCAGAAATCCAGGATCCCCGAAGGGCACGGCTACGCCGGGTTCCCGGTGAGCGGCATCTGGCTGCGCTGCAACGTCGACGAGGTGAGCGCGCGTCATCACGCCAAGGTCTACGGAATGGCCGCCGTGGGTTCGCCGCCGATGTCCGTGCCCCATCTCGACACGCGGATGATCGCCGGCAAGCGGTCGCTGCTCTTCGGACCCTACGCGGGCTTTTCCAGCAAGTTCCTCAAGCACGGTTCCTACGTCTACCACGCCTACGGCTACGTCAAGAAGGCCGCGGCGATCGTCAACGGCCGGCGCCGGGCGGCTGCCCGCGCTGGAAGGCCGACCTGATCGCGCGGGCCGCCGACGAGGTGATCGCCGGCGAACTGGACGAGCAGCTTCCCGCTGTACGTCTGGCAGACCGGGTCGGGCACCCAGTCCAACATGAACGTCAACGAGGTGATCGGCAACCGCGCCATCCAGCTGCTGGGCGGCGAGCTGGGCAGCAAGACAGCCGGTCCACCCCAACGACGACGTCAACATGGGCCAGTCGTCCAACGACACCTTCCCCACCGCGATGCACATCGCCGCCGTGCTGCGCTGGAGGACACCTGCTCCCCGCCGCCGCAGGCGCTGGCGACGGCCATCGAGGCCAAGGCGCGCCAGTGGGCGGACGTGGTCAAGATCGGCCGCACCCACCTGCAGGACGCGGTGCCGCTGACGGTCGGGCAGGAGTGGTCGGGCTACGGCGCACCAGCTCAGCGAGGCGCTCGACCGGGTCAGAGCGTCCGCTGACGGGGCTCTACGAGCTCGCCGCGGGCGGCACCGCGGTCGGCACCGGGCTCAACGCGCCGCCCGGCTTCGGCGAGCGAGATCGCCGCGCAGATCGCCGAGCTGACCGGCTGCCCGTTCGTCACGGCGCCCAACAAGTTCGCCGCCCAGGGCGTCGCTCGACGCCATGGTCGCCGCCATCGGCCGGCGCTGCGCGGCCTGGCGGTGCGCGCTGATGAAGATCGCCAACGACATGCGCTGGCTGGCCTCCGGGCCCGCGCTGCGGGCTGCGGCGAGCTGACGCTGCCGGCCAACGAGCCGGGCTCCTCGATCATGCCCGGCAAGGTGAACCCCACCCAGTGCGAGGCCATGGTCATGGTCTGCATCCAGGTGATCGCCGAGGACTCGGCCGTCGCGTTCGCCGGGTCGCCAGGGCAACTTCGAGCTCAACGCGATGCGCCCGGTCATCATCAACAACTTCCTCCACTCGGCCGCGATCCTGGGCGACGCCTGCGAGCAAGCTGCGCCGGTACTGCGTCGAGGGCACCGAGCTCAACCGCGACCAGATCGGCGAGCTACGTCGACCGGTCGCTGATGCTGGTCACCGCGCTGAGCCCGGTCATCGGCTACGACAAGGCCTCGCCATCGCCCACAAGGCCAATGACGAGGGCACCACCTTGCGCGAGGCCGCGCTGGCCACCGGCTACATCATGCCGCTGACTTCGACCGCATCGTCGACCCGGCCGCCATGGTGGGCAGATTGTGAGCGTGCCCGCGCTGGGCGCTGGACCTCAGCAGGACAAGGAAAGGAACAGTCATGGCACGGACGAGCGACATTGACGCCATCTCGACGGTGGCGGTGATCGGCGCGGGGATCATGGGATCGGCGATGACCCGCAACCTGGTGGCTGCGGGCGTAGATACGCGGGTGTGGGACGGGTCAGCGGCGGCGACAGGCCCGCTGGGCGCGGCGGGCGCGGTGGTCGCGGCGTCGGCACAGGAGGCGGTGCGGGGCGCGGACGTGGTGATCACGATGCTGCCGACCGCCGATGCGGTGGAGTCGGTGATCTTCGGCGACGGGGTGGCCGGGGCGTTCGCGGACGGGTGCGTGTGGGCGCAGATGGGCACGATCGGCGTCGAGCCGACTCTGCGGATCAGGGACCGGCTGGCCAGACAGCGGCCGGAGGTGCTGTTCGTGGATGCGCCGGTGTCGGGCAGCAAGGGGCCCGCCGAGCAGGGTGCGCTGCTGGTCCTGGCGTCGGGGCCGGACGCGGCGGCTGGCCGGGTGGACCCGGTGTTCGCCATCGTGGGCCGCAAGACCGTGTGGCTGGGGGAGGCCGGGCGGGGCAGCGTGATGAAGCTGGTCGTCAACGCCTACCTGTCGGTGCTCATCGAGGGCGTGGCGGAGACGATGGAGCTCGCCGACCGGCTCGGTGTCGGCCATCGAGCAGCTCGCCGATTCCATCGCGGGCGGCCCGCTGGACGCGCCGATCGCGGGCGCCAAGCTGCACAAGATGGACCGCGGTGACTACGGTGCGGAGTTCCCGCTTGAGTGGGCGCTGAAGGACGTGGACCTGGCGATCGCCGCCGCGGGGGGCCAGGCGCCGCCGCTGCTGGCGGCGCTGTCGGTGCAGTGGCACGCGGCCGTGGCCGCCGGGCTCGGCCGCCAGGACATCAGCGCCGCCCGCCTGGCCCTGGCCGGCGGAAGCGCGGCAAGTTAGCCGCTCGCGTCTAGGGCTGGTGCGTGGTCGTGACGAGGTCGGCGAACGCCTGGGTGACCGGGGACAGCGGCCGGTCAGCGGCGACGATGAACGCCACGGTGAAGGTGGCGGCGGGCCGCAACGGCACGCCCGCCAGGCCCGCGTCCGCGATCATCGACTCCGGGAGGATGGCCAGCCCCAGCCCGGCGCGGACCAGCGCCGCATGGATCGACCCGTCCGGCACCTCGATGCCGATGGACCGCTCGACGCCTGCCCTGGCAAACAGCTGGTCGGCGACCGTGCGGGTGCCCCAGCCCGGCGAGTAGTCGACGAACGGCTCGTCGGCCAGCTCGCTGACCGCGACGACGGCCCGGCGGGCCAGCGGGTGATCGGGCAGGCAGCCGAGCAGCACGGGCTCGGAGGCCAGCGTCGTCACCGTCAGTCCCGGCTGGTCCGGGCCGCTGACGGCGACGAAGGCGGCATCCAGGGCGCCGCGCCGGACATCGGAGATCATCGCCGCCGAACCGCCGGGAGCGGTCCTGGGCTGGATGTCCACCAGCGGCCGCTCGCGGTGGAACCGCGCGATCAGCGAGCCGACGTCGACCACGCTGATCACCTGCATCATGCCGAGCCGCAGCGTCCCGCGCAGGCCTGCCTGGGCGCCGAAGACCGCCGCCTGGGCGCGGGCGGCCGCCTCGAGGGTGCGGCGCGCCTCCGGCAGCAGGACGCGGCCGGCGTCGGTCAGCCTGACCTCGCGCGTGGTCCGCTCGAACAGCTGGGCTGCCAAGCTCACGCTCCAGCGAGCGGATGGACACCGACAGGGCCGACTGGACGAGGTGGAGGCGCCGTGCGGCCCGGGTGAAGTTCCGCTCCTCGGCGACGGCGACGAAGTGCTCAAGGTGCCGCAGTTCCACGATTAATTCCTATCAGAGCATGAGTGTGATCACAATATTTCGTTGGACATGATTAATCCTGTCGTCCATCCTTGTAGTGGGGCCTGCTGAAGGCAGAGGCCATGGGAAAGCAAGCGACGGATGGGACGACATGACCGTACCGACGGACAGACGGCAGCGCTACCGGGCACCCCGGCGGGGGAACCCGCGACGGCGGACGCGGCGCCAACGCCGCCACTCGGTGGCGTTCTGGCTGGTGGCGGCCGCCTTCTGCGTCAACCTCGCGTTCTCGGCCGTCCCGACCCCGCTCTACGTCATCTACCAGCAGCGCGACCACTTCTCCACGCTGATGATCACCGTGGTGTACGCGGTCTACGCGATCGGCGTGATCGGTCAGCCTGTTCCTCGGCGGCCACGTCTCGGACTGGGTGGGACGGCGCCGGGTGCTGGTGCCCGCGCTCGCCGTCAACGTGCTGAGCGCGGTGCTGTTCATCGCCGTTCCCAGCCTGCCGGGCCTCATCATCGCGCGGGTCATCTCCGGCGTGTCGATCGGGCTCACCACCGGGACCGCGACCGCGTACCTGGCCGAACTGCACCTGGGCGCGGGCGGGTCGCCGACAGGCCGGCGTCCGCAAGTGGTGGCGACGGCGTCCAACCTCGGCGGGATCGGGGTCGGGCCGCTCGCCGCCGGGCTGCTCGCGCAGTTCGTGCCGTCGCCGCTGGTGATCCCCTACGTGATCTTCGGCGCGGTGCTTGTCGTGCTGGCGCTGCTGATCGCCTTCGCGCCGGAGACGGCGACCCGGCCGGACCCGCGGCCGGCCTGGCGGCCGCAGCGGGTGGCGATACCCGCGCATGCCCGCGGCACCTTCTTCGCCGCCACAGGGGCCGCGGCGGCGGCGTTCGCGGTCTACGGCGTCTTCAACTCCCTCATGCCCGGCTTCCTGGCCGGCACCATGCACGAGACCTCATACGCGGTCGCGGGCGCCGTCGCCTTCTCCGCGTTCGCCGCCGGGGCGGTCGCGCAGATCGCGCTCGGCACAGGCGGGTATCGCCACGACGCTGAAGGTGTCGGTGCCGGTGCTCTTCGCGGGCCTTGCGCTGTTCACCGTCGGGATGTGGCTGCCGAGCCTGCCAGTGTTCGTGATCGGCGGGATCGTCACCGGCGCCGGCGGCGGCCTCGTCTTCCGCGGCTCCCTGGTGGCCGCGGCCGGCACCGCGCCGCCCGAATCCCGCGCCGAGGTGCTGGCGGGCTTCTTCCTCGGCGCCTACATCGGGCTGTCCGCGCCGGTGATCGCGCTCGGCGTCGCCACCGAATACGTGGCCGGCCCGCGACGTCATGCTGGTGTTCGTGGTGCTCGCCGCTATCGCCATAGCCGCAGGCGTGCGGGCCGTCCTGCGCCGCCAGAGCGATCCCACTAACGCAGGGGCGGGCCCGTCGCTCCGATCGCCCAAGGCATAACCCGGGCGTACCCGGATAGGTAGAGCCGGTATGGATAGCCAGAGCAAGAACCCGGAAGACGCCCGGCTGCAACCCGTCGGCGCTGAACTCGCCCCGCCGCCGGACAGTGAGGTCGATGCGGTTCCCGATTCGCTGGTCTGCGAGTTTTCCTCACTGACCACGCCCTACTGCTGGGTCATCATCGAGGACGCGGTGGCCGGCTACGACGGGGCGGAGCCGTCCGCGGTAGGTAAGTCCGGGCCCGCCGAGGCGATCGCCGCGGACGTCGCCGAGGCCTTGACCGCCGGCCGGTTCTTCCGGCTGGTCGACGGGAGGGGCGGGGAACTGGCTATCGGCGGGCTGTACGACCCGAGCGGCGAGAACGAGCTCGCCCCGCTTGACGATTTCGGGCAGCAAGACCTTGGCGCAGTGAACGTCGAATTTCGCGCCGAAGGCGGCTGGCAGGCAGCCTGACCTGACCCCTCAGCCGCGCTTCTGCACGGCCGGGGCCGAGGCGGTAATCGAAGGCGGTCGCGTCCTAATTCCGCCCAGCAGTTGCGCAGCGTCGTCCGTACGATTCAGCAACGCGGACGACGAAAAGTCGGGGTGAACAACTTCCGGACGGTTGTGGCCGAGGGCGACGTGGTGGTCGTTGAGCACCAACTGGTTGGGCGTCTTCGGGGCACGCGGCTCATCTTCCTATCACTTTTGACCAGACAAATCATGTCAAAACGGGCGTCAAAATGGTCAGAACTGATAGGAAGGCGAAAAAGTGGTCAGAAGTCATAGGAAGCTGGCGAGTGCCTGCCGGCTATGTGCGGGTGCGGGGGGCGGGAGCGGTCTCGACGTGCACGGGGTGCGCTAGCACCGACTGCTGGAGGTATCCGAGCTCGTTCCACTGCGAGGCGTCCGGTTGGGTGCTGCCGTGCTCGTCGGTGGCGCGTACGCGCAGGACGTGGTCGCCGGGTTCGGGGGTCCAGGCGAACTGCCAGCGCGCCCAGGCGCCGGGTATATCGGGGGAGCCCAGTTCCGCGGCCCGCCAGGGGCCGTCGTCGATGCGGTACTCGACGGCGGCAATCGCAATCTCCCCGGCGAACGCGCGTCCCCCGGATCAGCTGCGGTTCCGGCCGGAGCCGTGCTGGCCAGGGCAGCTCCGCCAGTACCGAAATTGGCAGGGTGGTGATCGCCGGGCCGCGGGCCGGGCCGTCGGACGGATGGCGGGCGCTGACCAGCACATAGTCCTCGGTGTTCCACGGCACGTACAGGCGCTCCCGGCTGACTTCGATGCGGGTGAGCCACTTGATGCTGGCCGCCCCGAGCCAGCCGGAGACCACCGCGCGGGCGGGGAATCCGTGATCGGCGGGGAGGATCTCCCCGTTCATGGCCAGCGCGACGAGGGTGTCGTCGGCCATCGCCTTGGCTAGCGGCATCGGCAGGCGGGCCCGGATCGCATCAAGCGACTCCGGCATTACCTCCCGCGCACCCGGTGCGAGGCGGCCGGCTCGAGCAGGTCACGGAGCCGGACACCGGTCCACTCGGCGGTGCCGATCGCGCCGCGCCCCCACTGGGTGCCCTTGAACGCGGACCCGAGTTCGCGGCCGAGCAGCACCCGGCGGTTGCCCGCGCACTCGATGGTGCGGATCACCGAGACCAGCGGGAACCGGTCCCACAGCTCGCCGTAGCTGTAGGCGACCGGCAGGCGCACGCCGTCGCCCTCGATGCGCAGCGTCCAGTCCGCCACATCCACGTGCGGGGTGGGCGCGTGGCTGCGGATGTAGAACCGGTCGTTGGGGACGAGGTAGCCCGGTATCCGGTCTGGCCGGGTGCCGTAGTCCAGCCCCGTCCCGGTGTCCTCCATCAGCTCCGGTGGTGTCGGCTTGACGACCTTGCGGCTCGCTGGCGGAGTGACTGGCAGCGCAGCGGGGTCTGCCGGCGTCGGCCTCGTCATGACGATTTCCTGCTGGGCGCGGCTGTCACGGTGTCATTGGTCGCGGCCCGGGATCTTCTCCGCGAGCGCCGCCCGCGAGACGGGCGCAGGGAAGGGGTCGGCGAAGTACTGGGTCTCGTGCGACACCAGGCCGTCGGTGAATTCCATGATGCTCACCGAGTAGGTGGGCGCGCGGTTATAGGTGATGATGCACTCGCTCACCCACAGGTCGCCGCCGCCGGAGATCCGCAGGACGGTGAAGTGGCGTTCGGCGGGGTTCCCGCCGCGCTGCGCCTCGATCGTTGACCGGCCACGGAAGCGCTCGCCTGACTGCGGGTAGTCCAGGATCGCGTCCGTGGCGTAGATCGCGTGCTCAGTATCGCCGTCCCCGCTCTCGGAGGCCGTCCAGTGCTGCTCTATCCCGGTCCGGATCTTGGTGTCGTGATCCATTGCCCCTGTTCTCCTAGGTCGCGTGAGCGGCTCGAAGCGGACTACCGCGGGTCAGGCCCGGCCAGCCCGGGTTCGGCCGCGCCGCTTGGTCCGGTCAGGCAGGCCGGCGTCCGCGCGGCGCTAGCGCCATCTCAGCATCCCCGAAATCATGACCGCGCCTCCGCAGGCGTGTACCCGCAGCGCGCCTGCCGTATGCCCCGCGCGGACCTGCAGCCGACTTCGCGTCCGGGAAAATGCACGCCAGAAGCCGGGATCCGGCGGCAGCGGCGGATAGGAGGCGACCGGCATGGTGCCTGCCTAGGGGGCGCTCAACTGGATGGTTCGCTGACCAGGAACCGGCAGTGCGGACCCGGTGCCTTCGCGAGCCGGGCGTCCAATGTGGCGAGCGGCGCGCTGAGGGCTTCCGCCACCGCCACGTGCCAGGCGTCATAGCAGGTCACGTTCTCGCGAAGTTCCCAGATCCTCGATGCGAAGGGGGCATAGGGGAACAGTTCCACGCGCAGATCGAGAAGATCGGCATGTGCAAGCGAGGCCTGCTCCGGGGAAATGGCGCCGGCTAGCGCGGAACGGCGCAGGATGTTCGACGTCTCGGCTGGCAGCCCGGTTAGCGGCCGGGTGCCCGGCGTCGGTATCTCAACGAGACGTCCTGTCGAATCGGCTCACCCACCGGGTGTGAAGTCGAGCCGGTCGGCCGACTCGCCCCGGCCGACGAAGGCCATGGCCACCATCTGAGGCGGGAACAGTCCGTGAGCGACGACCCCGGGGGTCGATGACAACCGGACGGCCAGTGCCGCCGGGTCCTCGACCGGCCCGTGGTAGTCGGCGATCACGCCGCCGTCCGGGCTCAGCGGGACGTCGCGCAGCGAGGCCGGGGCGACCCGGCGCATGGTGGCGCGCAGCCCGAAGGACATCAGCTCAAGGGGGATGGGGGCATGCAGGGCCTGGACCGGCTTGGAGGAGTCGGCGATGACGACGAACCGATCCGCGGCCCCGGCCACGATCTTCTCCCTGGTGTGGGCGCCGCCGCCCCCCTTGACCAGCCAGCCGTCCGGGGAGATCTGGTCGGCGCCGTCGATGGTGATGTCGAACCGGTCGATGCTCGTGACGTCCTCGATCCGCAGGCCCAGTTCGCGCGCGGCATGCTCGGTTCTCGGCGACGTGGCGGCGCAGACGATGTCGAGGGATCGCTTGGCCAGGGCCGGGAGCAGGTACGCCACGGTCGAGCCGGTGCCAAGCCCGACGGTCATGCCGTTCTCGACCAGCACTGCGGCCGCTTCCGCGGCGACCTGCTTCTCTCGCTCAATGCTCATGTCCGTGTGCCTCCAGACGGTGATCGTTGCTGGGCACCACCGTACGGTCAGCTATCACCGGGGAAGTGACGGCCTCGGTTCTGATGACCCTCGGTTTGGGTACTGAGCACTCGGCTAGCAATTGCCTCAGGCTGCGGGCGAGTCACGACCGGAGCCGGACGGCCGTCCGACAGCAGGCTGCCGGGCGAGGCGGGAGGACCGGGTGGGGGAAGCGGAGCAGGAGCGGCGGACGGGGAGCCCGCCTGACGCCTGGCAGGAACACTGGTTCGACCACCGACAACTGCTTCAGCTCTACCATGACGACGGCGACTGCGCGATCTACCTGGACCGCGACGTCCGCCGGGCCGAGGTCCGGTGGCTGCCACGCTACATCAGCCAGGTCTGGCGGTACTCCAAGGCGACCTACGGCGATGGGTTCGGCCCCGACCCGCGCATCTACTCCATCCACCATGCCGGGCGCCACGACGGCGGCCACGCCGGCTATTACGTCAGCCCCGTCCACGACCACCACAACGTCAGCGACTGCGGCCTTGACAGCTGGCGGGAAAGCAGCACCCTCGCCCCTGAGCTGCCCGCTCATGAGATAGGGCATACCGTCGAGAGCGCCAACAACGGCACCAACGGGTCGCCCGCCTACGAGATCTGGGGGGACAGCAAGTGGGCCGAGTTCTACATCTACGACCTCTACACCGCGCTTGGCATGCACCGCGACGCCCGACGCGTCAACCGTCAGTTCACCGACAACGCTGACGATTTCCCGCGGCCGGGTACCCGCTGGTTCCGCGACTGGTTCTACCCGCTGTGGCGGGACTGCGGTCAGGCCACGGTCATGGACAGGTTCTTCAAGCAGCTGGCCGCGTACTTCCCCCGTGACTCCAGCGGGACGTACACCCGGCGGCTCAACTGGGGCGAGTACATCCACTTCACCAGCGGCGCCGCCGCCGCGGACCTGCGCACCCAGGCCGCCCGCGCTTTCGGCTGGCCCCGCGAATGGTCCGACCAGCTTGAGCGTGCGCGTGAGCAGTTCCCCAGCGTCAGGTACTGAACCGGTCCCGCCCCGCGCCCCGCGCTGACAACCGTTTATCCCGAATTTGAGTCCAATTTTTGGGAAGCATGCAGGTCCCATTTCTGCTGTTACGTTGGTGTTTCGCGCCAGGGAGCAGTGTCGTGGATGGGAGCCGTCATTGTGAGCCGTCGGGGTTGGGCGTTGTTCGCGGCGATGTGCGTCATCTGGGGGATCCCCTACCTGCTGATCCGGGTGGCGGTACGCGACGTATCACCGGGCACGCTGGTGTTCTTCCGCACTGTAATCGGCGGCATCGTGCTGCTGCCGATGGCGTTGCGGGCCGGGGGTTTCCGCCCGGTGCTGCGACGCTGGAAGCCGCTGGTCGCGTTCGCCGCCCTGGAGATAGCGATTCCGTGGGTGCTGCTCGGCAACGCCGAGCAGCACCTGCCGAGCTCGCTGACCGGGTTGCTTATCGCTGCGGTCCCGCTGGTCGGCGTCGTGGCCGGACGCCTCGCCGGTACCGGTGATCACGTCGACGCCCGCCGATGGTCAGGGCTGCTGCTGGGGTTGCTCGGGGTCGGATTGCTGGTCGGCCTTGATCTCGGCAGCCTGAGCGGACTGGCCCTCGTCGAGGTCGGACTGACGGCCATCGGCTACGCGACTGCGCCGATCATCATGGCCAGGCAACTGTCGGACCTGCCCCGTTTCCCGGTGGTGTCCGCAGCGCTGCTGCTGTCCGCCGTGGCCTGGGCGCCGTACGGGCTCACCCATTGGCCCCGCTACGTGGCCGCCACCGGCATCGCCTCGATCGTGGTCCTCGGGCTGGTCTGCACCGCGCTGGCGTTCGTGCTCTTCTTCGCTCTGATCGCCGAGATCGGACCGGGGCGCGCGACCGTCATCACCTACGTGAACCCCGCGATCGCAGTCGCCTTGGGCCTGTTGCTGCTTAACGAGCAGTTCACCGCAGGGATGGGCATCGGATTCCCGCTGATCCTGGTCGGCTCGGTGCTAGCAGCCACCACCGGCCGTCCCGCACGCCCGACCGACCAGGCCACTCCGGCAGCGCAGCATTCCGGCTCGGCGGGCCCCCCATCGAGCCTGCCGCGTGAGGGGCAGCTAGGTCGCTCTTTCACGTGATTCGCCCGCCAGGTCGTCCAGACCCGCTGCGCTCCTGATCACTAGATAATGGGTACGAGCAGCTCAGGAGGCGGTCATGGGATTTTACGGCGAGCAAGTCGTGCCGCGGATTATCAACGCCGCGTGCGGTACCAACGGGGTCGAGCCGTTGCTAAGCCGGGTCTGCGGGGGTCTCGCGGGGGAAGTGGTCGAGATCGGCTTCGGGTCGGGGCTCAACGTCCCCTTCTACCCGGCGGCCGTCACCCTGGTTACCGCGGTCGAGCCCTCGGACGTCGGCGGTCAGCTATATGACGGAGCCCGTGTTGAGAACCCGTTCCGTGACGCGACCTGAGCCTCCGGCAGGCCCAGTACTCGTAGCATCATGCCACGCCTGCGCGTCCGCTCGGCGGGAACTGCCGTGGCACGTGCAGTCTGTTGACTGATGCCGGGCGGCCTTGACGTCGCGAGACTTCAGGCATGGACCTGTCTGCCGTTATCACCAGGGATTCACCATGACCGACCGGATACTTGGGCTGCTCGTGGTGGAGCAGGGCGCCTGCTCCACCAGCGGGCTGAGCCCGGATGACTGGTACCCGGTCAGCAGGTCGGCTGAGGCCGCGATGCGCGAGGCGGCCGGCGCCATCGCGGTGTGCTCCGGCTGCCAGGTGCGCGAGGAGTGCCTGGAGCTGGCACTGCGCGACTGGGCGGTCGGCCAGTACGGCGTCTGGGGCGGCACCGTTCCCGCAGAACGAGCGCGGTTGCGCGCCGGGCGGGTCGCGCAGCTCTCCCGGGTGCTCGCCAGGAGCCGGGACGCCGACCGGGCAGCATCGTGATCACTGCACCCATCATCTCGAACGCACGCGTGCTCCGCCTCCCTCCGCACCGCCGCACCGGCGGGGGTGGTTGGCCCCTCCGGCCCTAGCCTGGGCGCGCGGCCATGACCCTCGTGACGAGTGGCAGCGGCCCTGTTGAGAGGTCTCTCTCCTGGGGATGATGCGCACGTGGGAAGAGACGCGATTGAGCGGCTGGCGCGCGAGCGCCTGGGCTTTGAGCGGCTCCGCCCCGGGCAGCTACCCGCGGTTGAAGCCCTGGTCGAGGGTCGCGACGTGCTGGCCGTGCTGCCGACCGGCGCCGGCAAGTCGGCGATCTACGAGCTGGCGGGGCTGCTGCGGGCGGGGCCGACGGTCGTTGTCTCGCCGCTGATCGCACTGGAGGACGATCAGTTGGCCCACCTGCGCATCGCCGGCCTGCATGCCATTGTCCTCAACTCGCGCCAGTCGGCCGGCACCCGCACGGCGGCGCTGCTGGCCTCGTGCCAGCCCGACACGTTCGTGTTCCTGTCGCCTGAGCAGCTGGCCAACAGCGAGACCCGCCAGACGCTGGAGCGCGCCGCGCCGGGCCTTTTCGTCGTGGACGAGGCTCATCTGATCAGCCAGTGGGGCCACGACTTCCGGCCCGAGTACATGATGCTAGGAGTCCAGGCCGAGGCGATCGGCGCCCCGGTCCGCCTCGCGCTGACCGCCACCGCAGCGCCGCCGGTGCGCGCGGAGATCAGCAGGCGGCTTGGCCTGCGCGATCCGCAGGTCGTCATCGGCGACTTCGACCGGCCGAACATCTGCCTGTCGGTGCGCCGGGCGCTCACTGTTCCCGAGAAGCGGCAGCACCTGGCGCAGGCGGTGACCGAACTTGACGGCCCGGGTATCGTCTACGCGGCCACGCACGCGAATGCGCAGGCGGCGCGCGACACGCTCGCGTCAGTGGGGGAGCGGGCCACGCTGTACCACGCCGGGCTGCCCGCGCGCGCCCGGCAGGAGGCGATGGCGGCCTTCCTTGATGGCACGGCGCGGGTCATCGTGGCCACGGTCGCGTTCGGGATGGGGATCGATAAACCGGACGTCCGCTGGGTGCTGCACTATGACCCGCCACCATCGCCTGACTCTTACTACCAGGAGTTCGGGCGGGCCGGCCGCGACGGGGCGCCTTCGCAGGCACGGTTGCTTTACCGGTACGAGGACTTCGAGACGGCGCGGCACCTGACCGCGCGCGGCGTTTCCAGCGCGGTGGTGGTGCAGGCCGCTACCGAGCTCGCGGCGCGGCCCGCGGAGACCGGCACCCGGCAGCAGACGGCCGCCGTCGCTCATCTGGCCGACCTCGGCGCGGTGACCTGGCAGCCGGACGGCTCGGCCCGCTGGAGCGGGAAGATGATCCTCACGGCCGCCCTGAAGGCGTCCGAGGAGAAGACCGAGCGCGAGGGCGAGGTCGAGCGTTCCCGGCTGACGATGATGCGCCACTACGCCGAGCATCCCGGTTGCCGGCGTTCGTTCCTGCTGACGTACTTCGGGCAGGATTACCCGGGCGCCTGCGGCAACTGCGACAATGACCTCGCCCGCGATGACCCGGCGCAGGCCGGGCCTGCGGAGGCCGTCCCTGCGGACGTGCCGTTCGAGATGGGCACCCGGGTAGTGAGCGAACGCTGGGGCGAGGGCACCGTGCAGCGCTACGACGGCGACCAGGTCACCGTGCTGTTCGACGAGCACGGCTATCGCGAGTTGTTCGTGCCGGTCGTCCTCGAGCGGGGCCTGCTCCGCCCCACGGATTAAGCAGACGCGCCTTATGATTTGCGCCCAAGGCCGCAGTAGGCGGCGATCTCGCCCCCGGTGTCGCCGGCGGGCTCTCCGGGGTACCACTGGTGGTACTGCACCACGCCGGGTGGCAGCAGGTCCGTGTCGGCGAAGAATGCCGAGATCTCGGCGTGGGTGCGCAGCGTCGCCGCGGTGGCGACCCGCTGGTTGTAGCGGTCGGTCATGGCGGCGACCTTGTCGGAGGCGACGTCGCTCGCGGGATGCGCGATGGCCAGCCAGCTGCCGGCGGGTAGCGCGCCGACGAGCCGGGCGACGATCCCGGCCGGGTCGTCGACGTCGGGGATCAGGTGCAGGATGCGGATCAGCATGACGGCGACCGGCTGGCTGAAGTCAAGCAGCCCGGACGCTTCGCGCAGCACCTTCCCGGTGTCGCGGAAGTTGGCGTCGAGGTAGCCGCACGCGCCTTCGTGCGTGCTGGTGAGCAGTGCCCTGGCGTGCGCGAGGACCATCGGGTAATTGTCCACGTACACGACTCGCGAATCCGGCGCGACTCGCCTGGACGATCTGATGCGGGTTGCTTTTCGTGGCCGCCGCCCGTATCAAGCCGTCACGCCGGACATACTCTAATCAATCGGCCGTCAGGCGACAAACTGGGACGTAGTGACTAGAGTCGCACATATCGGAAGTGTTATCGTGGCATGCGCATACGATTAAGACGAGGAGCGAGCCCACATGAGCAGTCGAATCCAAGTCGCAAAAGAATATTACAGCGCCTTCGCCAGGGGTGACCGTCACTTTATTGAGGAACACTTGGCGGACAATTTTACTTTTTCCGCTCCACCAGATCCACACTTGGACCGTGCAGGGTATTTTGAACGTTGCTGGCCTGGCGCAGGAAAAGGCGGAGTGATCGAATTTATTCGACTCATCGAGTCCGGCGATGAAGTCGTCATCACATACGAGGCAGGACGACCGAATGGCAGCAAGACTGTGAACACCGAAATTCTGACCTTCGACAGTGACAAGCTCCGCCGAGCAGAAGTTTATTTTGGCTGGAGTACCGACTAGCTCGTGCACTTGCAGCAGCCAACCAACATCCGCTTGGATGTCCCTAGCTTGGGACGCTTGGACGCACTTTGAATGCCGGCCCTGAGCGCTTCCTTTCCCGCGTTCGCCTCAGACAGCCTGACCGGTCCACCGCGTTTGTGCACGACCCGACTTGCAACGGTCGTTATCGACGTACACGATCCTGGACTCGGCGCCAAGGACTGGGCAGCCTCATGCGTGTTGTTCGCGGCCGGGATGCCGGTGCCGATGTCTA
Source organism: uncultured Actinomycetota bacterium (assembly GCA_963778435.1). Taxonomy (GTDB): domain Bacteria; phylum Actinomycetota; class Actinomycetes; order Streptosporangiales; family Streptosporangiaceae; genus Trebonia. The sequence continues at coordinate 60,050 of CAVZUX010000046.1, forward strand.
GGAATTCCCGGATGCCGGCTTCGGCGGCCAGGAAGCGAACCGCGCGCCCGAGGGCTTCTTACCTCTGATTTTTGCGGGCTTCAGGTGTCGCTGAAGGGCAAGGGAGAGTCGAAAGGAGTCGTGAGGAACTGTGGCCGACGAATCTGAAGTGGTTAAGTTTGTCGGCGGAGTGAGCGCCAATGGTCGTATCGACAGACATGGGGGATGGACCGGGCACAGCACAGTAACCGTAGGCAGGGAGGGAATCGAGTTCGCCCTTGATTTCTCATTCCGTGGGATCGGCCGCAGGTACGTGGAACGCGCGAACCTAGCCTACGTCTATCCAGTTCAGGCACGACGGCCGTCACCGACAAGCCTTGCCGCCGCGATTGTTCCGGCAATATCAAATACCGCGGTCAGATTCGTGACACGGCCTGTCGGCGCGTTCCAAGATCGCGACGACTATGCTTTCACACCCGCTAACGTCGCGCTACATAAGCTAATTTCGATTCATTTGCGGTTCGCGGCCTGATCCTCTCCGGGCGTAGTTTTGCCCGCATCTGGCCGGTTGGGCTTCGGGAGTCGGTTGCTCAGCTGCTACTACGCTGATTGCATGCGATCCGACCCGCGCACGTACTCACTCGATCTCGACATCGGCGAGATCGCTGATGGGCATCACCTGATCGTCCGGAGCATCTCTCTGACGGAGCACCATCTGCTCTTCGACTTCGCGTATTTCCCTGAAGTTCCCGAGGAAGCAGTCTTGGAACTCTGGCCGAACATGTGCTATGGCGCCGATGTCGAGCCTCGCGGCTGGAATCAGGGGTACTCGGACGCGGAGTGGTACGAACGACCTGTGCCAGGGGCCCGGTACGCATATTTCGACTTCTTCCGGCCTGGCTACGAGTGGATGCGGCATTTTGACCGCCATGGGCAGCCCGACAGCGACTACCTGCGGAACCGGATAGCCAGGCTGACGTTTGACCTGAGGACCGGACAGGCGCGGATCGATACTCAGGACACTAGCGCCAGCGTCGTCGTACGCGGCCCTGAGCCCGTCTGGCCTTCCCGCCACCACTAGTGCCGAACGCCCCCAAGGCTCCCGGTAGGGGCGGCCCATCTAACCGGGGGTTTGGTCCGTTTTGGGCGCCCCCCGTGTCGTGCCCCTAAGCATTACAAGCGAGAACGAACCTCCCACAGATCGGGGAAGGCAGGCCGGAACAGCGTCGACCGCAGGTAGGCCGAGCCGGCCGAGCCGCCGGTGCCAGTCTTGGCGCCGATGATCCGCTCGACCATTTTCACGTGCCGGTAGCGCCATTCCTGGACGCCCTCGTCAATGTCGACCAGGGTCTCGCAGACCTCGGCCGGCTGGCCTTGCCGTTCGTAGACCCGAGCCAGCAGTGCCTGGACCGCTTCGTCTGGGGCCATCGGCTCGCGCGGGTCCGCGGCGAGGGCCGCCGCGGGAACATCCCAGCCGGCCGCGGCGAGGAAGCGGAGCAGCGAGGCGAAGACGGGCCGCCGCGCCATGATCTTGGCGAGCACCGGATCGGCGGCGGCAGCCCCGAAGTCGCGGCGGCCCAGTACCGCCTCGACGTGTCGGAACTGGACTGACTGAAACCCGCTTGAGCTTCCGAGCTCGGGGCGGAAGCTGGCGAACTGACGCGGGGTCATCGTCTCGAGCACATCCATCTGGCCGACCATCGTCTTGAGGATCTTGGCGATCCGCCGCGCGGTGGCCAGGGCCGCCGCGCCGTCTCCCGCCTCAAGCTTGTCCTGCAGCCGCTCCGCCTCGTGCAGGATCTGCTTGAACCACAGCTCGTAGACCTGGTGGATGACGATGAAAAGCAGCTCGTCGCGGGAATCGGTCAGCGGCGACTGGCAGCTCAGCAGGTCGTCAAGGCGCAGGTAGGAGGCGTAGGTCAGGTCAGCTGGTGAGCTCACCGCAGCAGCCTAGTCGCCCCTGCGCCGGGCGCCTGCCCGTGGCTAGCAGGGGAGCAGCCGCCGGAGCCGCAGAGCCACCTCGTCGGCCATTCCCAGGGCCGCATGATGCCCCGCTATAGGCTAAGCGCGTGAGCGCAGAACTGCCCTCCGTTGCCGAGGCCCGGATGGCGGCGCTCCGGTCCAGCGGCACGTGGGGATCCGCGCTGACCGCGGACGAGTTCGCCGCGATCCGCCGCGTGGGCTTCGAGCCCGTCGGCCAGGCGTTCGGCGCGGCCGTTTACGACGCCGGGGCCGCCAGCGGGTACAGCTGCCCGGGGGCGCCGAGATCGTCGGGCGACGGGTCGGCGCCCCGGCCGGTGACGACGGTGTCCGGGCGGGGCGGCGCGGGGTCGTTCGGCCCGCTCGTGCAGGCCATGGACCAGGCACGGCACACGGCCGTCGGCCGGATGATCACCGAGTGCGCGGAGCTCGGCGGGCACGGTGTGGTGGGCGTGCACGTGGCCCGGGGCGCGTTCCCCCTCGGCGGGACGCAGTTCGTCGTCATCGGCACGGCGGTCCGCGCGCCGGGTGCCGCGCACGGGCGGTCGGCGCCTTTCACCTCGGATGTGTCCGGCCAGGATTTCGCGAAGCTGATCACGGCTGGCTGGGTGCCGGTGGGGCTTGTGCTGGGCATCTCGATTGCGTCGCGGCACGATGACCGGGACACCACACGGCAGGCGCGCTGGGGCTCGGGCAACGCCGAGGTCGCCGGCTGGACCGAGCTAGTCGGCCAGTGCAGACACGACGCCCGGCGCCAGCTGGAAAGCGACGTCAACCGGCTCGGCGCCGAGGGCGTGGTGATCGCCGCGATGCCGATGCGGGTGCGCCAGCGGGACTGCCCGACCGCTGTCGGCCGCCACGACCACATCGTCGAGGCATCCCTCATCGGTACCGCCGTCGCCAGCTTTGCCCCTGCCGACCAGCGCGATGACGGTCCGCCGGTGGCCATCATGTCGCTCGACCCGAAGCGTCGCCAGGCCGCCAGGATCCGCATATAGCAGCCTCAGCGGGTTCAAGCCACGTACCGCTCGCGAGTCGGCTTCGCAACGCGGCATCGCAAGGCGGCATCGCGGCGCGGCTTCGCGCTGCCGACGGCCGACGACGCCGTCGCGGTCGCATTGCCGGCCGACGCCCAGGTCCTAAAGCCGACCCGACCCGCGACCGGGCACCGTACCCCGACCTAACCGCAGGCCCGCCACCCGGCGGCCATTTAGATAACAGCAAGAAATACCGTCATCAACAGAGGACGGACGTAGTGGCCCCGGCCAACTTAGGGCCAAAGTTGTACGCTTTCGCGCCGGAAATGAACCGTTTTGTCTGACCGTGACCGTACAACTTTGGCCCTAAGGCAAGCAATCGTCGCTGCGCCCCTCGGCGTGGCGAGATAACAGCAAGAAGCGGGTCGCCTCCGAAGCAGCTGGGAAATAACAGCAAGACGCCTCGTCGTCCGCAAGTACGGCCCGGGCATCGGCCGTCACGTCGAGTTCCGGGAGGAGCGGTAACCACCCCGTGCTGGTGATCTCGGGGCTCCGCCCCCGCCGAAAGTCCCGCCCGTTAGCTGAAGTCCACCGTCACCTTCTTGACGCCGACGACACCGAGCACCTGGGCGAGCATCGCCCGGGTGCTCTGTTCTCCGGCGGTGAGCAGCGCCTGGTCGCGCTGGGCCGCGTCGATGGATCTGGCTCTCCGCGGCCACGTAGAGCGGGCGGTAGCCGTTCGGGTTGTTCCTGAAGTCCTGCGTCACGCTGTTGACGACCCCATGGGTGCTCGTGATGGAGCAGGTGGCCGGGTTCAGGTCGGCGGGGCCGATGGTGGGCGCGGCCATCCGCACGGTCACCGTGTCCGTGGACTGATCGATGCTGACGTCCTGCTTGGGAAAGCTGGCTGAGATTCACGATGGCGTCGTCGGTGCCGCTGCCCTTGAGCTCCATCTGATTGCAGACCAGGAAGCAGGGGATTACCCCCACGCTCTGCGTGATCTTCACGTCCACCGCGTAGGAGCGCGTCGCCACGTGCACCTGCTCGATCTTGGTGAGCTTCCCGAGGACCACCGTGGTCGTAATCGTGGTGCGTGAGCCGAATGGGTTAAGACTCTCGATCTTGGCTATCAGCGAATAAGCGGCGACAACCACGATCACCACGACGACGATGATCTTGCCGATCAGGCTGCCAAACAGGTGACCGAGGAAATTGCCGCTGTGCTTAGCCGCCTTGTCACGGCCTGCCTCCGGCAGCCGCCGGGTGTCTTCCTGCTGGCGCGTATCTTTCGCCATGTCCTCACTCTCCGCCTTTACGCTGGGTCCCGTCTACCCAGCGAAGAGTGAATTACCGTCTCGTTGACCGCCTATTTCACGCGGTGAGTGAACCCGCTGGTCAGCGGCGGGTCGCCTCGGCGCTTTGCACCAGCAATTGCTCGGCCGAGCACCACCAGCTTGTTCGCCCGTCGACCGCGGCGGTGCGCATCGGCGCGTGATCGCGCGGGCAGATGCCGCCCTGGTGCCGGTGCGGAATGATGGTCAGGGAATGCACGCCTCCGTCGCGGAGGGCAGTCCTGATTGCGTCGCGGCTGGCCCTGAGCAGTCGGCTCTGCTCTGTCGTGGTCAGGCTGCCCACCGCCCGCGCGGGGTGTATGCGGGCGCGCCAGAGGATTTCGTCGGCCAGCAGGTTGCCGATGCCGGCGATCCGCCGCTGGTCCATGATCCGTGCCTTGACCGGCGCGCTGGCACCTGCCGCCAGCGCGGCCCGGAACTGCGTCGGCGTGATCAGATGGGCGTCGGGCCCCAGTTGCTCGATGGGCGGGTCGAGCCTGACGCGGCCCAGGCGCCGCGGGTCGACCAGCATCAGGCGGCCGCCGTCGGAGAAGGTCAGGCTGAAGCGAGCCCAGCGGTAATCGCCCGGCTCGCGGCGCCCTTCCCAGTAGTCGCCGCCGTCGACCTCGGTCCCGTTCGCGTCGGCGATCACGATCTTGCCCGACATGCCGAGGTGAATGCCGAGCGCGACCCCCGATGAAGGGTCGGTCTGGCACCACATGCTCTTTCCTTGCCGCATCGCGGCGACGAGCTCGCTGCCCAGCAGCGCATGGCGGATCTCCCCAGGGACGTGCGGCCGGCAGACGAAGGTGTCGGAGTCATCGACGTCAACGATGCGCCGCCGGAGCCCCTTCCGCTCGATGACCGCCCGGGCTGACTCCACCTCCGGAAGTTCAGGCATGTCTCTTCTCCCGTCGCCAAAAATCCACTGTCTGCTGTTCCGCCGCGACGCCTGACATCGTCGCGACGGCGTGAAACCACCCGTCCGTTCGAAAAAATCAAAATGATCATCCCGAACGGTCGCGTGGTTCCAGCAACCGGCCCGCAGCTCCCGCCATTTTCCCCGGTCGACGCCGGGCGCTCGGGACCCTTTGGCTCGCGGGCATCCCTCCCTCCTCGCCCGGCCAAAACCGCCGGACTCGTCAGTCCGAAGCCAGGGGCGCGCCCTTTGGCTCGCGGGGGTGCGGCCAGGCTCCGTCGGCGCTTTACCCCGGGGCTGCTGATCGTAGAGTTACGTCTGTGACCAACCTGAAGAACCGTGTCCATGATCTCCTGCCCGGCCTGATAGGCGACCTTGAGGCTCTCGTCCGGATCCAGTCCGTCAGCGCCGACCCTGAGCGCTCGGGAGAGGTGGAGCAGTCCGCGCGGAAGACGGCCCAGCTCCTAGCCGCTGAGGGTGTCGGGGCCGAGATCGTGCGGGCATACGACGGCGCCCCGCCGGCCGTGATCGGCGAGCGGAAGGGACCCGAGGGCGCTCCGGTCGTCCTGCTCTACGCGCACCACGATGTCCAGCCGGAGAACGACCCGGCCGACTGGGACAGCCCTCCGTTCGAGCCCACGATCCGCGGGACGCGCCTCTATGGCCGGGGCGCGGCCGATGACAAGGCGGGGATCGCGGTGCACGTGGGTGCGCTCCGCGCCCTGGGCGACGACCTGCCGGTCACCGTGCGGTTCTTCATCGAGGGGGAGGAGGAGGTCTCCTCCGCGACCCTTCCCGACCTGCTGCGCCAGTACCGCGACCGGCTGGCCGCAGACGTCATCGTCATCGCCGACGCGGGAAACTGGGATATCGGCGTCCCGTCGCTCACGACCAGCCTGCGCGGCCTGATTCGGGTAGACGTCGAGGTGCGCACGCTCACGCACGCCGTTCACTCCGGCATGTGGGGCGGCCTCGTCCCTGACGCCATCATGGCGCTCACTAGGCTGCTGTCGACGCTGTGGACCGTGGATGGCAGCCCCGCCGTCGAAGGCCTCGCCTCCGCTCCCGCCGCCGACGTGGACTACCCCGAGGAACGGCTGCGCGCCGAGTCCGGCGCCGCCGCAGGGACCAGCTGGATCGGCACCGGCTCGGCCGTCGAACGGCTGTGGACACGGCCCGCCATCACGGTCACCGGACTCGATGCCCCGAAGGTGGCCGGCGCCTCCAACACCCTCGTCCCGGTCGCCCGCGCGCGCGTCACGATCCGACTCGCACCCGGAGACACCAGCGCGAACGCCCTCGCCAGGCTCCAGGAGCACCTGGAAAAGCACGTCCCGTGGGGCGCCCAGCTCACGACCACGGTCGTCGACGCGGGCGAGCCGACCGTGCTGCCGACGGTCGGCCCCGCCTACACTGCCGCGCGTTCCGCCCTCGCGGAGGCCTGGGGCGGCGTGGCGCCGGTCGACATGGGCACCGGCGGCTCGATCCCGTTCATCGCGGAGTTCCAGGAAACGTTCCCCGGAGCGAGCATCCTCGTCACTGGCGTCGAGGATCCCGACACCCGCGCGCACGGCCCGAACGAGGGGCTCCACCTGCCGGAGTTCGAGCGTGCCGTCCTCGCCGAGGCCCTGCTGCTCCAGCGCCTGGGCGACCCAAGGAGCGCGGAAGAAGACCATGGCTAGTGCCTTGGGTCGATGGTCGACCAGGACCGGTGGTACTACCCCGTGGCCGGCCGCCGACTGGACTGGCAGCGCGCGGCACAGCGGACAGGCCTGGGCATGACAGCGCCCCCGGGAGCGTGTGCTCACGAGGGCGTGCCGTGGCCGGTGCGCAGGTCGCCTCACGGCGAAAGGCGCAACATGGCTCCAGCCGGACGGTATTCCATGAAGGCAGTTATTAGAGCCCGGGGGACACTAACGCACCGACAGGGGTAGAACGCGAGGCCGGCCAGTGCTATTCCAACCGCGCCGCGTCTACCGCACCGGATCCCGGGAGGGGACGTGGTGTCCCCTCCCGGCCAGTTCGTGGAGGTGGCTTGGGCTCAGGGGTAGATGAGGATCTCGGAGGCCTGGGCGCCGTTTTGGACGCTGTTGGCGGTGAAGCTGAGCTCCAGGTACTGGTCGGTGGTTCCCGCGGGGAGCGAGATGGTGACCGTGTTGCCGGTGGACGGGTTCCAGGTGTAGGTGGCGGACGCGACGAGGGTGGAGTAGGTGGTGCCGTTGGTCGAGCCGAGGACGGACAGGGTCTGGGTCCTGGTCGACCAGGCCGTCGCGGGCGGCAGGTCGACCGTGACGGAGCCGAGGGTCTGGACCGACTGCAGGTTCACGGTGATGGTGGCCGGCCAGGCGCCGTTGGTTGCTTCCCAGTACGTGCTGGTGTTCCCGTCGACGGCGTTGGCGGGGGCGTAGGTCTGGGTGTAGCTGGACGCGGTGACCGGCTTGTTGAGGGCCAGGTCGGTGGTCGAGCTGGTGCCGGTGCCCGACAGCGCCACCGTCAGCGGGCTGCCGGGGGCGCTGGACGCCACCGACAGGCTGCCGGTGGCCGCGCCTGCCGCGGTCGGGCTGAAGGTGACGCTGACCGTGCACGACGCGCCCGCGGCGATGGAGGTGCCGCAGGTGCTGGTCTGGCTGAAGGCCCCGGTGACGCTGACCGACGACACCGACACCGCGCTGGCGTTGGGGTTGGACACCGTGACGGTGTCCGCGGCGCTGGCCGAGCCCACGGTGGTGCTGGCGAACGACAGGCTCGACGGCGACGCCGTCAGCGGCGCTGGTCGACCGCCGCTGGACCGCCGCCGGGGAACACCTCGAACTCCGACAGCTGGGCGGCGGTCCAGCCTGTGTTGCCGGTGAAGCTCAGCTCGACGTACTGGGCGCTGGTCCCGGACGGCAGGCTGATCGTCACCGTGTTGCCGGTGGACGGGTTGAAGGTGTAGCCGGCCGACCCGACGAGCTGGCTGTAGGACGTCCCGTTGGCGCTGCCGAGGACCGACAGCGTCTCGGTCCTGGTGGCCCAGGCGGTCGCGGGCGGGAGGTCCAGGGTGACCGACCCGATCGACTGCGCGGAGCCCAGGTTGACCGAGATGGTCTGCGGGTAGGCAGCGCCGTCGGCGCTCTCCCAGTAGGAACTGGTGTTCCCGTCGGTGACGTTGCCAGGCACGTAGGCCTCTGGTAGGAGCTGCTGGCCGTCACCGGCTTGTTCAAGGCGAGGTTGGTGGTCGAGGTGGTGCCCGTGCCGGACAGCGCCACGGTCAGCGGGCTGCCCGGGGCGCTGCTGGCCACCGACAAGCTGCCGGTGGCCGCGCCTGCGGCGGTCGGGGTGAAGGTGACGCTGGCCGTGCACGACCCGCCGGCGGCGATGGAGGTGCCGCAGGTGTTGGTCTGGCTGAACGGCCCGCTCGCGGTCACCGAGGAGACCGACACGGCGGCGGTGTTCGGGTTGGATACCGTCACCGTCTGCGCCGCGCTCGTCGATCCGACCGTGGTGGCGGCGAGCGACAGGCTGGCCGGGGATGCGGTCAGGGCACTGCCTGTGCCGCCGCCGGTCTGCCAGCTGTTGCCGCTGAGGGTGGCGGTGAAGCCGCTGGAGTCGTTGCTGTAGGGGGAGAGCCCGGAGCCGACCCCGGTCACGGTGTTGCCGGTGATGGTGGCGTTTCCGGTGGGCGCCGGGTAGTACGGGGGCGAGATCACGATCCCGTTGCGCCACGGGCTGATGATCGTGTTGTTGGCCAGGTCGGTGTTCGTGGAGGTGGAGAAGCCGACCGAGTCGTATACCGAGTTGATGATCGTGTTATTGGTCACGGTGGCGTTGGTGACGGTCCCGACGTTCTGGCCGTCCCCGCCGTTTCCGACCTGCAGGGCGGGCTGTCCCTGGAAGTAGGCGTTCCCGCCGGACCTGACAACGACGTTGCCCGATACCGTGGCGCCGGTCATGTCGCTGCCGTTCACGCCGAAGCGTCCCACGCCGAGGCCTATATAGCGCGAGGTGTCGGCGATGTAGTTGTCCTCCACGACGTTGCCGCTGCCGCCGTAGATCCCGATGCCCTTCCCGCCCCACGGGGCCAGGACGGTGTTGTGGGTCATCGTGGTGCCGGTCATCGCGGTGTAGGTCTGGCTCCCGTTGTAGGCGACGGAGTTGATGGCCATGCCGTCGTCGCCAGTGCCGCGGATGTAGTTGTTGGTCGCGGTCAGGTTGCTTCCCGACGTACCGGTGAGCGAGACGTTGTTCAGGTTGTCCCCGTCGGCGAAGATGTCGGTGAAGAAGTTGTTCTCGTCCGTCCCGCCGCTGCCGGAGGCCCACACGGTGGACTCCACGTGCTGGACCCACATGCTGTTGATCAGCCAGTTGGTGCCGGTCGTGTCCTCGGCCCCGCCGCCGCCATCGACCTCGTCACGGCTCATGGCGTCGGAGTCGATGTGGAAGTTCTGCAGCGTGCAGGAGTAGCACTGGAACGCCGCCCCAAGCGACACGTTGTTGGGCAGCGGGACGTCCCGGTAGACCTCGCTGTACAGGTAGCCCGCCCCCTCGACGGTGACGTTCCTTGCCACCAGTGACGAGGTGCCTACCAGGTAGAAGGTTCCCTGCGGGATCCAGAGGATCTTGCCGTCCGCCGCTGCCTCGTTGATGCAGTTCTGGATGTCCACGGTGCTGTCGGTGGCACCGGGGGCGGCGGTGCCGTTGGTCGGCGTGTTGTCGGCCACCGCCCCGCAGCTCGTGATCGATATCGAGTTCGCGGGCTGGGCCAGCGGCGCCGGCGCGTCCCACAGGTCGATCGAGTTGATCCAGTAGAACGACGCCGTGTTGGTCGCGTCCTCCTGGAGGGTGATGGTGGCCCCGGCGGGGATCGCCGCGCCGCTGACGAAGGCGTGGAAGTCGTCCCAGAAGTCGCGGGGGTCGCCGTCGGCAGGGTTCTGGTCGGACCCGTTGTAGTTGTTGTTGCCCTCGTACTGCCAGGTCTGGATGGAGTTCATGTTCAGCGCCTGGCGGAAGGTGCCGTTCACGTACAGGTCCAAGGTGGCCGTGCATGCCGCCGCCACTGGGCGAGTCCGGGATGGAGGCGCGCACGTTGATGAAGCTGATCGGCTGGCCCGTGTCGTTGGTCCACTGGACGGACTGGCCGGTGCCGGTCAGCGCGACGTAGGCATGGCCGGTGGCCTCGCCCTGAGCGCTGTCGTACTCGCTGGTGGGCGCCGAGGTCAGCGACACCACGCTGGCGCCCCCGCCGAGGGTGCCTTCGGGTGCCTGGTAGGTGGTGAACGGCGTCGTCGCCCCCGCCACGCTGGGGTCCGGGGTGTTAGGCGACTGATAGGGATTGGCCGCAGCCTGCGTTGCCGCAATCGCGCTGGACGGCGCGGCAATCGCGGGAACCAGCCACAGCGCAAGGGCGGCCACGGCGGTGCACGCGGCTAGGCACGCATGCGCGCGACGTCGTGAGTTTCTGGTCATTGATGATGCTGCGGTGAGGGATTTCATCGGTTCCCCAGGGGCGTGGTGGTTCATCGAGGCTGGCTGGCGGGGAGGGGAGGTGGTGTCCCCTGCCCGCCAGTTCGTGGAGGTGGCTTGGCTCAGGGGTAGATGAGGATCTCGGAGGCCTGGGCGCCGTTCTGGACGCTGTTGGCGGTGAAGCTCAGCTCCAGGTACTGGTCGCTGGTTCCCGCGGGGAGCGGGATGGTGACCGTGTTGCCGGTGGACGGGTTCCAGGTGTAGGTGGCGGAGCGCGACGAGGGTGGAGTAGGTGGTGCCGTTGGTCGAGCCGAGGACGGACAGGGTCTGGGTCCTGGTCGACCAGGCCGTCGACGGGCGGCAGGTCGACCGTGACGGAGCCGAGGGTCTGCGACCGACTGCAGGTTCACGGTGATGGTGGCCGGCCAGGCGCCGTTGGTTGGCTTCCCAGTACGTGCTGGTGTTCCCGTCGACGGCGTTGGCGGGGGCGTAGGTCTGGGTGTAGCTGGACGCGGTGACCGGCTTGTTGAGGGCCAGGTCGGTGGTCGAGCTGGTGCCGGTGCCCGACAGCGCCACGGTCAGCGGGCTGCCCGGGGCGCTGACGCCACCGACAGGCTGCCGGTGGCCGCGCCTGCCGCGGTCGGGCGAAGGTGACGCTGACCGTGCACGACGCGCCCGCCGCGATGGAGGTGCCGCAGGTGTTGGTCTGGCTGAACGGCCCGGTGACGCTGACCGACGACACCGACACCGCGCTGGCGTTCGGGTTGGACACCGTGACCGTCTGCGCGCGCTGGTCGAGCCCACCGTGGTGCTGGCGAACGACAGGCTCGACGGCGACGCCGTCAGCGGCGCTGGCACCGCCGGTGGATCCGCCGCCGGGGAAGACCTCGAACTCCGACAGCTGGGCGGCGGTCCAGCCGGTGTTGGCGGTGAAGCTCAGCTCGACGTACTGGGCGCTGGTCCCGGACGGCAGGCTGATCGTCACCGTGTTGCCGGTGGACGGGTTGAAGGTGTACCCGGCCGAGCCCGACGATCTGGCTGAACGGACGTCCCGTTGGTGCTGCCGAGGACCGACAGCGTCTCGGTCCTGGTGGCCCAGGCGGTCGCGGGCGGGAGGTCCAGGGTGATCGACCCGATCGACTGCGCCGAGCCCAGGTTCACCGTGATCGTCTGCGGGTAGGCGGCGCCGTCGGCGCTCTCCCAGTAGGTGCTGGTGTTCCCGTCGGTGACGTTGGACGGCACGTAGGCTCTGGTAGGAGCTGCTGGCCGTCACCGGCTGGTTCAGGGCCAGGTTGGTGGTCGAGGTGGTGCCGGTGCCGGACAGCGCCACGGTCAGCGGGCTGCCCGGGGCGCTGCTGGCCACCGACAGGCTCCCTGAGGCGGCGCCGCCCGCGGTGGGCGTGAACGTCACGCTCACCGTGCAGGAAGCGCCCGCCGCGAGCGAGGATCCGCAGGTGTTCGTCTCCGCGAACGGGGCGCCCGTCGAGACCGAGGACAGGCTCGCGGTCGCGGTGCCGGTGTTGGATACCGTGACGGTCTGGGCGGCGCTGGCCGATCCGACCGCCTGGCTGCCGAACGACAGGGAGGCGGGCGAGGCGGTCAGCATCGGGCCCGAGCTGTTCGTGACCGACATCGTGACGTTCGACACGATCAGCGGCGTGCTGGCGTTGGTGACGTTCAGCCGCAGGTCCGCGCCGGCGTTCTGTGCCTTCGTCGAATTGCGCGCCAGTGAGCTGCACGGTGGCGGTGGCCCAGGTGCCGGTTCCTGGGCTGGTGACTGTGGGGCCGTTCTGGTAGGCGTTACTTGCGGTGTCGTACTGGACGGTGAAGCCTTGTCCTGCTGTGGCCCAGTACGTGACCTGGACTGTCACGTTGGCCGCGGCCTCGACCGCGGACATCGGGTTGAGTTGCAGGTAGACGTTCGCGTCCCCCGCGCCGCTCTGCGATGACGTCCAGGTCTCCACGGCCGACTCGCCGCCCTGGGTGATCTGGGTGAGGTTGCCGTCGGAGCCCGCGTTGGTATCGCCGACGTCGAGGAACTGCAGTCCGCCGCTGGCCTGGCCGGCCTGGGCGGCGTTGGCGGTGACGGAGGTGGCGCCCGTCTCGGTGACCGGGCAACTGGACGACGCCGTGCCTGAGCGGCGGCGTGCCCGCCACCACGTTCCACTGCGCGAGCGTCGCCGCGCCGATGTTCGCCGTCGCGCACAGCAGGCCGTTCGACTGCTGTGTCTGCGGGACGGCGGTGCCGGTCGCGGCGTTGACCAGGTAGTAGTTGCCCGAGTTCAGGCCGAGCCCGGCCGGGCTGAAGGCGATCGGGTCGTTGTAGGCGGTGCCCGAGGTGATGTTCGCGAGGGTGATGGAGGCGCTGTTGCCGTTGGCGGCCACGGCCGGGACGGTCTGCAGGTCGCCCACGTCGGGGGCGTCGATCTGCGCGTACGCGGTCGTGTACTGGGTGAGCTGCTCCGGCTGGGTCAGCACCGTGCCGCCGGCCGACTTATACGCGGTCAGGTTCGCGTCGACGCCGTTCAGCGGCAGGACCGCCTTGAACTGGGACAGCTTGACCGCGCCGTTGTTCACCTCCTGGCTGGTCACCACGCTGAAGCCGGCCTGGTAGTTCAGCCACAGGTTCGCGATCTCGTTCTCTACGTTGTTCAGGCTGCCGCCGCTGGTGTTGCCGTAGCCCTGGGAGAAGTCGACGTAGACGGCGGCCGGCTGCTGCGGGTACGTGCCGGACAGGCCCTTCAGGGTGGACAGCCAGCTGGTGTAGATGGGGAAGCCGACGGTGTCCTTCTCGGTGCCGTCGTGGATGAAGAAGTCCTCGCCGCCGCCTTCGGGCAGGCCCATCGCGTAGAGGGATATCCACGACACCGCCTTCGCGGCGAGCTGGCTGTTATCGGGCGGCGCGGTCCACTCCTGCGCCACCTTCACGCCGTAGGCGCGGGCCAGGCTGCCGAACGTCAGGGTCAGCCCCTGGGACGAGGCGTCGTCGTCGATGACGGTGACGTTGTACTGCTTGGCGAGCTGGAAGAACGTGTCCGGGTTGTTGGCGTAGTTCGTCGCGTTGCCGAAGCCGCCGCCGAAGTAGTAGTACAGCGGCGTGCTGGCGGTGACGTTGCGCACGTCGGCGGTCAGCTGCCCGTAGGTCTGCTGCACGCTCCACGCCCGGAACGCCTGGAACACGCCGAACAGGGCCTGGCCCGGCGCGGCCGCGGGCACCTGGCTGAACGCGCTGTACGAGGTGCCGTTGTCGGAGTTGAACGTGGCGATGGTGCCGTAGGTCTGCGGCAGGTAGGTGTTCTGGAACTCGCTGATGTCGTCAGCCGCATAGCCGCCGCCGGCGCCGTTGAGGTCCCACTGGGCGTCGAGGTAGCCGTAGTTCAAGGATCGCGCCGCCATAGCCGCCGGGCTGGCTCGACGGCGTTCTGGATCGTGTCCGTGACGTAGGTGAAGTACTCGGACTGCTCGGTCGGGTCCCACCAGGCGGGCGCCTGGCCCTGCGCGCCGCCGCTGCCGACTTCGAAGTCGCTGATCCACGGGGCGGGGCTGCCGCCCCAGCCGGCCTGCCAGAAGATCGGGATGAGCTGGATGCCGGCCGCGCTGGCGTTGGCGAGCTCGGTGTCGAACTCGGTGAAGGTGAACGTGCCAGCCTCGGGCTCGATCGTGCCCCACGGCATGTTGAGCTCGGCGGTGGTCAGGCCGTCGGACGCCAGCCCGGCGAAGAACGACTCCGACCAGGCGGTGCCGTTGTTGTCGAAGTCGAGCTGGGTGGACCAGATCGGCGTCGTGGGCGACGAGGCCGCCTGCGCCATCGGGGCGTGGAAGCCGCCGAGCGAGCGCGACCGTCACCGCCAGCACGAAGAACGGCACTAGCCGCCGCGGCCGAAATCTGTGGTGCCACAACGCCGACGCGTATCCCGTTCACGCTCATGTCGCGTTCCTCCTTGAGCGCATATATCCGGGTTTGAGTCGCTTCGTTGAGATGACTGTAAGGTTCGCAACACGGACTTGCAATATATTGGCTGATATTCCGCAAGTTATCTACTTCTGGTAGCAACTCCATGATGCTCGGCCCGAGAGATTCTCATGACCGCCTGTGGCCGAGGTGTCGCCCGCCGCGGTGCGAGGGCTCGATTAACCACCGTGCGCGCCCTGCACGGGCCGGGTCAGTGGCTGCGGTTCAAGAGTCACCCCGCGTGCGTTCAAGATAATGATTTTGATTTAAATGAACGGGCCGTTGTTTCACCTGCACGGCCAACCCGACCGAGTCAGCGGGTCGAAGTAGCTGAGCTTGCTTTCCGTCGGTCCCTGTGGCCCACCGCACGGAGCCGCTCTTCACAAGCCTTCATTGGTGCCCTGGAGCGCGCTGCGGAAGGTTTGCCGTCGCGAATTGCAAAACTATTGACGGCATAGGGCTCTGTCAGGCATCGTTCACCCAGAACCCGTAAGCGGAACGCGCCAGAGCGGCGACATACACGCTTAACTGGGTCGCGCGCCTGGTGCGGTGGCCGGTACGCGTCCCGCGCGGCGCGTCAGTTCGCCCTCCGGATCCCGGTGCGGTTTCGGCGTTCAGGCGCAGCCGTCCGGCGGCGCCCACGCCCGCGTACACAGTGAGGTTCACGATGAAGCGATCCTCGAGACGCCCGGCCGCATTGACGACGGCCGCTGCCGCCCTCACCCTGCTATGCGGCGCGGTCCAACTCCAGCCGGCCTCGGCCGCTTCGGTCACCGCGGGCACCGCCGCGGGCGCCGCGGGCACCGCCGCCTCCGGCGGCCCGGGTGCAGCCTCCTACTTCGATCTCGCGCGCAAGGACTGCCTGGGCACCGCCGAGAACACCACCTCAAAGGTCTGGTACACGGTCGCGGACGGCGTCCTGTCGGACGTTTACGAACCCACCGTCGACAATACGAACGTCGAGACGCTGCAGTACGTCGTCACCGACGGCTCGACCTTCACCGACCTCCAGACCCGCGACATGACCTACACCGTGCGGCCGATCCGACCGGCATGCAGTGCACGATCACTTCGACCGACGCCAAGCACGGCTTCGAACTGGTCACCACCTACATCACCGATCCGCAGCGCGACACGGTGCTGATGAACACCCGGATCGAGCCGACCAAGGGCAGCAGCGCCAATATCGGCAAGCTACAGATTTACGCGCGGCTTGACGCGCACGTGAACGGCGACGGGGGCGGCGGGACGCAGAACGCCGGCGGCAACACCGGCGTCATCGACGCGCGCACCGGCATCCCGGTCGTCTACAGCACGAACACCACCACCGAGGCGGCCAACCGCACGTACGCGGTGCCGACCTACATGGCGATGACCGCCACCTCCGCGGGCGAGGCCTCCGTCGGCTACGAGGGCACCGCGAGCGACGGGCTGACCCAGCTCGATGCCACGCACGCCCTGACGCCGACCACCTCGGCCGCCGACGGGCACATCGTGGCCACCGAGAACGTCACCCCGCGGCCGGGATCCGGCGGCGCGTTCACCCTCGCGCCTCGGGTTCGGCCGTTCACAGCAGCAGGCGGTCAGCACGGCCACCGCCTCGCTGCGCGCGCCCTTCCCCTCACCGCGCCGGCCTACGCGAACACCTGGAACGCCTACGACCAGACGCTTAACCGGCCCCCGCGCTCGGTCCCTGGGCAGTCGGAGCAGACGATCCGCAAGACCTACTACCTCGACGCGAACGTGCTGAAGGCCAGCGAGGACAAGACGTTCCCCGGCGCGGTGGCCGCCTCGCTCGCCTCTCCCTGGGGCCAGGCGATCAACGCGGGCGACGACGTCAACGGCAAGCCGGTCTACTACGGCTCCTACCGGGAGGTCTTCGCCCGCGACTCCTACGAGGCCTTCACCGGCTTCCTGGCCGACGGCGACCTGGCCACCGCCCGCGCCCAGGCCCAGTTCCTGCTCGACGACCAGCAGCTGCCGACCGGCGAGATGCCGCGCAACTCGCTGCTCAACGGCAAGGCCGCGCCGGACACCGGCGGCGACCAGCTGGACGAGACCGCCGACCCGATCCTGATGGCCTACCTGTCCGGGCTCGGCGGCGACGACACGCTGTGGACGGAGCACATCAAGCCGGCCGCGGACTTCCTCGTCGCGCACGGCCCGTCGTTCGGCGTGGAGCGGTGGGAGGAGCAGTCCGGGTACTCGCCCTCGACGATCGCCGCCGAGATCGCCGGCCTGACCGCCGCCGCCGCCATCGCGGCCGAGCACCACGACGCCGCGGACGCGGCGGTCTACCAGGCCACCGCGGACGACTTCCAGCGCAACGTGGAGAGCTGGACGGTCACCTCGACCGGGCCCGACAGCTCCTCGCCCTATTTCATCCGGCTGTCCAAGACCGGCGACCCGAACGCCGCGATCACCTACAACCTGAGCAACGGCGGCCCCACGGTCGCGCAGGACACCGTGATCGACGGCGGGTTCCAGGAGCTGGTGCGGCTGGGCGAGCTCTCCCCGAACGACCCGGTGGTCAAGAACTCGCTGTCCGTCCTCGACAGCACCATCTCGGTCAAGACCCCGTCCGGCACCGGCTACTACCGCTACGGCACCAACGCCGCCGACGGCAGCGCCGACGGCTACGGTGACTGCTCGACGGTCAACAGCCAGACCTCCTGCACGACCGACGGCGAGCCGTGGCCGACGACCGATGCCGGCACCGGGCACCTGTGGCCGGTGCTCTCGGGCGAGCGCGGCGAGTCCGCGATCGCCGAGGGCGATCCGTCGCAGGCCTCCGCGATGCTCTCCTTCATGATCAACTCGGCCTCGGGCGAGGGCCTGGTGCCCGAGCAGGTGTGGGAAGACCCCGACCTGGCGGCCTCGCCATACGGGTCGGACCCGACCACCGCGTCGATCGGCTTCACCGACGGGCAGGCGGCCGGCTCGGCCTCGCCCCTGACCTGGGCCCAGGCACAGGAACTGCGCCTGATCGTGGACCTCGGGACCGGCCGGGACACCGACACCCCGGCGATCACCACCGCCCGCTACGTCACCCACGGCGCCCCGGCCGCGACCCCGGTGACGATCACCTCCCCGGCCTCCGGCCGCCACCATCGAAGGCGGCACCACCACCGTCACCGGGACGGCGGCGGCCGGCGCGACGGTGGACATCGAGACCCAGGACACCGACACGGGCGCCGCCGCGACCACGGTCACCACGACCGCCGACGCCTCCGGCGCCTACTCCGCCACGGTCGCGATCGGCTTCGGCACCAACGTGATCACGGCCGTCGCCACCACGGCGGCCGGGGCCACCGGATACGCGCAGACCTCGGTGATCGGCGACGTGTCGGGCGGGACCACCGTCCTGTCGGTGACCGACCCGACCGGCGACGACAACGGCCCCGGCACCTACCAGTACCCGACCTCCTCGTCCTACTCCGCCGGCTCCTGGGACCTGACCGGCTTCCAGGTGATCACCGCCGGGTCGGAGGTCTACCTGCGCACCTCGCTCGCCAACCTGGTGCCGACGTTCGGCTCGGTCGACGGCGCGCAACTGCTCGACATCTACGTGCACGACCCCTCGGCCACCGCCACCTCCACCGCGGCGGCGTACCCGACCCGCAACTACACGATCGCCCCGGCCGACGCCTGGAGCGAACGCCTCGAGGTCCAGGGATTCGCCTCGCCGGTGTGGGTCGACCCCTCCGGCGGCCAGGTCGGCACCCCGACCGCCGTCGTCGCCTCCACGGTCGCCAAGACGATCACGATCGCGCTGCCGGAAGCCGAGTTCGGCACCCCGACGACCGGCTGGACATTCACCGTCGCGATCACCGGCCAGGACGGCTACAGCGCCGACCAGGCCATCCCCTTCACGACGAATCCAGGCGCGTACACGCTCGGAGTCTGCCCGGTCGGCGGAACCGAGCCGATCTGCTCGCTGAGCCCGACCGCGGTGCCCGAGGTGATGGACACCATCACACCACCCGGCGTCTCGCAGGACACCGAGCTGGACCCGAGCCCCGGACCCGTGGTCCTGCAGGGGGTCACTGTGCCATAGGACGGCCCCCGGCACGCCGAACTGGCCTCCGGGCAACGCTCCCAGGGGCCGTCGGTACGTCTCGCCGACCGCATTCGGTGGCGGCCGATGCGCATTCCACCAGCACACCTCGGCTGGCGGGCGCCCGGCAATCGATTTTCGCTCCGGGCGCCTGGCTCAGCGCCGGTGCCCGTGCTGGCGGACGATGACGTCCAGCGCTTCGGCGGCCGTCTTGTCGTCGCGGATGGCTGCCAGTTCGGCTGCTGGCAGCCGGGTCGCCGGGGTCCACGGATTCCGTTCCCGTCGGCCGTCAACCTCAGTGAGCCGATAGAGCACCTGGCCGTCAGCGCGCATGATCCACTCCCAGGACGTCGCGCCGAGCTTGCTGGCGGAACGGCTGCTGACCTGGGCGATTACCTTCGGGGAAAGCCATGCCATAGATAAGCCCTCTCGCCGGGTGACCCTGGGCGGAAGTCCCGGTTACCCGGGTCCGGTCACGTTGCCCTGCCCCGACAGAGGCTACTGGGTAATGCTGCAAAGGATTGCATAACTTGGTCATGACGTGATGAGCATCACATTCATCGCCGAAAATGATGCGATCCAATGGGCCCGAGGGTGCCATGCCCCCTCTCTGAGGACCGAAATCAGGGCATCACCCGAGCCGGAAGTCGGCTTTTCACTACCAGCGGGTAGGCGGAGGCCGCTGGACCAGCCATAAGACCGGACTCCTGCAAACGTTTGCTTCCGTCTCAGGCCAACTCTGACGCCAGCTCTGGTACCCTGCCGGCCGAATCCTCTGTCACCCTATGCGGCACGGTCTGTAAAATCTGCCGTGCTACTTGGCTCGGCGGTGCTGATAGCCCTAGGCCTGTCGGTGCGGGCGTTGACGAAATGGCTGCGGCAGCTCCGCTTTCCGACCGGATCAGCGCGCAGTGCGCCATGGCGACTGCCTGCGAGAACATAATTGCCGCGTAGGCGCCGACCCATCGGTGAGAGCCAGTCAGCTGCGAACAGATTTCCATAGGGCAGCCGTCTCGGGATCGACGTTATAGAGCGCCTCGTCACCACGCCACTGGACGCGCATCGGCCAGGCGTCGCTCCCGTAGTGTTTGTTCAGGTGTCGGGTGAACGCGGCTAGATTGCCGCGCAACTTGTAGTACTCCATGGGCAGGGCTTTCACCAGGTCCTGCATGTCGTACTGCCTGCCGGGCTCTTCGCAGAGGATGTCAAGGACACGAGCGACCGTCTCGGTGTTGCTGAGCTTGGTAGTCGCGAGCTTGGTCAGCTTGTCGGTGTCCCATGCGGCGGGGTCGCCCTTTGGCCCGGCCGATTCGATGTCGGCCTTCGGCTGCTCCTCAAGGTCGGCCAGCAGCCGGTAGACGGCCAGAACGTGGCGAGTCGGAACCGGGACGTTAATAAACTCATCATTACTTTCTTGGCTCATGATCTACCCAAATCTAGAGTCTGTCTATCCTATCGGCCTCATAATAACACCTGGACTACCAGTGTGGTAGATACTGGGATAGATGGAATCCGCCGTCGCGTGGACTACCCGGAGCAACGGACTTCTTGTGCCGTGACACCGTGACCGGGGCACTGGTGGTGGTCGAGCTAAAGCGTGGCCGCCGCCCGCCGGACAAGGTCATCGGCCAGCCGGCCCGCTACATGGGCTACCTCCGCGCCCACATGGCACAGCCGGGACATCGGCCGCAGCACCGCACGACTCCTCACCCAGATGGACGAGACTGCCCGCAAGGCGAACTCGAAAGTGCTGCTCAACCCGTTCAACTCCCCAGCCGAAGTCAAGTCGAGCAACCAGGTCACGACCGGCGTCCTCGACTTCCGCGCCCGACTCGGGATCGAGTCCGGCCACCAGGCGAAGGACGCCAAGCGCTGGGGCCAGGCCGCAGCAGAGGTGCGCGACAAGGTGCTCGCGGCGCATCCGAGGGTGCCAATGCCGTAGAGCGTTTCGGCGCCGAGACCTTCGACCGGACAGCCGAGGTGTTCCGCCCGGTCGACATCGAAGGCGACGGCACCGGCATCGGGTACAGCGTTGACCTCGGCGGCCCGATTGCCTCGCACAGATCAGCCAGTTCGGCGCGACATCCTCTGACCAGGCAATCAACAAGGATCACGGCGCAGAACGGCGGTTCCGGTGCGTACAAGATCTGTGTCTGTGTTCCCTACGGCGTGGTTTAGGCGGCGTGGGTTTCGAACCAGACGGAGCCGAGGTCGTGTCCGCCGGTGAGGCGGACGTCTGCGTTGAGGGCGGCGGCGAGGCGGCGCAGGAGGGGGATGGTGGGCTCGGTGCCGCCTTCCTCGATGCGCTCGATGTCGTCGTCGGTCAGGGCGGCGCGGATGGCCAGTTCGGCGACGGTCAGGCCGAGGACGGTGCGGATGTCGTACAGGGCCTTGCCGAACGCCAGGGCCTCGCGGATCGCGATGCGCTCGGGGTCGTCGGCCGCATCCTGAGGGCGCGCCCAGCGGGTGTGGTAGCCGGTCATCTCACACCTGCCTTTCGTAGGTCTCCGTCGCGGGGCCGCGGTGGTCTCGTTCGCAGGCCTTCTGCGCACGGACGGCCCGGCCGATCTGCCGCTGCTCGTGCTGCCTGGTTTTGCGGAACACGGTCAGCAGCACGATCCTCCCATCAGAAGTACACGTAGGTTGACGTGGCTCCGGCATCGAAACTGGTTATCGCGTGCCGCAGCGTGTCGGGCTGAGCTGCTTGGTGGTCCCGGCGCGGCGGGTGACCCGGCGGACGATCCGTGCGGCGCCGTGCCAGGCCAGCCGTTTGCCGTCCGCGGCGAGGAACAGCGGCCCGCCGGTGCGCTCGCCGACAGCCAGGTCGATGGCGCGGGCGGTGCGCGGGGCGAGCGGGATCGTAACGACCTTGCCGCCCTTGCGGGTAATGACGAGGGTCCGGTGCCCGCGTTCGAGACCTAGATGCTCGATGTCGGCTCCGGTGGCCTCCGATACCCGAAGGCCGTTGAGGGCGAGCAGGGAGATCAGGGCGTGCTCGGCGGCCGCGCCGAGCCCGGCGGCGACCAGAAGGGCCCCGACTTCGTTGCGGTCCAGGGCGGTGGCGTGCGACTCGTAGTCCAGCCGGGGACGCCGGACGTGCGCGGCTGGCGAGTGGTCGAGGAGTTCCTCCTCAACTGCGTACTTGTAGAACCCGGCGATCGTAGACAGGCGGCGGGTGACGGTGGCGCGGGCCCGGCCGCGGGCTTCGAGTTCGCGCGCGAAGGTCTCGATGTCGGCGCGGCGGACCGAGAACAGCGACAGGGACCGAGCCCGGCACCAGCCGGTGAACTGCCGCAGGTCGAGGGTGTAGGCCTCGCGGGTCAGGCCGCCGTACCCGGCGAGGTAACCGGCGAGCGCGAATCGCTCCGCATCAGTGAACGCCGCTGGATGGGACGAGGGAAGTCGAGTCAGTCGCGGCAGCCATCATGGCACCTCCAGGGAGGCCGGGCCGTCGCAGATCCCAGCGATGAACGATGCCCGCAACGTACGCCGCCAGCGCAGGGCTGCCTACACCACAATCGGCCATCGCTCGCGGTCCCGACCGCGAGCACGGCTCGCTCCATACCGCCGATTCGGCGTCGAGGCTCCGGTGCGAGGTTCGCTGCGGACCCGCGGCCAGAATTGCCGGTTCGGTGCGTTCCGCCTAGGCCTGCGCCGCGCCTAGCCCAACTCCACTTGCCATGATGGAAAGTCAACGTAGACTTTCCATCATGGCAAGTGACGAGGACCGGACGGCGTGCGGCCGCCGAGATAGCACCCGACGAGGCCGCAGCCGCGATATCAGCCATCGGCGGCAGCCGCTCCTGGCTGGCTGACCGGATCATCGCACCAGGCTGGTACCACCTCTCGCTCGGCTTGCTGGCCTGCGCCGCGATCGCCGAGGCGGAGATGCACAGCTGGGCGCTGTTCGCTTGGTCGGTGGCCGGGTACACGGTCGGCTGCGGCGCGCTGGCATGGGTGAACCAGCGCCGCGTGGGCGTCGCGATGAAGTACTTCGATGCCTGCACGCGAGCCGTCTTCGCCGGGCACGTCCTGACCCTGAGCACGCTGATCGCGGTCGCCTGCTGGCTCGATCTTGATCGCGGGACACCTGGCGCATTCCTCGCGGCAGGCGTGCTCGCCGTGCCTCTCGAAGTCGCGTTCGGGCGCTGGACGGACCAGCTGCTCCGAGCCCGCCTGCAGGCAGGCCGATGAGTACCGCCCCCCGCTTCGACGAGGTCGTGCACGCGCCTAACCGGCTCCAGATCTGCGCGATCCTCTCCGCAGTCGACTCCGCCGACTTCGCCACCGTGCGGGAGGCCCTGGGGGTGGCCGACTCGGTTCTCTCCAAGCACATACGCGTCCTGCATGAGGCGGGCTACATCCAGGTGCACAAGGCGACCTGCGCATCGCGGGTGCGGACCAGCCTGTCGCTGACCGAGGCCGGGCGGGCAGCCTATGACGGGCACGTTGCCGCCCTGCGGTCGATTGTCGGCAACGGGGTCTTCCGCGGCAGCCCGCGCCGCCGGGGCGTCCCAGCAGAGTGAAAGGTCGCATGCAGCCGCCGCATTCTGGCGGGCCATGACCAGCCTGACCTCCGCGCTACACGCAGGCAAGCACACAGGTCTCCCGGATCTGCGATCACGTCCGGACTGTCGCAGGAAGCGGGCCAACCGCCCATATCGAATGCCTCTTTGTGTCAAGGGGCTTGGCTGGTCGGGTTGCGGTCCAGGGTCGTAGGGTGGTGGCCAGGCCCCTGAGTGGCTTGCCCGAAGAGCCGGTTTTCTGGGGTGTGATCCGGCCGCGCTGGCTGCAGAGCCGTTCCCCTACTGCCCTCCCGGGTCCCTGACCTGGCCTGCCGCGCGCCGCGCGCCGCGCGCCGTGCGCCGCGCGCCGTGCGTCGGTGCGGAGGCAAGCGAAGGCGGCGTCGCTGATCTGGCGCTTGAGCGAGCGCAGGGCCTCCCGGTGGGTCAGCGCTGGCCGGAGGAGACCTCGATCGGCGCGGTGCCGTTGCAGGCGGCGAAGCGGTCGGTTCTTGAAGCGGGACACGTCGCGGACCTCGCCGATGATGGCGGCGGCGATGACCGGGCCGACCCCGAACAGGCCGGTCAGGCTGGTGCCGCTGGCCCGGACGGCGGTGCCGGGCTTGGGCATCCGGTCACTATCGGGCCCCCGCCGCAGACCTACACCTACGCCGACGCAGTGGTGCGCAATCATCTGATGCGGTCCTTGCGTGTGGGTCCTCCGTCAGGACTGAGTGTTCCAGGGGTTGACCCGAACCGCGACCGCCGCGCCGCCTGGACAGCACCTGAAGATCCTGGTCACCGGCATAAACCTGATGAGAATGCCCGTTCGTCGGCGCGACCGATGGCGGTGCGCGGGGCGAGCGGGATGGTGACTACCTTGCCGCCTTGCGGGTGATGACCAGGGTCTACCTGCAGAACCCTGCGATGGCGCACAGCCGCCGGGTGATGGTGGCGCGGGCACGGCCGCCGAACACGAGCACGACTCGATCCGTAGCTGATCCATCGTCCGCACCTCGATCAAGGCGTGCGCCTGCCGATTCGGTGTCCACGATGAACGCTGCCGACGGCTGGGACAGGCCCGCACAGATTGTCCAGTTCGGTGCATCGGAGACCTTCGTGAGAATTTTTTGGGATGTTCTCAGGTGCGCGCCACCCCGGCTGCGATAACGACGTGCTGGTGAGCGCCACGACGGCGACGGCGACTCAATCGCGAACGAGTTTCAGCGCCAGCCTGGGCACAAAAAAGGATGCGAGAAAGATCGGCAAGGGCCTCTTTCCGGTGCACCGGAAGGCGACGATCTCTTCCTCGGCGGCGTCGAAGGTCTGAGTGCTGCTCGAGTCTCGTCCATTGCGAACTTGCAGGGTGTGACGTCCAGGCTCAACTGGTATCTCGATCGTGTGGTTCATTTGGACCGACCCGGCCCGCTCACCGTCGACTACGACATCGTACGTGCCACGACGGACCTCCGCTCCGATTGCCTTATGCGTCAACTTCAGCGTCGCCGGCATTTGCTGGTCTCCTCTTGTTTCCGAACAGCGCATCTCTGGCTGCCGGCGACGAACGCAGTGTGCCGTCGGCCGGGGGCAGGTCGACGTGGGTGCCGGTCGCCGCGACCGCTGGCGGCACAGTGCTCGATGCGCAGCGGGGGCGGGCCGCGAAGTCAGCTGACGCGGCGATAGCGGATGTGCGTGGTCAGCGGTGAGTGAAGCACTTCGGCAGGCTCGAAGCCGAAGGACTCAGCCCCGTCGAAGATGCGCTCGCCCGAACCGAGCAGGACGGGCGCGATGTCCAGGGTGAGCTCGTCGATCACCCCGGCCGCCAGTGC
This sequence comes from uncultured Actinomycetota bacterium, assembly GCA_963778435.1. Classification (GTDB taxonomy): domain Bacteria; phylum Actinomycetota; class Actinomycetes; order Streptosporangiales; family Streptosporangiaceae; genus Trebonia. The sequence goes on from CAVZUX010000046.1 coordinate 85,019, forward strand.
CTGCCGGACGGTCGAGGCCCCGCCGGCGATGTCCACCCCGTTGTCCCCGGCGGCCTCGCACGCTGCGGCGTAGGCCGCGTTGAAGCCCTCGGCGATGAAGTGGAAGGTCGTCCCCCCGTCCATCTGGATCGGATCATGGCGGTAATGGGTCAGCACGAACACCGGCGCGTGATAGGGTGGTTCAGGGCCCCACCACGGTCAAGGTAGTTGTCGCGGACGGCGAGGCTGCCGGCGGCGTCAAAGCGGCCGTGAGCATCGTGGCGCGGGGCGGCGAGCTCCTCATAGCGAGAGAGCACCAGGACGGTGCAGGCGAGCAGGTCTTGAGTGCAGCGAAAGCAGCCGGGCGAGACCTGGACGAACAGCGGCTCCTCAGAGCGGGATTCCGGAGACGCGAACGGGACAACGAATTCAGGGACGATGGCCGCTAGATCTGAGGGCGGATCGAAAGGCCATGTTTTGCGAACCGTTGTTTCGGCGCGGAGTTGGCCGGCAAGTGCTGGAAACTCGATGCGGGCGGAGTGCGGATCGGCGGCGCGCAGGGCGAGGGTTTGGCCGTCGGGACTGCTGTCGATGGTCCAGAGGCGACGGGCATCCGCTTCGAGGCCGGCGCGGCGGCATAGCTCATCGAGAGCGTATCGCCGCGCCTCTGGAGTGATGTTGAGTCCGCCGCTCATGGTGCCGCGCCGCCTCCTCGATTACGCCGCGAGCTCGGCTTCAATGGCTTCCGTCAGGCGCGGATTGAACGGGTCGGTGTCGGGCGAGAAGCGGCAGACCACCTTGCCGGCACGGTCGACCAGGAACTTCTCAAAGTTCCAGAGGATCTCGGGCGGATCGTTGGGGTGGATGCCGTACTTGCGGAGGTTGTCGGCGAAAGGTTCCTCGCCGGTGGCGATGGCGCTTGGCTCGGCGGCAATGAGGGCAGCGTAGAGCGGGCTTTTGTCAGGGCCGACGACGGGGATCTTCTCAAAGAGTGGGAAATCGACGCCGTAGTTGAGGGTGCAGAAGGAGAGGATCTCATCGCTGGTTCCGGGTTCCTGGCCCGCGAAGTCGTTGGACGGGAAGCCGGCGATGACGAAGCCGCGGCCACGATATTGCTTGTAGAGGCGTTCGAGGCCTTCGTACTGCGGCGTGAGACCGCATTTGGAGGCCACGTTGACGATGAGCAGGACCTTGCCTGCGAACTGATTGAGAGATGAAGGCTGGCCGGACAAAGTGCGGACGGGAATGTCGTAGATGGAGTTGGACATGACTGCATGATAGCGGAGGGCGGCGGGGTTAGCGGAGTGAGCGGGGCTTGCAGGGTCAGCGGGATTGCACTGGAGAAAGGCATTCTTCTTGCGGCCAACACTATCGAGCCGCCCACCCTTCGCGCGATGAGGCCTGCGCGATGGATGGGGCACAATTTCGAAATTGCGCCTGGGCTCATGACAATTTGGCGCGGTGGGACCTACAATTCGCTCACCCCATTGCAAGGAGCGCCATGACTGGTCCTGGACATATTGCGCTGGAATACAGGATGTATCGCGAATCGGACGCTGCGGCGGTGTCGGAGTTGCTGGCCGATGTATTTTCGCGCCGCGACCCTCTTGCGCTTGCGACTCAAGTGAGCCGGGCGGAGTTCGCGGAGTTTGTTGAGAGCGTTCTGCCACAGACCACCCGCGACGGCCTGACCGTGGTGGCTTGCCTGGCCGAGACGGGCGAGGTGGTGGGAGTGCTTTTGACGAATGATGCGACCGGCGATGAGGCGGAGGAACTGGCGGGAGTGAATGAGAAGTTCGCGCCGATTGCGGGCATTCTGGGCGCGCTGGATGAGATGTACCTCCGGGGGCGAGTGCCGCGCCGCGGCGAGATGGTTCACCTCTATTTGCTGGGGGTGTCGGATCGGGTAGCTGGCCGGGGGGTGGGGCAGGAGCTTGTGAGGCGCACGGTGGAGAACGGGGCGAGCAAGGGGTACAGTGTTGTGTTTGCGGAGGCGACGAACCGGACCTCGCAGCATATTTTCAGAAAGCTGGGATTCGCGGAGCGGGCGCAGATTCTGTACAGCGATTTCGAGTTTGGTGGAGCGAAAGTGTTCGCACATTTTTCGGAACATGGCGGGCCGATTCTGGTGGAGAAGGTAATCGGCTAGAAGTCTGAGGCAGGAGCGGTCTTGCTCTACAAATACGTCGTCGCGACCTCAAAGTTTCGCGACGATCTGACTTGCTACGGTCTGCTCGACTTGCGTGGCCTGGGCCAGTGGAACTCCGTGCACATTCACCACGAACCAGGTAGTTCCCCTTCCTTACATGCAGCACCGCAGCGTTCCCTACCACCGTCTGGATCGCCTCATCGCCTATTCCGCTCACGGGAGTCCCCTGCCCCGTCATTTTCGCCCCGTCGTTCGCGCCTTCAATCTGCACCGTAAGCTGTCCCGCTCCCTGAGCATATTTCTTGGGAGTCCAGATACATCTGTTCGCGCCCGCCCCCGCGTTGACATCCGGCACGCCCAGCGCCGTCGCAGCCTGCGCAGTGGTCAGCAGCGAACACGCATCAACCGCCCACGCTGCCCGTCCACTCAACATCACCGAAGCGAAAACGACGCACCCTGCCAATGCCATCCTGCGTCTCATCTCCATACAGCCTCCTCATCGATCAAGATTATTTCTGCACGACGATCTCAATCTCGAAACATGGTAACGCCTGCGAATCTACTGATGATCGCAACGTTTTCGACTGACCGCAAGTGGGTTGCTGCCTGCCTTAAACGAGGACAGCCTTGGGTCACTTCAATAATTCACACGGTCGCGTTTGCTCCCCCAATCTCTGCCAGCACGAGGTTCTCCTCCGCTGGGTTTGGGACGCCGTCGGCGGTGGCGGTGAGCTCTTTGGGGATAAACGGAATCATGGGCAGCATCAGCGCGTATGTGATGGTGATGGCGACGACGCAATACTGGAAGCCGTGTTGGGGACTGAGGCCGAAGATCCAGGAACCGAAGACATCGCCGAAGCGGGAGGAGAGCGGGTAGAACGAAAAGATAATCATCATGAGGGTGCCCTGAAGGCCGGGAGGGCAGGCGCGGATTGCCATGTCGATAACAGCGGCGTTGGCTAAACCGCCCAGCAGGCCGATGACGATGGCGATGAGGAAGGCCTGGTTGGCGGAATGGATGAAGGCCATGGGAACGAACTGGGGTACACCGACGATGACCGACCACCATAGGAGCTTACGGGGCGGGAATCGTGTGCAGAGGAATCCGTAGAGCAGCACGGTGGGCACAAACGACACGTAATAGATGGCGGAGAAGTCGCCGTAAGCAGCGTCAGAGGCGTGGAGCTGATTGGTAAGAAAGAACTGCATGGGGGTGTTTGCGCCGGGAGTGAAGTACCAGAGCAGGCACATGAGGATGACCGGATAGATGGCGCGGTGCCGGAGCAGGCGCTTAACGTCAAGGAAGAAAGTGCTGCCCTGGGCGCGAGGATTGTTGTAGGCGCCGGCGAAGACGGAGCGCGGTTTCCAGAATGCGAACAGGCCGATGGTGGCGGTGAGACCCATAACCATAAGGAAGACCTGGCGCGGCGACAGGTCTGTTGACATCCAGCCTGAGGCAAAGTACCCGAGGCCTCCACACAAGAAGAGGAAGACGTTGTAGAGGGTGCTCAATCTGCCGGACATGAGGGCTTCCTGGCCGATGAGGGCGAACAGCCCCTGAAATGCGGCGTAGAGAAAGCTGTAGGCGATGGTGCTGAGAAGCATTCCGGCCAGGAGACTGGCATAGGTTGTTGGGGAGAACGCCGTCCAGGCGAGGCTGACCATCATGAGCGGAACGAAGATACGAAAGTAGCCGGGGTCGCGCCAGCCAAATGGATTCCACAGGTCCCTGACCAGGCCAAAAGCGAACCCGAGGAACAAAGGGACGCCTGCGATGAGTCGAAACAATGAGACCTGGGACGCAGAAGCGTGAAGCAGGTTCTGGAGCATGAACGAGGTGGGAATATCGAGGAGATATTGTGGGCTGTCGAGATTGGCGAGCAGAGTAAGCAGGGCGAAGTACAGGAACAAAATCCGGACGCCCGAAGGGGAGTGCGCTTCGGGCGTCCGTAAAGTGTCGGAACCAACCTGCTTTTGCATCCGATCGGGCCCTGACTTTCCGCGAGTCCTACGCTTTGGTAGCGAGAATGAGGGGCGAGGGGCCGCGGACCTCGAGCTTGCGCGGGTTGGTGAAGCCGGCTTCGAGGAGCCACTCGGAGATTTCTTCGAAGGAGAACGTATCGCCGTCATCGGTGTTGACAAGCATGTTGACGGCGAAGATGAGTCCTTGTGCCGGGCCGGTGCGGTCCGGATTGACGAGAAACTCGGCGATGGCGATGGTGCCGCCGGGGGCGAGCGCGTGGAGCGTCTTCTGAAGCAGAGCCTTGCTGCGGGCGATGCCTTCGCTGTGAAGGATGTGGCCGAGGGTGGCGACGTTGTGCCCGGCGCCGAAGTCCGCGTGGAGGAGATCGCCTTCAGTGAAGGAGTACTGGTTTGCGAGGCCGAGGCGGGTTACCGAACCGCGGGTGACGGGGATGACTTCAGGCCAGTCGACGGCGGTGACGCGAACATTGGGGCCGCTCTGCGCGAGGGCGACGCTCCAGACGCCGGAGCCGGCGGCGAGATCGAGGACGGAGACCGGATCGCTGGAGGCGCCGAGGTTGAGGTGATCGGCGAGCTGGCGTGCGATGGGATAGTTCATAGGGAAGAGGTCGTTGACGAATTCCTTGAAGAACTCGCCGCCTGCCTGTTCCTCATTGACGGCCATTGCGGGGCGGCCGGTGGCGACGACCTGGTTGAGATGCAGCCAATTGGGCAGGAGCTGGGTGCTGGTGTGGCGGATGATGCCGCCCTGAAAGCTGGGCTTGGTGCTGACGAGGAAAGCGGCGGACTCGGGTGTGAGGGAGTAGCGGCTGTCTGAGTCCTTGTGGAGGAAGTCAAAGCCGGTGAGCATGTTGACGATGGCAGCGAGGCCGCGGCGGGATGCACCGGTAGCGCGGGTGAGCTCATCAAGAATCATGGGGGAGTTGTCGAGGACATCGAAGACGCGATGGTGAATGGCTGCCTCAAGAACCAGGGGCACCGCGTAAGCCCAGCCGAATTGGAGAATGCGTTCGGGGGTGACGGGAGCAGATTGAGCCTGCGGCGTTGCGACGGCGGTTGTCATGGGTGTGACCTCTCATTTGGGGGGATTTGACCGGGGAAGACTGCAGGCGCAGGATAGCTTTCCGGAAAGTGCAAGGTCAAGGCGATTGTGAGATTGGTGCGGCGAAGGGGGCGGGGGTGCGGGTCTGGACTGGCTGCGGAAAAACGCCCCGAGATTTTTCGACCTCAATCAAACGACCGCAGGGGCTAAAGCCCAGATGCTTTGTTCATGCGGCTTCGGCGGGACTGAAGTCCCGCCCTTACGCGATTTCAATCGCAAACTTCAGTTTTTAAGCAAGCTCTGGAGAGCCGCACTACAGCCGATCTGGAGGTCGGCGGTACTCACTGAGACGCGGAGAGGAGTTGGCGGGCGACGCTAGCGTAGAGGTCGACGGCTTCAAGGAGCTCCGACTTGCGGATTTTTTCGTTGGGCGTGTGGGCTACGTGGATGGAGCCGGGGCCGAGGAGGAGCGGCTCGCCCCAGTTGGTGAGCCAGGGAATGTCGGTGGTGAATTTGGCGACCATGGTGGGTAGGCCGGGGACGGCGCGAAGGCGGACGAAGGGGATCTCAAGGGTGAAGTCGACCTCGGCCAGGCCCTCACAGGCGGCGAGCAGGGCGGCGCGAACGGGAGCCGCATCGCCCACCAGGCGGGTGAGGACTTGCGCTTCCGCGCGGTCGGCGATGACGTTGGGTGCGCGGCCACCGTGGATGAGGCCAATGTTGAGAGTGGAGGGGCCGACGTCAGGGTTTACGGGGAGCTCGATCTCAAGGAGGCGGTGGAGCGCCTGCACCAGTTTGTGGATGGCACTATCGCCCAGCTCGGGATAAGCGGAATGCGCCATGGTGCCGGTGGCGCGGAGGATGGTGCGGAGAGCGCCTTTGGAGGCGATGCCGAGGCGGTTGTCAGTGGGCTCTCCATTGATGAGGAAGCGACTGCCCTTGGGATGCTGGTTGGCGATTTTGGCGCCGGCGGAGTCTCGCTCTTCTCCGGCAACGTACAGCAGGCCCACGTTGTGGCCTTCGGCACGAAGGGTTTCCGCGGCGGCAATTTGGGCGGCAATGATGCCCTTGGCATCGCATACTCCGCGGCCGTATAGGAATTCATCGTCCTCACGCAACGGAATGTGGGGCGGGACGGTGTCCATGTGGGTGGAAAAGACGATTTCAGGAGAGGCTCCGGCGGGGCCGGCATAGACATTCCAGCGAGGACCGCCGGAGGCGGCGTCATTGGGCGGCGGCACCGGCATTTTGTCTACGTCCCATCCGCGGGCGGCGAGAAAAGCGGCGAGGAATTCGCCCACTTCCCCTTCGTGATAGCTCGGCGATTCGATCTGGACGAGATCGCGGGTGAGCTGGATGGGATCGATTGGCTCGGACATGATGAAAGAATAACCCACGCGCGATGAGCAGCTTGGAAGAGTGGGCGGGGGCGAAATGGAAAGGGCGGTACAATCGAAGTGAAATGACCGCCAAAGCTGCACAATCTCCACACCCCGGGCGGGCTGACACTTCGCGATTACAAACGGTGGATCTGGCGGGACCTGAGGGCCGGCTGGAGGCTGTAGTGAACGAGGGCGCGGCGGACGCGCATTTTGCGGCGCTGGTTTGTCATCCGCATCCCAAAGGCGGCGGTACCCTGCACAACAAAGTTGTGTATCACGCGATGAAGGCGCTGAACGCGGCGGAGTGGGGACTGCGCTGGCCGGTGCTGCGATTCCACTTCCGCGGCACGGGACGGAGCGAGGGCGCGCACGACGGCAAGGCAGAGGCCGAGGACGTTCTGGCCGGACGGAAGTGGCTGGCGAACCGCTTTGGGTTGCCGCTGGTTCTGGTGGGATTCAGCTTTGGGGCGGCGATGGCGCTGCGATCGCTAAAGCTGGATGCGCGCGGGGTGCACGCGGTGGCGGCACTGGGCCTTCCTGTGCACGCTGAGGGACGCCATTATCGTTATTCCTTCCTGAAAGAGATGTGCGTTCCCAAGCTTTTTGTGAGCGGGGAGAACGACGCATACGCTTCGCCGGAGGAGCTCAAGGAGATTGCGGCCGAGGCCGCGGAACCCAGGCGCCTTATTTTGATTTCCGGCGCCGATCATTTTTTTAACTGCCAGCTTAAGCCAATGCAGGCAGCGTTGACGGGTTGGCTGAAGGAGCAGGTTGCATGACCCCTGTGAGCGAGATTGCTCTGGAGAAGTTGCACACATCGGCAGTGGGACTGTTTACCGGCGCGCTGGCCGCATGCAGCATTGAGTCGGCATTCGATCGAAGAATCCGAATGGAGGGCAATCTGCTGCGGCGTTTGATTCCGGACGGCGGCGGCGCGGAGTCGATCGATCTTTCCGCATACAAGCGCATTTTTGTGATTGCGATGGGCAAGGCAGCTGTGCCGATGGTGGATGTGCTTCTCGATCGCATGAAGCGGCGCCAGGGATTGCGAGGGATTTGCTGCTCGAACAGCGCGCCGGCAAAGCGCAACTGGCGGTTCCGGTATTTCCAGGGCGGCCATCCGCTGCCCAACGAAGACTCATTTGCGGCGGCGCGCGCGGCGCTGGCACTGCTGAAAAAGGCGCGCAAAGATACGCTGGTGTTCTTCCTGATCTCAGGCGGCGGGTCGGCGATGTTCGATTTGCCTATCGATGGCGCAATTACGCTGGACGATACGCGGGGCTTTCATGAAGCGCTGCTGGCTTCCGGTGCGCCGATCAATGAGATCAACACGCTGCGCAAGCATTTCTCGCAGGTAAAGGGCGGGCGGCTGGCGATGGCGGCGCCGGAGTCTACGAAGGTTTCGCTGCTGCTGCCCGATGTGCCCTTGCGCACGCTGGATGCGCTTTCGTCAGGGCCCACTTCGCCGGACCATACCACGGTGGAAGATGTACGGTCCATCATTGAGCGATATGAGCTGGCGGCGAAGTTTCCGGCGGCTGTGCGCGCGTTTTTTGAGCGCGAGGACATGCCGGAGTCTCCGGGCAACAAGAGATGGCGGCCGCCGTTCCTGCCCAAATTCGGCGGGGCGCGACGGATGACCGCGGCGGCGCAAATGAAAGATGAGGACCGGGCCTTCAGGGATTCGGTGTTCGAGATACTTCTCTCAAGTCACGACCTGGTGGAGAATTGCAGGGCGCTGGCGGAACAGGCCGGCTACTACGTGGCGGTAGATAATAGCTGCGACGACTGGGACTACGCCGATGCCGCGCGATATTTGTTGCAGCGGTTCCACTCGCTGCGCGAAACTCATCCGCGGCTGTGCCTGATTTCCGCCGGCGAAGTTACGGTGAAGTTGACGCGCACGCCGGGAGCGGGAGGGCGCAACCAGCAGTTTGCGCTGGCGGCGGCGCTGGAATTGGCGCGGCATGCGGCCGAGCCGCTGACGGTGCTGAGTGCGGGCACGGACGGCATCGACGGCAATACGCGCGCGGCAGGCGCGATTGCCGACCCCACCACAGTTGTCGCGGGCCCAGGCATTCGGCTATCGATCCCGAGCAGGCGCTGGCGGAGTTCAATGCCTGCCCGCTGTTTACGGCTCTGGGCGATTCGGTGGTGACCGGGCCGACGGGGCACAACCTGCGCGATCTGCGGTTGCTGCTGTCGGCGGACGATAAGCAGGACGGGCGCTTTGTCCGGCGCGGTTGGGAAGCGGTGGCCGGAACCGCATTCGAAGGCCTTCTTACATTGCAGCCAAGTGAATTAGCATGGGTTCGTGCCCCGCAAAGGAACCCGCAAAACGGTCGCCAAGGCGGCCGATATTCGAACTGTAGCTGCGCTGGCGAAGGTTTCCATCGCCACGGTGTCCCGCACCATCAACGGCTCGCCCGCCGTGAGCGAGAGGCTGAGCAAAGCGCGTTTGGCAGGCAATTGAGCAACTCAATTATTTTCCCAACACCCATGCGCGCAGCCTGGTTTCGGGGCGCAGCCGGTTGTTCGGGCATCATCGTGGAGAACATTACCAATCCGTTCTTCCCTGAATTGATCCAGAGCTTTGAAGAAATCGCCGTGGCGAACGGATACGAGATCCTGGTCAGTTCCTCGAACAGCGATCCCGGCGATGCTGACCAACTGCGTGCGCCGCATGCTGGAGCGCAAAGTGGAAGGCGTAGCGGTGATGACGTTCGGCGAGGAAGAGCCGGTTCTCGACCAGCTGACCCATCACGATGTTCCGATGGTGCTGGCGGAGTTCAAGCTGGACGATCCCAAGACAAGCACGATCCTGCTGGATTACTCGACCGGGATGGACGAGCCGTGAAGCACCTGGCCGGACTGGGTCATCGCAAGATTGGCTTCCTGGCCGGGCCGCACACCATGCACTCAGCGGTGACCCGCGAGAACGATTTTCGCGCCGCCATGAAGCGGCTGAGTTGCCGATCGAAGCGGAATGGGTAATCGAGTGCGATCACACGCTGCGCGGCGGCGTAAACGGACTGGAACGGTTCGCGGCCTGAAGCGACAGCCGACGGCGGTGATCTGCTCCAACGACATGACGGCGGCAATTCGGAGTATTGCGCGCGGCTTATACAT
>CAVZUX010000047.1:0-124430 GCA_963778435.1 uncultured Actinomycetota bacterium
GCCGGCCGCCACGCCAGCGGCCGGCGACGGGAGCGCTCCCCGTCTGGCCTGAGGTTGGTGACACTGTGGTTCCCCTTAGCTGATTTTGGGCGCGTTTGAACCACGCACTTGCTGCGTCTCGTTTTGAAAATCTTTAAATTTGTTCGGAACGGGCGCGTGTCTTCGCGTCACCCGCCCCGTTCTCGTCACTGAGGCAGACGTCGGAGCGGGCGCCGCCGAGCGCCTTCTTCAGCAGCCCGAGGAAACACCACCGTTCGGCGTCGTCGAGCGCATAGCTCCACGGCATCTTTGCCGCGAGTTCTCGCATCAGCCGCTCCTTCGCGGCGATGCCGTCTGGCGTGAGGACGAGGTTCTTCACCCGCCGGTCCCGCTTGCTGGGCTCGCGCCTGACGAAGCCGCGCCGTTCCAGGGTGTCCGCGACCGTCGTGATGAACGACGCGTCACACCCCATGTGCTGCGCGAGTTCCTTCATGGACAGCACGGAGTCCAGCTTGAACATGGCAAGCAGATCGTGCGGAGCGATGTCGAACTCCGTCGCGATCTCCTGCGCGACCCCCCCGACCAGCTTGATCAGGCTGGTGAGGGTGTCCAGGATGTCCCGGTTCACCGCGGACGCGTCCGCCCCCGCCTCACCCGGCCCCTGCACTCCGATGCTCATGACCAGCTAAACAGTTGAGCAACTCAAGCAATTCCCGAGGCGACAAACTTTCTCCGCTGTGTTTCCCGCATCGCCAGGACCGCCCGTGTTCCCATCGCCAGGACGGCCCGTGTTCCCATCGCCAGGACCGCCCGTGTTCCCATCGCCAGGACCGCCCGTGGTTCCCATCGCCAGGACCGCCCGTGTTCTCAGCGCCAGGACGGCCCGTGTTCCCATCGCCAGGACCGCCCGTGTTCTCAGCGCCCGATCATGATCTTGACCTCCATATTTCACGATCTGGACCCACCTCTGACAACGTTGGCCTGCCCGGCAACCGTCTGACAGGTCATGACGTCCTAGACGTGTGAGCACATCTTCAGAACCTTCGCTGAAGCGCCGGGCGTTCCTTGGCGTGGCAGCGGGCGGCGTCGCCGCGATCGCCGCGCCTGCAGTTGCCCTGGCGGGCCCAACCCAGCCCGTCCACCCCACCCAGCCCCCCACCCAGCCCGTCCACCCCACCCAGCCCGTCCACCCCACCCATTCGGCCAGCCGGACCGGCATCGCTGCCCGGTCGACCGGTCCTACGCCGGCCGACTGGACGGCCCTCGGCCATGACCTGGCGGGCCCGCTGGTGCGCCCGGGAGAAGCCAACTACACGGTGGACAGCTACCTGTACGACCCGAGGTTCAACGGGCTGCGCCCGGCCGGGATCGCCTACGTGAAGAACGCCCACGACGTGGGGACGTGCCTGGCGTTCGTCCGCAAGTACGGCGTCAAGTTCGCGGCGCGCTCCGGCGGCCACAGCTACGCCGGCTGGTCGTCAAGCAACGGGGGGCTGATCATCGACGTCGAGAACCTCAAGGGCGTGCAGGTGTCCGGCTCGACCGCGGCCGTGGGCGCGGGCACCCGGCTGATCGACTTCTACGCCGGCCTGGCCGCTCATGGGCCGAGCCGTGCCGGGCGGATCGTGCCCGACCGTCGGCATCGCCGGCCTGACGCTCGGCGGAGGCATCGGCGTCACCGCCCGAGCATACGGGCTGACCTGCGACAAGCTGGCATCTCTGCAACATCATTACGGCGGACGGCAAGGCGCTGACCGCCAGCCCCGATGAGCACTCCGACCTCTACTGGGCCTGCCGGGGCGGCGGCGGCGGCAACTTCGGCATCGCCACCTGGTTCCACTTCCGCACCGTGCCCGCCCCGACGCCGGTGGTCTTCTTCCTGTCCTGGCCCTGGTCGAAGGCGGCCAAGGTGATCGCCGCCTGGCAGTCCTGGGCCCCGAACGCGCCCGACGCGCTCTGGTCGAACCTGCACCTGTCCGCCGCGCCCGGCGGACACACGCCCACCATCCAGGTCGGCGGCTGCTACCTCGGCGGCATCAGCGGTGCGGCGAACCTGATCGACAAGCTCTACGCCAAGGTCGGCTCCGACGCGTCCGGTTACTCCCTCAACCAGTTCTCCTACCTGAACGCGATGCTGCTCGAGGCGGGCTGCTCCGCGATTGGCCTGCAGGCCTGCCACCTGCCCTGGTACGCCTCCGGCGGCAAGCTGAGCCGCCAGCCCGAGTTCGCCAAGTCCGACTTCTTCACCAGGGGGCTTTGCAGCGCCGGGATCAACACCCTGCTGCACGGCGTCGAGTCCCTGCAGTCAGGTGGCGGGCGCGCGCCGGCGGCGTCGGGGGAGTGGCGTTCGACGCCCTTGGCGGCGCGGTCAACCGGGTCGCGCCCACCGCGACGGCGTTCGTGCACAGGAACGCCCTGTTCGACGCCCAGTACACAACTGGCTGGCACAACGGCGGGTCGGCCGCGGGTATCAACCGCCAGCACGCCTGGCTCCGGTCGTTCTGGACCTCAATGCGCCCCTACGCCAGCGGCCAGGCCTACCAGAACTACGTCGACCCCGACCTGACGAACTGGGCCCAGGCCTACTACGCCCAGAACTACGCTCAACTGCAGAAGGTCAAGATGACCTACGACCCCACCCGCCTCTTCAACTTCCCGCAAGCCATCGTGCCCGCCTAGTCATCCGGCCGCGCATACGGAGATAGCGGATAACAGCAAGAAGTGGTCCGCCAGCGCGACGGCCGGCAACATGGTGGACCGTTGTGTACACCCGGATGTACGCAACGGTCCACTATCTTTCCGAGACTGGCAACAAACCTGATAACAGCAAGAAGCGGCGGAGCCGCCGCGTGGCCGATCGGAGGCCTAGCCCCGTTATACGGATAACAGCAAGAAGTGTCGGGCACTAGCGTCAGCGCTGAAAGTTTGACCGGCCATGACCGGTCAAACTTTCAGCGCTAGCCAATCTCCGGGATAACAGCAAGAAGCGGCGGGACGCCGCAACCGCGAACGGCGAACGGCGACCAGCGGTCAGCGGCGACCAACGGTTAGCGGGAGCTGGAGGCGGACCAGATGTTGATGCCGGCTTCGACCGCGTTCTTGTCGATCGCGGCGATCTCGTCGGCAGTGAACGCGGTCTTGTCGGCGGCGGCGAGGTTCTCCTCGAGCTGGGCGACGCTGCTCGCGCCGATCAGCGCGGAGGTGACGCGGGGATCCCGGAGCGTCCAGGAGATCGCCATCTGGGCCAGCGACTGCCCGCGCCCGGCGGCGATGTAGTTCAGCGCCCGCACGTGAGCCAGGGTCTTCTCGCTGAGCTGGTCCTGCGAGAGCGACCCGTTCCGCGACGCCCGCGAACCGGCCGGGATGCCGTCCAGGTACTTGGTGGTCAGCAGGCCCTGCGCCAGCGGGGAGAACGCGATGCAGCCAACGCCCTCGTCCTCGAGGACGTCGAGCAGACCGCCCTCGATCCAGCGGTTCAGCATGGAGTAAGACGGCTGGTGGATCAGCAACGGCGTGCCGAGCGAGCGGAGGATGGACGCAGGCGTCACGGGTCCGTTCCGGCGAATACGAAGAGATGCCCGCGTACAGCGCCTTGCCCGACCGGACGGCGGTGTCAAGCGCGCCCATCGTCTCTTCCAGCGGGGTGTCCGGGTCGAACCGGTGGCTGTAGAAGATGTCCACGTACTCCAGCCCCATCCGCTTCGAGCGACTGGTCGAGGCTGGCGAGCAGGTACTTGCGCGAGCCCCACTGCCCATAGGGCCCCGGCCACATGTCGTAGCCGGCCTTGGTCGAGATGACCAGCTCGTCCCGGTACGGGCGGAAGTCCTCGCGCAGCATCCGGCCGAAGTTGATCTCGGCGCGACCCGTAGGGCGGGCCGTAGTTGTTGGCCAGGTCGAAGTGGGTGACGCCGAGGTCGAAGGCGCGGCGCAGGATCGCCCGCTGGGTGCTCGATCGGCGACTCGTCGCCGAAGTTCTGCCAGAGGCCGAGGGAGACCGCGGGCAGCTGCAGCCCGCTGCGCCCGCAGCGGCGGTAGGGGTGCTTGGTGTACCTGTCTTCGGCAGCGGCGTAGCTCATGATCCGCTAGTTTTTCACGGTGGCGTCCGGCCGGTGCGAGCGCGACCTATGGCAGGTTCGTTCGCATCGCTAACGAGTCAGGTGGGATGATTCGGCTGGACCCGACGGGGCAGCCCTGCCGTTAAGGCGGTGCCGGGCGGCTCAAGGCCACGGCCAGGGCCAGTGGTTCGTCTCGTCGGCGCAAGCGGAAGGAGTCCTGACCATGTGCACGTACCTGACCGAGAAGATCGCGATCAGCGGCAGCGCCAAGGGGGCGTCCGGGTGGATCAAGGTGACCGAGGGCACGCGTCTACCTGGACCACCCGGTGCACGCGCCGTTCGGTCACACGCTCAACATCGACTTCCTCGCTCCCGGAGCTCGGACCGTCCGGGCGGGTGGCGGTCGAGCTCAGCCAGGAGTCGGCCCGCGCCCTGGTGAAGGCGATCGAGGCGACGCTCGACTCCGCCCCACCCGGCCTGGAGTAACGGCTCGCGCCTGATAGCTGCAGCACCGGCTCGCGAACCGGGTCACCGGCTCGCCGCCCAATAAGCGGATAAGTCACGAAAAATAGGAGATAGCAGAACATGTACGACGCGATGTTCGCCGAGTCCATCATGATCACCGGGCATGGCGGCGACGCGATCGAGGCCTACTCGGCTCGCCCGCTCGACGCCGGGCGCCGCGCGGCGGCGTGGTCGTCATCCACCACATGCCCGGCTACGACGACTCCGACCAAGGAGATCGCCCGCAACTTCGCCTTCCACGGCTACAACGCCATGATGCCGAACCTTTACTGGCGCGACGCGCCGGGCGCCAGCCCGGACGACGCGGCCGCCACCGCGCGGGCCAAGGGCGGCGTCCCCGACGATCGCCTGGTCGGCGACGTGGCCGGCGCCATGGCCTACCTGAAGGGCCTGACCAACTCCAACGGCAAGGTCGGCGCGATCGGCTACTGCTCCGGCGGCCGCCAGTCGTTCCTCGCCGCGGTCAGCCTCCAGCTCGACGCGGCGGTGGACTGCTACGGCGCGTTCGTCACGGGCGAGGCGCGCGAGGGGACGACGATGGTCCCGATCGTGGACAAGACCCCGAGCCTGTCCTGCCCGCTGCTCGGCCTGTTCGGCAAGGACGACCAGTACCCGTCGCCGGCGAACGTCGCCGAGCTCGAGGAGGCGCTCAAGGCGAAGGGCAAGACCTACGAGTTCCACCGCTACCCGGACGCCGGGCACGCGTTCTTCTCGGTGAACCGCCCGGCCTACCGCCCCGAGGCCGCGACCGACGGCTGGCAGAAGATCTTCGCCTTCTACGGCAAGTACCTCTCCGCCTAACCTCGCCCCTGGGCGTACCCGCACCCGGGCCCCGGAGCGTTTCCCTGCCGGATTCAGATCAGCTGGCCGGCCGGGAATCTCGGGCCCGGCGTTCGCGGCGGCCCCGAGCCGCCCGATTCCGGGCAGAAACCATGATCGTGTGCCGTTCGGGGCCTGATACGACCCGAACGGCACACGATCATAGCTATGTTCTGATATGTCCTCGGTCGGCGCGGCCGACCGGCTGCATCGGTGTCGTCGGCGCAGCTGACTTGGTCGAGGACGCGGGGTCGCGGAGCGTCCGGAAGGCGATCGGCCGTCCGAAATGTCGGTGGGGCGTGGCACGATTCCCTGACAAGCAATGGCGGGGCAGCGCGCGGCGGTCGGCGGCGCGCGTACTCGGCGAGGGTGGAGAGCATGAAGTTCACGGTGGACCGGGACGCGCTCGGCGAGGCTGTTACCTGGGTGGCCAGGGCACTGCCCACCCGGCCGGTGCTGCCGGTGCTCGCGGGCCTGCTGCTCCGCGCCGAGCAGGAGGGCCGAGATCCAAATCAGATCAAGGGGAACGGACCGGGCTTGCTCACTCTGTCCTGCTTCGACTACGAGGTGTCGGCCCGGATGCAGGTGCGCGCCGAGGTAGCCGAGCCGGGCACGTTCCTGGTGCCGGGCCGGCTGCTCGTCGAGATCGTCCGCAGCCTCCCCGCTGCCCCGGTCGAGTTCGGCGATGACCCCGATGGCATCTCCGTGACCTGCGGCGAGGCATCGTTCGCGGTGGCCAGCCTGCCATCGGCTGAGTACCCGGACCTGCCGGACCTGCCGCAGTTGGCCGGCACGGCGGACGGCGGCGTGCTCGCCGACAGCGATCGGCCAGGTGACCCCGTCCGCCAGCAGGGACGACACGCTGCCGATGCTCACCGCGGTCAACGTCGAGTTTGACGGGGAGACGATGACCCTCGCCGCCACCGACCGCTACCGGCTCGCCGTCAGGGAAATGGCCTGGAACCCGGCGCCGGGGTTCGGTGACCAGGGGAGGACCGCGCTCCTGGTGCCGGCCAGGACGCTGAGCGACGCGGCCAAGATGATGAACGCGGGAACCGAGGTCCGGATCATGCTCCGGCCAAGCGGCGACGGAACGGGCGCCCCAGCGTCGGATGGGGGCGGTCTGAGCGGGGAAGGCGCCAGCGCGGGCGGGGGAGGCGCCAGCGCTGGCGGCGGCGGTTCCAGCGCGGGCGGCGGCGGTTCCAGCGCGGGCGGCGGCGGTGCCAGTTTGGGCGGCGGCGGTGCCAGCGCCGGCCATGCGGCCGGCGGGGGCGGTGCCGGCGCGGCCGAGGCGATGATCGGCTTCGAGGCCGGCGCGCGGCAGCTAACCGCGCGGCTGCTGACCGGGGACTTCGTCCGATACCGTTCCCGGTTCCCCGCAAGAGTTCGGTTGCACCGCCGACCTGCCCGCAGAGGCGTTCGCCGAGGCGGTGCGGCGGGTCGCGCTCGTGGCCGAACGGGGCACCCCGGTGCAGCTCACGTTCGCGCCGGGACGGGTCACGGTGGGTGCCGCGACCCAGGGCCAGGCGCGGGCCAGGGAGTCGGTGCCCGCGGACTTCACCGGCGACGAGTCGGCGATCGCCTTCAGCCCGCACTACCTGCTGGACGGCGTTATCGCCGCGACGGCGGCAGCGGGGTCTGCGGCGACCACCTCGGGCAGCCATGCGCCAAGCGGGCGGTCCGTTGACGCCAGTGCAGACGCAGTATCTGGCGAGACGACTGCGGCCGGGGGCGAACGCGGGGCGACCAGCGGGCGAGTCCGGCTCTGGTTCACCAGCGCGAGCAAGCCCGCCGTCATCACCAGCCAGCCGGACCCCAACTCGGACGCGAAGCAAGCCGAGAGCGACTTCCGCTACCTCGTTGTCCCCCAACGCGTCGCGCAGTTATCCACCGTCCCCTGACTGGCGAAGTAGGGGTGAAGTGCCCGAGTAGTGTCCGTCGGCGACCGGCGACCGGCGACCGGCGACCGGCGGCCGAGGCCGCGGCCGGCGATGATTTGCTCGAGCGCCTGCCGGCGCTTTAGTGGCCAGTGGGGATGGAAGTGCCGAGCGGGCCGGAGAAGCCGTGTCTGGCGAACAGCAGGGCGGTGAACAGCCAGATCAGCATGGCCAGGATCAGCAGGGACAGTGCGGCGAACTTCGCCGCCCGGTCCACGGGCGGCGAATCACGCTGCGCGTCCCGTGTCTGGAACCGCCCGCCCGGCCCGAACTCCTCGCCCGGTGAGAAACCGGCCGCGGTCGGTCCCATGGCCGCGCCGTACCTGCTGCTGGGGTTCCAGTAGCCGCCCCAGTGGTAACGCGGGCCGGACACCGGCATCCACGGCAACGTCGGCGTGCCCGGCAGCACGGGAGGTCCGAAGGGCCCGGCGATCCCGGCCAGCCGGCCCGACCCTGGAAGATCGGACATGGTCCGGCCGAGTTGGCCGAACGTTTTCGCCGCGAATACCGCCTCAAGGCGTTCGTGCAGCTCCTCGAGGGTGAGTCGGCCGGCCGTGTAGTGCTCGCCGAGATCGGCCGCCGCCGCGTCGCGTTCCGCGTCCCCCACGCGCATCGCATGCGGGCCTCGCGGCCAGAACGGTTCGCCGCCAGGCAGGGGAGCGTAGTAACGCATCACCATCTCGCCTTCCGTCTTCGCTCGGAAGTTCGGTCCCTTCCACGATAAATCGCGGACCCTCGCCAGGGAACCCGGACCATGCGTATGGCGTGCGAGCGGTCTACCGGCGACGTCGCCGGGGACCGCCCCCGCCGCCGCGCCGCGAGCCGCCTCGACCGCGCCGCCGCCAGCCGAAGATGACGAGGACGAGCCGCCGGAGCATCGCGAACGCCGCGAGGATGAGCACGAATCCGAACGGGCGCGGGCCGCCCCCGAATATCGAGAAGATGCCGAGCGTGAGCAGCGCCGAGAGCAGCACGAGCGGGACGACGACCATCCCGAGCGCGCGCCTGCCGAAGCCACCTGCACCGCCAGCGCCGCTGTCGCCGAACGGGTCGTTGGCCCCGGAGGACGTCCGACTGCCGTTATTCGCTCCCCAGCCGGTCCACTGCTCCCCAGGGCTTTCCAACTGCCCACCGCCCCCGAACGGGCCGCTCGCCATGCCGCGAGCGCCGCCGGCCGACGCGTCCTGCCATGCCGTTGGCGAGGGCAGGTCGGTGAAGAGCCCGCTCAGATCCGCACGCGTCTTGGCGGCGAAGGTCTGGTCCAGCCGCTCGTTCAGCTCGTCCTGGGTCAGCCGTCCGCTGGCGAAGTGCTCACGCAGCTCGTTCGCCGCAGCATCCCGCTCGGCGTCTCCGACCCTCATGTCGTAACCCGAAGCCACAGTTCCTCCAGCCAGAGGTGATAGTGAGATCCACGATATATCGCGACAATCGCGCAAGCAAGCGATCCTCGCCGAAGCGCGCCCGACCTGGCCGCTGCCTCTATGTAAATCGATGGGGTAAATCGATGGTGCTGATGGATGGGTCCGGCACCTGCTGGCCAACCCCTCAGCAGCGAGCAGCGCCCCAGCCCCGTCACGGTCTCTATGAGAATCGATGATGCTGAGGGCGCGGCCTGGGCAACAGCTGGCCAACCCCTCAACACCGTTTCGGCCCGGTACACCGTGACCGCGATCTTCGCCCGCTCCGCAACCACTCCCGTCCCCCGAACCGCCTTCTTTTCAGGAGTTAAGTGATGAATATCATAGCAAGATCATTTATTCGAAATCCATG
Organism: uncultured Actinomycetota bacterium; assembly: GCA_963778435.1. GTDB lineage: Bacteria > Actinomycetota > Actinomycetes > Streptosporangiales > Streptosporangiaceae > Trebonia. The sequence goes on from CAVZUX010000047.1 coordinate 9,087, forward strand.
GCGAAACTGCTGCTATAGCGACGGAAACGCCATGGATTTATTCGATCTTCGCAAATATTGCGTGAAATTCGGCCGCGAAAGACGGTGAACGGCAGCGGATCAGGACGTGGAGCCAGACGGTGAACGGCAGCGGATCAGGACGTGGAGCCGTCCACCCGAGGGCGGACCCGGTTACGTTCACGGTCACCGAACTCGAGATCCCGGTGCTGCCGGAGGCGCGGCTGATCGTGTGGCGCGGCTGATCGTGTGGCGCGGCTGAGTGACCGTGTGCACCCCGGCCGACGAGGGGACCCGCGTCAGGCTGCCGCTCACCAGGCGGGCGCGCTAGGCCGGGGGCCGGGGCCGGGGGTCAGTTGAGGAAGTAGCTTGCGCCGCCGTTCTGCGGGTTGGTGACCAAGGCGATGACGGTCATCGTGCCGCCGTGCGCGAACGTGAGCTTGAGATAGATGTCCTTGCCGTCGTGCATCGCGCCCGGGTGGGTGATCAGCAGGTGATAGCTGTTCGGGATCAGCTGCGTGGTCGCGTCGGCGGGGATCGGTATGTCCTTGACCGTGTGCATGATCACCGGGGAGACCCCCTCGGCGACCGGCCCGCGGAGTTCGACGGTGCCGCCGGCGCTGGTGGACACCGAGACCAGTTCGTCCGCCGCGCCGTTGTTGCGGATGTCCAGGTAGCCGACGGTGGTCTTGCCCAACGAGGCCGGCTGCTGAACGTACGCCCCGTTGGTGACGATGCCGGAGCCGCCCGCGTGGCTGCTTGAGGAGCACCCCGCTGCTGCGAACGCGGTCGCGAGAGCGACGCCTACCAGCCCCCTGACCCGGATGTACCTTTGCACGACCAACAGGCTACCGCTGCTCGATCGCGGTTCCGATCAGCCCGAGGGGCGGGGAGCCCAGGTCCATCAGGGCGGTGTGGAAGCGCTTGAGCGTGAACCCCGCCGCCCCAGGCCGCCTTGGCCTCGCTCGCGCAGCGCCATGATCTCCAGCTTGCCCCAGGTGTACCGGCCGTAGGTCGGGTCGAACGTCGCGCGCCGCGCCTCGGACAGGGCCGCGGGCCGGTCAGGTGGGTGTCCGCCTCGAACCGCGCCGCCGCCTCCTCGACCGTCATGCCCGCGGTGTGCACGCCGAGCGCGCAGGCCAGCCTGGTCACCCGGACCAGCGCCTCGAGCCAGACGCCGAGAGCGAACCTGGGGTCGTCGGCGAGGAACCCCTCCTCGACGCAGAGTTCCTCGGCGTAGTGCGCCCAGCCCTCGACGAAGGCGCTGGAGAACAGGGTGCGGCGCACGTCGCCGCGGGCGCGGCGCAGCGCCTGGTGGTGCGAGAAGTGCCCGGGCGCGACCTCGTGCACGGTGATGGCCGGCAGCGTGGCGGCGCTGAACACCTCAAGCCACTCCTCGGCCTGCTCGTGCGGCCAGGACTCGTCGGGCGGCGTGATCCAGTACCAGGACGGCGCGTCCCGCTCGGCGGGAGCGTTGGTGGAGATCATCGCCATCGCCCAGCGGCGCGACTCCGGCGACTCGCCGACCAGGCACACGCCGTCGTGGACCGGCACCAGGTCGCGCTCGCGGGTGAACGCGATCGCCCGCTCCGTCCAGTACCGGGCCGTCTTGATCACGCCCGCCCGGTCGGGATGGTCCTTGACCAGCTCGCGGGCGAGGTCGAGCGGTGCACGCTGCCGGTCGACCAGGGCGGCCGACTCGGCGAGCCGCTCCATCAGCCGGTCTCGCTCGGCGTCCGCGCGCGCGGTGAGAGTGCCCAGGTCGACGTCGATCGCCTCGGCGGACGACAGCAGCGCGGCGAGCGCGTTCGGCCCCAGCGCGGCGTCGGGCGGCCCGGAATCGACCGCCCGCTGCACGTGCGCGACCAGTCGCGCGTGCGCGGCGAGCGCCGCCGTCCGCGCCTGCGGGTCGGCCTCGGCGGGGATGCCCGCGGCCAGCCCGCGGACGGCGCCGAGCAGCGAGGCGGCAATCGGGGCGGGGATGCGGTCGAGCGAGCCGATCGCCGCGTCGATCACGGTCGGCCAGGCCGCCAGGTGCGCGGCGCGCGCGGCGCGCCGGTCCGCCTCGGGCGCGTAGTCCTTGTCGTAGCAGGCCAGGTCGAGCTCGCCCAGGTGCGGCATCGGGTTGCTCCGGTGCAGCTCCAGGTGTGCGTAGACGACTCGCTGGAGGTTCTCGAACGCGCGCAGGTGCGCCTCGTTGTGCGGGTCGTCCTGCGCCGCGGCGGACTCACGGGCAGCTGCCAGCCGCGCCAGCCCGGCGGCCACCCCGTCAGCCGAGAGATCCTGCGGCGCCCCGTCGTACTCGTGCCGCCCGCCGTACTCGCGCGCTTCGGCGACGTTGAGATCGCAAATGGCCCGTACCCGTGCGTCCAACTCATCCATGCAGCAGACGTTACTCGCGCGTCGCCTGAGGATGATATTGGATGATAGGGAAGCGCGGCGAGGAGGGAAGCCTCCCTCCTCGCCGAAGGGCCGCCCCGCCGTCTTGTACTGAGGAGCGCGGCGGTCTTGGCCGCGTGACGAGGGAAAGACGGCGGACTCCGGCGGCCCGGAGGCGAGGAGGAAAACACAGTGACTCCTGAGTTCACGACCAGGCCGGAGCTTGCCGGGACGTTCGGGATGGTGGCGTCCACGCACTGGCTGGCGTCGGCGGCCGGGATGGCGGTCCTGGAGAAGGGCGGCAACGCGTTCGACGCCGCGGCCGCCGCCGGGTTCGTGCTTCAGGTTGTGGAGCCGCACCTGAACGGGCCCGGCGGCGAGGTGCCGGTCATCGGGCATGACGCGCGGCGCGGCGAGACGTTCGTGGTCTGCGGGCAGGGCCCGGCCCCGGCCGCCGCGACCGTCGAGGCGTACCGCCCGGCCTCGACCTGGTGCCGGGCAGCGGGCTGCTGGCCGCGTGCGTGCCGGGCGCGTTCGGTGGCTGGCTGCTGCTGCTGCGCGAGTACGGCACGCTGCGCCTGCGCGACGTGCTCGGCTACGCGATCGGGTACGCGGAGTCCGGCTACCCGCTCGTGCCCGCGATCAGCTGGTCGATCGCCAGCGTGGCGGACCTCTTCCGCGAGCATTGGCGCTCGTCGGCCGAGGTCTACCTGGCGGGCGGCGGCGTGCCCGCGCCCGGCGCCCTGTTCGCCAACCCGGCGCTCGCGGCCACCTACAAGCGCGTCCTGGCCGAGGCCGAGGCGGCCAGCGCAGACCGCGATGAGCAGATCGAGGCCGCGCGCCGCGCCTGGTACGACGGGTTCGTGGCCGAGGAGATCGGCAAGTTCGCCGCGACCGAGGTGATGGACGTGACCGGGGAGCGCCACCGCGGCCTGCTCACCGACCACGACCTGGCCACCTGGCACGCCCGCCTGGAAGCTCCGACAACTTACGATTTTCAAGGATTCAACGTGTGCAAGACCGGCCCCTGGGGCCAGGGGCCGGTCTTCCTCCAGCAGCTCGCGCTGCTGTCCGGATTCGATCTGCCGTCCACGGATAATGCCAGTCACCTTGGACTAACGGCCTGCGCGTCTGGCCGAAATGGGGCCCGGGAGCGCGGAGTACGTGCACCTCTTGACCGAGGTGTCGAAGCTCGCGTTCGCTGACCGGGAAGCGTGGTACGGGGATCCGGACTACTTCAATATACCACTCGAACACTTGCTCTCCAAGGAGTACAACGACGAGCGGCGCGCGCTCATCGGCGAGATCGCGAGCGCGGAACTGCGTCCCGGCCGGCCCGGTGGCAGGGGAACGGAGCTGCCGGACTTCGTCAACGGTCCGTTCCATACCTCTGGATTTGACTCTGCCGGGCGGCACCAGCGGGGGAGCGGCGATCCCGGGATAGACCCCGCCACGGGCGAACCGCTGGGCAGGTCGTCGGCCGCGCAGCCGCAGGCGCGGCGCGGCGACACCTGTCACCTGGACGTCGCCGACCGGTGGGGGAACGTGGTCACCGCGACGCCGAGCGGCGGCTGGCTGCAGTCCTCGCCGGTCATCCCGGCGCTTGGGTTCCCCCTGGGCACCCGGGCGCAGATGTTCACCCTCACACCCGGGCTGCCGGCCACCATCGCGCCGGGCAAGCGGCCGCGGACCACGCTGACGCCGACGCTGGCGCTGCGGGGCGGCGAGCCGTACCTGGCGTTCGGCACGCCGGGCGGGGACCAGCAGGACCAGTGGACGCTGCACTTCTTCCTCAACCACGTGGTGTTCGGGATGAACCTCCAGCAGGCGATCGACTTCCCGGCCTTCCACTCGGCGCACATGCCGTCGTCGTTCTACCCGCGCGAGGCCTACCCGCTCCGGCTGGACATCGAGGAGCGGGCAGGGGAGTCCGTGATCGACGAGCTGCGACAGCGCGGCCACGACGTCCATGTCCAGCCGCCCTGGTCGCTGGGCCGGATCAGCGCGGTCGCCCGCCGCAACGGCCTGCTCTACGCCGCCGCCAACCCCCGCGGCATGCAGGGCTACGCCGTCGGCCGTTGACCCGCAACCGATGACACATGTCATGCGCAACCGCTGATTTGGCGCACTACCGGGCAGCGGTCGGCGGATGGTGGGATGAGATAGAACGCGAATCCAGCGGCCGGACAAGCCGACTAGGCAAGGGATCAGTGCATGAGCCACAGCGGAACGGGACCCGTCGTCTCGTTCGACAACGTTAGCAAGCACTACGGCAGCCTCAAGGCCGTTGACGGGCTGAGCCTGGACCTGCGCGGCGGGGAGACCGTTGCCCTGCTCGGCCCGAACGGCGCGGGCAAGTCGACATCGCTCGACATGCTCCTGGCGCTGCGCAAGCCCACCTCGGGGAAGATCGCGATGTTCGGCAGCGACCCGTACCACGCCATCAAGTCCGGCAAGGTCGGCGCCATGCTCCAGTCCGGCGGGCTGATGCCCGAGGTGACGGTGCGCGAGCTGGTCACGCTCATCGCCGGGCTGCACCCGAGGCCGGTGCCGGTGGCCACCACGCTGCGCCGGGCCGGCATCGAGGACGTCGCCGGCCAGCGGGTGGACCGGCTGTCGGGCGGCCAGACCCAGCGGGTCAGGTTCGCCCTCGCGATCGCAGGGGAGAGCGACCTCATCGTGCTCGACGAGCCGACGACGGCGATGGACGTGGAGACCAGGCAGCGGTTCTGGGCGCAGATGAAGGAAGAGGTCGACGACGGCAAGACCCTGCTGTTCGCCACCCACTACCTGGAGGAGGCCGACCAGGCGGCCGACCGCATCCTGGTGATCAACCGCGGCCGGCTGCTCGCCGACGGCACCCCGGCCGAGATCAAGTCGCGGGCCGGCGCCAAGCAGCTGTCGTTCCGTCTCGGCAACACCCGCGAGCCGTTCCTCCTCGGCCTGCCCGGCCTCGTCAGCCTCGACGTGCGCGGCGACATCGTGCACATCCAGTCCAGCGATTCCGACGCGACGCTGTACGCGGTGCTCGACGCCGGCTACCGGCCCACTGACATCGAGGTGTCCGGCCTCGGCCTTGAGCAGGCGTTCCTCGCGATCACGGCGGAAGATGACCGGGCGGCCGGCGAGCAGCCCACCGCGCAGGCACCGCAGACCACCAAGCCGACCGCGCGCAGCGCGCGCTGAGACGGGAGACGAGCACCGATGCAAGGCATCCTGATGCTGACGCGGGCCGAGATCAACCGGCTGCGCCGCAACAAGCGATACCTGCTGTTCACCGTGGGGCTGCCGGTGATCCTCTACCTCCTCATCGCCAAGCAGGGGAACTCGGCCTACGGCGTGAAGTTCACCGCGTACTACATGGTCGCGATGGCCACCTTCGGCGCGTTCAGCGGCGCGCTGAACGGCAACGCGATCAGGATCTCGGAGGAGCGCAAGGTCGGCTGGATCAGGCAGCTGCGGCTCACCCCGCTCCCGGCCAACGCCTACGTGGTGGCCAAGATCCTCACCTCGATGGTGACCACGATCTTGTCGGTGGTGATCGTGCTGCTGCTTGGCCGGTTCTACGGCGGCGTGCAGGTGGCCCTGTGGATGTGGTTCGTGATCGCGGTCGTCATCTGGCTCGGCTCGACGATCTTCGCCGCGCTGGCGGTGGCTATCGGCTACCGGTTCCCGCCCGACCAGGTGCAGCCGATCACCATCCTCGTTTACTTCGTGTTCCTCACCCTGGGCGGGATCTGGTTCCCGCTCGGCGGCGCGCTGCAGAAGATCGGCGAGGGCACGCCCACCTACGAGGCGGTGAGGATCTCGACCGACGTGATCGGCGGCGTGTCCGTGCCGGTCGGGCTGCCGATCGGCCTCGTGGTCTGGCTGGCCATCTTCGTGGGCCTGGCCATCCTCTCGGTCCGCTCGATGGCGGAGACGGTCTGACCGGTCGCGGACGGAGTGATCATGAGCAGAAGGGCGACGCGGCGGGCGGTCCCTGATGGACCTTACGTCGGACATCGCACCATGCCCGCTCGGCTGGCCGGGCACATATTCACCGGGGTCTGGCTGCTCTACCTCGTCGCCCCGATGGTGGATCTGTTCACCCAGCACTACAGCGCGGCGTACCGATGGGGCGGCCTGGCGATCATCGTCGGGTTCGCTGCCATCTACCTGTTCGCCGTGCCAAATTGGCCATACTCCCCCGGGTACGCGCTGCCCGCCCTGGCCACGATGGCTGCGCTGGCCATCATCGCGTCCCTGCTGTACGGAGGAGTGGGGGCGAGCACGCTCTGGATCTTCGTGTCCTCTTCCGCCGGGCTGCTTGTCGTGAACCGACGCTGGGCGGTGCGGGCGGTCCTGGCGAGCGGGGTCTGCTACACGATCTTCTGCCTGACCGGGCACGTTGATAAGGAGGACTTCCTTATCAACCTGCTGCCCACGGTGCTGGTCGGCCTGGGCACGATCGGGCTCCGCAGGCAGTTCCAGCTGACGGCCGAGCTGGCCCGGGCGCGCGAAGAGGTAGCGCAGCTCGCGGCGAGCGAGGAGCGGCTGCGGCTCGCCCGCGACCTGCACGACCTGGCCGGGCAGTCGCTGTCGATGATCACGCTCAAGTCCGAGCTCGCCGCCAAGCTGCTGCGGCGCTTGCCGGACTGCGGCGACCGGGACCGGGCGCTCGCGCAGGCCGAGGAGGTGGCGGCGGTGAGCCGCCAGACCCTGCACGACATCAGAGAGGCGATCAGCGGCTACCGGCGACCGACGCTCGCGGTCGAGATCATTACCGCGCGCGCCGCGCTTGAGTCCGCTGGGATCACGACGCACGACGACGCGGAGCTCACCCTGCTCTCCGGAACCTTTGACCCGGACGCGGAGGCAGCACTCGCCTGGTGCCTGCGGGAGGCGGCCACCAATGTGCTCCGCCACTCCGGCGCGAGGAACTGCCACATCAGGCTCACCTGCCGCGCCGGCAGCCGCTGCCTTGAGGTCCGCGACGACGGACCCGGTTTTAGCGCCGGGGCCGGGGCCGGGGCCGGGCCGGGCCGGGGCCGGGCCGGCCTGGGGGGGCAGGCGGTCCGGATGCCGGGCTGGCACGCAGCGGGACGGGCCTGCGGGGCATGTCGGAGCGCCTGTCCGCGCTCGGCGGCCACCTCGAGGTGCGGCCGTCGGGACGCGGCTTCCACCTGATGGCTAGCGTGCCCGAGGACATCGCCGACAGCGCCTCCCGCGAGCGCGCCGGCGCGGCACCCAGGCCCTGCCGAACTGCCGCGCCCGGCCGGACTGCCCAGCCCGGCCGCAGTGCTGACAGTTCCGAGCGCGCAGGCGCTACCGTGGCGAAGTGAACAACATCCGGGTCCTGATCGCCGAGGACCAGGCGATGATCCGCGAGGCGCTCGCCGCGCTGCTCTCATTCGAGGACGACATCAAGGTGGTCGCTCAGGTCGGGCGGGGCGACGAGGTGATGGAGGCCGCGAAGCGCGCTAGCCCCGACGTTGCCCTGCTTGACATCGAGATGCCCGGCATGGACGGGCTCACCGCCGCCGCCGAGCTGCGGCGAGCGTGCCCGAAGACGAAGATCGTGATCCTCACTACGTTCGGCCGCCCCGGCTACCTGCGCCGCGCGATGGAATCCGGCGTATCCGGATTTATCGTGAAAGATTCGCCGGCCGACAAGCTCGCGAGGACCATCCGCGACGTGCTCAACGGCCAGCGCGTCATTGACCCGGACCTTGCCGCCGCCGCCCTCGCCGACGGCGCCAGCCCGCTCACGCCGAGGGAAACGGACGTCCTGGCGGCCGCGGCCGACGGCGCCGCGATCGCTCGACCTCGCCGGCGGTCTCTTCCTTTCCGAGGGAACCGTCCGCAACTACCTTTCCTCCTGCATTCAGAAGACCGGCGCCCGCAACCGCTCCGAGGCCCGCCGCATCGCGGAGGAGCGCGGCTGGCTGTGAGGTGAGCAATTGACCATCGCTCGCAGCAGATTGTCCGCCCATAAGATAAACCGCGTGGCAACTCCCGGTTATCTACGTTTCCCTCACGTTCACGGTGATCTGCTGGCCTTTGTCGCCGAGGACGACGTCTGGCTCGCCCCCGCCGACGGCGGCCGCGCCTGGCGGCTGACCACCGACGGCGGCCAGGCCAGCCACCCGAGGTTCTCGCCCGACGGCGCCACGGTCGCCTGGACGAGCTGGCGGGACGGCGGAATCCCCGAGGTCTACACGGCCGCCATCGACGACGGGACCGGCGGCCCCGCGACTCGGCGCACCTACTGGGGCGACATGCGTACCCGCACCACCGGCTGGACGGACGCCGGCGAGGTGCTCGCCACCTCCGCCGCCGACCAGCCGACCGCCCAGCTCACCTGGGCGTACGCGGTGCCGCTTGACGCACCGCCCCGGCGGCTCCTGTTCGGCCAGGTCAACGACCTCGCGCTGACCATCACCGCGACCGCGCTGCTGACCGGGCAGCGCGGCGATCCGGCCTACTGGAAGCGCTACCGCGGCGGCACCGGGGGCCGGCTGTGGGTCGCCACCGGCGACGACCCGCTCTTCACGCGGGTGCTCGGCCACCTGAGCGGCCAGTTCGCCAGCCCCATGCTCGATCTCCGGCCGCCTGGTCTTCATCTCCGACCACGAGGGCACCGGCAACATCTACTCGGCCGCGCTTGACGGCTCTGACCTGCGCCGGCACACCGACCACGACGGGTTCTACGCCCGCAACGCGGCCACCGACGGCACCCGGGTCGTCTACCACCTGGCCGGCGACATCTGGCTGCTCGACAGCCTGGACGCCGACGCGCAGCCGCGCAAGCTGGACCTCCAGCTGGGCGCGCCGCCCGCCGCCCGCGCGCCGAAGCTGATCACCGCCGAGGACGACCTGGGCGACCTCGACTGCGACAAGACGGGCCAGGCCAGCGTGGTGACGGTGCGCGGGACGGTGCACTGGCTGACGCACGCCGACGGCCCGGCCCGGGCGCTGCTCGTCGACCCGGCCGCGCGGGCCCGGCTGCCCCGCGTGCTCGGCAAGACCGGCAAGGTGGCCTGGGTCACCGACGCCGAAGCGGGCCCCGACGCCATCCAGATCGCCGAGGTCGAGCCGGAGCAGCCGGGCACCGTCGGACCATCGCTTCCGGCGCGGTCGGCAACGTTACGTCGCTCGAGGCGTCGCCGGACGGCACCAAGCTCGCCGTCGCCGCCCACGACGGCCGGCTGCTGCTCATCGACGTCGAGTCGGCCGAGGTCACCGAGCTGGCCAGCAACGACGACGGGGAAGTCGAGGACATCTCCTGGTCACCGGACTCGGCCTGGCTGGCCTGGGCCCAGCCGGGGCCGCAGCCGCAGGCCAGGATCAGGATCGCGCGGATCGAAGACCGGCTCACCGTGGACGTAACCGACGGCCGGTTCGTCGACAGCCACCCCGTCTTCACCGCCGACGGGCTGTACCTGGCGTTCCTGTCGCGCCGGACCTTCGACCCGGTTTACGACATGCACTCCTTCGACCTGTCGTTCCCGTTCGGCGCCCGCCCCTACCTGGTCCCGCTGGCCGCGCACACGCTGTCGCCGTTCGGTCCCCAGCCGGGCGGCCGCCCGGCTGGCGCGGGGGAGAACTCAAAGGATTCAGAGGAACGTACCGCGCTGACTGTCGACACCGAGGCCATCTCCTCCCGCGTGGTCGCGGTGCCGGTGGACGAGGCGCGGTACTTCAGCCTGGCCGCGGTCAAGGGCGGGCTGGTCTGGCTCCGCTATCCCCTCACCGGAGTGCTCGGTGACGGTGCCGCCGATCCCGAGGAGAACCGTCACAAGCCGACGCTCGAGCGCTTCGACCTGCGCAAGCGCGAGGCGAGCGTGCTGACCTCGGAGGTGAGCTGGTTCGCGGTCAGCGGCGACGGCGCGCGGCTGGTGATCGGCGACGAGCACAAGGTGCGCGTGGTGCCCTCCGACCGCAAGGTCGATAACGGCTCGTCCGACGAAGCGGTCGCCGTGGACCTGTCGCTGGCCAGGTTCCAGGCCGATCCCGGGGCGCTGTGGACGCACGCGTACGCGGAGTTCGGCCGGCTGCTGCGGCGGGACTTCTGGACCCCGACCATGTCGGGCGTGGACTGGGACGGGGTGCTCGACGAGTACCGGTTCCTGCTTGACCGGGTCAGGTCGTCGGCCGAGTTCGGCGACCTGCTCTGGGAGGTCGCCGCCGAACTGGGCACGTCGCACGCCTATGTCCACCCGACAAGCACGTTCACCGCGCGCAACACGCTGCGCGGCGCGCCCGCGGCGGGCCTCGGCGCGGACGTGGCCCGGTCGGCTGACGGACGGTGGCTCGTGGAGCGGGTGCTGCCCGGCGAGTCGTCCGACCCGCACGCCCGCTCGCCGTTCGCCGCCCCCGGGGTGGCCGTGCGCGCGGGCGACGAGATCCTCGCGGTGGACGGCCGGCCGGTCGATCCGGTCTACGGACCGTGGCCGGCGCTGGTCGGCACCCACGGAAAGCCGGTCGAGCTGACCATCCGCGCGGCCGACCCCTCCCTGGTCCCCCGGCCCCCCGTCGCCGCCGACGAGGACAGCGACTCCAGCGAGAGCGACTCGGGCACGAGCGACGCCGGGAAGTCAGAAAAGGCTGCGGGACCCGAGCAGGCCGACGAGCCCGACCAGGCTGCGGAGCCCGCCGAGGCGGCCGAAGTCGTGTCCGCCACAACCGTCGCCTCCGACACGGCGGAAGCACCGGCGACGCTCGAGTCCGCCGAGGACGCGCCGGTCGCGCCCCAGTACCCCGAGACGCGCCGGGTCGTCGTCGTGCCGCTCTACGACGACCGACGCCTCCGCTATCAGCATTGGGTCGCGGCGTGCCGCCAGTTCGTCCGTGACCGGTCCGACGGCCGGGTCGGCTACCTGCACGTGCCTGACATGATGGGCGAGGGCTGGGCGCACTTCCACCGGGACCTGCGGACCGAGATGGGCCTCGACGGGCTGATCGTGGACGTTCGCGGCAACCGGGGCGGGCACACCTCCCAGCTCATCGTCGAGAAGCTCGCCCGCCGGATCATCGGCTGGAAGGTACCGCGCCGACTGCGTCCCTACAGCTACCCGCAGGATGCGCCGCGCGGCCCGCTGGTCGCCCTCACCGACGAGTTCGCCGGCTCGGACGGCGACATCGTGACCGCTGCGATCCGCAGCCTCGGCCTCGGCCCGGTCATCGGCGCGCGCACCTGGGGCGGCGTGGTCGGCATCGACGGCCGCGGCCACGGCCTGGTCGACGGCACCCGGATCACCGTCCCGAGGTACGCGACCTGGTTCAACGAGTCCGGCTGGTCGGTGGAGAACTACGGCGTCGACCCCGACACCGAGGTTCTGATCACCCCCGACGACTGGGCCATCGGCCGCGACCCGCAGCTCGAGGCTGGGGTGGACCGCGCCCTGGCGATGCTCGCGGAGAACCCGCGGCTCCGCTCCCCGACCCCTCCACCGGCCCGGTCAAGCGCCGCCCGCCCCTCCCGCCCCGCCCGTAGCCAGTGTCGTCAGCAACTTGGGCCGGGTTACTGGTGGTCGCGCGCGAGCAGGTCCCGGCCGTGCTTGCGGAGCTCGGCGACCGACGTCACCCCGAGGAACTGCATCGTGGACCGGAACTGCCCGATGAGCAGGTCGAGCGCCCGGTCCACGCCGGCCTCGCCGCCGACCATCAGCCCGTACAGGTAGGCGCGCCCGAGCACGGCCGCGTCGGCGCCCAGGGCTAGCGCGATCACCGCGTCCGCGCCGTGCCGCACGCCCGAGTCAACCAAGACGGTGAACGACGGCCCGACCGCTTCCCGCACGGGCGCGATCAGGTCAACGGGAGCGACCGTCCGGTCGAGCTGCCGCCCGCCGTGGTTGGACAGCTGCACCCCGTCCAGCCCGAGCTCCAGGGCCCGCCGCGCGTCAGCAGGCCCCACTGGTCCCTTGAGCAGCAGCTTCCCCGGCCACCGGGCCCGCAGATCCGCGATATCGTCCCAGTTCAGGTCGGCGTCGAAGAAGTCCGCCGTCTTCATCACGGTCGTCCGCGGCCGCCCCGCGAAGTTGGCGTAGTCAAGGGCCGGCCCCGATAGCAGCTGATACCAGTAGCCGGGCTTGGCGCCGACCGACGCGACCGTCTTCATGGTGAGCGCCGGCGGGATGGACAGGCCATTGCGCAGGTCGCGGACGCGGTTCCCGGCTACCACCGTGTCCACGGTGACCATCAGCGTCTTGTACCCGTTCGAGCCGGCCAGCTCCACCAGGTTGTACGCCTGCGCCCGGTCCCGAGTCAGATAGAGCTGGAACCACAGCTCCCCGTCCAGCCCGCCCCGGCCCCGGTCGCAGCCGAGCCGCCCCCGGCACCGGCGCTCTCAGTGCCGGCGATCTCAGTGCCCGCGCTCTCAGTGCCGGTGCTCTCGGTGCCGGCGCTCCCGGTGCCGCCGCCAACCGAGGCCCGCAGTTGCTCGATCCCGGTCGTCGCCATGGTCGACAGCGTGTACGGCAGCCCGTGTCGGAAGGCCGAGCGGGCCGCGCCGATCTCCCCGTCCGGGTGCAGCATCCGGGTGTACCCGGTCGGCGCGAGCACCAACGGCACCGGCAGCGTCGAGCCGAGTACCTGGGCCGAAGTGTCGGCAGGACTCCACCCCGGCCAGCACCCGGGGCAGGAACCGCCAGGAGCGGAAGGCGGCCACGTTCGCCGCCACCGAGATCTCCTCGTCGGCCGCCCCCTCCACGTAGTCGAACACCGGTCGCGGGATCCGCCGCTTGGCCGCCCGCTGCAGGTCGGAGATGTCGTAGCAGGCGCCGAGGCGCCGTGTCCTGGCGTCCAGCGGAACCGCCCGCAGCTGGACGAGCTTAAGCATGTCCCGCACCCTCATGGTCGCGACGATACGCTTGCGTTACCCGGTTTGCGAAGATCGTCAGGCCCAAAGCGATCTCCCGCGCGTGATGCGGTCGGCTAAGAAAGCAGCCCAAGCGCGCGGCCCCGCGCCCTGGCCGGCCAACCTCGATTCATGTATATTAAAACCACCAAAAAAGTAGGATTTATCGAGAGAGGCGCGAGCGACTCATGTCCCTGCGGTTCCACTGGTTCCTGCCCACCAACGGCGACGGCCGCGACATCGTCGGCGGCGGTCACGGCGTGGCGGTCGGCGCGGCCGGCGCGATCCGGCCGCCGTCCGTCAAGTACCTGGGCCAGATCGCCCGCAGCGCGGAGCAGCTCGGCTTCGAGGCCGCGCTCACCCCGACCGGCGCCTGGTGCGAGGATGCCTGGCTGACCTGCGCCATGCTCACCGAGGTGACCGAGCGGCTGAAGTTCCTTGTCGCGTTCCGCCCCGGCCAGATCAGCCCCACCCTGTCGGCGCAGATGGCCTCCACCTTCCAGCGCCAGTCGCAGGGACGTCTCCTGCTCAACGTCGTCACCGGCGGCGAGTCGGCCGAGCAGCGCGCCTACGGCGACTTCCTCGACAAGGACCAGCGCTACGAGCGCACCGGTGAGTTCCTCGACATCGTGACGCGGCTCTGGCGGGGCGAGACCGTCACCAAGCAGGGCAAGCACCTGCACGTGGAGGGCGCGAAGCTGTCACGGCTGCCTGACCCGATCCCCGACATCTACTTCGGCGGCTCGTCGGCGGCGGCGGGCCCGGTCGCCGCGCGGTACTCCGACGTCTACCTCACCTGGGGCGAGCCGCCGAGCGCGGTCAACGACAAGCTCCGCTGGATCGAGGCCCAGGCGGCAGAGCAGAACCGCGAGCTCCGGCTCGGCATCCGCCTGCACACCATCTCCAGGGACACTTCGGAGGAGGCCTGGCGGCAGGCCGGCTACCTCATGGAGCGCGTCACCGACGACATGATCGCCAAGGTCCAGTCGGGGCTCGCGACCAGCGAATCGGAAGGCCAGCGGCGGATGCGCGCGCTGCACAACAGCGGCGACCGCCGCGACCTGCGCGACCTCGAGATCTACCCGAACCTCTGGGCCGGCGTCGGCCTGGTCCGCGGCGGCGCCGGCACGTCCCTGGTCGGCAGCCACGAGGAGGTCGCGAACCTGATCGAGGAGTACGCGAACACGGGCATCACCGAGTTCATCCTCTCCGGCTACCCGCACCTGGAGGAGTCGTACTGGTTCGGCGAGGGCGTGCTGCCCATCCTCGAACGGCGCGGCCTCTGGCGTCACCCCGCCCCTGCCCGCGAGGCGCCGCAGACGGTCACCCCGTTCGCGCCCACGCACACCGCCAGCGCGACCGAAAGGGTGGCCGCATCATGACCACGATCGCCGTCATCACCGGCAACCCCAAGCCGAGCTCCCGCACCCACTCCGTCGCGCTGGCCGTCGCCGACGTGCTGGCCAAGGAGACCGGCGAGTCCGCCGACCGCCTGGTGATCGACCTGGCCGAGCACGCCCCCCGGCTGTTCGACTGGTCGGACCCGGAGCTGACCAGGCTGACCGCCGAGGTCGCCGCCGCCGATATCGCGATCTTCGCCTCGCCCACCTACAAGGCCACCTACACCGGCCTGCTTAAGGCCTTCCTCGACCGCTACCCGAGCAACGGCCTGGCCGGCGTCACCGCCGTCCCGGTGATGACCGGCGGCTGGCCGGGGCACCTCCTCGCCGTCGAGGTCCACCTCCGCCCCGTCCTGATCGAGCTGGCCGCCACCGTCCCCGCCCGAGGCCTCTACGTAACCGAGCCCGAGCTGGCCGATCTGGACACCGCCGTAGCCAAGTGGTCCGCAGCCGCCGCTGCGCTGATAAAGACCTCAATCCAAAAATAAGAGTCAACCCATCATCCGTTGGAAGGGGGCTTGGCACCGGATGACCTCCCCTGCAAGCCCCCTCTTGGGCAGCGAACCGGCCCCGCCTGCCCCTCGGAACCGGGCCCGCCTGCCCCTCGCTTGTCTCCCTGGGCACACCCAGTCCCACCCTGCGCATTGGCTGCACCCGCGCACGCGACTCGGCACCCGGTTTCGACCATTGGATCCATCTTCCTATCACTTTTGACTAGACAAACCATATCAAAACGGGCGCAAAAGTGGTCAGAACTGATAGGAAGGTGAAAAAAGTGGTCAGAAGCGATAGGAAGCTGGCGGGTTTTGGGAAAGCGGGGCTATTACGCCTGAGGAAATAGGGGTCTGCGCGACGGTTGCGTCAAATGGGGTGAGCAGGTGGTTGGGGCTGTCGAGGGTCGGTCCCGCTCCCCAGGTTCGGACGCCGGATCCCGCTCCCCGTCGGTTCGGACGCCGGATCCCGCTCCCCATCGGTTCGGCGTGCGCATTTCTGCCCAACCGGCACACGAATGTGCTTCGCCTGGTTAGAGCAGGTGCGGGGGGACGAGGGCGTTGCTCATGGCGCGGGCGGTGGCGAATCCTGGCTTGATGACCGTGTTGATCAGCAGGAGGCGCTCGTCGAAGGGGGCGAACGCGCTCTTCATCGCGTTGATCGTCAGCCATTCGATGTCCGACCACCCGTAGCCGAACTCCCGGACTCCGAGCTCGAACTCCGAGCTGAGCGTGACCTGGCTCATCAGCCGGTTGTCGGTGTTCACCGTCACCCGGAACTGCAGCTGGCGCAGCAGCCGCAGCGGGTGCCGCTCGATCGACGCGACCGCGCCGGTCTGCACGTTGGACGACGGGCACATCTCCAGCGGGATGCGGAGGTCGCGGATGTAGCCGGCCAGGCGGCCCAGCTTCACGGCGCCGCCGGTGGAGATCTCGATGTCCTCGACGATCCGCACCCCGTGGCCCAGCCGCTCGGTGCCGCAGTACTGCACGGCCTCCCAGATCGATGGCAGGCCGAACCCCTCGCCGGCGTGGATGGTGATGTGGAAGTTCTCCCGGTGGATGTACTGGAAGGCGTCCAGGTGGCGGCTAGGCGGCCAGCCCGCCTCGGCGCCCGCGATGTCGAAGCCGACTACGCCGTTGTCGCGGTGCCTGACCGCCAGCTCGGCGATCTCCAGCGAGCGCGCCGCCGTGCGCATCGCCGTGAGCAGCGCGTACACCCTGATCGGACGGTTCTTGCTGCCGTCGGCGAAGCCGGCCAGCACGGCGTGGACCACCTCGTCAAGTGAGAGGCCGCGCTCGGTGTGCAGTTCGGGGGCGAAGCGGACCTCGGCGTAGACGATCCCGTCTGCCGCCAGGTCCTCGGCGCACTCCCTGGCGACCCGGTGCAGGGCGTCCGCCGTCTGCATCACGCCGACGGTGTGCCGGAAGGCGTCCAGGTACAGGTTGAGGTGACCGCGATGGGCGCCCGCGGTGAGAAACTTCGTCAGTTCGTCCGGGTCGCGGGTGGGGAGATCGGCGTAGCCGGTCTGCTCGGCCAGTTCGACGACGGTGGACGGGCGCAGGCCGCCGTCGAGGTGATCGTGCAGCAGCACCTTCGGCGCGGCGCGGATCTGGTCAAGGGTCGGACTCACCTGGCTCACGCTCCAACCTGATCGACGATAAGAGACGCACGGGGCGGCTGCTCGCGGCCGATTGCCAGCGCCCCTTCGATCGCTTCGAGTGCCGGGCCGAAGCGGGCTGGGTCATCGGCGTGCAGCTCAAGAACGTACTCGAACTGCCGGACGTAGTCACCCGGCTTCGCCAGGAAGCGGACGCCCGCGGTTCGGCTGACATCATCCTCCTTACGCGCCCGGCCCGCGCCCAGCCGCCACGCCGCGACGCCGACGGGAGCTGTGCCAGTGGCGGAACCACGATGTCGGCGGACTGCTTCCCGCCGCCTTCGGCGGCGCTGACCTGTCCGCCCGGCTTAAGGCGCCGACTCCACGCCCAGCGCAAAGGGAATGGCGAGCAGGTCGCGGGCCTGGAACTCGTGGATGTCACCCGAAGGAGTCCAGATCAGGACCTCTAGGGCTGGCGAGAACTCAACGAACCACTGGCGGCACGCACCACACGGCATCGCGGAGTTGAGGCTGTCGGCGGGACTAGCGTCGATGCAGGCCACCGCGATGCGCGTCAGGTCAAGGTCGCCGGACGTGACCGCGCGGGTGATCGCGGCGCGCTCGGCGCAGAGCGAGAGGCCGTAGCTCGCGTTCTCGATGTTGGCGGCACTGTAGACGGCGCTCGGCGTGGCGACGGCCGCGCCCACCCGGAAGTGCGAGTACCTCGCATACGCGAACTTGGCCGCGGTACGCGCTATCTCACACAACTCGCGTGCGTCACCGTCGTCACGCCTCGTCATTTCCATGCCGAGCCACCTCTCCGCCTCGATCTCTTTATCTACATTGTGAATTTACATTGTAAGCACCTGGTGAACTGCCCGTGAACAGCTCTTAAGTATATCATTCATTTCGGCCGCGACCACGCCGTGGGAATCGACAACACCAAGTTCCTCGCAGGTCGCCGACTCGCAGTCGATCGAGATTGTCCCGATTGCCGTGCTGCCTTCGCCATTAGGCTGGTAGGTCAGGATGGGAACAGCGATGACACATTGGATGGTCGCTAGTATCGTGACCTTAAGTTCCCCTGGATAGTTCTTCCGGTGATCTTCCGGAAGGTTCGCCGCCACGATCCGTCGCTCGCGCATTGCCTCCGCAATGACAAAGTACGCCGACCCGGTCCCCTCATAGGGAATTGCGGACTCGTAATCGTCGTTGATGTGCTTACTCACGATGGACACCGGGTAGAGCAGGGACTTCTGCTGATCGGCGACGTGGCAGTGCATCCTGAGCTCCCGGTTCCCGGTAAGCGCGGCGACCAGCAAGTAGGTGGCTTCGAGGAAACGCTGAATGATAATCCGCTGGTCCGGCCTGACATGCCGGTAGGCAAGCGCAGAGTTCCCTGATTTGATGACGGCGCCGTCGGCAGCCGACGCGGCGTCACGCTCGCCAATTCTGCCAGTGATTTCCTCGACAAGCTCCTGCCGCCACGCCTCCTGCCGTAGATCATCCAGTCGCGAAATCGAGAAGTACAGGGCGATGTAGATGAATACGCTGGCCGAGATGTTAGGTATGACACTAATCAGGAGCGCCTGAATCACGCCCTGGTGCAGCGTCATATCAACGATGCAGAAAACGGCCACCGAGAAAGCCAGCACGACGACGGCAAGTAGCAACACCATCCAGTTCAGTGCCGCGATGGCCGAACGGATGGCGCTGCGCTGGTCCTGAGCCATAGATTCCCCCGCGGGATGCTGTCGTTGGCACTGCGACCAGGCTACGCTGCATCCGGCCGATCCACACCCGCTCCAGCGGCAGTGCCCACCCAAAGCCGCATATCCTTGGACGGCATCATCGGCTGGCGCCTATTCATAGCCCAGCCAGGCTGGCTCGCTCCAAGCTGGCTATGCCGTGGCCTACGGTCACGGCCCGGGGACATTCGAGCTGACTTTAATAGACCGAAGGTCACATTTTCCGGCAGGAGCGGGATTCAGGGTTCCCGGCCCGATGCCTAGGTGGGTGATAGCGCCTATCTTCCTGCCATGCCGGGTGCTGCGGGGGGTGTGGTTGGCGGGCGGTACCTGCTGATCGAGGCAGTGGGTCAGGGCGGGATGGGCCGGGTGAGGCGTGCCCGTGATCAGTTGCTTGACCGGGTGGTGGCGGTCAAGGCTCTGCTGCCGTCGTGATGCAGTGCGTTCGAGGGGCGGCGCTCAGCGCCGAGATTGCCGTGCCGCGGGCGGGCGTGCCCGCCGCCACTACGCCCGGGACTACCAGCGCATCCTCGCCCGCTACGGATAGGCATAAACAGACACCAAGAGCATCAGGACACATAACGCGAAACACGCTGGGGCCATGCGACCCACCCGCGCAGGAGTGGGATCAAAAGATGACCAACTGGGACATGTGCGTCAGTGGTACGGTTAGGCTGGGTTAACGCAACCCAGGAACATCGGGATTGTACTCCAAAGCCCTACGCGCTCACCAGGGCCAAGTACAACGCGGGCACAATCGAAGCAAATGAGGTACCCGATGAGCAATCCCCACGAGGGAGCCCTGGTGCAGCGGGCTCATGAGTACCTAGCATCACGTCTTGTCTTGATTGAGCCCCGCACAGCTGAAGAATATTTCACCGTACTACTCGACCGAGCTGTTCGCGCTACTGAAGCCGGTAACTACGGAATCAGCGCCGCGTTGGCTGTTTGCTACGATGACGTGGAACTCATTAGCTTCGGGCAAAGTACAATGATCTCGGAGTGCGACCCATTTGGTCACGCGGAAGCTAACGCCATCCGGAGCCTGCAGAGATTTATTGCGCTCGACGTATCAGGCCGCATAGAGCGCGCAGTTCAATGGATTAATTCAGAGTCCGTTGTAACTTCGCAAACTGGCGACAGGATCTTCGTAAGGCCAGCGCCGCCATCGCATAGGTCTAGATCTATTCTCTATACCACTCTCGAGCCCTGCCCTATGTGCACAGTGGCAATTGTAAATTCCCGTATTCAACGCGTAATTATCGCCACTCCAGACGAGCCAGGTGGGGCGCTCGAGTCAAAGCGCCTCGCTAAATTGCCGGCCCTATGGCCCAGAATTGCGGCTAGCCAAGGTCTTCAAGTGGATTTTGCTAATTCGAAATTCGCGCAGGATGCTGATACGTACATTCCGCCGGAGTTGTCAGCCATGCTGAGCAATGTCTTTTGGGATACGAAGCCCTCGCGCGATGCTGAAGTCTCTAAGGGTGTCCTGTTTAAGTCAGATATGGGGGCGTCGACGAAAGACGTTCTAAAGGGCATTCGAAGGGTTAATTGAGGATGTAAACATTATCGTTGCTGCGCGGGAGGCGAGAAGTGAGCCCTTGGGTCCGCATGACGAAGTTGTGGGTCCGCTTGACGTATGTTTTCGTGGGGCCAGTCGCGTTGGCTGGCGCTGCGTTGGTCCATGGCCAACTGCAAGCGTCTTTGTTTGTCATAGGCGTGCTGGCTACGCTGCTCGGATTTATACTAGCGGAAGTAACACTATCTCAAACGGCGCGACAAAGCGTTCTGGACACTGCAGTCGAATTTCTTCACGCCAGTGGTATAAGGAATGTGCGCGCTAATTACATGCAGCTCCGGAGCCATGGTGTCCTCCAGATGAAGTATCGCAGCGAAGCATATCGCGAATTTGAACGAATCAATAGTTGGCAAAAAGGTGATGGTAGCTGTGCCAGCACTGCGCTGGAGGAACAAGTCCCAGTCTTGGGCGGGCACCCCCAAGAACTTGTCCCACCAGTAAATGTAGATTTCACCGTAAGAATCATGATAATGAAGATATTGCCATCCGAAGAGATCAGAAGCGTGCTTAGTATTCCAGTATTCCGCCGCTACGGCGGTGATGCGATTGGAGTTATCACCTTCGATGACATATTGCCGCTCAACAAATCTCAACTGGCGAGCCCTGATATCCTGAGAGTCACGAGGGACCTCGGGAGGAAGTTTCTCGGTCCAGGCTGATGTAGAGGGGCGCCGCGCGGAATGGCGAGCCGCCCGCTACATATGACCGACAGATTGGATAACTGAGTTGATGAAACCCGTGCTGGTAGCTGGCGGCACGAACTTGGATATCATTGCTCCAGTACAGCGAATGCCGCATGAACACGAAAAGCTACGATGTCACCGGTACGTCGCCGCCGTCGGCGGGTCGGCATCTAATACTGCGCGTGGCATCGCCTCGGGTGGCATTCCGACTCACCTTGTGTCTGCTGTCGGAAATGATCTATTCGGCGAAATATGCTTGACCAAACTAGCCGAGGCAGGTGTGAATGTCAACCGGGTGCTCAAAATCACGGATGCTGCTACCGGCCTTGCCGTAGTATTCAGTGCCGGTGATAGTAAGCGAATGATCACTTTTTCCGGGCCCGATCGAGATAGCGCGTATGACAAAATATCAACGGGCGACCTTGCAGCCTTTGCGCACGTACATGTAACAGGCGAGATAAGTGGCGGCCTGGGAAGGCTAGTCGAAAGGGCTTATGACTCAAAGTGCTCGGTGTCAATCGAGTGGAACGGCCGTGACATGTCACAGTTGGCGCACAGGAGAAGCGCACTTAACTTCATGAACGCGGATGAACTCCGTCAGCTTAGTGAATACCGCTCACTTCCAATCGATGAGGCGGCCCGGAGGCTAGCCCGCCAAATCGACGGAAGCGTACTAATCACAAGAGGAGCAGACGGCGCTCTCTGGGCGAGCCCTGACGGTACGGTTATGCGGCAACGTACCACGCCCGTCGACCCTGTTGACAGGACTGGAGGGGGTGACGCCTTCGATGCTGGTGTGATCGTTGCCTTCCTCAACGGAGCGGACAAGCTGTCCTGTCTCCGTGCCGGGCTGGACGCCGCGATTAGAGTTATTACGAACCTAGAAGAGTAGAGGCCGTAACATCCGCCATTGAAGATCGTTTGCCGCATGACTCCGACGAATTAGCGGCACAGGGCGGGGATGATCTCGGTCGCCGTAGGCGTCGAGGGTGGCTTCCTCGTCGTCGTGCATGAGGTACAGCGCGAACTGGTCCGCGCCGATCGAGGACAGTTCGCGGAGCCGGGCGATATGCGCGGACGGGGGGCCGAGTAGGCAGAAGCGGTCCACGATCTCGTCGGGGACAAAGTCCGTTGACGGGTTCCCGGCCTGGCCGTGGTGGGAGTAGTCGTAGCGTATGACGCCCGGCGATGTAGTCGGTCAGCGCGCGGGGGACCGGGCCGTCGGTGCCGTACCGCGCCACGAGGTCCGCGACGTGGTTGCCGACCATGCCGCCGAACCAGCGCAGTTGCTACCGCTGGTGCGCCAGGTCCGTCCCCACGTAGGCGGGGGCGGCGACGCACATCGTGATCGACGCCGGGTCCCGGCCCGCGGCGACGCGCCGCCGCGCGCACCGAGCCGAACGTCCAGCGGGCGATGTCCGGGTCGGCGGTCTGCAGGATGAACCCGTCGGCCTGCTCGCCCACCAGGCGCAGCGCCTTGGGGCCGTACGCCGCCATCCACACCGGCAGGCGACCCGGAGCGCACCCACGGAATGCGCAGCGGCTGGCCGTGATGCTCGACCTCGCGGCCCTCGGCCAGGCCCTTGATCACGGTCATCGCGTCCGACAGGGTCACCAGCGAGACCGGGGCCTGCCCGATGTACCGGCGGGCCGAGTCGCCGCGGCCGATGCCGCAGATCGTCCGGTTGCCGAACGTGTCGTTCAGCGTCGCGAACATGGACGCGATCACCGACCAGTCCCGCGTCCCCGGGTTGGTCACCATGGGCCCGACGACCATCGCGGTGTCTCGGCGAGGATCCGCGGGTACAGCACGAACGTCTCCTGCCAGAGCACGTGCGAGTCGAACGTCCACCCGTACCCGAACCCGGCGTCCTCGGCGCGCTTCATCATCGCCACGACCCCGCTGGCCGGCGGATTGGGCTGCAGGACCACCCCGAACTCCATGACCCCTCCCAAATCGCGCAGCTACGAGGCTCCCCCGTAGACGAGGAGTCATGGGCGGTGCAGGTAGAACCACGGTCCGTTCAGACGAGATATTGATTGTGATCGCGGGAGAGGAAGCGGCCGTGCCCGGCGGATCCCCTGAATTCCCCGTCGGCCACGACCACCCGGCCGCGGGACATCGTGACGGCGACCTTGCCGGTGATCTCCATCCCCTCGTAGGCGGAGTAGTCGACGTTCATGTGGTGGGTCGCGACGCCGACAGCGTCTGCGGGCGGCCGGGTCGTAGATCACGATGTCCGCGTCGGCGCCGGGCGCGATGACCCCCTTCCGCGGGTACAGGCCGAACATCCGGGCCGGCGTCGTCGAGCAGGTCTCCACCCACCGCTCCAGCGTGATCTCGCCGGCCACCACCCCCTGGTGCAGCAGGTCCATCCGGTGCTCGACGCCGGGTATGCCGTTCGGGATCTTGGAGAAGTCGTCCCGGCCCAGCTCCTTCTGCTCCTTGAAGCAGAACGGGCAGTGGTCGGTCGACACGACGGACAGGTCGTTGGTGCGCAGCCCGCGCCAGAGGGCGGCGCCGTGATCCGGGGTCCGCAGCGGCGGCGAGGCAGACGAACTTGGCGCCCTCGAAGTCCGGCCTGGCCAGGTCGTCGAGCGTCAGGTAGAGATACTGCGGGCAGGTCTCCGCGAAGACGTTCTGCCCGGCGTCCCGGGCCGCGGCGACCGCGGTCAGGGCGTGCGCGGCGGACAGGTGCACGATGTACAGCGGGCAGCCGGCCACCTTGGCCAGCGTGATCGCCCGGCTGGTGGCCTCGCCCTCGAGCTCGGGCGGGCGGGTGAGGCCGTGATGGACAGGGTCAACCCGCCCGGCCGCGATGGCCTGCGCGACCAGCTGGTCGATCGCGATGCCGTTCTCCGCGTGCATCATGATCGTGGCCCCGGTCCTGGAGGCCTGCTGCATCGCGAGCAGGATCTCGCCGTCGGTCGAGTAGAACACGCCGGGGTACGCCATGAACATCTTGAAGCTGGTCACGCCGGCGTCGATGCAGGCTTCCATCTCCTTCAGCGACGTGTCGTTCACGTCGGAGACGATCATGTGGAAGCCGTAGTCGATGGCGCAGTTCCCGTCCGCCTTCGAGTGCCACTTATCGAGCGTGGCCAGCAGCGACGTGCCCTTGGCCTGCACCGCGAAGTCGATGATGGTCGTGGTTCCGCCCCAGGCGGCGGCGACCGTGCCGGTGGCGAAGGTGTCGGCCGAGAACGTGCCGCCGAACGGCATCTCCATGTGCGTGTGCGCGTCGATGCCGCCAGGGATCACGTACCTGCCGGTGGCGTCGATGCGTCTCGTAGTCGCCGGAGATCGACGCCGCGTCACGGGCGAGCGCCGAGTCCCGGGCAAGCACGGCGGCGATCTTCTCGCCCTCGATGACCACGTCGGCGTCGAGCGTCCCCTCGGCGGTCACCACCGTGCCGCCGGTGATGAACCTGGCTCACGGTGCCACCAGGCCGTCGTAGGAGTCGGGCCGGCGGTCCCGGTAGAACTGCCACAGGTCCCTGACCTCGGTCAGCTTGTCCATGTCGAGGTCGCGCACCACCACCTCGTCGGCGACGTCGGAGGCGGACTCCCCGACGATCTGGCCGCGCGGGTCGACGAAGTAGGACTGCCCGTAGAAGTCGTTGTCGCCGAGGGGCTCGATGCCGACCCGGTTGATGGCGCCGATGTAGTACTCGTTGGCCACGGCGGCGGCCGGCTGCTCCAGCTTCCACAGGTAGGAGGAGAGGCCGCGGGAGGTGGCCGACGGGTTGAACACGATCCTGGCCCCGGCCAGGCCGAGCGCCCGCCAGCCTTCGGGGAAGTGCCGGTCGTAGCAGATGTAGACGCCGATCCGGCCGACGGCGGTGTCGAATATCGGGTAGCCGAGGTTGCCGGGGCGGAAGTAGAACTTCTCCCAGAACCCCTTCACCTGCGGCAGATGATTTTTCCGGTACTTCCCGAGGTAAGTCCCGTCGGCGTCGATCACCGCCGCGGTGTTGTAGTACAAGCCCGGCTGTTCTTCCTCGTACATCGGCACGATGATCACCATGGTGTGCTGCCGCGCAAGCTCCTGCATCAGCCTGGTGGTCGGCCCGTCGGGGATCGCCTCGGTGTAGCCGTAGTAGTCCGCGTCCTGCACCTGGCAGAAGTACGGCCCGTAGAACAGCTCCTGCAAGCAGACGACCTGCGCCCCGGCGGACGCCGCCGTCGCGATGTGAGCGGCCGCGGCCGCGGTCATCGAGTCCTTGTCCCCGGTCCACGCCTGCTGGACAAGGGCAGCCCGGATTGTCTCCGGCATCCCAGCCTCCCCGAAGCCTGTGTATCCCGCAGCATCATCTTGCCCGGCGACGCCGGAGCTAGACCAGCTACTCCTGGCCGATCCCGGCAGCCCCAGAGGCTGACTATCCGCCCCGAGGGCACCGCTGCCTACTGGATAGAGCGACAGCTCCAAATCAAACCCATCATCCTGAACGGTCCCGTGCTTCGAGTGTCAGTCCCATGGATGCCCGCTGCGGTCAGCCGTGACCGTCGTCGAACTCGCCGCACGCGCGCACTCTCGCCGCTGGCATAACGACCGCCTGGCTAGGGTTAGAAAAGCAGCAACTCCAGCAGCAGTCGAAGCGACGACCGGAGGCGACGATGAAGGCAGTACGGTTCGACCAGTACGGCCCGGTGGACGTCCTTGACGTGCGTGAAGTCCCGACTCCCGAACCGGGCCAGGGGCAGGTGCTCGTCCGGGTCAAGGCTGCGGGCATCAACCCCGGCGAGGCGAAGATCCGTGACGGCTCGCTGCACGAGCTCTGGCCGGCCACGTTCCCGTCGGGGCAGGGCACCGACTTCGCCGGGGTGGTAGAGCGGGTCGGCCCGGGTGTCGATGCCGTCGCCGCGGGCGATGACGTGATCGGCTGGGTCGACACCCGGTCAAGCCAGGCGGAGTACGTGGTGGCCGACGAGCAGCGCCTGGCGCCCAAGCCGTCCGGCCTGCCCTGGGAGGTGGCGGGCGCGATCCCGGTGGCGGGCTTCACCGCGTGGGCCATGGTCCGCGCGGTCGATCTCAAGCCGGGTGACACCGTCGTCGTCGCCGGCGCGGCCGGGGGCGTGGGCTCGATCGCCGTTCAGCTCGCCAAGCGCGAGGGCGCGACGGTGATCGGCCTGGCGGGCCCGTCCAACCACGACTGGCTGATCCGCCACGGCGTGATCCCGGTGGCGTACGGCGAGGGCGTGGCCGACCGGATCAGGGCGGCGGCCCCCTCGACGGTCGACGCATTCCTCGACGCGTTCGGCGGCGACTACGTCGAGCTGGCGCTGAACGAGCTGAAGGTCCGGCCGAGACGCATCGACAGCGTCGTCCGCTTCGACGCCGTGGCCAAGTACGGCATCAAGGCCGAGGGCAACGCCGCCGGCGCGAGCGTCGCGACGCTCGAAGACCTGGCGGCCCGGATCGCGGCCAAGGAGCTTGAGCTGCCGATCGCGCGGACATATTCGCTGGCCGAGGTCGGCGCCGCCTACGCCGAGCTGGCCAAAGGCCACCTCCGAGGCAAGATCGTGCTGATACCTTAGCGCCGCGCCGCTCACGGTCCTTAGCGCCGCTCGCGGTCCTTAGCGCCGCTCACGGTCGCTTCGGGGTAGGGTTTTGACCAGAATTAACCGGAATTCAAATCACGCACCCGCCTGCCCCGGCTAGGAGCCGCCAGCAATGACTGCCAGGCAGCAGATTGCCCGTCTGCTCCCGCTGGTGCTTCTGGTCATCCTGGTGGCCGCGGGGCTGCGCGGCGAGGTCCTCGGGCCCCGGTGGAACGGGCCGCTGAAGTCCGACGGCGTCCCGATCGGCCTGGCGCTCGAGGTCATCCTGGGCACCCTGCTGGTTATCACGCTCAGCCGGGACGCCGCGGCCAGACGCGTGGCCGAGCGGCGGCCTTATACCGGCGAGGTGGCCGACGTCGAACCGTCGGCAGTGCTCAGGTTCGCGCTCAAGTGGCTGCTCAGCGCCTGCATGGCGGCGGTCGCGGTGGTCCTGATCAGCGATCTCCACCTGCACTTCTTTGGCAACGCCGCGCCGCCGAAGCTGCCGACGTCCTCCCCGCGCAAGCAGAAGCTGCCGACCCTGCCGCCCAGCCGCGGGAGCGGCTGGGCGCTGCATATCCCGCTCGGCCCCATCCTCTACGGGCTGCTCGTCGTCGCGCTCGTCGCGGCCGTGGCGATTAGCATCTGGTGGTCCGCACGACTGCGGAGGCCCGCGGCGCCGCTGCTCATCGTGGACACTAGCGCCGAGGAACTGCGGGAAGCGGTGGAGTCGGGACGCGCCGCGCTGGCCGAGATCGACGACGCGCGGGCCGCGATCATCGCCTGCTACCTGGCGATGGAGCGCAGCCTTGCGGAGCGCGGCACCAAGCGCTCCGTGGCCGACACCCCGGACGAGCTGCTCGCCCGGGCCGTCGCCGCCGGAACCGTCCGTGGGCCCGCCGCCAGCAGGCTGACCGCCGCGTTCTACGAGGCGCGGTTCTCCACCCATACGGTCGCCGCCGGCCAGCGGGCCGCCGCGAGCGCGGCGCTCGACGAGCTTGCCGAGGAGATCGCCGCCGCGAAGGCCGCCGAGCCAGCCGCGTCCACCGCGCCGGCACGGGAGGCGGCTGGGTATGAGCGCCAACCCGCACCCGCCCCGCCACCGGCGCCGCCCCCGCAGGAAGCCGCAGCCGCTGGCGGGACGCCGTCCCCGAGCTGATCATCGCCGCGATCGCCGTCGTCGCGGCCGCCCTCGCGGGCGCCGCAGTCTCCGGCTGGCCGGGCGTGGTCGTCGTCGCCGCAGTCGCCACGGTGCTCGCCCTGATCGCGGCCCGCGGCACCGTCCCCAGGTCGTCCGCCCAGGCCTCCCGCCGCGCCAAGGCCAAGCCGCAGCCGCGGTCGATCTTCGGCTACAGCCAGCGCCGGTTCATCGTCGCGACCAGCCTCACCAACCGCGGGCTCTACGAGTCGGACCTGCGCCCGGTTCTTGAGCACATCCTCGCCGCCCGGTTGGCCGATGGCCACGGCGTCAACCTCTACACCGAGCCCGAGGCGGCGCGAAAGGCATTCTGCCGCACCGGCGCCGACGAGTCCCTGTGGCCCTGGATCGACCCAGCGCGGGCACTGAACACCGACGATCGTCGCCGGCAGCAGCAGGGCGTCCCCCGCCGCACCCTGGCCCGCCTGATCACCCGATTGGAGCAGTTGTGACTCCGGAAGAGACCGCGCGGCAGGCCGCCGCCATCCTCGACGAGCTCGACAAGGCGGTGGTCGGCCGCCGCCGCACCCTTGAGCTTGTCCTGATCGGCATTCTGGCCGGCGGCCACGTGCTCCTCGAGGACCTGCCGGGCCTGGGCAAGACGCTCATCGCGCGATCGTTCGCGAGCGTGCTCGGCCTTGACTTCGCCCGCATCCAGTTCACCCCCGACCTGCTGCCGTCCGACGTGGTGGGCGCGCCGCTCTACGACCAGCGCAACGGCGAGATGGTCTTCCGCCCGGGCCCGGTCTTCACCCAGCTGCTGCTCGCCGACGAGATCAACCGCACGCCGCCGAAGACCCAGGCCGCCCTCCTCGAGGCCATGGGCGAGGGCCAGGTCAGCGTGGACGGCCAGTCGCGGCGGCTGCCATCGCCATTCATCGTGCTGGCAACGGACAACCCGATCGAGTACGAGGGCACCTACGAGCTTCCCGAGGCCCAGCTCGACCGGTTCATGATGCGGCTGCGCCTCGGCTACCTGACCAAGGGCGATGAGACGGACATGCTGCGCAGGCGAGTCGACCGCGCCGCCGAGGCCGTCGCGCTCGTTCCGGTCACCGACGCCGCGGGCCTGCTCGACATGCGCGAGTCGCTCGAGCGCGTCGAGATCAGTGATGACCTGCTCGACTACGTGATCGCGATCGTCACCGCGACCCGCAAGGACCCGCAGATCCAGGTCGGCGCAAGCCCCCGCGGCGGCCTGGCGCTGGTTCAGCTGGCCCGGGGCCAGGCGCTGCTGCACCAGCGCGACTACGTGGTGCCCGACGACATCAAGCAGGTCGCGGTGCCGGCGCTCGCGCACCGGATCACCCTCCGCCCCGAGCTCTGGGTCCGCCAGGTCTCCGCCGACGACGTGGTCGCGCGCCTGCTGTCCGCCGTTCCGACCCCGCGCACCGATCCGACCGCCCGGGCCGCCGCGGGCGGTGCCCGGGCCGGCGCGGTCGCCGGCTGATGCTCAGCAGCCCAACTGGCGCCGCCGAGCCGAACGGGTCGGCGATCGAGGCCAATCTGGGCGCATCGATTCAGGTCGCCGCCAACGAGACCGAGGTCCGCTGGCGGCCGTCCCGGCATGCCCGCCGCCTGCTGACGCTGGCGGCGGCCGGACTGCTGCTCGCGGTGGTGACCCGCCGCCCGGAGCTGGCCGGCCTGGCCGGCCCGGCGCTGCTGCTGCTCGGCGCGGGCCGCGCCACCCGCGGCGCCCTCCCCGGCCGGCTGCGGGGTCCGCGTCGGCCTGACCGCGACCCGCATCTACGAGGGCGAGCCGGCCGCGGTGGACGTCGCCGTGTACGACGTCGAAGCGGCGGAGGAAGCGGCGGAGAAGGATGCTCGGTATGACTCCCGGTGGGAGCTCGAGCCCGGCCGGGGCATTGAGCCGGGCAGCGCGATCGCGGTCAACGGCCAGGCCGCCCGGTTCGCCTTCGCCATCGACCGCTGGGGTAAGCGGAAGCTCGGCGTCGTCACCCTCACCCTCCATGATCGCTGGCGGCTGACCGAAGGCCGGGTCGAGTACGCCCTCCCCGCCATCGACTGCTACCCGTCGCCGGCGGTGCAGCGGAACGAGGTCGTCCTCAGCAAGCTGCCGAACCGCCTCGGCGAGCACCGGGCCCGGGTGCCGGGCGATGGCACCGAGTTCACCGGCGTCCGCGAGTTCGTCCCTGGCGACCGGCAGCGGGCGATCAACTGGCCGGCCTCCACCCGCCTCGGCCGCCTCCAGGTGAACACGTTCGCCGCCGAGCGCTCCCAGGACGTGGTGCTGCTGGTGGACGCGACCTCGGACGTGGGGGAGCCCGGCCACTCCGCACTCGACCTGGGGCTGCGCGGCGCGGCGGGCGCGGCCCGCGCCCACCTGGCGGCCCGCGACCGGGTGGGAGTGATCACCTACCAGTGGGGCGGCGCGCACTGGCTGCCCCCTCCCTCGGCCGCCGCCAGGTCTACAAGATCATCGACGCGCTGCTCCAGTCCGACACCGGGTTCGCCCGAGGCGCGGTTTTCAGCCGTCTGCCGCGCGCCGCGCTGCCGCCGGGCGCCCTGGTGATCGCGTTCTCGCCGCTGCTCGACGGCCGGTTCGTCGAGGCGCTGCGCGACATGCGCGAGCGCGGCTTCGCGCTGATCGTGGTGGACGTGCTGAACGCCGAGCCGCCGCATCGGCGGGCTTTCGCGGACAACGCCGGCCCGCCGGATCTGGCGCCTGGAGCAGCAGGCGATCCGCTTCTCCCTCCGCGAGCTCGGCGTCCCGGTCGTCGCCTGGGACGGCGCCGCCCCACTCGACCTCCCGCTCGCCCCGTACACCCGCCGCCCCCTGGTGACCCACCGATGACCGACACGCCCGCCCCGTCCGAGCCGACGAGGCACGCTGCCCCCATGCGACGCTCCGGAATCATGTCCGCGGCCGGCCCGCGGCTGGCCGCCCTCCTGCTCGGCGCCGCGTGCGTGGCCTGGTCAGCGGCCCCGCTCGGGCACGGCGGCTGGCCGACGGCCGCCCTGGTCGCGGCGATCATCGCGGTGACCGCCGGCGGCCTGCGGCTCGCCCTGGCCGACGTCCCCGAACCGGACGACGCCTACCTCGAGCCGGGTTACGTCCGCGCCTGGCTGAACTTCCTCGCCCTGCTGCGCACGCTCGCCTGGGAGGAGATCGCGGTAGCGGCCGTCCTCTGGCTTGAGGTGCAGCACCCCGCCCGGCCCTGGCACACCGCCGCGCTCGGCGCCGCCCTGACCGCCTACCTGCTGATCACTCACATCGCCGAGTCCGGCGCCGACCCCGCCCGTGTCATCCGCCGTCACGCGAAGCTGCTGGCCCTCGGCGCGTGCCTGCTCGCACTGGGCGCAGGCTTCGCGATGATCCCCGCCGCCACCCCCGGCGCAGCCGCATCGCTTCTCCGCGTCCTAGCCGCCGCGGCCGTCATCGCCGCCGCCGCCCTCGTGATCCCCGCCTACGCCGGCTGGCGCGCCGAGGCAACCTTCCGGCGCCCCAGGCATCTTTGATACGTGGAATCACTGACGGAACCGCGCCGCGCCGCGCCGGAGACCGCGCGGCAGCACGTGACGGCGCTTTACCAGGCGCACTCACTCGGCCTCGTCCGCCTCGCCGTGCTCATGGTGGGCGACCAGCCGACCGCCGAGGACGTGGTGCAGGACGCCTTCCTCGCGCTCTACCGTCGCTGGCCCGCCCTGAAAGACCCGGACCGGGCGCTGGCCTACGCCCGCGCCAGCGTCCTCAACGGCTGCCGCATGGTGCACCGGGCCTACTCCCGCCATGACGGGATCACCCTGGCCGCCCCGGATGACACCGAGTCGGCGGAGGAGACAGCGCTAATCGGCGAGGCCAGCCGCGAGGTCCTGGCGGCGCTGCGCCGCCTGCCCGCGCGCCAGCGCGAGGCCGTGGTGCTCCGCTACTACCTCGACATGACAGAAGACCAGGCCGCCCAGGCCATGGGGGTCAGCCGGGGCACGGTCAAGTCCGCGACCTCCCGCGGCCTCGCCGCCCTTGGCCGCCTGCTTAAGGAGGAACAATGAGCGTCGAAGACCGCGTCCGCACCGCGACCAGGGCTCGGGCGGGCCTTGTCCGCGACATCCGCCCGCTCGACCTGCCCGCCGCCAAGCCGCTCCGCCTGCTCCGCGCGCCGCGGGCGCGCGGCTGGAGCACGTGGATGGCCCCCGTCACCGCCGCCGCGGTGGTCGTGGCGCTCGCCATCACCACGGTGGCGCTCCGCGCGGTATGGAACGAGCCGTCGGTTCCCCCCGCCGCCTCCGCGGTATCTGGCACCGGCGTGACCTCCGCCGCCGCGGTGCCGCCGAACTACTACGCCGCCCTCGACGACCCCAGCGGAACCGCGTTCAACGACCAGAAGACCGCTCACGTGGTAGACGTGGTCGTGGGCGACACCAGCACCGGTCAGCGGATCGCCACCGTCACCCCGCCGAAGGGGCAGACGTTCGCCGGGGTGACGGCCGCGGCGAACGACCGTGCGTTCGTCGTGGCCGCGGAGTCTTCCTCCGTGCGTGCTAATGCCTTCTCGAAAGCCCCCGTGGCGGCCTGGTACCTGCTCCGTATCGCTCCGGGCAGGACCAAAGCCGCCCTGCTCACCAAGCTGTCCATTCCCGCGCAGCCGGCCGGAACGGCAATTAGCGGCATCGCGCTGTCCCCCGACGGGAGCGAGCTCGCAGTCATGGTCCAGGGAGGCGTCTGGTCCGTCAACAACACCTTGTCGGGCACGGCGGGTCCGCTCACGCTGAGCGTCTACTCAGTTTCCACAGGCAAGGCGCTGCGCACCTGGACTCAGCAGACGAACAGTTCCCCCGCAGGCTACGGCTGGGATTGGGGCCTGCGTTACTCCGACAGCTCGATCACCTGGCTGGCCGACGGGCAAACAATTGCGTTCGCCGACGGCAAGTATGCGGGGGAGAACGCCCCCCCGCTGGGCGGCACCTTCTCCGACGTGAAGATCCGGACGATCAACCTGGCCAGCCCGGGAGGTGACCTGCTCGCCGATAGCAAGGTCGTCTTCTCTTCCAAGAACCCCTGGTGTGACACCCTGCAGCTCACCGCCGACGGGAAGACGGTCGTCTGCGGCGAATACAGCGAGTACAGCGAAGGGGGGTATAAGAAGAGCAGCGCGTACGACCCGGAGATCCTCGAATACTCGGTAGCGACGGGCGAGTCCCGCCTCGTGTACCGCCTCAAGGGCGTCGTGTGCACCCTTGGCGTGGCCAGCGTCCTGTGGATGAGCGCGGACGGGTCCACGCTCATCGGCTCTGTGTACACGCAGACCAATGAGGGTCTCTCGATCACCATCGGAGAGCAGGTCACCGGCCTGATCACCAAGGGCACCCGCAAGCCAATAAATCTCGGTCCCGCGCTAGTCCCCCCCGTACTCAACGGCGAGGTCGCCTTCTAGCCCGGCCCGCCATCCCGCCCGGAAGGCCTAGCTCCGTGCTGATGTCGGTCGTAGCCTCAGCGCTGAAAGTTTGACCGGTCATAGCCGGTCAAACTTTCAGCGCTAGCCAAAATGGATTCCCTCCCCGGCCCGGAAGGCCCAGCTACTTGGCCTTGGCCTTGGCGGCGGCCTTCAGCGTCTGCTTGTAGGACCTGACCTTGCCCAGCGACTCGTCATCGACGATGTCCGCTACCGACACATACGACCCATCCGCGCCGAATGCCCCGGCCGCCTCCCGCCATCCAGGCGGCTGCACGCCGAGCTGCTTGCCAAGCAGGGCCACGAAGATCTTCGCCTTCTGCTCGCCGAACCCCGGCAGTGCCACCACCCGCGTGAGCAGTTCCGCCCCCGAGGTCGCGGTCGACCACAGCGCGGCAGCGTCCCCGTGGTACTCGGAGACGATCAGCCGGGCCAGGTCCTGGGTGCGCGCCGCCATCGCCTTCGGGAAGCGGTGCAGCGCCGGCCGCTCGCCGAACACCGCCGCCAGCTCCTCCGGGTTGTACGCGGCGAGTTCCTCGGCGGTCGGCTCGTGCCCCAGTCGCGCCACCAGATCACGCGGCGCGCTGAAGGCGCGCTCCAACGGCACTTGTTGATCGAGTAGCATCGCGATTAGCAGCGCGAGTGCGCTGCGCGTCAGCAGCGCGTTGGCCTCATCGTCGACCGGCAACGAGATCGGCACGGCGGTCCTCCACGGTTAAGGGCTAAGCTGGACGTGACTGGGCGGGATAGCTCGGGATGGATGGAGTCATCATGACACCAGGCTTGAAGGTCGGGGTAGCCGGGATCGTTCTCGGGCTAATCCTCTTGATCATTCTCCCCACTTGGGCCGTCTGGGCGGGGATCGCTCTCATCGTCGTGGCTGCGGCGATCCCGGTCGCTGGCTACATGACCTTGGACAAGTCGCAGCGCCGTCGGCTCAAGGCGATCCGCGCCCGCCAGCGCGGCGAGTAAAAGGCGCGTATGCGCGCGTAAAGGCGCGTAGAGCGAGCAAGCCGGCCGGGCGGCCGCCTACCGTCCCTCGGACACCCGGGTGATGTAGGTTCGACTGAACCCACCAGATCAGGAGCCGCCATGCCAGTTCGCCGTCTCAATCACGCCGTGCTCTACGTGAACGGACTGGAGCGCGAGGTCGACTTCTACACGCGGACGCTCGGCTTCGAGGTCCGCATGCAGATCCCCGGGCGGGCCGCTTTCCTCCGTTCCCCGGGGTCAAGCAATGACCACGACCTGGGCCTGTTCGACATCGGCGCCGGGCACGCCGATGGGCGGCCAACGGTCGGGCTCTACCACCTGGCCTGGGAGGTCGGCACGCTCGCCGAACTCGCCGAGACCAGGCAGAAGCTGGTCGACGCCGGCGCGCTGGTGGGGGAGAGCGACCACCGGCTGTCAAAGTCCCTGTACGCCAAGGACCCCAGCGGCATCGAGTTCGAGGTCCTCTGGCGGGTCCCCGTCGAGGACTGGGAGAGCGAGCTCGCCCAAGGCGACGCCTTTACCGTTCCCCTCGATTGGGACCGCACTCTCACCCGCTGGGACAACCACCAGCAGACCGGCGCCGCCGCCGGCTCCCCAACCTGACAAGTCAAATGAGCCGGACTAGCGGTAGTTAGCGGCGGCGGGTAGGGGGCAGCGGCTGGGTGGGACTGGTCCGGCGCCCCTGGCGCCCGTCGGCCGGCACGCCCGGCAAGTTCCTGCCCCCGGGCCCGCCGGAGCCGGATCCGCCGGAACGGAGCCGGGCGGTGGCCGTGATCCGAGCCGCGATCGTGATGATGATGGCGATCGGCAGCGTCTGGGGTAGCTCCGCCGCCGGGACGAACGCCACCGCGGCGAAGGCGATCCCCACCCCGCCCACGGCGATCAGCAGCGCCGTGGCGACCCGTCGGCTGGTCACGGTCCGGCGGACCAGGTGCCGTGCCTCCCGTGGCAGTCGCGCGACCATGAAGACGGAGCTCGCCATGATCGCCACCGCGGCCCCGGCGAACCCGAGGGCGAGCGGCAGCCGGTCCACGTGCGCCACCGCGGGAATCCAGAGCATGATCATCGCGATCAAGACGAAGACGTAGATCAGCCGCGACACCGACCTGATAATCACCACGTCGATGTTCCGCGCGTAAATGTGCTCGCCCGGCGTGGTGCGCGCCGCGGAGATGAAGTGCCTGATCGCGCCGACCGTGTCATGCCGCCGCAAGCGGATCCGGCCGAGCTCGTTCATCGCCCCGCTGTGCACCGGATCGAGCGACAGCGCGCGTTCCTGGTGGGCTCGGGCGGAGACCAGGTCGCCCCGGGCGAGCGCCACCTTGCCGGAGAGGAAGTGCACATCCGGCTCGTTCGGCGCGAGCGACCGCGCCTCAGCGGCCGCCGACGCGGCCAGGGCGGGCTGCCCGGCCGCCAGCGCTGCCTGCGCAACGCACACGTGCGTCTGCCAGTACAAGGGGCGAGCCGCCGTGACTCGGCCGCCGCGCGCAGCGCCTCGGCGTGGTTGCCCAAATGCATCAGGGCGTTGGAGGCAAGCCGGTGCGGCCACTCCTCGCCCGACTCGATGGCCGCGGCCCGGTTGGCGGCCTCGACCGCCTCGGCGTAGCGGTCCGCGCCCAGGTGGGCGCGGGCGAACAGGCACCAGGCCCGGCCGCTGTCGGGCTCGGTGGAGACAAGCCGGGCGAGCAGCGTCGAGGCCTCGTCGTAGCGCCCGAGGTCCAGCATGGTAGCGGCTCGCGCCAGCTCCTGTCTCAGCTCCGTCAAGTCACCGGTTTCCGTAAGATCAGCCGTCGCTTGCGCAGGTATGCCACCAGATCATCGTACGTGCCGCCCTCGTTGGCGAACAGCGCAACATTCCTCGCGGTCTCGAACCAGGTGCCAAGCGATGGCTTGACCTCGACGATCGAGGCCTCCAGGTCGGCCTGCCCGATCAGCCGGGGCTCGCCTCGGCTGACGGAGTCGAGCAGCGCCCGCTCGGCGGCGGTCTCGCAGACGTGCGCGATATCGGCGCCCGAGTAACCGTCGGTCAGCCGCGACAGGCGGCGCCAGGTCGATCCCCGCGACGGGCCGGTCCCGCAGGTGGAAGCGGAACACGCCCTCCCGGGCCGGGCCGTCCGGCGGCAGAACCAGCAGCGTGCGGTCGAACCGCCCGGGCCGCCGCAGCGCGGAGTCAACGTCCCACGGGTGGTTGGTCGCCGCCAGCAGGAACACCCCGGTGTTGTCCGACGCAACGTCGTCGAGCTCGAGCAGCAGCTGGTTGACGGCCGAGCGCATCGGCGTGTTCCGCAACTGAGAGCGCTTCTGCCCGATCGCGTCCACCTCGTCGAGGAAGACCACGCAGGGCGCGTTCCGCCGCGCCACCTCGAAGAGGTCGTGGATGTTCCGCTCGGACCGCCCGACGAACATGTCGATCAGGTCGGCGAACGACACGGTGATGAACCGCGCGCCGAGCTCGCCGGCCACCGCGCGCGCCACGAACGTCTTTCCGCAGCCGGGCGGCCCGTACAGCAGCAGCCCGCCGCGGAGCGACTTGCCGTAGAGCTTGCGCAGCTCGGGGTTGCGCATCGGGGCGAGGAAGGCCGCCTCGAGCCGCTTCTTGACCTCGTCGAGTCCGGCCACGTCCGCCAGGGTCAGCCCAGTGTGCTCCGCGTCATACGCCCCGGCGTCGTCAAGTCCGGCCGACACCGACCCCGCCTCGCCGACGAACATGGCGGGCAGCACGTCCCGCAGCTCGTTCTCGGCCTGCGACCAGTCGTAGCCGTCGGCGCGCTCCCCGGCCGGGGCAGCGGGTCCGCCGCCGGGGTCTGCGGAAACCTCAGAAACCCGGGGTCATCAGGGGCTTGGGCCACGGCCGCGTCCCCGTCCGCCCCAGCCGATCTCGACCGGTTCGCCCGAACGGTCCCGTGGCAACGCGGCGGACGCGTCTTCCCCCGCCAGCGGGCCCGCGGTCACCGGCGGACCGGAAGTGCCAGCCGACCCCGCAGTGCCGGGCGACCCCGTCGTGAGCATGGCCAGCGCCTCGCCGTTGCCCGGCTCGCGCTGCAGGACGGCGCCGAGATGCCGCACCGCCTCGTCGCGCTGCCCGCCGCGCAGCAGCAGCGCCGCCAGGTGCAGGCGGAGCGGCACGTCGTCGGGCATCGCCGTTACAGCGTTCCGCAGGCTGTCAAGAAGCGGGTCAGGTTCCATGGGCCGGTTCCCGGGGCTTGGAGATGGCTACCACACATCCACAGTATGGCCAGCGGGGACCCCGTGGGTACGGTCCCGACAATCGACCCGAGTCGGCCGCTGGTCCGCTGGCTGGGGTTTCCGGCCCGGCTCCCCGCCGTTCGCGGCCCGCGAACACCACCAAAACCGTCATATGGAACGGACCGTTGCTTCGCCCCTCCGCCCCGCCGAACCCGCCACGGGAAGGCCGACCCCGCGTGCCGGAGCCGCACTCGGCCCGTTTGGCCGTGGGGCCGCGTCCGCCCCCGCCGAACACGACTAGGTGACGCCTGAGGTGCCCCAAAGCCACGTGGCCTCCCGTGCCCCACGCTTCGTACTGCCCGTGTCCAACGCCACACTTCGTACTTCCCGTCCCCGGCGCATTCATCGCGGGTGATGGCCCGGGCGGGATTAGGCAGCGGATCGTTGCCCAATTGCCCTGGGGTCCGTGGCAACCTCGCTCGGGGGCCAGGCCTCAGCAGGCGCTGTCGGCGGCGGCAGAGTCGGCGTTGAGCGTCTTGACGGTGGACTTCGGGACTGAGCCCGCGGCCACGTCCGCGCGGACGACCTTGAACTGCGCCAGCAGCGCGTCCAGGGCGGACTTGGCCGATGCGGACCGCGCCTGGGCCGAGGCGCTGGTGAGGTCGGTGATCGCCGCCGCCATGTCGGCGTTGAGGGTGGTCTGCGAGGTCTGGGCGTTGAGGTCGTTGATCGCCTTGTTGTAGGCGTCGAGCGCGGTGTTCGAGTACGCCTTGCAGCCGGGGTCGGACGGTCCCGCGAAGTAGCCGAAGGCCTTGGTCACGACGAGTACGCCGACAACTCCGATCACGACGACCAGGGTCGCGCCGCCGACCAGGACACGCTTTACGCTTCGATGCTGCCTTTCGCGGCGCCGGAACGCCGACCGCCGTGGTCGGCGCGGAGAACTGCCCGGCGCCGCCCGCCGACCCGAATCGAGGATCGAACCCCGGTTGCTGCTGGAATCCGCCGAACGCATCCCGAGGCTGCCCGGAAGTCTCAGCAGGCTGGCCGAGGTAGCCACCGGGCACCTCAGGCGCCCCCTGGAACACTCCAGCCCCCTGGAACTGTCCAGCCCCCTGAATCTGGCCCTGGTCTCCTGAAGCTGGGTCGGTCCCTGGTGCTGACCGGTGCCGGCGAACTGTCCGGGCCCTTGGAACTGACCGGACCCCGGGAATTGCCCTGTGCCTGGGAATTGCCCTGATCCCTGGGGTTGCCCTGTCCCCTGGACCTGTGTCGGTCCCTGGTATTGGCCGTACTGGTCGTTGCTTGAGAACTGCTGCCTAAGTCCTTGGTATTGCCCTGTGTCTTGGGCTGGCCCTGCCCCTGGAATGGCCGGGTCCCTGGAGCTGTGCTGGCCCCGGGTACTGAGCGGGCCCTTGGTACTGACCGGCCTGGAATCCCGGGACGGAATTGCCCCGGCCTGGGGCTGCGCTGGGCATTGCCCGCGGGCCCCGGAACCTGCGTTGGTCCTTGGTACGGCCCCGGCCCTGAATACTGGCCGGGTCCTTGATACTGCCCGGGCTGGACGCCGGGGTACCCGCCCCCTTGGGGCGCCGGGGGCATCTGCGGCGACGGGAACGTGCCGAACGGCGCTGGCCCGGGGACGGGTCCTCCGGGCGGCCTGGGCGCCGGCGACTGCCAGACCGGCATCGGCTGCGGTGGCGCCGGCGGCGTGGCGTCCTGTCCGGGCGTCCAGCCAGCTTGCGGCCCGTACCCCGGCTGCGGACCGTACTCGTTTGGCGTGCCGTACTCATTGGGCGTGCCGTACCCATTGG
Source organism: uncultured Actinomycetota bacterium (assembly GCA_963778435.1). Taxonomy (GTDB): domain Bacteria; phylum Actinomycetota; class Actinomycetes; order Streptosporangiales; family Streptosporangiaceae; genus Trebonia. The sequence continues at coordinate 47,949 of CAVZUX010000047.1, forward strand.
GCGTCCCGTACCCGTTGGGCGTGCCGTATCCGGCGGGGCCGCCGTAGCCATCTGAGGCGGGTAGCCGTTCGAGCCATCCTGAGGCGGGTAGCCGTTCGCCCCGTCCTGGGGCGGGTAGCCGTTTGAGCCGTCCTGGCGCCTGAAGTCCTGTAGCCCGCCCTGCCCTCGGCTCGGGCCTTGCTCCGGGGCCTGCCCTTGGCCTTGCCCCTGGGGCGACTGGCCTGCAGTGCGCGGGGTGAACCAGGAGCCCGGCGGCGGCGTCGACATCGCAGCGGTGGCGCCAGTAACCGGGTACTCGCCGGCCTGGTCGCCCGCATCGCTTGCCGGGAAGCCGCCATCCGGCCCGGGGGCAGGCGGCATCGACTCCGCGGCCGGCAGCGCCCGCGCCTGGCGGCCGGGCAGCGCGGCAGGCTGGACCGGTCTTCCTGGGTACCCAGGCGGATCTGACCCACGCGACATAACTAACTGTTCCGTTCCTGGCGACGCGACATGCAGTCGTGTGTGTAGCTAAGGCCAGGTCGGTCAGACGAAGCCATTGCGGCTAAGGTTAGCCGGGTCTGGCTCGCCTCTGGGCAGCGAGACGTCTCCGGTTACGTCCGCCGCGAGGCGGATCTGGTCGCCGTCCACCAGTCGAACCTCGGTGTAAGGGTTCACCCGCTCGTTGTTCACGAACGTGCCGTTGGTCGATCCCTCGTCACGAATGGTGGCGCGCCCGCTGTCATCGACGACCACCGTCGCGTGCTTACGTGACACGTTGTCGTACTGCGCGAACGCAGCGGCGACAAGCGACTGGGCGGGGTCGCGACCGAGGATGACAGAGGTGCCGGCCGGGACATCGACGTTGCCGGTCGGGAACGCGATCCGCAGCAGGACAAGCGATGGACGACGCCGTGCGCCGCTGTCGCCTGGCCGAATGTACTGCTGTGACACCGTGGGCGACGGGATGTCATCGTCGGGGTATGGGGCGTGCGGCAAGTTAGCGCCACACCGGAAGCAGATCAGGTCCTCCGGCTGCACCCCGATGCCGCAGTTTGGGCAGGTCAGGTTCGCCATCTCCTCGCTCGAAGCCGGTAGCCGTTGCCAGCTACCATACCGCCAACGAGCCTCCTGACGCAGTAGTCTCCGGGGGATCAACCCTTCGTAGTGCGGAAAGTGCCGGTGCGGCGTTCCTCATCGACCGCAAAAGCGGCGCTACCATGCGTCCATGGTGGATTACGAGCTGGCGCCTGAGCAGCGCGACCTGCGCGCGACGGTCGCCTCGTTCGCCCGCGAGGTAGTCGCGCCGGTGATTGCGGACTACTACGAGCGCGGCGAGTTCCCCTACGACATCGTCGCCGGGATGGGCAAGCTCGGCCTGTTCGGCCTGCCGTTCCCCGAGGAGTTCGGCGGCATGGGCGGCGACTTCCTCACCCTCTGCCTGGCGATCGAGGAACTGGCCCGGGTGGACTCTTCCGTCGCGATCACGCTGGACGCCGGGGTAACGCTGGGCGCGATGCCTATCTTCCGGTTCGGCACTGATGAGCAGCGCGACCGCTGGCTGCCCGAACTGGTCGCGGGGGAGCGGATCGCGGCGTTCGGGCTGACCGAGCCGGGCGGCGGCACGGACATTCCCGGCACGATGCGGACGACGGCCCGCCTCGACGCAGACGAGTGGGTGGTCAACGGGACGAAGGCGTTCATCACCAACGCCGGCACCTCGATCACCTCGCTAGTCACGGTGCTGGCGCTCACCGGCGGCGAGGGCGGCGACCGGGAGAACTCGACCATCGTCATACCGAGCGGGACCGCTGGCTTCCACCCGGCCCCCAAGTACTCCAAGGTCGGGTGGTGCGCCTCCGACACCCGCGAGCTCTCCTTCGCCGACTGCCGGGTACCCGAGGCGAACCTGCTGGGCGAGCGCGGCCGGGGGTACGCCCAGTTCCTCCGCATCCTCGACGAGGGCCGGGTGGCGATCTCCGCGCTCGCGACCGGCCTGGCCCAGGGGTGCGTGGACGAGTGCACGCGGTACGCGAACGACCGGGTCGCGTTCGGCGTGGCGATCGGCAGGCACCAGGCGATCGCGTTCAAGCTCGCCGACATGGCGGCGCGGGTGCACGCCGCCCGGCTTGCCTGGTACGACGCCGCCGCCCGGCTCGTCGCCGGGGCGCCGTTCAAGAAGGAGGCGGCGATCGCCAAGCTGATCGCGTCGAATGCGGCGATGGACAACGCCCGCGACGCCACTCAGATCTTCGGCGGTGCCGGGTTCATGAACGAGTCCCCGGTAGGTAGGTTCTACCGTGACGCGAAGATCCTTGAGATCGGCGAAGGCACCTCTGAGGTACAGCGGATGCTGATCGCGCGGGCGCTGGGGGTGTCCGGCTAGAGCGGGATTCAACGGCCTCCGGCTAGGGCTAGCGCGGAGGAGCAGTGCCCTGTGGGCTTCTGCGCCGTTTCTGAGTCATCGGGGCTGGAAGCGGGGTAGCCTTCCCTGAGCTGCGCAGACCACAATGGGCCTTGCCCCGCTGCGGTGGACGGGATGGGCGTCCGCCAAAGTTCAGGGTGATTCCCGGTGAATGCCGGGTCGTAGGCGGCTGATTGATGATTATATGTCCCTACCCGTTTCGTAGCGCTAGCTGGAAGAGTTTCCCTGTGCTTGTCCAGGTTGCCCTTGAAGCTGCGAGGTGTAAGCGCAGTGCGTAGACGTTCGATGACCAACGGAAACGGTGGTCCGCAGACGCCGGCTCTCCGGTCTTCCGCTGAACGGAAGCGGAGGGCCGTCGCAGGGCGGACCGCTGGCCGTCGGCCTTGGCCAGAGCGGCCCGGGTGCCGGCTCTGCTGGCGACCCCTCCCAGGTGAGCCTGCCCGTCCCGCGTGTCGCAGGCCCGCCGTGACGGTGTGGCGCCTGCGGGCAAGGCCGAGTCCTCCCGTGCGCAAGGGCTCGCCGCTGTCGATCAGCAACTGGCGCGTGCGCTGGAGGCTCGTCGCGATCATCGCCGTGCCGACCATCACCGCCCTGATCCTCGGCGTGATCCAGATCGTCGGCTCGGTCAACAACTACGAGTCGTTCAAGCGCGTCCAGACCCTGGCGAACCTGAACGCCCTCGTGGTCAGCGGGATCGGCTACCTCGCCGACGAGCGGGACGCCACCGCGGGCTACGTCGCCGCAGGCGGGTCCACGTCTGGGCCCGCGTCGATGGGGACCACGGTGACGGCCGACCGGGCCAAGACCGACGTGACCATGAGCCAGATCACGAACACCGCGTCGGCAGTGGTCGATGGCAGCGGTTACCGCTCGCAGACGGTCCTCGACCTGCAGAACGGCGTGCTGGCCGGCATCAGTGACCTGAAGTACATCCGCCAGGCGGCGACCACGACGAAGGCCCCCGCGATCTCGGTCATCACAGAACTACGACGCGATCATCCAGTCGTTCATCACGTTCAGCGGCGACGTCGCGGCCGGCACCGGCAACGCCACCCTCCAGTCCGACGTCACGGTGCTCAACGCGCTGCTGCACACCGAGGACGACACCTCGCTCCAGCGCGCCTACCTCTACCAGGCGCTGGAGACCACGCCGCCGACCCTGACCCCCTCCGTGCTGGCCGACTTGAACCAGGCGATCGCCGAGCAGTCGGCGGACAGCAGCCAGTTCAACGCGGTGGCCTCGGTCGCCGAGCAGCAGAAGCTGAGCAACACTGTCTCCGGTGAGCCGGTGGACGAGGCGGAGAGCGCCGAGTTGCTCGCCATCTCCACCGCGGGCACGAAGAACCTGCAGATCGGCCCCCAGCAGAGCTGCGCTGACCTGACCGGCGCCGGCCCGGCCGCAGTGCTGGTGGACGACAAAGACCGCCCAGATCAACCACATGCGCGAGGTCAGCAACGGCACCAACGGCCTCGTCGAGCAGATCCAGTCTCAGGCCAACTCGCTTGCGCAGTCCGCGCTGCGCAGCGCGGAGATCGTCTCCGTCGCGACCCTGCTGCTGCTGCTTCTGGTCCTGCTGATCACGACCTTCGTGGCGCGGTCCATGATCCGCCCGCTGCGCAAGCTGCGGGCCGACGCCCTCGAGGTGGCCGGCTCGCAAGCTGCCGGAGATGGTCCGTCGGCTGAGCCAGAGCGAGGGCGGCGACGCCTCCGCCGAGATCGAGCCGATCGGCGTCAACTCGACCGACGAAATCGGTGAGGTGGCGCGGGCCTTCGACCAGGTCCACCGGGAAGCGGTTCGACTGGCCGCCGACGAAGCCATGCTCCGCGGCAACCTGAACGCGATGTTCGTCAACCTGTCGCGCCGCAGCCAGTCCCTGATCGAGCGCCAGCTGTCCCTGATCGACAATCTGGAGCAGACCGAGCAGGACTCCGACCGGCTGTCCAGCCTGTTCCGCCTGGACCACCTGGCCACTCGTATGCGCCGTAACTCGGAGAACCTCCTGGTCCTCGCGGGCCACGAGGCCGCGAGCCGCCGCTGGAGCCAGCCGGTACCGCTGGTCGACGTGCTCCGCGCCGCGATCTCGGAAATCGAGCAGTACGAGCGCGTCGTGCTCAACGTGCAGCCGGGCATCCAGGTCATCGGCCAGGCGGTCAACGACGTGGTGCACCTCGTCGCCGAGATCGTGGAGAACGCGACCACGTTCTCGCCAGAAGACACTCAGGTGTACGTGACCGGCCAGCCGCTGACCAGCGGCGGCGTGCTGCTCGACATCACCGACAACGGCGTGGGCATCTCCGAGCAGGAGATGGCGCACGCGAACTGGCGGCTCGACAACCCGCCTGTGGTGGACGTCGCGGTCTCCCGCCGCATGGGCCTGTTCGTGGTCGGCCGCCTGGCGGCCAGGCACGGGGTCCGGGTCCGGCTGCGGCACGCGCAGTCCGGCGGTCTCACCGCGCTGATCTGGCTGCCCGAGTCGGTCGCCGCGCCGGAGTCGGCGCAGCCGCTCGGCCGGCTCCGCAAGTTCGAGGCCGACGACTTCGGCCCCGCCCCGTCGCTGTCCGCCCCGACCTCGACCTCGACCGCTGGCCCCGGCTTCAGCCGGCCCGGCCGTCCTGCCGAGCCCGGCGCCCCTGGCGGGCTCGGCGGCGCGGCGGCCACGGCCGCGCGCATCCCCCGCCTGGGCGGGAACGGCGGGAACGGTAACGGCAACGGCGGCCTCGGTGCCTTCGGCGGGGCTGGCAGCGCTGGCAACGGCGGCGGCCTCGCTAACGGCGGCGGCCTCGGGCAACGGCCGGCCGGGCGCAAGCGGCGGCAACGGCTCTGGCGCCCGCGATCAGCTCACCTGGGGGTCCGCTGCCGGTGCGCACGCCGGGCAGCAACCCGCTGGGCCCGGTCGGCACGGCAACGCTGGCAGCGGCAGCGCTGGGAGCGACAACTCCGTATTCGGCGGCGGACGGCGACGATTTCGGCACCACGCGGCTGCCGGCGCTCGGCGGCGACGGCGGCTCGGCTGCCTTCCGGCCCGGTCCCGGCCGCGCCGCCCGGTGCCGGGAACTGGCGTCGGCGGCTCCGACGGGAGCCAGGTGACGATCCCGCCGGCCGTAGGCGGGACGCAGGACCAGCGGCTGCCGATCTTCGACTCGCTAGAGTCGGACTGGTTCCGCCGGAGCGGCAATGCTTCGCTCAGCTCGCGGCGCGGCCACGGCCGCAGCCGCTGGCCCCGCTGGCGCCGCAGGCAGACCTGGAACTCCCCGGCGGACGAGGGGTACCGGGCCGCTCGGGTGGCCGCAACGCCCGCAGTCGGATGAAACGACGACGGCCGGGCTGCCGAAGCGCACCCCGAGGGCTAATCTCGTGCCCGGATCGGTCGGCGGCAATGGCGGCGAAGAGACGGAGAGCGCGCCACCCGCCCGGTCGGCGGAGACTATCCGCAGCCGGATGGCGAGCTTCCAGCGCGGCGTACGCGATGCGCGTGCCACCGCATCTCAGAACGAGGAGCCATAGGACGGATGAGATCCCACGGATAGAGCAATCAGGACACGAGGAGGCGCCTGTATGTTCGGGCGAGGAGAGGAGCGCGCGTGAGCACGCCAGGACGCCCGGTCCAGGACCTCAGCTGGCTGATCACGAACTTCGTGGAGCGGGTCCCGGACGTGGCCCATGCGGTCGTCGTCTCTTCGGACGGACTTCCGCTCGCGTTCTCCGCGGGGTTCCCCCAGGAGCGCGCGGATCAGCTTGCTGCGGTCACGTCAGGCCTGACCAGCCTTACCCAGGGTGCCTCCCGGGTCTTCGAGGGCGGCGCGGTCGTGCAGACCGTGGTGGAGATGCAGCGCGGCGTGCTCGTCATCATGGCGATCAGCAACGGCGCCAGCCTAGCCGTGCTCGCGGCCTCCACCTGTGATCTCGGCCTTGTCGCCTACGAGATGACCCTGCTGGTCGAGCGCGCGGGCCGGGTACTCACCCCCGCCGCGCGCGGTGGTGTCATGCAGGGCGCGATTCCGGGAGACGGGCGGCGATGATGCCATCGGTGACTCCCGCGACTGAGGGGCATGGTGGCCGGGCTAGGCCGCGGCGGTGACGACCGCGGCTCGCCCGCGTGGCAGGGCCCTGGTCGGGCCGGGCCATGGGACGAGCCGCCGCCGCAGCGCCAGCCATACCCCCCGGCACAGCAGCAGCAGTATCCGGCCGAGGAAGAGAGCGGCGCGACGCGGCTAGTCCGCCCGTACACCGTGACCGGCGGCCGGACTCAGCCGAGGTACAAGCTCGCGCTTGAGGCCTTGGTTACAGCGTCCGTGTACGAGCCGCGCGACCTGTCCGTGCTGGCACCGGAGTGCCAGGCGATCCTCCAGTTCTGCCTCGACTGGCGGTCCGTCGCCGAGATCTCGGCGGTGCTGCGGATGCCGCTCGGCGTGGCGCGGATCCTCGTCGCGGACATGAGCGCGGACGGCCTCGTGCGCATTCACCAGCGTGACGACTCCGAGGGCCGCCCCGACCTTAACCTGCTCGAAAGGGTGCTTAGTGGACTCCGTAAGATCTAGCGTCGCCCGGCCGCACGGAGGCGGCGACGCTTCGGCGATGACTTCGGTGAAGATCGTCGTCGCCGGCGGCTTCGGCGTTGGCAAGACGACCTTCGTCGGTTCAGTGTCGGAGATCACGCCGCTGACCACCGAGGCCGTCATGACCGTGGCCTCGACCGACGTGGACGACCTCTCCCACGTTCCCGACAAGAACACGACGACCGTCGCGATGGACTTCGGCCGGATCACCCTTGAGAAGGACCTGGTGCTGTACATGTTCGGTACCCCCGGACAGCACCGGTTCTGGTTCATGTGGGACGACCTGATCCAGGGCGCGATCGGCGCGGTGGTGCTCGTCGACACCCGGCGGCTGGCCGACTCGTTCCCGGCGGTGGACTACTTCGAGGCGAGCGGCCTGCCGTTCGTCATCGGCATCAACGGGTTCCACGGGCAGTTCCCGCACCGGTCCAACGACGTGCGCGAGGCGCTCGCGATCCCGTCGACGGTCCCGGTCATCCCCTGTGATGCGCGGAACCGCGAGTCGACCAAGGCCACCCTGGTGACGCTGGTCGAGCACGCGATGTCGATGCAGGCGGCCGCCCGCTACTAAACGGGCGGGGCGCTGGCTCCCGGCATGGGGGGCTCCCACCCCCCATGCCCCCCGGACCCCATCCCCCTGGCAAGCCCCGCGTCGTCAACTGTCAGCTGTCACAAATGAGCGCAGCCACAGTCAGCGGTGCCCTCTCTAGTCACGCTTGTCCCCAATCGGCACAATAAGGGGACCGGACACAAGGTGGGGGACCGGACACGGGAGGCGATCAGGTGGCTGAGCGGTACTACACGACGAGCACCGCACTCCTCGAGGCGCTCGCCGAGGCGGGTGTGACGCACATCTACGCCAACCTCGGCAGCGACCATCCCGGCCTCATCGAGGCCCTGGCGCAGGCGCGAGCCGAGGGCAAGGACGGCGAGCTGCCGACGGTGATCGTCTGCCCGCACGAGATCGTCGCGCTCAGCGCGGCGCACGCGCACGCGCAGGTCGCCCGCGCCCCCGTCGCGGTCATCGTGCACGTGGACTCCGGCACACAGAACATGGGCGGCGTGATCTCCAACGCTATGCGCGGCCGGGTCCCGGTGCTGGTGTTCGCCGGGCACCGCCCCCTATACCCTGCGCGGTGAGCTTCCCGGCAGCAGGAACGAGTTCATCCACTGGATCCAGGACGTGTCCGACCAGCGCGGCATCATGCGCGGCTACGTCAAGTACGACAACGAGATCCGCACCGGCAAGAACGTCAAGCAGGTGGTGCACCGGGCGCTGCAGATCGCGCAGAGCGAGCCGGCGGGCCCGGTCTACCTGACCAGCCCCCGCGAGATCATGGAGAGAGGTCGTGCCGTACCGGAGCGAACCGACCCGGCCGCTACCGCCCGGTGGACCCGGCGGCGCTCACCGAGGAATTCACCGCGGAGATCGCCACTGCCCTCGCCACCGCGCGGCACCCGCTGATCATCACCGGCTCATCTCGGCCGCGATCCGGAGGCCGTGGACGCCCTCGTGGGCCTCTGCGAACTACTGGCGATCCCGGTCATCGAATCGGCCGCCTTCCGGATGAACTTCCCGGCCGACCACCCGATGCACCGGGGCTGGCAGTTCACCACGGTACGGGCAGAATCCGCTGCTCGCCGCGGCCGACGTGGTGCTCGTACTGGACAGCGACATCCCCTACATCGAGTCGAACAACAGGCCGTCCGAGCATGCGACGCTCTACGTGATCGATATCGACCCGATCAAGACGGGCATGTCGCTCTGGCACGTCCCGGCGAAGCGTTCCGCCGCCGCCAACAGCAAGGTGGCGATCGGACAGATCGCCGCGTACGTTCGGGAGCATGTTCGGTTGATCTTGAGCTTGTCGGGACGCGACGGGCGCAAGCGACGGCTGGGCATGAGGCGCAGCAGGCTGACGGCGGGAGGCGCCGAGCGGCCGGGGACCGGCATGATCACGCCGGCGTACCTCACGGCGTGCGTGCGCGAGCTGCTCGCGGGGGAGGACGCCCTCATGCTCACCGAGGCGGTGACGAACTTCCAGACCGTCGCCGAACACCTGCGCGTCAACCGGCCGGGCGCGTACATGGGCCCGGCGGCGGCTCTCTCGGCTGGTCCGGCGGCGGGATGGTCGGGGCCAAGATCGCCGCGCCTGAACGGACCGTGGTTGTCACTGGTGGGCGACGGCACGCTACCTGTTCGGCGTGCCGAGCGTCGGTGTACTGGATGCCCGCCGGTACGCCTTGCCGACGCTGACCGTCATCTACGACAACCGCGGCTGGCGCGCCCCCAAGCAGTCCACCCTGGGGCGTTCACCCCTCCGGCGCGGCCGCCGCAGCCGACGACTTCGGTGTCTCCTTCGAGCCCGACGGTGGACCTCCCGGCATAGCCGCCGCCGCAGGCGGGCCTTCGCCGCCACGGTAGGCGACCCGGCCCAACTCCCCAGCGTCCTCAAGGAAGCCCTAGCCGCCGTCCACGCCGGCCGCTCAGCCGTAGTAGCCGTCCACATCCCCCACGCCCAACCCCCCACCAACCCGTAACCCGTCCGCAACCGCGTAACCCGTCCGCAACCGCCCCCGCGCCGCGTAACCCCCGCAGCCGCCCCGCTACGCGTAACCCCCGCAGCCGCCCCCCGCTCACGCGTAACCCCCGCAGCCGCCCCCGCTCACGCGTAACCCCCGGCCGCCCCCCGCTCACGCGTAACCCCCACCAACGCGTAACCCGTCCGCAGCCGCGTAACCCGTCCGCAGGCGCCCCACCAACGCGTAACCCGCCCGCAGCAGCCCCCCGCCGACGCGCACCCCCCGCTCACGCGTCCCTCACCTGCGCGCCCCCCACTCACGTGCAACTTCCACCCCGTGGAACTCCCAACCTCGGCAAGCGCTCATTCCACGGCCGAAATTTCACTATCTAAGCAGCAAGATCATTTAAATCCATGGCAAAACCGTCGTTATAACGACGGAACGGCCATGGATTTAATTGCCGCGATGATGGCAATGAAAGTTGCCGATACTTATCAACAGGGTTATCCACGGTTTCGAAGCCGGTGGTGGCGAATGCTTGCCGAGAGTGCCAGCATGGGCGCATGAAGCCACCTAATCGAGAGCTTGCCGCGGTTATCGACGAGCAAGACGGTGTTCTAAGCACAGCTATCGCGCTCCGCTACCTGACCGAAGCGCAACTTCGATGGCGAGTGTCATCTGGGCGATGGCAGAAGCCAAGCCACGGCGTGATCGTCGCGCAGTCTGGTCCGCTCACCGAGCGGCAAAGGCTGCGGGCCGCGCTGCTCCGTGCCGGGCCGCGAGCCGCCCTGGCAGGACTCACCGCTGCCCGGTTGGACGGATTGAAGGGCTTTGACGATAAAACAACCTATACGAATCGCCCATTTACCTGCTTGTCCCTTATGGGTATAAGCAGCGAACCCCGCCACTCGGGTTGACCGTTGTCACGCACTACTCACAGATGCTCTCTGACGCGGACGTGCATCCGACGCGGCAGCCGAGGCGTACGCGGATTGCGCGGTCGCTGATCGACGCCGCCGCCTGGATGCCGACCGACCGGGGGCGCTGGCGATCCTTGCCGCGGGAGTGCAGCAGGGATTGGTCAGGGCTGCCGATCTTCGGCTGGCGGCCGACCGAATCGAGACGCTGCGCCGCCGCAAGCTGATCGTCGATGACGCTGGACGACATAGCCGGCGGTTCGCAGGCGCTGTCCGAGCTCGACTTCATCCGCCTGGTCGTTCGAACCTTCGGGCTTCCCGAGCCAAGTCGGCAGGTCGCCCGCCGCGACGCGCGGGGCCGCAGGCGCTGGACCGACGTGATGTGGGACGAGTACAAGGTCGTCGTGGAGATCGACGGCGCGCAGCACACCGAAGACCCACTCCAGCGCTGGGACGACATGGAGCGGGACATCGACCTCGGCCTCGACGGCTATCTAACGCTGCGGTTTCCCGCCTGGCTGGTGCGGACGAACCCCGAGTACGTTGCGCGCCGCATCCTCGAGGCGCTCCGCAAGGCCCGGCTACCGGGGCTGACGACCGTCGCATAACCCCCTCCCAGCGCGCCCGGTACGATAATCTTGCGCCTGGCACGGGGCGGTAGCTCAGCAGGTCAGAGCAGCGGACTCATAATCTGCCGGTCGTGGGTTCGAGCCCCACCCGCCCCACATTCCGGGACTCCCATGTAAGACGCCCTGACCTGCGCTGACGCGCGGATCAGCGGCGTCTTGCGGCGCGCTCGCACCGCCGCAGGGCCATGCTGCGCACCCTGAACGTCCCCGGACGCCGGCGGCACTCCCGGCTCGCCGTCGCGAGGCGCGGTGAGGGCGCGACGATGCGCGGCCGCGGCCTTGACGCCCCTAGCGCGAGTTCTGACCTGCAACTACACGTTGAATCGTCACCTAGATCGCCGGGCGCAGGTGAGCGCGGTGGGCGGTTGCAGCGGCCCCGCGCCGGTCCGTCCGTTGTGTGCTGATCGTCACTACTGCCACATTTGCCACATTTCCTACCAATCCGTTAGATTTTGTCTCTCATCAGTCAAAGTGTGACAGGAGGCTTACGTATGACCTCAGCAGCGACTGACGCTGTCCTCGAGAACTTCGACGAGGTGATGACACCCACCCGGCGCCGGGCTCTGATCACGATCGCCCTGGGCGAGTTCGTGGACGGCTATGACCTCATCGTCGTCGGTGGTGCTGTGCTGGCACTGAAGCCGCTGTGGCATCTGACCACGGGTCAGACCGGCTTGCTGAGCGCCATCACGTTCTTCGGCTCGGCGGTGGGGGCCGTGGTGTTCGGTGACCTGACCGACCGGGTCGGGCGCCGTCGCATCTTCGTGATAAATCTGATCGCCTTCGTCGGGCTCACCCTGCTGTCAGCCATCGTGTCGGACTATTCGCTACTGCTAGTGATCCGGGCCCTGATCGGCGTGGCCATCGGCGCTGACATCGCGGCGAGCATGTCGTTCCTGGCCGAGCTTTCGCCGCGGGCATCGCGGGGCGGCTGGACCGGGGCGTTCCCACAGATGGCGTGGACTGTCGGCGCCCTGACGTCGGTTTTGATCGACACCGCCCTGCTGGCCTGGGGCGGGCCGGACGGGTGGCGTTGGATGCTCGCGATCGGTGCGCTTCCGGCTGTCGTCGTGCTGCTGCTGCGGCGCAAGCTTCCCGACTCTCCCCGGTGGCTGCTGTCGCAGGGACGTGACCGTGAGGCGCTGGCGGCCTTCACCGCGCTGGGCATCCCCGGTGAGCTCCGCCCTGTGGAGCGGCTGCCCTACCGTCAGTCACTGCGCTCCTTCGGGGAGGTGTTCCGGGCACCGTGGACGGCAGCAGCCATTTTCGCCATCCTGGTCACGGGACTGTCGTCGTACGTGGGCGGGGCGTCCAGCGTCCTCGGGCCATATGTCTTCGAGCAGATCGGCCACCTGTCGGTCGTGGCATCCGAGCTCGCCGCGGCCGTGATCTGGGCGGGTGGCATTGCCGGTGCGGTGGTGGCGTTCTTCGTGCTGGACCGGATCAGCCGGGTGGCGAGCCTGATCATCGCCCTGGTCGGCGTGTTCGTGGCCTACCTGCTGATGATCACGGTCGCGTGGGACACCCCCTGGCTGGTGCCGCTCTACTTCGTGCAGGGCTTCTTCACCTGGTTCGGGGCATCCGTGGAGTGGATTCTGGCCGCGGAGTTGCTGCCCACCCGGCTACGGGGCCGCGGGCTCGGACTCGCCCACGGCTTCTCGCGCGCGAATATCGGCGTCAGCGCGTGGATCACGCCGCCGCTCCTGGTGAGCCTCGGATTCCGCCCGCTCGTCATGATCTTCGGCGGCATCGGGCTCGTGCTGTGCGTCTACGCACTGAGCGCCCGCCGGATCGACGCCACCGGCCGGTCGGTGGACGTGGCAAGCCACGACACCGAGCTGCAGCAAGTGCGCACAAGCTTCACGGCGGACATCAGCTGAATCACTGGTGTCCCTTTTGCCTCAGTAACCTCACCAATGACCCCCGCGACCCCTCACCAAGGAGAATTCCCGCGATGCCAGAGAGCGCTCGCCCGGACGGCGGAGAAGTCCGTAACGTCATCCTGATCGTGTTCGACACGTTGCGTAAGGACGCCGTCGGGAGCTACGGGGAGCGGCCCGACTGGGACGACGACTTCCCTGCGATCGCCACTCCCAACCTCGACGCGTTCGCTGGCGAGGCCGTGCGGTACACCCGTGCCTATCCGGAGTCGCTGCCCACGCTGCCGGCCCGGCGTGCTCTCTACACTGGCCAGCGGACCTACCCGTTCCATAACGGGCGGTTCCGGCTCAAGGGGGACTTCGTCCCGGCCGCGGGATGGGGGCCGATCCCGGAGGAGCAGCACACGCTGGCCGAGATCTTCAATGAGGCCGGCTTCCGCACCGCCCTCATCTCCGACCTCTACCACCAGTTCAAGCCGAGCAAGAACTTCTGGCGCGGATTCGAGGAATGGCAGTTCATCCGCGGGCAGGAAACCGACCCGTCGAGGTCGGGTCCGAAGCCGACCAAAGAGGAACTCGACCGGTGGGTCCCGGAAGAGCTGCGTCAGATCCGGCAGGCCGAGCTGGACAAGAACGGGCTAGGCAGCGGGCGTGCCCGCTCATTCTCCAGCGCCATCTTGCGCAACATGCACGACCGCGTGTCGGAGGAGGCCTGGTTCAACGCGCAGGTCATGCAGCACGCGGCCCTCTGGCTGCAGCAGAACGCGGACGCCCGGGCGGCGGGCGAGCGGGTGTTCCTCACCGTAGAGTCCTTCGACCCGCACGAGCCGTGGTTCGTGCCGGAGCACTACCGGCGTGCCTACGACGACAGCAATGGCCGGGAACAGGTCATCTCGCCGTACGCGGAGGTTGACCTGCCGCCAGACCTGCTCCGCCGCACCCGTGCGAACTACGCCGGCCTGGTGACGATGGTGGACCGGTGGTTCGGTCACCTCATGGAGCAGTTGCGGGTCGGCGGCTGGCTCGACGACACGCTCGTGGTCGTCGCCTCCGACCACGGTCACAGCCTCGGGGAGCACGGCTACATCGGAAAACGGCAATACCCGTCCGAGCCCGAGGTCGTGGATGTCCCGCTGCTCGTCCGGCACCCCGGCGGGCTCGGCGCGGGCAGCGTCTATGACGGCTGGGTGCAGTTCCATGACGTCGCGGCCACCATCCTGGACGCGACCGGTGTGGCCGCACCCGAGCCGATCGACGGCAGGTCGTTCTTGGACGCGTCCTTCCACGGCGGCGAACCCATCCGGGATCTCGCGGTCGTCGGCTGGTCGGAGACGGTCACCGTGGTCTCACCGCAGTGGTGGCTCAACGCGAAGGTGGACGGCACCGGCGCTTTCCTCTACCCCCGCAACGGGGTGCGGATCGCGTCGACTGAGTTCGGCAAGAACGTCGCCGAGTCGAACCCGGCCGTCGTCGCAGATCTGTTCGGCCGGGCCGTTGCCGAGGCCAAGGGCGGTTTTCCGGACTTCCTGATCGAGGAGGCGGCGAACACCGAGAACGCTCCCGGCTGCTCACCGCTGGCCGCCGGCGAGCTCTGAATCCGCACAGACAAGCGCACAGACAAGCAAGGAGTGCAAGGATGAAGATCACTCGAGTCGAGTCCATCGTCCTGCTCGACAAGTACCAGCTGGTCAGGGTCGAGACTGACGAAGGCGTGACTGGCGTCGGCGAAGTAAGCACGATGAACATGAACGTCCAGGTCACGCACTCGCTGGTCGAGCACGCGTTGTCGCCCCTGCTCGTAGGCGAGGATCCGTCCAACATCGAGCGCCTGTGGCAGCGGATGTACCACAAGCACCACAAGCTAGGCCCGATGGGCGCACAGCTTGTGGCCATCGCCGGAGTGGACATCGCCTTGTGGGACATCGCGGGGAAGGTGGCCGGCAAACCCCTGTACGAGCTTCTCGGGGGACTGGTGCGGGAAGCACCCGCGGTGTACGCCAGTTCGCTGCAGCGGGGCCTGTCGCCGAAGGCCGAGGCCGAGCGGGCCGTAAGCTTTCAGGAGCAGGGCTACCGCGGCTACAAGATCCACTCGGCCACACCGTGGATGGCCGATGACGGCGAGGACTACACCCTCGAGACCGTCAGGGAGGTGCGAGCGGCCGTCGGCGACGACTTTGACATCCTCGTGGACGTCAACAACGCCTACTTCCCCCACACCGCCGTCAAGATTGCCCGCCGCCTCGAGGAGTACCGGGTCTGGCACTTCGAGGAGCCGCTGGCCGCTCATGATCACGCCGGCTATGCCGCCCTTACCGCCGCGGTCGATATTCCTATCGCTGCCGGCGAGCAGGAGTACACCAAATGGCAGTTCCGGGACCTCATCCTGAACGCGAACATCGACATCCTGCAGCCGAACGTGACCAAGTGCGGGGGCATCACCGAATTCAAGAAAATCGCGGCCCTGGCCGAGACGTTCTCCAAGCCCATCACGGTGCACAACACGCAACCGACGATCGGGACCGTCGCTCACCTTCACTTGTGGGCGAGCACCCCGAACTGCGTCTACCTGCAGGAATACAACATCGAGTCGTACCCGTTGCGAGACGAGTTCCCGATCTGGAAGGAGCCGATCCTGCCCAACAAAGGCCGCATGATCCCGCCCCGCGGTCCCGGCCTGGGTGTGGAACTCGACGAGGATGTCATCCGCAGGCTGCGCTCGTAAACGTCGGCGGCCTCAGAGCGGATCGGCGAGGAAAGCGGTGGCGGCCGCAGCGAAGTAGCCGGGATCGGCCACCCCGCACAGTTCCCGGATGGAATGCATGGACAGTACCGGAATCCCGGCATCGACCGTGCGGATCCCCAGCCGGGCGGCGAGGAACGGTCCGACCGTCGACCCGCATCGGACATCGTTGCGAGATACAAAGACCTGCGAGGGAACGTCGGCATGGCGGCAGGCGCGCGCCCAGGCGGCGGCACCGACGGCGTCCGACGCGTAGCGCTGGCTAGCGTTTACCTTCAGTGCCGGACCACCGTTCGGAACCGCCTGATGGTCAGGGTCGAAGAACCCCAGGTAGTTGGGGTGCACGGCGTTCATGGCATCCATCGACAGGCACCGTGCGGCGGCCCGCGCGCGGGTGATCTCCTCTTCCCCTGCCCCCAGCCCCGCCCAGATCCGCCTGAGCGCGTCATCCAGCAGCGGCCCGAGCGCCCCGGTCATCGAGATGCTGCCCACCTCTTCGTGATCAAAAGCAGCGTAGACGGTGATGATGTCCTGCCCGACGGACTCTGTGGCGCGCAGGAAAGCGTGCAATCCGGCATGGGTGGAGGACAGATTGTCCAGGCGGGGGGCGGCCAGGAGCTCATGCTGCCGCCCGCTCAGCGCGGGCGGGTTGACGTCATGCAGCACCAGGTCATGCGCGGCCACATCCGCGGCGGGCAGGCCGGCCTCCGTGGCCAGGAACTCGATGAGATCCCCCGAACGCACGTCACCGATCCCCCAGACGGGGAGCAGATGCACTTGCGGGTCGAGCTTGAGACCATGCCGGTTGACCTCCCGATCGAGGTGCGGCGCCAGTTGCGGCACGCGGAGCAACGGCCGGTCCACGTTGACGAGCACGCTGGTTCCGTCCAGCAGGACGAGCCGCCCAGCCAGCCCTAGGTCGCGGTCGAGCCAGGAGTTCCACAACGGGCTGCCGTAGACCTCCACGCCTACCTGCAGCCATCCCGCCTTCCCCGTATCCGGCCGGGGCTTGACCTTGAGGACGGGAGAATCGGTATGCGCGGCAATGATCCGCATAGGCGTGGCCGCCGTCGCTTCCTGCGGCAGGTGCCAGGCGATCACGGTACCGTCACAAACCAGGTACCGCTTGGCGCCCGCGGTGCCCGCCACGCCGGGGTGCGGCTCTGCGGAGAATCCCGCTGTTTCCAGCCGCCGGGCAATCTCCGCCGTGACGTGAAACGGGGATGGCCCGGCCGTGATGAAATCGGCCAGGTCGTTAGTGATCGCCGTGTTGGGTGTGCTCATGAAATGATCCATTCAGGGAGTAGCGGTCGTCAAGATCAGCGTGCTGGCACGCCTGGCCTCATAGCTCCGTTCGGCCGCGACGAATCCACTGCCCCTGCCCAGGCTGCGCCAGGGAACTGCCGTCGGCTAGCATCAACTGGCCCCGGCGCATGACAAACCGGGGCCAGCCCTGGACCGTCCAGCCGTCATACACCGAGTACCCAGCCCGGGAATGCATCCGCGACCCATCGACGACCCTGCGCACCTGCGGATCCCACAACGCGAGGTCGGCGTCGCACCCCACGGCAATCGCGCCTTTCCGGGGGTAGAGCCCGAACAGCCGGGCGGCGCTCGCTGAGGTCAACTCAACAAACCTGTCCAGCGAGATCCGCCCAGCCGCGACACCCTCTGAAAACAGCATCGGCATGAGTGTTTCCAGATCGGCGACACCTTGCCGCGCTGTCACAACGTCCAAGGCGGGGTCGAGTTTTTCCGCGAGCGTCCACGGCGCATGATCACTGCAGACGGTATCCACCTCGCCTGCCGCCAACCCGCGCCACAGCGCGTCCCTGTCGGGCTGCTCTCGCAGCGGCGGCGCGCCCACGTACTTGCCCGCGTCAGCCTCCTCGAAGCGTTCCCGGGTCAGATGCAAATACAGCGGCCGGGTCTCCACGTAGACAGGCAGTCCCGCAGCCCGAGCCCGCCGGCATCGTTCCAGCGCGGCAGCCGAGGACAGGTGCACGATGTAGATCGGTGCACCGGTCTGGCGGGCCAGGTCAATGGCGTTGTCAATGGCTTCGACCTCAGCCCTGACGGGCCGCGCCTCGGGGAAATGGCGTACCGCGCCGCGCCCGGACCCGATCAGTTCGCGGCCCGTCTGCGCAAGTATCCCGGCGTCCTCGCAGTGCACCAGCGTCAGGCACCCTGCTCGCCCGGCCGCCGCGAAGGCATCCTCCAGGCCCGGCGTTCCCACCGCATGCTGCTGATCGGACAAGAACACCTTGATGCTGGTATGCCCGTCAGCGGCCAGCGCCGCGATCTCAGCGGCCGTACCCTCGCCGAGGCCGGTCAGCACCGGGTGCAAGAAACCAGTCCACCGCAGCATCAGTGCTGGCGTCTGCCATCTCCCGCGCGATCGCCGTGGCCATCGACTCACCGGGCAGCGCGAACGTCATGTTTCCAACGGTCGTGATGCCTCCCGCGATGGCGGCAAGCGAGCCGCTCCAGAAGTCATCCACCCAGTTCGGCTCCTGCTGGCCGGGCGGCCTTGGTGAGGTGCACGTGAGCGTCGATGCCGCCGGGAATGACCAGCAGGCCGCGGGCATCTAGCTCCTCCTGCCCCCTCATCGCGCCGCCGAGCTGGGCTATCTTGCCATCCCGCACCCCTACATCGGCGACCTCGCGATGGCCAGGAGTGACGATGGTCCCGCCACGGACAACGGACTCAAAGCTTGCAATAGCCACTCTGGAACTCCTAGATATGCGCTGCTCAGGCGGATTGGCCTGCTTGCCGGAGCGTCCCGTCCGCCAAAACCGCGTGTACACCCCAGGTCTCGTTAACTACCTGGGTCACCCGCAGGCTAACGGCGACGCTCGCGAGGGCCAGCGCCGTGCGCCTGTCCACCTCGAACAGCAGGGTCATCCAGGTGACCATGGCGTCAAGGGCAGCGGTCATCGCCTCGTTGAGATTCTCGCTGAAGCCAAAAGTGATTTTTCCGCTAGGGGTGGTGGCATGGATCGTGCGCAGCGGCGGATCGGCTGCCAGGCTGAGCCGGATCTCCGACGTCATGCCGCACTCGATGGCAGTCCCGCTGACCTCGCCGTCCCCCTGGGCGGCGTGACCGTCGCCAACGCAGAGCATCGCACCCGGTACTGTGACGGGCAGATAGAGGGTCGAGCCGGCAACAAGCTCCCGGCAGTCGATATTGCCTCCACCTCGCGCACGAGGCGGGGTGGTCGAGAACTCTCCTGGCTCGTCGGGTGGCATTCCTATCGACCCCAGAAACGGGGCAAGGCTGGTGGCCAGGCCGCAGTCGCTGACACCCACCAGCTCGTCCGGGTCCAGGTCCCACAGCGGGGAAGCGGGCCCCCGCCTGTCACGCGCAGCGCGCGGTTGAGGTCGTTGTGCGGTGACCCGGCTTCCGTCCAGCCCCACCCCCCGGGACGCAGGGACATTAGATGAACCGCCAGGGTTGATCCCGGGTTCGGCCCCGCGGACCGCGACCGGCCCGGCAAGGCAGTGACCGCGCCGGGGTCGGCGAACATCTGCGGCGTTCCTGGTCCGCGCCGCTCCGGCCGCTCGAGATGCCCGCGGGCGTCGAGCGTCCGCACGACCAGGGTGTCCCCGGGATCCACCGTCAGCACCGCTGGAGCATCCCGCGAAAAGAACTGGGTTACCGTCTGTGGCGTGGGCTCAAGAGCTATGCACAGCCATGGCATTACGGCTCCTTTACTAGAAGTCTCTCGGCGGTGGCGGTTTCGCTGGCTCGCAGCCAGCGTCGGAAATCCTCGGCGCAGAATGGCGGGGTCCTCGAGGAAGATCTCGGCCGGGAGCTGCGCGGTGCCGATGTGGACCCGGATGAGGACCGGGCCCTCGGTCGTCAGTGCCCATGCCGTGGCGGCGGCGAGTTCGTCGGCGGTCCGCACATCGCGGGCACCGCGCCAGCTGCAGGCCTTCGCGACCGCGACGAGGTCGATGTCGGCGGACGCGGTCGGCTGGCCGCCGGTCGCCAGGTAGACGCCGTTGTCGAGCACGTAGACCACGAGCCGGCCCGGCTTGAGGTGGCCCACCGTGCTGAGGACCGACAGTCCCATGAGCAGCGAGCCATCACCTTCGATCGCGATGACCTTGTCCTCGGCGCCGCGCCGACTCGAGTCCGAGCGCGAGGCCGAGCGCCACCGAGATCGGTCTGCCCCATCGCGTCCAGGCTGATGAAGTGGTTTCCCTTGCGGCCCGCGACCGCGAGCATCTCGCGCGCGATTCCGCCGAGGCTCAGCACCGATCGGCGAGTCGGGCGCGGCAGCGTCGATGAAGCGCAGGACGTCCGCGCGTTCAAGATTGGCCACGATCAAGAGCCCATCAGGTTGACGAGCACGAACACGGGCCGGTGGGTCGCGCGCGCGAACGCCCATGCACGCTCGATCTCGGCCGCCCAGCGCTCGACCGGGGTGCGGCGCGTCGAGCTGGAACCACCGGACGCCGGCGGCGTCCAGCAGAGCCTCGGTCCGCTCGCTGATCGTGTGGATCATGGAGTTGTACTCGCCGAGGCCGCCTCGGCGGCTCACCACGGCCAGCAACGGCAGGTGATAGGGCTGAGCCCAGCGTGAGCAGGGACGGTGAGCAGGTTCCCGATCCCGTTGTCCTGGAAGATCAGCACCGGGCGGGCACCCGCCAGCTCGAGTCCGGCGGCGATCGCGACGCCTTCCTCCTCGCGCGGCATCGCGAACACGCGGCGGCCCGGCCTGGCACCCGGACCGTCGATGAAGTGCGACGAGAACGATCTTCAGCGTGCTGCTGGCCAGGTGCAGCACATGATCCGGGATCGATCGCCTCGATGCCGGCGATGATCGCCGCGCTGCGCTGCTCGCAGCAGCACCTGCTGGTCCGGTCTCGCTGGCATCCTCTGCGATCGCGCTGCCGCTGGTCACAGCTGCACGCCGCGGGTCAGCGCGCCGTCGACCACCAGGTTGGTGCCGCTGGTGAAGCTCGACACCGGGCTGGCCAGGAACGCGACGGCCGCAGCCATCTCCTGCGCCGTGCCCATCCGGCCGGTCGGGATCGAGCGCGAGCACCTGGCGTCGAAGAATCTCCGGCCGGTTCCGCTGCGCGTTGTCCCAGCTGCCGCCCTCGAAGAGGGTGTTGCCCGGCGAGACGGTGTTCGCCCGGATGCCTCGCGGCGCGAGGCGGTGGGCGAGCCCTTGGGTGTAGTGGATCAGGGCCGCCTTGATCGAGCCGTAGGGTCCCTCGAAGAAGTCGACCTCGCGGCCGGAGACGCTGGAGATCGTGACGATGGACGCGGCGTTGCTCTCCTCCAGGAACGGCAGCGCCGCCTTGACCATGCGCACCGTGCCCATCAGGTCGATGCTGAAGCACTTGGCCCAGTTCTCCTCGGTATCGGCGGTCGCCATCGCGCTGACGTTCGCGACGAGGATGTCGATGCCGCCCAGAGCGGCAGCCGACTCGGTGACCCACGCCGCCAGCGCGGCGCCGTCGGCCACGTCGGCCGCCGAGCCGACCACGGTCTTGCCCGCCGGATCCCAGTTCGGCCTGGGTGGCGGCCACGGCGTCGAGGCTGCCTGGCGCAGAACGCGACGCTGGCCCCTTCGTCGAGCAGAGTCTCGACGATCGGCACGGCCGATTCCCCTCGTGCCTCCAGTGACCAGAGCCCGCAAGCCAGCAAGTTGCAGATCCATAGCTGTCGCATTCCTTTCATTTGGTGCTGAGTGCGTTCACGCGGAGTCCGGGCGAGCTCAGGAGAGCCGCACCCGGACGTCGAGCAGGGAGTAGAGGATGTCAACGACGATGTTGGCGACGACGACGAAGGCCGAGGCCAGCAAGACGATGCCGATAATCGTGGGCAGGTCCTGCTTCGTCAGCGACGTTACGGCCAGTTCGCCCAGGCCGGGGAGGCCGAAGACGTTCTCGGTTACGATCGCGCCGCCGAGCAGCGTGCCGACGTCGATCCCGAACTGCGTGATCACGGGCGTTAGTGCCGCTCGCAGACCGTGCCGGTATATCACCCGGCTTTCGCGGATGCCTTTGGCCCGCGCGGTACGGATGTAGTCCTCGCCCATAACGTCGAGCATCGATCCGCGGGTGAGCCGGACGTAGGTCGCCGCGGTGACGAGGGCGATGGTCAGCCAGGGCAGGATGAGATAGCGCGCCCACTCCAGTGGATTCTGAGTGATCGACACGTACCCCGCAGCCGGGAACCAGTCGATTCCGAGCAGGTGAAGGCGGAAGAAGAGGACGAACAGCAGGATCTCGCCGAGCAGGAAGGTCGGCATCGAGTAGAAGAACAGCGCCAAGCCTGTCGTGGTCCGGTCGATGAGCGATCGCGGGCGGGTTGCCGCTAGGACGCCGGTACTGACCCCCACGAGGAGCCAGATGATCGCCCCCCCCACCACGAGGGAAGCCGTCACCGGCAGGGCCTGGCCGATCAGCGTGGTCACGGGTTCGGAGTTGGCGTAGGAGTAGCCCAGGTTTCCGTGCAGCGATTTCCAGATGAAGCTGCCGTACTGCACGAGGATTGGCCGGTCGAGCCCGAGGCTGTGGTTGATCGCCGCGACGGTGGCCGCGCTCGCCTGCCGTCCGGCCAGCGTCCGCGCCACGTTATGGGGCGCGATGAAGTACATCGCGAAGACAATGGTCGCGACAATCCACATCACGATGACGCCGTAAGTGATGCGGCGTATGAGGAATCGCAGCATGCCGGAGTTCTCCGTCCCTACTCGTCGGCCGTGGCGAAGAAGTGGCTGGCCCTGGGATCGAATGCGTCCCGGATGGAGTCACCCAGGAGGTTGAATGCCATCGTCGTGATCAGGAGCGCCGCGGCGGGGAAGGTCACGAACCACCAGGCGACCTGGTAGTAAGGGATGGCCTCCGCGAGCATGTTTCCCCAGGTTGCGGTGGGCGGGAGCACGCCGATCCCCAGGAACGAGAGCGTTGACTCGAAGACGATCGAGAGTGGGATCAAGATGGTGGCGTAGATGATCGTCGGCGCGAGCACGTTCGGGAGCAGGTCGACGAAGAGGATCCGGAAGTGACTCGAGCCTCCTGCCCGCGCTGCTTCGATGAACTCTTTCTCCTTGATCGCCATGACCTGGCCGCGAACGATCCGCCCGACCGAGGCCCAGGAGAAGAACGCGATCACGACGATCGTGATCGTCAAGCTCGGGCCGGACAGGGAGACGAGAGCGATCGCGAATACCAGGTACGGCAGCGAGAGCACCACGTCCATGAACCGGGACAGCACGCTGTCCACCGGTCCGGAGAAGTACCCGGCCGCCAGCCCGACGAGCAATCCGACCAAGACCGCCAGTCCCGAGGCGACCACGCCGACCAGCAGCGAGATCCTGGCCCCGTAGATGACCCGGAGGAAGACATCCCGGCCCAGGTCGTCGGTGCCGAAGAAGAACCGTGAACTCGGGCCGACCGGAATCCCCTCGGGAGACAGGCCCGTCGTGGTGAACTGCGTGTTTGGACCGTGACCGAGAAGGTGGGCGATCACCGGTGCGAAGAGCGCGAGCAGCACGATCACGCAGATGACCGCGAAGGAGGCAATCGCGACCTTGTCACGGCGAAGCCGGGCCCAGGCCAGCTGCCATGGGCTGCGACCTTCGACGGCAGAACCTCTGGACTCCGGGATCGGGTCGGCCGCGGCGGTCTCGGCGTCGACCGCGGGTATGGATGTCACGCGGGGTCCTCCCGTCCCGTCGGGTGCGGGGATGCGATGTCGGATATCGGGAAATGGCAGGCAGCGGCGTGGTGCTGGTCGGCGCTGCCTGCGACGCTGAGCACGGGATCCTCGGTGCGGCATCGGCTCTGGGCCCGCGGACAGCGCGGGTGGAAGTGGCAGCCGCTCGGCGGGTGAATCGGTGAGGGCACGTCACCGCTGAGCGTGATCGGGCCGTCCTCGCTGATCAGGTCGGGATCCGGCTCGGGCATGGCCGAGAGCAGCGCCTGCGTGTAGGGGTGGCGCGGTGCACGGAACAGCGCCTCGGTCTCACCGATCTCCACAATCCGGCCGAGGTACATCACGGCGATCCGGTCGCTTACGTGCTGGACGACGGAGAGGTCGTGTGCGATGAAGATGTAAGTCAGTCCCAGCTTTCGCTGCAGGTCCGCCAGCAGGTTGATGATCTGCGCCTGGATCGACACATCGAGGGCGGAGACCGGCTCGTCGCAGACGAGCAGGTCCGGCTGCAGTGCCAGCGCCCTGGCGAGCCCGATCCGCTGACGCTGGCCACCGGAGAACTCCGCAGGGAAGCGGTTGAAGTGCTCCGGATTCAGGCCCACGAGCTCCATCAGCTCCTGCACCTTGACCTTGCGTTCGGCGCCGGAGCCGATCTTGTTGGCGGCGAGTGGATCGGCGATGATCGAGCCGACTCGCCGCCGGGGGTTGAGCGAACCGTACGGGTCCTGGAACACCATCTGCATCTTGCGGCGATACGGCCTCAACTGGCGGCCCGACAGCTTGGAGATGTCGTCACCCGCGAAGGTCACGGTGCCCGAGGTGAGGTCGTAGAGCCGCGTGATGCACCTGGCCAGGGTCGACTTGCCGCAGCCAGTCTCCCCCACGAGCCCGATCGTCTCCCCGCGCCGCACGGACAGGCTGACGCCGTCCACCGCACGCAAGGTCTCTCGCTTGCCTCCGAAGAGCCGCTCGGACCGGACCGGGAACTGCTTGACGACCTCTTTCAGCTCCAGCAGTGTGTCTCCGGCTCCGGCTCCGGCCGTCGGTGCTACTGATTCTGCGGTCATTGCGCCACCGATCCATCCTGCGCTGGAACGGGCCGGGCCCCGCTCGTGGAGAGCTCTTCGCGGGTGGCCGCTTCGCGCCGTCTGGCCGCACTGCTATCGCTCGCGCCGACGGCATCCGGCGGGAGCCAGCACGCCGACAGGTGTTCCGCGCCGCCGGCCACCTGCTGGACGGGCGGTTCGTCGGTCAGGCAGCGTTGCATGACGTAACCGCAGCGCGCGTGGAACGGGCATCCCGTGGGCACGCGCAGCAAGCTCGGCGGCTGACCCGGTATGGAGCTGAGCTTCTCCCGGCGAGCCCCCCGCTGCGGGAGCGACCCGATCAGGCCCTCGGTATAAGGATGGTGTGGCTCGTGGTACAGCGTGCGCTTGTCGGCGTATTCCATGAGCTTGCCGGCATACATCACGACCACCCGTTCAGCGATGTCGGCGATCACGCCGAGGTCGTGGGTGATGAGGATGACCGCGATGCCGAACTCCTGCTGCAACCGCTTGATCAGCCGCAAGATCTGCGCCTGGACGGTGACGTCGAGCGCGGTCGTCG
This sequence comes from uncultured Actinomycetota bacterium, assembly GCA_963778435.1. Taxonomy (GTDB): domain Bacteria; phylum Actinomycetota; class Actinomycetes; order Streptosporangiales; family Streptosporangiaceae; genus Trebonia. The sequence goes on from CAVZUX010000047.1 coordinate 72,884, forward strand.
GCTCATCCGCGATAAGCAGCTTCGGGTTGAGCGCCAGCGCCATCGCGATCATCGCCCGCTGCCGCATCCCGCCGGAGAACTGGTGCGGGTAGTCGTCGACACGCTTGGCCGGAGCCGGGATGCCCACCAGGCCCAAGAGCTCGACGGCACGTGCACGAGCCTGCTTCCTCGTGACGGGTTGATGCGCCCGGATCATCTCCGTGATCTGCCACCCGATCCGGTACTGCGGGTGCAGGCTCGACAGCGGGTCCTGGAAGATCATGCCGATCTGCACCCCGCGGATACGCCGGAGCTCGGCGTCCGACGCCTGGAGCAGCTCCGTGCCATCGAAGCGCGCACTGCCCGAGACCCGCGCGCCCTTGGTCAGCCCGATGATCGTCTGGGTCGACACGCTCTTGCCGGACCCGGATTCGCCGACGATGCCCAGCGTCTGACCCGCCTCGACGGTGAAGCTCACGCCACGGACCGCGTGCAGCACGCCGTCCTGCGTCGAGAAGGAGACGTGCAGGTCGTCAACCTCCAGCAGTGCCATCAGCGACCTCTCGGCTCGGTCCGGTCCGGGTAATGGGGAGCCGGCCTCATCCGTTGCTCAGCCACACGTTCGTGATGTCGTAGTTCTCGTTGATCGGCAGGTACACCGCGTTCTGCACCTGCGAGGCCTTGAAGAGCGGGACGCCGACGATGTCAAGCGGGATCAGCGCCGCATCCTTCATGGTCTGCTCTGACGCCTCGTGCCATAGCTCGGAGATCTTCGCGGTCGCCGTGCTTGGCTGCGTCAACGCCTGCTGGACGAAATTCTCGGTAATGGGGCTGTTGTAGTCGCCGTAGTCCACCGAGGCGGGCCCGTAGTTTGTCCCGTCGGTCATCGGTTCGAGCACCGACCGTCCGTTGACCCCAAACCAGTCCGGCACCCAGAACAGCAGGGCGATATCCCATATGCCGCGCTGCGCGCTCTGCGGGTCGGAGAGGTAGTTGACCATGAAGTCGGTCTGCGTGGCAGCGACCATCTGCACCTTCACCCCGGCCGCCTGAAGTTCGGCCTGCATGAGCTCGGCGATCTGCGGGTTGTTGGAGGTGGTCGGGTAGAGCAGCTTCACCGTGATCCCGTTGGGGTAGCCGGCTGCGGCAAGCAGTTGCTTTACCTTCTGCGGGTCGCCCGCGTTGCCCGCGGTGGGGTAGAGGTCGAACGGCTGGTAGCCGGTGTCTGTCGGGCCGAGGATCTGGCTGGCGGGCTGGGCGATCTTGGGGCCCCCGTACGCCTGAGCGATCGCAGCTTTGCTGATCGCATATTCCAGGGCCTGCCGGACCTTCACGTTCTTCATAGCCCCGTTGTCGTTGGGGCTCTGCTCATTGAAAACGGCGTACAGGACGGCGTCGCTTGAGTCGACGGACAGATCCGGGTTGCCGTAGAGAGTAGGCAGGTCCGCGGTGGGTACCACGACATCCCAGGGAAGATCGACGGTGCCAGCCTGGATCTGCTGCTGGACGGCTTGAGGTGTCTCGCCCTCGTTGATGACGATCTTGTTGACATAGGCCTTGCGGATCGGATCGCTGCTCGCCTTCCACACCGGGTTCCGCTGGAGGACGATCTGCACGCCGGGCTTGTAGTCGGCGATCTCGTAGGGCCCATCCGAGAGCACATGGGCGTCGAACTGCGGGCTGTTCGGCACGTACTTCAGGTACTCGACCGGGACCGCGGAGGCGAAGGGCTCGGCGATGATGTCAAGGAAGTCGGCGGTCGGGCGGAGCAGGTGGAAGACGATCGTCGTCGAGTTGGGCGCGGAGACTCCAGAGATGCTGCGGGAGTTGATGAAGTTCGCGATCGCCGTTGCCGTGCCCGGGATCTTCGACTCCGCCTGGCAGTAGGCAGCCATGCCCACGATCGTGCTGGTGAAGTAGCCCGGCGCGCCCACGGGTGCGACCGGGTTGCACATGCGCTCGAAGCTGCGCACGAAGTCCTCGGCGGTCACCGCCCGCGCCGGTGTCGAGTTCCACATCACGCCCGAACGCAAGTGGATCGTGTAGGTCAGGCCCCCGTCTGAGATGCCGCCGTTCTGCGCCGTCGGGATGACGCTCGCCACGTCAGGGACGGGCGTGTCCACCGCCGTGGCGTTCGTGCTCGCCGGATAGCTGAACAGTTGCCGGGTCCAGGCACGCTCCTCGGTGTGGGTGTCGGTGTTGTAACCGGCAGTGGGGTCGAGGAAGTCGACGTCCCCCACTCCCGCCAGCGTCAGGGTGCCCCCCCGCTGCGGGACTGCTGATGCTGATGATGGTGTCTGACCCGACTGCCCGCTACACGCGGCTGCCAGGAACCCGCAGGCAGTGAGAGCTGCGATAGACACACCCATACTGCGACGTTGGTGCACGGTTTCGGCCCTTCCTTTGCAACGCTGGCGCAATGCCGGCCAGCGGAACGCGTCTCGACGGCTTGCTGTGAGCACCCCCTGCCTGGTACCGGGAACCAAGTCCACGGAACACAAGCCACCGCAGTGGGTTCAGCAAGCAGGGCCAACCGCGATGTTGACATTCGGAACAATAGTTTGTTGACTTAACCCGGTCAAGACCCCGCATCTCGGACACCGCAGCTCGGACGGCGCAGGCCGGATCAGGCGGGTTCAAGGAGAGAAGGAAGCACATGCTCTTTCAGCCGTCCGCGGCCATCGCACGAGTTGCCCAGGCCTCGCTGCGCCCGCCCGGCGGGGCGACGGCACAAGGTGTCATCTCCCTCGCCCAAGGCGAGCCGGATTTCGCAACGCCAGAACCGATCGTCGAGGCTCTGTGCCGAGCGGTCCGGGCGGGCCACACGCATTACGGAGACATGAATGGTGACCCCGAACTGCGTGCGGCGATAGCGCAGCTGGCCAGCCAGGTCGCGGGCACCCCATTCACGGAGCGGTCCGTACTGGTCAGCCACGGCGGCGCAGCGGCGATCACGGCGGCAATTCTGGCTACGGTGAACCCTGGCGATCGCGTGGTGTTGCCGGAGCCGACCTACTCCCTCTATCTCGACGCGGTGCAACTCGCTGGCGGGCACGTTGTATTCGTGCCAACGCGGCCCGACTATCACCTCGATCTCGAGCGCCTCGACGCGGCGCTCGACGGCGCGCGCCTCACCGTCTTGTGCAACCCGGTCAACCCCACCGGCGTGGTCTTCGACGCCGCGGAACTTGACTGGCTCGGCCAGCGCCTCGCTGGCACGGACACGCTCGTACTGGCCGACGAAGCCTACGCCGACATTGTCTATGACGGCACTCGCTTCACTTCAGCGCTGTCCGTGCCTTCGCTCCGCGAGCGACTGATCTACGTGCAAACGCTGTCCAAGACCTATGCGATGACAGGCTGGCGGGTCGGCTATGCGGTGGCCGAGGAACCGATCACCTCGGCAATGCGGCACGTTCACCGCACGATGAACAGCGCGGTCAACTCAGCCGTCCAGCGCGCCGCGCTGGAGGCGATCAGGATCGGTCCGGTGCTGGCCGCCCCGATGCTCCGGGCCTACCAGGAGCGGCGGGAGCTCGTCACCGCACGCATCGCCGCAATGGAATGCCTCGACGCCCCTCGTCCCGACGGTGCTTTCTACAGCTTCGCTCGCTACTCAAGCCCGCTCCCGGCCGCCGAGATCACTGCCCGGCTCCTTGCCGGAGGTGTCGCCGTGCGCTCGGGCCCGGAGTTCGGGCCCTCAGGCGAGGGCCATATCAGGTTGTCGTTCGCGACGAGCCTGCAGAACCTGGAGGAAGGGCTCAATCGGATCGAGACCGTGCTGAATGGGCTGTAGCGCGCTGGAGACGAGACGAGCCCAGTGGCTTGTCGGACTACTCCTGCGCACGAATATTGTTACTTGTTAACCTTGACATCAACGATCTGATGAGGGATGACGGCGCGATGGCTAAAGGCGTTCAGGGTATCCGGCCGCCGCAGCGTCGGGGTCTGACCGAGCAGGTCGCCGACAGCATCCGGCAGGCGATCTTCAGCGGCGCGTTCGAGCTCGGCGACCATCTCAACGAGGCCGACATCGCCGATCGCCTGCAGGTGAGCAGGGGGCCCGTCCGCGAAGCGCTCATGCAGCTGAAGCAAGAGGGCATTGTGACGATGGAGTGGCATCGCGGCGCCTACATCATGGAACTTTCAGCAACGGACGTCCGTGAACTGTCCACCCTTCGCACCGTCTTGGAGGTGTTCGCGATCCGGGAGGCGGCCAGCGCCGCTACGACGTCAGACTTCGAACTGATGGGCGAAGTGCTTACATCCATGTCAAAGGCCATGGATGATCAGAGCGATTTCGACATGATCCAACTGGATGTCCAGTTCCATGACAAGCTCTACCATGCCGCACATCACGACCGGCTCCGGAGCGCGTGGAACTCTATCCGCTCGCAGGTGACGCTGTCGCTTCTGGTCAAGCGGCACACGTCCAACGAGTACTACCGTGACAAGGTCATAGCCGAGCACCGAGAGCTCTTCGACGTGATCAGGTCCCGCGATGCTGAAGGCTGCGAAAAGGCCATCAGGGAACATCTCTCCGCCACCTACGGCCGACTCATCACGAGTTTCAAGGACTCCGACGAAATCCACGACACGACCGTCGACCCCGCGAACTAACGAGGATCCGGCCTGCTCACGGCACGGTGTAAGCGACCAGCTGGGGGTTGCCGCCGCCGGCCTTGGCGGACGTCTGCGGCCCGCCCGCGGGGACCAGGACCGTGTTGGCGGTGATGGCGATGGGCGAGTTGATCGTCGTGGGCAGCTGCATGCTGGTAGACGATCGCGCCGGTCGCGCGGTTGAGCGCGATCAGCTGCCGTTGTAGAGCGTCGGTAAAGACCAGGTCGTTGGCGACGGTGGTGTCGCCGAGCGGCATGGAGGCCACCTTCGTGTCCCATTCAACCGCCCCGGTGGCCAGGCTGAGCGCCTCGATCTCGCCGGTGGGCTGCGCTCCGGTCGACGCGTTGCCGTTGACGAGTACATGGTCGTCGACTTGAACGGCAGGTCGATGGTGGCCACGTACACGCTGCCGTCGGCCACCGCCATGTTGGTCAGCACGCCGCCGAGTGATCCTGGCTCGAACGTGTAGGGCAGCTTGATGGTGAGCTTGTGCTCAAGAAGCAGCAGCGAGTCGTTATCGGTCCCGTTGTGCTCGCCGACCGGCGTCTTCCACAGCAACGCGCCGGTGGAGGCGTTCATCGCGTAGACGATGCCAAGCTTCCCGCTGCCGATGATCGCCGGAACCTTGCCGACGGCGGCCGCGATCGGCGAGGCCTGCATGTCATGGTCCTTGAAGTCGTTCGGCACCGCCTGGTAATACCAGCGCAGCTTCCCGGTCGCCGCGTCCAGGTTCACCTCGCTGTCGGTGTAGAGCTGCCTCGCCGGGTGCTTGATCGCCTCGCCGATCGACTGGTACGGGTTCCCGATGCCGAAGGTGACCGATCCGTCGCGCCCCACGAGCGGCGTCTCCCAGGCGCCGCCCGAGCCAAGCCCGAGCGTCGCGACGCCCGCGCCCTGGCCGCCCGTGACCGAGTTGAACTGCCACAGCAGCTTTCCCGTAGCCGCGTTCAGCGCCATGAGCACCCCGCCGCCCGGCCCGGAACCGTAGGCGCTCGCCAGGTAGACGCGCCCGCCGGAGACCTGCGGCTGGATCTCGAAGGACCCCTGGCCGCTGGTCAGCAGGTTGCTGTCGGTCCAGATCACCTTGCCGGTCGCGGCGTTCAGCGCGAAGACCGCCGTTGACGTGTCCCCGTACACCACGCCGCCGGTGACCGCCACGCCGTCGGGCCGGGCCGGCTCTTCTCAGGGAAGTTCGCCTGGTACTCCCAGCGCAGCTTGCCGGTGGCGAGCGAGATGGCGTAGACGTTCGCGTCCAGGTCCTGCAGGTACACGACCCCGTTGACCACGACCGGGGCGGCGGCGAGCGAGCCGGGCCGACCGCGGTCGCCGCCGTGCCCGAGAGGTGAAGGCCCACGCCTCCTGAGCGCAGAGACGTTCGCGGCGAAGAGATCATCGAACCGGCGGCGTCCCGCGTGTTGTCTAGGTCGCCGTTCGGATACGCCCAGGTCCCGCTCGGCGTCGCCGCGCCAGGGAACGTGCTGGTCGTCGGGTTCGACTGGCTCGACGAAGACCCGCACGCCGCCCCCAGGAGCGTCGTGGCCACCGCCGCCGCGGCCGCCGCGCCCGTCTGCCAGGTAGATCGAGTTCGCATGTGTACCACCTGCCGCTTCCGTCCCGAAGGGCGTTAAAACTGATATCACGATGATAGATACGTGACATCACATCGGTCAACGGCGCGCGCATAGGCACACTCCGTCATTGGGGCGGGTGCGTTATCGCAGAAACGGCGTTCAGCGTGCCGTCGCCCGACGGGACGGTCGCCGTCTGATCGAACGAAAAGTAAAGGCCGTCAGAAGTTCGCGTGGCTTGAGCGTACGCTAGCCATACGCAATCGTCATAGGGATTTGACGTGGTGACAATGCGCAGGGAAATAGGCCCGGCCCCGCTCTCAAGGTAGATCGTTCCCCGGCAACCGTACGTATCATTCTGAAAAACGCCAACCTGGCTGCCGTCGGTGCCTTGGTACAAGTTCATGGTGGCTTCGAAGGGGCCAGCCGAGCCCGAAATATCGCCTTCCCAGGTACCTTGGTAATCGGCTGGGACCCCGTCAGAAGGCGAAGCCGGATCCGTTGCGCGCGAGCGAATGACGTCCTGCGCACTAGTTGGTGATTCAGATGGAGACGAGCTAAACGGCGGCCAATGGGCAGTGTAAGCAAGGGTGAAGTACGCGATAGCCGCCACTACTATGGACACGAAAAGGGCCGCTGCGGCCACGAGAACCCCCGCTATGGTCCCGTAAGCGGTTATCTTTTCGTACAGGCCATCGTGTTCACGTTTCTTGCGCACAGGTACTTTTTGCTCGACCACACCCGCCTCCCGCTACCTGCTTTGGGTAGGCCTCGCCGACGGCGGGCCATAACCTTGGCATCGCGCTTACAGCTCAGCAGAGCTCGGGCCGAATGGAGGTTGGCAAGCACGATCGAGGAAGCCAACATTACGCTAACACAGAAGCCAATGGATGCGCGCCAAGAATCGTTGTGACCCGAGTTAATGCCAATCCTGCGATAGTGGGTTAAGCGGGTCAATTCGGCCATCTTCACGCCCAACTTCGCCGACTATGAGGATCGAAAGTCAAAACCGAAGGTATGGAACGGACCGTTGGTTCCAGTTCCAGCGCCTCGTATTTCGCGACGGAACGTAGAAAACGATTGACGGTCCGCCACCGGCCCGTCCGAGCAGTTGCAGGCCCGTCCGGCGCGGTCGCTCGGCCTCGCAGGCGAGTAGACGACCGTTGGCGTCCGTGATCGACCTGACCACTGACAGCAGCCAGGTACCGATCTGCCACACTACATAACAGTGATATGCATCGAATTTGATGTGTAGGGGTTCCGGCTCTAATCTCCCGGTATGGGGCTGCACCTTGGCTGGATTCCCAACGAACCGGGGCTGCGGGCTCGTGAGTACGCGGCACAGGCGCCGGGCGCCCCCGACCCCGAATCGCCTGCGGCGGCGGCGCTGCGCGCCGCGCACGCCGCCAGGGCGCTCTGGACGCGATTGCTGCTGGTCGTCGGCCTTCTTGCGCTAGCGCTCTTCGGCCTCGTCGGCGCCGTCTCGCACCGGGACTGGTTCTGGGTTATCGGGGCGGCCCTGGCCGTCTGCTGCTGGCTGCCGCCGGCGGAGTTCGCCGTGAACCGCCGGCGCGCCAACCGCCGCTCGCGGCGCGAGACGCAGGAGCAGCTCGCCGGGCACGCCGCCGAGCTCGCCGAGTACGAGCGTTCCAAGGTCGCCTGGCAGAACTCGGAGGCGGAGCGGATCGCGGCGGCGCCTCGGTGGCTGCGGGTCGCGGCCCACGAGGACGAAAGTCGGCTGGACGTCTTCGGCGGGACTCCCCTGGGGCGGCAGAACCTGCTCACCGGGGTCGGTCAGACGCTCCTGGCGGAACGCGCCGTCATCGTCCTTGACCTGTCACAAGACCAGGTCTGCGACGGCCTCATCGCGGCGGCGGCGCAGGACGGGATCTCCTATCAGAATTACCTGCTGCCGAGGGACCTGGCCGCCACCCCGTTGCTGGCGGGGCTGACCGGCGACGAGATCGCCAGCCTCATCGTCGAGGTGCTGCACGCCGACGACGCGAGCGCGACCGCCGCCGGGCGGGCCACCGACCTGATGATCCTGCGCAAGATCGCCCGGGTTCTGGGCGACGACGTGACCATTGCCCGGCTGCACGGGGCGCTGCTCCTGCTGGTCGGCTCCGATGCGGGTCACTCCGCCGCAGGTCACCCGGCCGCAGGTCACCCCGCCGTGGCGCTCACGGAGGAGGAGCGCGAGCGGCTGCGCGGGCTGTTCGGCGAGGGGATGCGCGGCGAGGTCGCGGGAAACCTGATCCGGATCGCCGCGGTGATCGAGCCCCTGGCCGAACTCGGCGCGGACGCGGTCGGCGGCGGTCGCACCACCCCACGGCCGCCAGCCCGGCTGACCTGCCTGTCCCTGCCCGACGGCCCGCGCGATGTGGCGGCCGACCTCACCGCCGCGCTGATCGTGCAGTGGGCCACCCGCTCGGTCGCCGCGGAGAGCGGGTTCCGCCCCGCGGTCATCCTCGCGGGCGCGGGCGAGCAGTCCACCAGGCACCTGGGCCGGCTCACGACCGTCTGCGAGCGGTACCAGGTCCCGCTAGTACGGCTGTTCTCCCGGTTGACCGAAGAGTCGGCGCACCACCTGGACAGCAGGCATACCGCGTTCATGCGGCTCGCGACCCGGCCGGAGGCGCTGCGCGCGGCCGAGCACATCGGCCTGGCGCGGAAGTTCGTCGCCGGGCGCTTTTCGCACCGGCAGAGCGTGAGCCAGTCGCGGACGAGGACCTCGACCGAGTCGACCACGCACACCAGCGGGCGCGCTGAGGGCGAGGCGCTGACGCACACGACGGGCACCACGACCGGCCAGTCGTACTCCGAGGCGGAGGTGCCCCGTCACGACAACCATGTCCACATCCACGCTGGTGATGGCGGTGCGGGCAACGGCGGGTCCGGCACGGGCCGGTCGCGCGCGGAGGAAGCCCGCGAGCGAGCTGCGGAGGCGGACGCGGAGTCGGGTGGCGGCGGCCGTCAGGCGGCGGGGCGCGGGGGCGCCAGCGGGCAGGACCGCGGAGTCAAGGACAGCGCGGAGCGGGGCGCGGGTGGCAGGCGGCTTGAGAGCCAGGGCAAGTCCGGCGGGGGCTGGCTGAGGGGCGGCGGGGGGAGCGGCGGAAGCGCGCCGGGTGCCAAGGCCAAGAAGCCGACGATCGACGTGGTGAAGACCAAGACGTGGTTCACCGCGCAGCACTCAAGCGAGTCGAAGACCCAGTCCGTGACCAACACCGAGGAGACAAGCCACACCCGCTCGGAGTCCCGGTCGCGCACGGACGGCACCAGCGTCGGCGACGAGATCACCTTCGAGCTCGTCTACGACCACCAGGTCCAGCCGGAGACGCTGATGGCGCTGCCAGAGGACCAGATGCTGGCCCCGCGCGTCGTGGCCGGCGCACCGGACGCGGCGAGCTTGCCGGGCACGTCCCACGCGGCGAGCGTGGCCGGCGCCGCCGCCCGGGCCAACGCCATAGCAGCGCGCCAGAGCGCGGCCGAGAGCCGGATGGTCGCCCTCGTCATCGACCCGTCAGTCGTCGGCACCGACCCGGTGGCCCCGGTCTCCCCGCACGAGATCCCGGCCTATGAACCACCGGCTCCCGCGGTCTCCTCCCACGTCCCCGACTACGAGCGCCTCCCTCGCCCCGCCCTCGGCCCGGGCGAGCCCACCAACTCGAGGTAAGTGCGGGAGGCGGAGTTCGCCGACGCCGAGGCGCTCCGGATCGTCGGCCGGGATTGATAACAGCAAGAAGCGCGGAGCGCGCGCCATCGGTCAAGAGAGGTCCGGCCGGGAGGCGTGGAGCCACGGTCCGTTCCGTCCGCAGGTTTTGAATTTCTGGGCAGATTATGAAGGCTGGGTTTGCAAACCCAGCCTGTGAAGTCTAGGTTTTCAATCATGGTTGAAGATCTCGATGTGGGCACGGTCGCTACGGCGCTGAGGGTGAGCATCAGTCTGTTCGTGCGACGGCTTCGCCAGTCGTCTGTCCAGGCCGACCTCTCGCTCTCCGAGATATCAGCTCTGTCCCGCCTCGAACGGGCCGGGTCGGCGACCACGAGCGACTTGGCCAGGGTTGACCAGATCACCCCGCAGGCGATGGGGGCGACGCTCGCCGCGCTTGAGGAGCGCGGCCTGGTGGAGCGTCGCCGCGACCCCGCTGACGGCCGGCGGGTGACAATGTCGGTGACCGAGGCCGGCCAGCAGGCCCTACGGAACAACCGCAGCGCCCAAATCGAGCAACTGGCTAAGTCGCTGGCTCGTGGGTTCAGCCAAGCCGAGGTCGAGACCCTGAGAGCGGCAGCGCCGCTGATCGAACGGCTGGGGGAGAGTCTCTGATGGCGGTGTCCGATCAAACGCCGGGCGCGACCGCGTTCCCACGGCGGTTCCTAGCGCCTCTTTACATGGGGTCCGCGCTCAATCCCATCAACAGCTCCGTCATTGCTACCGCCCTGGTCCCGATCGCCGCCGCCCTGCACGTCTCGGTCGGCCGCACCTTGATCCTGGTCTCTTCGCTCTATTTGGCCAGTGCAATCGCCCAGCCGACGGCAGGCAAGCTAGCCGAGGAGTTCGGACCTCGGCGGGTGTTCATGGCCGGCATCGTCACCGTCCTGGTCGGCGGCATCGTGGGCGGGGTGGCCGAGAACCTGACCACCTTGGTCGTCGCCCGGGTCCTCATCGGCATCGGGACTTCCGCCGGGTACCCCTCCGCCATGTTGATGGTCCGGCGGCGATCCGCTCAGGCCGGCTTGGGCGCACCGCCAGGCAATGTGCTCGGCGGGCTGGTGATCGCCGGCGCCGTCACCGCCGCCGTCGGCCTCCCCATCGGCGGGCTGCTGGTCGCTGCGTTCGGCTGGCGGGCGACGTTCTTCATCAACGTCCCCTTCGCCGTCGTGGCGCTCGCGATGGCCGTGTTCTGGATTCCTCGCGACGCGCCCGCGACAGCGGTGCGGGACGCCCGTGAGGTGGCCTCGCGCATCGATGTGATCGGGATCGTCGGCTTCGCCGTGGCCATGACCGGTCTGTTGGCGTTCCTCTTGTCCCTGCCTCACCCGGACTGGATCGCTCTGGTCGTCGCGGTCGCGGTTGCCGTCGCCCTCGTGCTTTGGGAGCTGCGTGCGGCCACACCGTTCTTCGACGTGCGCCTGCTCGCCTCGAATGGCGCCCTCACCCGCACCTATATCCGAACTGGATTGACGTTCCTCGGCATCTACACCGTCCTGTACGGCATCACCCAGTGGATCGAGGTCGGCCGGGGGTTCTCCGCCGAGCAGGCCGGCCTGCTCATGCTCCCCTTGACCGCCGTCTCGGTCGTGGTGACGCGGCCAGTCTCGGGACGCAATCTGGTACGCGGGCCGCTGATCGTGGCCGGGGTCTCGCTGCTCGTCGCGGCCATAGGGGTCCTGTTGCTCACCACTCGCAGCCCGGTGGCCTTGATCGTGGCCGTGACAGTGATCTTCGGCATCGCGCTCGGCGCCGGCGCCGCCGGCAACCAGACCGCTCTCTACAGCCAAGCCTCGGCCGGCCAGGTCGGAACCGCGGCCGGCCTGTTCCGCACCTTCTCCTACATCGGTTCCATCGCCTCATCCGCCATCACCGGCATCGTCTTCCGCACCAGCGTCACCGATCATGGCCTGCACACCATCGCCATCATCCTGGTCGCGGTCGGCGCCGTCGTGCTCGTCATGACCCTCGCCGACCGCCAGCTCAAGAGCCCGCGCCAAGAGAGCCACACCGCGGCAACGAAGACTGAGGCGGCGATCCGGGCGCAAAAAGAAGCCCCCGGGCGGGCTTCCAGTCCGAGGACATCCGGGAGCATTGACGGCGGGCCGCGAGACGATAGGGCCGCTCGCGAACGCTTTCGCCCCTCGGCCAGCGGGTAAGCAGCGACAATGCGCTTTTGCTATCCGACGGCGCGCGAGGAGAGTCAGGTCCAGGACGCGTTGACCGACTACTGCGCGCGGCCCAGCGGGATCCCGCTCCCTGCCTAGCCCTAGTAGTCACGGGTGCGATCCCAGCGCGACAGAAAGAGGAACGCCACCCAGACGGCACCCGAGATAAGGCCCATGATGCCGAGAAACACCACGATGAGGACAAACGAAGCCAGCCAACTTGATGTCATGTGCGGGCCTCCTCAAATTTGTGAACGGGTACTTACACACTGTTAGTGTGCCCACCCGGGGGCAGGAGTTCGGTGATGACGCGACGATCACGGTGCTTGAGGCGAGGCGCCGAACGAGTCTGGCACGACCTCCAGTTCAAGGATCTCTACCGGAGCGCCAAGGAGTTCGAGCTCATGCAGCGAGCCCTGGGCTTCGCTGCCCTGGCCATCCTCACCGTGATCCCGCTGCTCATCCTCGTCGCCGCCGCCAACCCCACCTCGCGCCGCGGCTTCTCTGGGTGGGTGGTCTACGGCATGGACCTGACCGGCTCCTCCGCCAACGCGGTGACACAGCTCTTCTCGGTCCCGGCTCGGGTGCTGGGGACGACCAGCGTGTTCAGTGCGCTGCTTGTGAGCGTCGCCGGGGTGTCGTTCGCGGGCAGCGTGCAGGCCGGGTTCGAGAGGATCTGGGGCCTTCCGGCCGGGCCATGGCACAAGATCTGGCGTCAGGCGGTGTGGGTGGCCGGCTTCATCGCCTACATCTACGCGACGGCCACGGTCGTCACGGTGACGCACAGCGGGTCGGCCGAGACGGCGGGCCGGGTGGCGGTGGCGGTGGTGGTCGGCGTCGCCTTCTTCTGGTGGGGGCTGCGCTTCTTGCTCGGCGGCCGGGTGAGCTATCTGGCGGCGCTGCCGGGCGCGATGGCGACGATCGTGGGCCTGGCTGGCCTGCGGGTCTTCTCCGGCCTGGTCTTCGAGCCGCTCATCATCAGGAACGCGGTCAGCTATGGCGCGCTGGGCACCGTCTTGATCGTTGAGTCGTGGCTGATCGGCGTCGGCTGGGTCCTGTTCGGCGCCCAGTTGTTCGGGCGCTGGTTTCACGACTCCTGGCTGCGGGAGTGGGCAGATGGCCGCCAGGGCCCCGGGGAGCCGGCCGGCGAGAAGGACGGCGGCGAGAAGGGCGGCGAGAAGGACGGCGGCTAACCCCCGGGCAAGGAAAGGGTTGGCGGGGAGGCGTAGTGCCACGGTCCGTTCCATCCTCCAGGTTTTGAATTTCTGAGCCTGGGCTGGGAGGTTCGTTGTGGCCTCGGCACCTAGAGCTGCCGGCCTTGGCGGCGCATAGTTGGCGTATGGACGGTGTCACCGGACTAGCGGAGCAACGAAAGGTACTTGGACTGTGACGGAGCAACTTCCACCCGACGTGATCGCGAAGCTCACCGCGATGGGCCCGATGATCACGCCGGAGCTCGTGCAGGGGAGCTGGGCGCTGCTCAAGCCGTTCCACGAGAAGGTCGGCTACACCGCGCCCGCGATCGACCGGGACCGCAGGTACGGCGAGCACGAGCGTCACCGGCTCGACGTGCACACCAGCGGCCAGCCCGTCGGCGAGCTGGCGCCGGTCGTGCTGTTCGTGCACGGCGGGGGGTTCGTCGGCGGCGACAAGCACGTGCCGGGCACCCCGATGTACGACCACGTTGGCGCGTGGGCGGTCCGCAACGGCTGGGTCGGCGTGACGATGACCTACCGGCTGGCCCCCGAGCACACCTGGCCGGCCGGCGCGCAGGACGTCGCCGCCGCCGCGGCCTGGGTTCGTTCCAGCATCGCCGCCTACGGGGGCGACCCGGACCGCATCGTGGTGGTCGGCCACTCGGCCGGCGGCGTGCACGTCGCCTCGTACCTGGTCGGCCAGGGCGGCGGCTCGCTGGACGGCGTGCGCGGCGCGGGGCTGCTCTCCGGCTTCTACGTCATCGGTGACGGCGGCGAGCGCGGCGAGATTGAGATCCCGTACTACGGCGACCTCCCGTCCGCGACCGTCTCCACACTGAGCGGCCTGCTCGACACCGAGATCCCGCTGATCTTCGCCGTAGCGCAGAGCGACCCGCCGTTCAGCCAGTCCCAGGTCGCCGGGCTGACCGCCGCCTGGTTCGCCCGTCACGGCGCGGTCCCGCAGGTGGTCTGGTCCGAAGGGCACAACCACATCTCGCAGATCGGGTCGATCGGCGTGGACGACCTCGCCCTGGGCGCGCAGCTCGCCCGCTTCGTCAACCGCGTCACCGCAAAGTCCTAAAGGCAAGGGTCAACATCAGCAGGATGAGTAACGCCGGGGCACGGTGGCTGGCCGGGAATCTGCGGTCCGTGAAATTGGTTGATCCGTCAGGTAAATTAGCGATACCCCCCACTGCCTTGGAGGTTACGCGTGGCTAAGCCCGTGTTGCGGATCATTATTGGCTCTACCCGGCCGGGTCGGATCGGGCCGTCTGTCGCCGGCTGGATCGCCGAGCGTGCGCGCGAGCACGGCGGCTTCGACGTCGAGGTCACCGACTTGGCGGAGCTGAACCTGCCGATGTACGACGAGCCGAACCACCCGCGCTTGAAGAACTACGTCCACCAGCACACCAGGGACTGGTCGGCGCTGGTCGAGGCGTCGGACGCGTTCATCTTCGTGACGCCCGAGTACAACTACTCGTTCAACGCGGCGACCAAGAACGCGATCGACTACCTGCACTCCGAGTGGCAGCACAAGGTGGCCGGCATCGTCAGCTACGGCGGCGTCGCGGCGGGCACCCGGGCCACCCAGATGCTCAAGCAGGTCCTCACCACGCTGAAGATCATGCCGGTCCCCGAGGCGGTCAACATCCCGTTCGTCGCCAACCACCTCGACGAGGACAGGCGCCTCAAGCCGAGCGAGGAGATGGAGCAGTCGGCGACCGCGATGCTCGACGAGATCCTGAAGTGGACGGAAGCGCTCCAGCCGATCCGCGCCAAGTAGTCCGGGCCGCCGAGTAATACAGCCGAGTAATGCAGGGGCACTGTCATCCTGAACGGATGCGCGCCCTCAGCCCCACGTGTTACCGTTTGTAGTCGTCATAGTACATAGAGTAGTATCGCTTTAAGCATCCGTCAAATCACTCTATGTGGTGGCATGTCGGGGTCGACAGGGGTAGGCGGTGTGAACGGTCGGCGTGCGGTTATCGGGGTTGATCTCGGGACCAGCGGGGTCAAGGCGCTCCTGGCCGGCCTGGACGGCGCGGTGCTCGGGCGCGGGCGGGGCGGGTACCCGGTCCGGGTGCCGGCCGCAGGGCAGGCCGAGTCCGATCCAGCGGACTGGTGGCGGGCGACGTGCCTCGCGACTCGCGAAGCACTCGCAGAAGCAGGGAACGTCGATGTCGTCGCCGCCGCCGTGGCCGGCCAGATGCACGGCGTCGTGCTGGCCGACGCCGGCGGTGGCGCGCTCCGTCCGGCGATCCTCTGGCTTGACCAGCGGGCCGCCGCCGAGGCCGGCCGCTACGCGGAGTTGCCCGCGGCGCTGACCGCGGGCCTGGGGAACCGGCCTTCGGCGGGGATGGCCGGGCCGATCCTGCGGTGGCTGGTCAACCGGGAGCCGGAGAACGTCAGCGCGGCCCGGTGGGCGCTCCAGCCGAAGGACTGGCTGCGGTTGCGGCTGACCGGACAGGCCGCGACCGACCCGACCGACGCCTCAGGGACGCTGCTGTTCGACCTGGCGGCGGGCGTCTGGGCAGCCGGGCTCATCGGGGCGCTCGGGCTTCCCGGCGAGAAGCTGCCGCCGGTCCGTGGCTCGGCGGACGTGGCGGGCCGCCTGCTTCCCGGGCCCGCCGCCGACCTGGGCCTGCCGCAAGGAATCCCGGTCGCGACCGGGGCTGCCGACACCGCCGCCGCGCTGCTTGCGGCGGGCCTGCGTGACGACGAGGCCATGCTCACCCTGGGCAGCGGCGGGCAGTGGGCCGTTCTCGAGGCCGAGTTCAGGCCGACGGCGACGACCCACCTGTTCCTGGCAGCGGGCGGCGGCTACTACCGACTGGCCCCCGTGCAGAACGTGGGAGTCACCCTGGACTGGGTGCGCACCCTCCTGGGTGCCTCGTGGGATGAGCTCTATGACACCGCATCGCGGCCGTCGCGTTCCGGCCTGCCCGTCTTCCTGCCCTATCTGACCCCGGAGCGCTGGGACCCGGACGCGACCGGTGCCTGGGGCGGCCTCACCCTCGCCCACCAGCGCCAAGACCTGCTCCGCTCCGCCCTCGACGGCGTCGCGGCCCTGCTCAGGCAGCGCCTCGACGACCTCCGCGCGGCCGGCCACCACCCCGCGCGGGTCGTCCTCGGCGGCGGGGGAGCGGCCAACCCGGCCTGGCGCGACCTGCTGGCCGACGCCTTGGGCCTGCCGCTCCGCCCGGCCGCCACGACCTGGCTGACCGCCGCCGGCGCCGCCCGCCTGGCAGCGGACACAAGGTCCAACCGCTTAGTTCCCCACAAGTTGACGGTCATAGAAATTGGCGTGATCACTTCATGACGGGCGGAAATGGCACCGGGATAATCACGGGAATGGACATCGACAATTTGGTCGCGATCGACGTGCACACGCATGTGCACCGGTCGGTAAACGCGCCGCCGGTCAAGCCGGAAGATAATGAGCACCTGGCCGCGATGGCCGCCTACTTCAAGACGGCGGCGGCGTCGTTCACCGTCGATGACCTGGCCGCCTACTACCGCGAGCGGAAGATGGCGGCGGTGGCGTTCACCATCGACCAGATGAACGCCCCCGAGGACCCCTCTCGGGCCACCCCCGAGGAGATCGCCGAACGGGCCCGTGACCACGCCGACGTGATCATCCCGTTCGGCTCGGTCGACCCGCATCGCGGTGCCGAGGCGGTCCGCATGGCCAAGCGCCAGATCGAGGAGTACGGCGTCAAGGGGTTCAAGTTCCACCCGAGCTCCCAGGCGTTTCTCCCCAACGACCGGATGGCCTACCCGGTGTACGAGGTGATCGAGGCGGCGGGGCTGCCGGCGCTGTTCCACACCGGGCAGACCGGCGTCGGGGCCGGCACCCGGGGCGGCGGCGGCATCAGGCTGGCCTACTCCAACCCGATCCACCTCGACGACGTGGCGGTGGACTTCCCCGACATGCCGATCATCTTGGCGCACCCGTCGTTCCCCTGGCAGGAGGAGGCGCTCTCGGTCGCCACCCACAAGCCGCAGGTCTACATCGACCTGTCCGGCTGGTCGCCCAAGTACTTCGCCCCGATCCTCATCCAGTACGCGAACACGCTGCTCAAGGACAAGGTTCTCTTCGGCACCGACTTCCCCGTCCTCACCCCGGAGCGCTGGATGGCCGACTTCGAGAAGATCGCGATCCGCGACGAGGTCAAGCCGGGCATCTTCAAGAACAACGCCGCCCGGCTCCTCGGCCTCACTAAATAGCACTCCGCTCGCCGGGGCACGGCAACGTGCCCCGGCTACCTGACTCCCCCCTGACGCCGCCCAGGTATCAACTCATCGGCGGAAGCTTGGGTGGCGTGACGTAGGTCAGCAGATTCTTGTTGTAGACGAGAATCTCCCAGCTCGAGATGATCTGCGTGCTGACCGGCTTGCCGAAGACTCCCAAGACCGTCGGAAGGTGGGCGAGATCCGGCAAATCGAGGATGACGAAGTTTGCGTAGTGCTTGGCGGGGTCGAACCAGAGCGTGTTGGTCTCCCAGGGATAAAGGGAGATCCGGTTGCCGTTCACCGTGTGGAACACCATGAACGTGCGGATCTGCACCTGGTTGGCCGACTCGAGCGCCGTCTCCGAGCTCTCCCAGTAGCCGCCGAGTCCGTAGGTCAGCCCGTTCGCCTGCAACCAGGCGATCGCTGCGGGCAGGCCAGAGGTCGGTGTCGGCTGCGACGCCGTCAGCGACAGCGGCAGCAGGGCGGCCACCATGGCCAAGCAGGTCGCGGGCACGGCCAGCAGCCGACTGGCGATGCGTTCCGGCACGAGGGCGCGCGCCGCTAGCACCCCCCCGCACGGCAGCATGGCGACGAGGTCATGCGGTGACCGCGCAGAGACCAGCGTGGAGAGCGTGTACACCAGGAAATTGGCGGCCATCGCGATCACCAGCGCCTGCTCGGCCCGGCGCGCGGTGCGCCAACGCCACAGCACCCGCGCGATGCCGATCGCCGCCCCCGCCATGCAGGCGTAGCCGAAGATCGCAGTCATGCCAACCGGGCCGCCGACAGACGCTACCCCGTACAGCTCGCGAAGTGAGGTCCAGGCGACCGAGGCGTTCGCCTGCCAGGCGCTGAACGGCGCGATCCTGGTCTTCGGCGCCACCATCAGGTACGCGCCGTAGTGCAGCATCACCGCGCGGACCTCCAGCGCCAGCGGCACGCTCGCGCCGGCCGCCAGCAGGTTCGCGGCGTCCCAGGTCATCAGCTTCCGCGCGGCCAGCATCCGGTAGAGGCACACCACGACGATGGCGGGCAGCGCGACGTAGCGCACGGTCACGTCGCTGATCTGGCCGGCGCACAAGATCACGCAGAGCAGCGGCGCAGTCCACCGGCGGCCGGTCGCACGGTCGATCAGCAGGAAGGATGCCAGCAGAAAGACGGTGGTTCCGGTGTGATCGGGTATCCCGAGCGGGATCCACAGGTCCGAATGGACGAGGGTCGGGGCGGCGAGCACGGCCACCACAACGCAGGCCCTGATGACACGCGAGAAGCCGCGGCTGTTCGTCACAGCGATGGCGACGGCCCACCCCGCGACGATCAGGTAGACGAGGGCCTCGGCCACGTGCATGGTATCGGGATGCAGGCCAAGGAAGAATTCGAGAATGGCGATGAGCGGCAGTTCGAAGGTGTAAAAGGTGACGTCGCCGAGGATCCAGCCGTGCAGCAGGAGCTGACCGTGCAGCATGTCCCAGGCCTGCAGAGCGTTATTCGCCCCGTCCGAGGTCATCAGCTTCTCAAGCGAAATCCGCAGGAACAGCGTGAATACCACAGCCGCGCCGGCCGTCCATCCCAGCGCCGCCAGGCCGCGGCGCAGCCACCGACGCGGCCAACTCTGTTCACGGTGGCGGCTGGAGCCGATCTGGTCGGTCAGTCGCGAAACCATGCCTGAGAGTACCCGTCCGCGTCGCTTGGGCATGACACCGGTACAGGGTGGAGGCGTGCTTAAATCCAGCACTCCTGCATGACGCGCACCTCATCGGCGACCGAAACCGCCATCCCGGTCAGCGACAGCACCTCATCGACCGTGAACCCGGCCGCGACCTCCTCAAGCGTGAAGCGATCCTGCCGGGAATGCCGCCGCAGCAGTGCCAGGTCGGTGATGATCGCGTCCACGCACCCGGCGCCGTCAGCGGGAACTCGCACTTCTCCACCAGCTTGGGCCCGCCCTTCGAGTCCGTGTGCTCGAGCATCGCGAACACATGCCGCGCCCCGGCCGCGAGGTCCATCGCGCCGCCGATGCCGCCGCCGATCATGCCGGGCACCGACCAGTTGGCCAGGTCGCCGTTGCCGCCGACCTGGTAGGTGCCGAGCACCACGGCGAACAGCCGACCGCCGCGCGCGATCTCGAACGAGGTGACCGAGTCGAAGAACGACGCCCCGTCCCGCAAGGTCACGAAAAACCCGCCGGCGTCGTGCAGATCCGGGTCGAAGTCGTCGCCCCGGACGAACTCGCCGTAGTTCAGCATCCCGTTCTCGCTGTGCAGGATGACCGGCCGCCCGGAGATGAAGTTCGCCACCTGCGTCGGCAGCCCGGCTCCGAGGTTCACCACCGCGCCGTCCGGCATCAGCGCCGCGACCCGCCGCCCGATCTCCTCGCGCGTCAGCGCCGGCTTGCCCAGGTACAGGCGGGCCGAGTCGGCCGGCCGGTTCACCCGCATCGGCAGGTTCTTCACGTCCATCCGCACCGTCACCGGCACCACGCGCGTCACGAACACCCCGGGCAGGTCGACGTCGTCGGCCGCGATCGCCCCGGTCGGGACGATCTCCTCGGCCTCGACGATAGTCACCCGCGCCGCCTTGGCGAACGAGGCGTTGAAGTTCTGCGACCCGCCGCGGAAGACCAGGTTCCCCATGTGGTCGGCCTTCGCCGCCCTGATCAGCGCGAAGTCCGTGGTGATGGCGCGCTCGAGCACGTACGGCTTGCCGTCGAAGTACCTGATGTCCTTGCCCTCGGCGATCTGCGGACCCGTACCCGGTCGGCGTGTAGAACGCGGGGATGCCTGCCCCGCCGGCCCGCATCCGCTCCACCAGCGTGCCCTGCGGCGACCATCTCGAGCGTCATCTCGCCGGCCTCGATCTGCTTCTCCGCCTCCGACACCACCCCGGGCCGGGCCGAGAAGCAGGTGATCAGGTGCGCGATCTGGTGATTGTCGGCGAGCATGTGCGCGGTCGGGAACCCGGGCTGGCCGAGCCCGTTGCAGTACACGGTCAGCCCGGCGGGCCCGGCGTCGCCCAGCGCGGTGATGAGCGTCGACGGATAGCGGTGCGACACCCCGAACCCCGCCACGCCCAGGCTCGCGCCGTCGGGGATGTCCGCGACCGCCTCGGCCGCCGGCATCACTTTGCTCCTCGGTAGGGGCGCCCCCCCCCTCCCTCCCTCCGAATTCATGCATTCAGGCCTACGTGTGCTTGTCGCTCTAGTCGGTTCGCCTTAACGCACTTTCTCCGCTGAAGAAGTGCCGTGGTCGGTGATGAGGATGGGTTCCACGGCGAGCCCTAGCCCCAGACCTCGCGGGCGGTCTCCACGAGGAGCTCGAGCTTGGCCCGCTCCTGGTCGATGGTCAGCGCGTTGCCCTCGACGGTGGAGGCGAACCCGCACTGCCCCGAGATGCAGAGCCGGCCGCGTCGACGTACTTGGCGGCCTCATCTATCCGCCGCTTGAGCGTGTCCTTGGACTCCAGCTCCGGTGTCTTGGTGGTCATCAGCCCGAGCACGACGACCTGGTCGTCGGGCACGAAGCGGAGCGGCTCGAACGTCCCCGACCGCTCGTCGTCATACTCGAGGAAGAGCCCGTCCACCTGGAGCGCGCCGAACACGTCCTCGGCGATGAAGTCGTAGCCGCCGGAGGAGAACCAGGCCGACTGGTAGTTGCCGCGGCACATGTGGATGGTGACCTTCATATCGGCCGCTTGCCCGCCAGCGCCGCGTTGATCACCTCGACGTTGAGCAGGTGCTGCCGGTCCGGGTCGAGCCCGCTGGCGGACGCGTTCGCCCGCCAGGCCGGGTCGTTCAGGAACGCGAAGATCGTGTCGTCGAACTGCAAGTACCGGCAGCCGAGCTCATACAGCCCGGCGACCTCGGCCGCGTAGACGGCGGCGATGTCCGCGCGGTACTCGTCGGGATCGGTGTAGGGGGACTTGGACAGGTCGACCCGGAAGTGCGCCATGCTCGGTGACGGCACGGTCAGCTTCGGCAGCGCGGTGGTGAGGGTCCTCGCCAGGAAGCTGAAGTGGTCACCGAAGATCGGGGTCTCCAGATGGACCCGGTCGGTCACCTCGGTGGCGTTCGGCGTCCAGGTGAGCTGCCCGTCCTTGCGGTACACCGGCAGCGGCGCCCCGAGCGCGCCCCGCGCGATCCCGGGGATGGCGTAGAGGAAGTCGGCGTGCCACTGCTCCCGGCGGAACTCCCCGTCCGTCGCCGACTGCAGGCCGACGTTCTCCTGCAGCCTGACCGCGTCCGCGATCGCCGTGTCCTCAACCGCGGCGAGCTGCGCGGCGTCGATCATCCCGGCCGCGAACTCGTCCCTGGCGACGAGCAACTCCGGCGGCCGGAGCAGCGACCCGACATGGTCGGCGCGGAACGGAGGTGTGGCGCGTCGTGTCATCTGGCACTCCTCAGTTGCGGGTATTCGTAGTCTCCGGGTGGTCGGCCGGAACAACGTCCATCGGGAAATGTCGGGCGCTGCCGCGCCGCGACATTCCCGGAAATTTCATGATTTGGCCTAGAAAAGGCTGTCCGGCAGGCCGAAGTGCATCCGGGCGACCTCGGCGGCGACGACGTCGTGCCGGGCAGAGATGTGCCCGAGGTAGATGGCGCTGTCCCGGAAGTGGCGCTGCATCGCGGTGCCGCGCTTGGCCGCCGACGACGAGGCCGCGCCGAACAGTTCGTTGGTCGCATCGATGGCCATCCGCGAGGCGACCTGGATCATCGAGTACATCGCGGCGTCGTCCTCGCGGGTGAACGGCTCGCCGGTCCGGTGCCAGCGCCCGGCCAGCTCCATGTACCGCTCGCCGCACCGCAAGATGATCGCCTCCGCGCTGTCGATCAGCGCCCGCGCCTGCCCGTAGTGCCGCTGGTACTCCTCGACCGTGTACCTGGGCACGATCGGCGTGGAAGTACGTCTTCTTGGTCAGCAGGATCTGCTCGTACTCGTACAGCGCGCCCTTGGCCGCGCCGATCACCGGGATGACCAGGCCAGCGTGGTACATCGCGTAGATCCGGCCGCAGAACAGCGGGTCGTCGTGCAGGTACATGCCGGGCGCGGCCGTGTCGGTGTTGTGCGTCCAGTCGCCCGAGCAGGTGCAGTGCTCGGGGACGAACACGTTGTCCACCCGCACGCTGTTTGAGCCGCTGGAGTTCATCCCGATGATGTTGCCGTTGCCCCAGTCGGGGATGACGGTCACGTTCTCGATCGGCGTGCAGATCGTGAGCGGCCCCTCGGACTCGCGGCCGGGGACGAGCGTGTTGCCCATGAAGTGGGTCGCGTGCCCGACGCCGGAGCAGTAGTCCCACTGGCCGTTGACGACGTACCCGCCGTCAACCGGCGTGGAGGTGCCCATCGGCGCGGCGCGGTGCGGGCAGGTGAACGTTCCCCGACGGCCCGAAGAGCTCGATCTGCCCCTGCTCGGGGAACCAGGCGCCTACCCCTTGCGCGTGGTGCGCGCCCAGGCAAAGCCCCCACGCGGTCCCCGCGTCCCCCTCGGCCACGGCGAGGATCACCTTCCAGAAGGTGTCCATCCCGAACGCGTACCCGCCGAACCGCTTAGGCTGCAGTATCCGGTAGAAGCCCGCCTCGGTGAACTTCTGGTCAAGCTCGGCCGTATGCTGGCCGACCTTCTCGGCCTCCTCAGCCTGCGCGCGGATCTCCGGGATCAGCGCCTTGGCGCGCGCGACAATGGTCTCCGCCGTCAGATCCGGCTCCGGAGCCGGAATCTCAGCGAACCGGGGAACTGTCTGCTCTGACACACTACGAGACTGATGCGCCGCCCGCCCAACAGCAAGACCCTGCCGCCCCCGGAAACCCGCCGTTGTCCCCCCGGACACAACGACCGGTGGCCTCTTGTGACGTGGTCACGGTGGCTCAGGTCCGGTGGGTCGCGGGGGCGCGGTGGTGCTTCAAGCCCGCTGCCCTCGGGCACAACGACTAGCGGCGTATTTTGCGGGTAAGCCCGATATCATCGCTTTCGTGGAGTCACTTGGTATCGATGGTGCGTGGACGTTCACCCCCGCGGTGCACCGGGATGATCGAGGCAGTTTCGCCGAGGCGTTCCGCGGCGCGGAGTTCGCCGCCGACCTCGGGCTACCAGCTCAGCGTCGCGCAGGTGAACTGCTCGGTGTCCCGGCGCGGGGTGATCAGGGGGATCCACTACTCCGATGTCCCGCCGGGTCAGGCCAAGTACGTGAGCTGCGTGGCCGGCGCGGTGCTCGACGTGGTGGTGGACCTGCGGGTCGGGTCGCCCGGATTCGGCAAGTGGGAGACGGTGCGCCTCGACGACCAGGACCGGCGCGCGGTGTTTCTCGCCGAGGGCCTCGGCCACGGCTTCATGGCACTGTCGGAGCAGGCCACGGTGGTGTACCTGTGCTCGACCCCGTACACTCCCGGCCGCGAGCATGGCGTCCACCCGCTTGACCCGGCGCTCGGCATCGCCTGGCCGCTGGACGGCCCGGCCGGCGCCCCCATCCTGTCCGACAAGGACGCTGCCGCACCCACGCTCGACGAAGCCCTGCTGAGCGGCGCGCTGCCTCGATATGAGGATTGCGCCGACAACACCACGCGACTGCGCTCCCGTCTATGAAGGCCCTTGTACTGTCGGGGGGTGCCGGGACACGGCTGCGGCCGATCACGCACACCTCCGCGAAACAACTGCTCCCGGTCGCGAATAAGCCCGTGCTGTTCTACGGGCTTGAGGCAATCGCCGCCGCTGGGATCACCGACGTCGGCATCGTGGTCGGCGACACCGCCGCTGCCATCGAGGCGGCGGTCGGCGACGGGTCGGCGTTCGGGTTCCGTGCCACCTACATCAGGCAGGACGCGCCGCTCGGGCTTGCGCACGCCGTCCTGGTGGCCAGGGACTTCCTCGGCGACGACGACTTCGTCATGTACCTCGGCGACAACTTCATCGTCGGCGGGATCGGGAACCTGGTCGCGGAGTTCTCCGCGGCGCGGCCCGACGCGCAGATCATGCTGACCCAGGTCGCCGACCCGCGGGCGTTCGGCGTCGCGGAGCTCGACGCCGCCGGGCGGGTGGTGAGCCTTGAGGAGAAGCCGCAGGCGCCCAAGAGCGACCTGGCGCTCGTCGGCGTCTACATGTTCACCCCGGCGGTGCACGAGGCGGTGGCCGCGCTGAAGCCGTCCTGGCGAGGCGAGCTTGAGATCACCGAGGCGATCCAGTGGCTGCTGGACAACGGCCGGCCGGTCAGCTCCACCGTCATCACCGGCTACTGGAAGGACACCGGGAACGTCACCGACATGCTCGAGGTCAACCGGCTGGTGCTTGAGACCATCGAGCCGCGCATCGATGGCGTGGTGGACAGCGGCTGCGAGATCATCGGCCGGGTCGTGGTGGAGGCGGACGCCCAGGTCAGCGGCTCCCGGATCGTGGGCCCGGTCATCATCGGGGCCGGGTCGAAGGTGACCGGGTCGTACGTGGGGCCGTTCACCGCGATCGCGGAGGGGTGCGCCGTCGATGACAGCGAGATCGAGTACTCGATCGTGCTGTCCGCGCCTCGATCCGGGGTGTGCGCCGCATCGAGGCGTCCATCATCGGCCACGACGCCGAGGTCACCCCCGCGCCCCGGGTGCCGAGGGCGCATAGGCTCGTGCTAGGCGACCACAGTAAGGTGCAGATCTCCGCATGAAGATCCTGGTGACCGGAGCCGCCGGGTTCATCGGCTCACACTACGTCCGGACCATGCTCGCCGGCGGCTACCCCGGGTACGAGGACGCCTCGGTGACCGTCCTCGACAAGCTCACCTACGCGGGCAACCTGGCCAACCTCGAGCCGGTGGCCGGGAAGTTCGCCTTCGTCCGCGGCGACATCTGCGACGCGGCGCTGCTCGCCGAGGTGCTGCCCGGGCACGACGCGGTGGTGAACTTCGCCGCCGAGACGCACGTGGACCGGTCGATCGCGGGCGCGGCCGAGTTCGTCACCTCGAACGTGACCGGCGTGCAGGTGCTGCTCGACGCGTGCCTGACGGCCGGCGTGCCGCGTGTCGTGCACGTGTCGACGGACGAGGTGTACGGGTCGATCGCGGAGGGGGTCGTGGACCGAGGCCTCGCCGCTCGACCCGAACTCCCCCTACTCGGCGGCGAAGGCCGGCGGTGACCTCATCGCGCTCGCCTACGCCCGCACCCACGGGGTCAACGTCTCGATCACCCGGTGCTGCAACAACTACGGCCCGTACCAGTACCCGGAGAAGGTCATCCCGCTGTTCGCGACCAACCTGCTCGACGGCAAGCCCGTGCCGCTCTACGGCGACGGGCTCAACGTGCGCGGCTGGATCCACGTCGACGACCACTGCCGCGGCATCCAGCTCGTCCTCGAGCGCGGCGCGGCCGGGCGGGTCTACAACATCAACGGCGACATCGAGCTGTCCAACCGCGAGCTGACCGACGGCGATCCTGGAGGCCTGCGGCGCATCGTGGGATGACGTCGCGCCGGTGACCGACAGGAAGGGGCACGACCGCCGCTACTGCCTCGACGACTCGCTGCTCCAGTCGATGGGGTACGCGCCGCAGGTGCCGTTCAGCGACGGGCTCAAGGCCACCATCGAGTGGTACGCGGGCAACCGCGGACTGGTGGGAGCCACTGCCCCGCCCCGCGCCGCCCGAGCGCCCGCAGGCCGCCCGATGACCAGATGGCTGATCACCGGCGCGAACGGAATGCTCGGCACCGACCTGGTCGCCCTGCTCACCGCGGCCGGCGAGCCCGTCACCGCGCTGCGCCGGACCGACCTGGACATCACCGATCCGGCGGCGACCGCGGCAGCCGTGCAGGCCGCCAAGCCCGACGTGGTGGTCAACTGCGCTGCCTGGACGGCGGTCGACGACGCGGAATCGCATGAGCAAGCGGCACTCGCCGTCAACGGGCACGCGGTCGCGAGCCTGGCTACGGCCTGCCGTAGCGCGGGCGCGGCCCTGGTCCAGCCCTCCACTGACTACGTCTTCGATGGTTCCGCGACGTCGCCCTATGCCGAGGACGCCGTTCCCGCGCCAAGGACCGCCTACGGCCGGACCAAGCTGGCCGGCGAGCGGGCAGTGCTCACGCACCCTGCCGGAGGCCGCCTACGTGGTGCGCACAGCCTGGCTCTACGGCAGCCACGGACCCAACTTTGTGGCCACCATGCTACGGCTGGCCCACGCAGGCACCAGCCCGGCCGTCGTCGATGATCAGCGCGGCCAGCCAACCTGGACCGCCGACGTCGCCAGGCAGATCCACTCCCTCATTCGGGTCGGCGCCCCTTCCGGCGTCTACCATGCGACCAGTTCCGGCGAGACCACCTGGTTCGGCCTGGCCGAGGAGGTCTTCAAGCTCTTCGCCGCCTCCCCGCCTCCGAAAGACGCGAGCGCGTGGGCCGACTCCCGATACCCGGCACCGACCCCGACCACGAGCGCGGCCTACCAGCGCCCTGCACCGCGGCCCGCTTACAGCGTGCTCGGTCACGCCGCCTGGACAACGGCAGGAATCTCCCCGATCCCCGACTGGCGCGACGCCCTGCACCGCGCCTTCCCCGCCCTCCTCGCGTCCGCCCGCCCTTAACGACCGGTTGAGCAGGGTGAGTAAAGTCACCTGTTCACCGAAACCATTCGATGAACTACTAACTGTCATCGCCAAATACCCGAAGGACCGCATTACCTCCGACATGGTTCTAACTGATTACATAGCGTGAGACTGTCATCATCTTCGCGTCGTAGCCGAGTGACTCTGAGTTGGGAACAAGCCGATATGCGCCCCTTCGTCATTGCTTGGTTTCTATAATGTGCGTATGATCAATTCGCGTCGGATTAGTGTTGTGCTGCCCGCCTACAATGCGGAAGCTACGCTGCTACGCACCGTGGCTGAGCTGGACCGCGATGTCATTGATGACGTTGTGCTCGTTGATGATGCGAGTAGTGACCAGACCGTCCCGCTCGCCCGGCAGATCGGGCTCTCCCCGATCTGCCACGACTCCAACAAGGGCTACGGGGGAAACCAGAAGACCTGCTATAGGAACGCGCTTGACCAGGGTGCGGACGTCATCGTCATGGTGCACCCCGACTATCAGTACTCGCCGCTGCTCGTCCCCGCGATGGCGGCCATGATCGCGTACGGCGAGTACGACATGGTGCTCGGTTCGCGCATCCTGGCGCAGCACACAGTGTCTAGGGGCATGCCCGTGTATAAGTACGTGGCGAACAGGTTCCTGACCCTCGTGGAGAACGTGGCGCTTGGCCAGAAGCTGTCGGAGTACCACACCGGCCTGCGCGCGTTCAGCAGCCCGTTGCTCGCCGCGCTTCCCATGGAGCGGAACTCCGACGACTTCATTTTCGACAACCAGATCATCGCCCAGGCGGTGGCGGCGGGGGCCCGGATCGGGGAGTTGTCGTGCCCGACCCGTTACGCGGCCGACTCGTCATCAATCAACCTGCGTCGCAGCATCCGCTACGGCCTCGGCGTGCTCAACACGTGCGCGGACTACCAGTTGCACCAGCGCGGGATCAGGAACCGTGATTACCTCGACTTCAAGCCGGAGCACTCGATTCAATTTCCGCCGCGCGGCTCGTCCGAGCAGCGGCCGGCACCGTCGCAGACGTCAGGGTCCGATCATGCACAAGTCAGTTGACCTGAAGGCTCCAGTCCCGCAGCAAGAGAAAGGGAGCCCGCGCGTGTCCATCACCAGCATCGCCCTCGTGCTCTTCTCCGTCATCGCGGCAGCCAGCGGCCAGCTGCTGCTCAAGTACGGCATGCAGTCCGCGACCGCACGGGCGCATAGCTCAGGGGGATCGTTGGTGCTCGCCGCGGCCACCACGCCCTGGGTCATCGGTGGTCTCGCGGTCTTCGCGATCTCCGCCGTGGCGTGGCTTGGCGTGCTGTCCCGGGTGCCGCTGAGCGTCGCTTACCCGTTCAACGCGCTCGGCTATATCGCGATCCTGGGCGCGAGCATCGTCTTCCTGCACGAGCGGGCCAACCTGCTGACCTGGGCGGGGTCGCTGCTCGTGGTGGCGGGGCTCGTCATCGTCGTGCTCTCTAAACCGTAGCTGGCACGTTCCTAGTAGGCTGGCACGTTCCTAGCTGACGCTCGGGATCTTGCCAGTCTTAACTTGCTTGAGCAGGTTCTTGTGGTAGATCAGGACTTCCACGTTCCCGTAGCGGTAGGTACTCGCCGGCCTGGCCGAAGACCCGCTCGTACGAGGCGGGGTCGCCGTCGCCCTTGATGGTGGCGATGACGAAGTTCGCGTAGTACCGTGCCGGGTCGTACCAGAGCGTGTTCGTCTCCCAGTATTGCGGGGTGATCTTACGGCCGTTGACGATTACCGTGCGGACCTGCACGTGGTCGTCGGATTCCAGGCTGACCACCGATGACTGCCAGTAGCCGGCCAGGCCGTACCGCAGCCCGTGCCCGTGCAGCCAGGCGATGAGTGGCACGTATCCACCGCTGGTCGGCTTTGCGTCCGCGGCGACGGCCGACAGCGGAACCAACGCGACGCCTACGGCCACGGCGCAGGCGACAAGCGCTTTCCGCCAGTCGGGCAGCCGGTCGGGCACGAGGACGCGCGCCGCGAGAGCCGCGCCGCACGGCAGCACCGCGACCAGGTCGTGCTGCGACTGCGGGGCCGCCAGGTCGGAGACCAGGTACGAGGCGATGTTGATGACGATGACCGCGGCAAGCAGCTGCTCGGCGCGGCTCACGGTCCGCCACCGCCAGAGCACGCGGGCGAGTCCCGCCGCCACGGCCAGCATGCAGCAGGCGCCGAACACCGCGTTCGCCGTGGCGGGCGGCGCCCAGCCCACATTCGAGATCTGGCCGAACAGCATGCGCAGCGCGTGCCAGGTCAGGGCCGCGTTGTGCGGCCAGGCGCTCAGCGGCGCGATCCCGGTCTTCGGCGTCCTCATCAGGTATGACCCGAAGTGTTTGAGCACCGCGCGGACCACGAGCGAGAGCGGGACGGACGCGACCGCCGCGGCGAGATTGGCGGCGTCAGCGGTGCGGACCCGGCGGTCGGCCAGCATCCGGTACAGGCAGACGATGACAATGGCGGAGACGAAGACATAGCGCACGGTCACGTCGCTGAGCTGGCCTGCGGCCAGCAGAACGCACAGCAGCGGTGGCGTGATCCACCTGCCGAGCAGGCGGTCGATGAGCAGGACGGAGACCAGCAGGAAGACCGTGGTGCCGGTGTGGTCGGGCAGCCCGAGCGGCACCCACCGGACGCTTTGAACGAGGATCGGCGCGACGAGCACGGCCAGCGTCACCCCGGCGCGGGCGACCCTGGCGGCGGCGCGGCCGCCGGTCACCGCGATCGCGACCGCGCAGGCGGTGACGGCCAGGTAGACCAGCGCTAGGCTGACGGCCAGGGAAGTCGTGCTCAGGCCGAAGAAGATTTCGGCGAGGGCGATCAACGGCAGTTCGAAGGTGTAGAACGTGACGTCGCCGAGGATCCAGTCGTGCAGCAGCGGTTGCCCGTGCAGCATGTCCCACGCTTGCAGCGCGTTATTCGAGGCATCTGAGGCGAAGACCTGGCCACGGGTGATGAGCAGAAAGAGGGTGTAAACGGCGGCGGCGGCAGCCAGCCAGGCCAGCGAGGTGACCAGCCGTCGCATCGTCGGCGGTGCCGCGGGCTGACTGTCGGTTACGGGCCCGGGTGTCGTCGTTCGGTGCTTGGGGCTGGCGTGCATAGCGGAACATTACCCGAGTCGCCTCTTTGTCGTGTTCGATGTAGAGGTGCCCGCATGATGCTATTTTGCACGTGGCAAGTGACGCCACAGACCAGTTAATCAAGTGGCGCACAGGCCAGTTGATACGGATACGCTGCTAGCGCGTACTGCCATAAGGAGCTGACCTCGATTGTCATCGACGAACTCGTCGTTCCGCCTTGACGTTGACGCTGGCCGCGGTGCCACGGCGGTAGCTAACCCCGCCGTGGCCTACGCGCGCACCGCGGCGCCCGCCGCGACCGAGTGCGCGTGGTGCGGGCACCGCTTCGACGACGGGGACGAGCATCGCCCCGGCAGGATCAAGTGCGGACAATGCGGCGTCGCTACCACCTCGCCGTGGCCGAGCGACGAGCAGCTCGGCGCCGCGTACGCGGTCTGGTACCGCCCCGAGGGGGGCCGTTTCTCCGGCCTTGGCGACAAGATCATCGCGCGCACCAGGTCGACGCTGGCAACCCGGCTTAACCGGGTGCTGCCGAAGGGTCCGGTCCTTGACGTCGGTGCGGGCGACGGGACGCTCGTCGATGCCTTCAGGCGGCAGGGCAGGGACGCGACCGGCGTTGACCCCTACTACGCGGGGACAAACCCGCACATTCGCACCGCCGAGCTCACGGATATGACCGGCACGTGGTCCGCGGTCATCTTCTGGCACTCACTTGAGCACGTCCGCCAGCCGGTCCGCCAGCTCAGGCACGCCGCGTCCCTGGTCGTGCCCGGCGGGATGCTCGTGGTCGCGGTGCCCAACGCGGCGAGCCTGCAGGCCCGGCTGTTCAGTGACCAGTGGCTCGCCCTCGACCTGCCCCGTCATCTGGTGCACATCTGCCCGTCGGCGCTGCTGGCCGAGATCGAGGAGCTCGGCTTCACCGTCGAGCGGGTCAGCTACCTGCGCGGCGGGCAGGTGCTCTTCGGCTGGCTGCACGGCCTGGTCAGGCAGCTACCCGGCCACCCTGACCTGTACGACGCGATCCGCCGCAGCGAGGCGCAGCAGCAGGCACAGAACCCCGCCCGCCGCCTGTACGCGTTGGCCGCCGGCGTTGTCGCGCTTCCCTTCGGCCTCGTAGGAACGGCCGTCGAGCTTGCCACGAAGTCAGGTGGCTCGATCTACGTGCAGGCCCGCCGCAGGGCGTAACCCACCATTGCGGCGGCGGGCCAGGCCGGCGTGGATGCGACGTGGCCAGAAGGGGCCGTCGTAGATGAAGGCGGTATAGGCCTGCAGGAGGGTGGCGCCCGCTTCTAGGCGGGTCGAGGCGTCGTCGGCGGTCTCGATCCCGCCGGCCGCGATGAGGACCAGGCGGTCTCCGGTGCGGGCGTGCAGCAGGCGGAGCACCTCAAGCGCGCGGGACTTCAGTGGCGCCCCGGACATGCCGCCGGGCCGGCGGCGGCCACGGCGGCGCTGTCACGGAGGCCCTGGCGGGAGATGGTCGTGTTGGTGGCGATGATGCCGTCGAGGCCGAGGTCGAGCGCGAGGTCGGCGACCGCGTCGATGTCCTCGTCGGCCAGGTCCGGGGCGATCTTCACCAGGAGGGGGACACGCCGCCGGGGGGATGCTTGGTCGAGCGCTTCGCGCACCGCCGTCAGCAGCGGGCGGAGCCTGTCGACCGACTGGAGGTCGCGCAGGCCGGGCGTGTTGGGTGAGCTGACGTTGACCACGACGTAATCGGCGACGCCGGCGACAAGCCTGGCGCTGGTCACGTAGTCGGCGACGGCTTCCTCTTCACCGGCGACCTTGGTCTTGCCGATGTTGACCCCGACGATCGGGCGGTAACCGGGACGGGCGCGCAGCGCTCGCAGCCGGCCGGCCAGCGCCGCCGCGCCGTGGTTGTTGAACCCCATTCGGTTGACCAGCGCCCGCTCATCGGGGAACCGGAACATCCGCGGCTTGGGGTTGCCCGGTTGCGGCCGCGCGGTCACCGTGCCGACCTCGACGAACCCGAACCCGAGCGCCGCCAGCCCGGTGACGCCCTCCCCGTCCTTGTCGAACCCGGCAGCCAGCCCAAGCGGGCCGGGGAAATCCAGCCCGAGCGCCCGCACCCGCAGCGCCGGGTCACGCGGACCGAGGACCCGCCGCAGTGCCCAGGCCAGGCCGGGCACTGCAGCCGCCGCCCGGATCAGCCGGAACGCGGCCCGGTGCGCGGCCTCGGCCGGCAACCGCCGCAGTATGACGGCGTAGATCGCCCGGTACACCCTGGTAGCCCCCAGTCGTCGCTCATCCCGGCGGGGACACCCACGTCCCAGCAGGGACACCCTACGCGGCGGGCGCACGAGGCCAGCCAGGAACCCTTGGACTGGGATCAGGCGTTAAGGGCGCCGTCGATGAGGTGCAGGGCGCCGGACACGTACTCCGATTCCGACGACAGCAGCCACGCCACCACGTTCGCGACCTCGGCCGCCGTGCCATAGCGCTGCCCGAGCGGCACGGTCGCGGAGACGGCGCGGTAGACGCCCTCGGGGTCGGCCGGGTCGATCTGCGCGGTCAGGTCGCGGGCCATCCGGGTGTCGATGTGGCCGGGCGCGACGCAGTTGACCCGGATGCCGAACGGCGCGGCCTCGAGCGCCGCCGACTTCGTCAGCCCGAGGACCGCGTGCTTGGAGGCGATGTAGGGGGAGAACGTCGCCGCGCCCTTGATCGCCGCCATCGACGCGGTGTTCACGATCACGCCCGACCCCTGCGGCTTCATCACCGTGAGAACGGCGCGCAGCCCCATGAAGACGCCGCGGGCGTTGACGGCCCAGACCCGGTCGAAATCGGCCACCGACAGCTCGGTCATGGGGGCCATCCGCCCCTCGATGCCGGCGTTGTTGAAGAACAGGTCGATCCGCCCGTGCGCGTCCACCGCGGCGCGGACGTAGCCGTCGACCTCGGACTCGACCGACACGTCGGCGACCACGGCCAGACCGCCGAGCTTAGAAGCCGCCGCGGTCAGCGCGTCCGCGTCCCGGTCCACGAGCACCAGCCGCGCGCCCTCGTCAGCCAGTCGCGTCGCAACCGCTAGCCCGAACCCGTTCGCCGCCCCGGTGATCACAGCCACCTGCCCGGAGAACCCGTACCGAACGCTCATCGCACGCCCTCCTTGTCAAGAATGCCGGTGGCGGCGGGCCCGACGGCCCCCGCCAGGATCGCCTCGTGCCTGGCGATCACCCGGGTGTCCCACTCGTGGTCGGTCAGCAGGTAAAGCTGGTTCGTTCGCACCGCCGTGACCAGCAGGTCCGCCACCTCCGACGGCGGCATGCCCTGGGCGAGCACGGAGTGCATCTGGTCGCGCAGGGCAGCGCCGGACGAAGACATCGCCGACCCGTCCGTCAAAGACGAAGGCCGGTTCCGCGTCCCGTGGAACAGGTTCGTCGCGATGATCCCGGGGCAGAGCCCGGTCGCCCCGATCGGCGCCCCGGCGGCGGCGAGATCGGCCGCGAGCACCTCGGTCAGCGCGAGGGTCGCGTGCTTGCAGATCCCGTACATGTTCGTCGCCGCGATCACCGAGGTCATCGAGCAGGTGTTGACCACGTGCCCGGGCTCGCCGTGCGCCAGCATCCGGGGCACGAACGTCCGGATGCCGTAGATCACCGACATCAGGTTGACCGACAGCGTCCAGTCCCAGTCCTTGGCGGTCGCCTGCCAGATCGGGCCGTCCAGGTAGCCCTCGACGCCGGCGTTGTTGTTGACCAGGTGGATCGCGCCGAACCGGGACTCGGCCGCGTCCGCCAGCGCCTCGATGTCAGAAAGCGAAGACACGTCGGTGCGCAGCCCGAGCACCGGCACCCCGGCTGCCGACAACTCCGCGACGGTCGCCTCCAAGGCATCGACCTGGATGTCGCCGATCACGACGTTCATCCCCTCGGCGCCCCAGCGCAGCGCGAACGCCTTGCCCATGCCGCTGCCGGCCCCGGTGACCACCGCGGTCTTACCCGCGAACTCTTCCATGTGATGAAGCTCCTTTGCTGCTAGCGCCGCTACTGCCAAGGACGAGAGATGATCCGGACGAGCGTCCCGGGGTTCTGCAGCCGCCGCAGCGCGTCCGGCGTGTCGGCCAGCGACACCCGCTCCGACACCAGCCGCTCGACCGGCACCCGCCCGGACGCGAGATAACCGACGGACTCTCGATAGGTCTGGTCGGAGAACGCGCACGATCCCACGACGTGATGTCCCTCGCTGATCAGCGGGAACAGCGGCACCGAGGCGGCCTCGCCGGTCAGCGCCACCTCCACCACGGTGCCGCCGGGCTCGGTCACCGCGAGCGCCTCGTTGAACGCCCCCGGCGCCGCCGAGCACTCGAGCACCGCCGCGAACAGCGTCCCCGACTGCTTCGCGTACTCCGCTATCGAGATCTCGCGGGTGTCGATCACCACGTCCGCGCCCACGTCGGCGGCGGCCTGCCGCCGCCCCGCCGACCGCCCGGCGGCGACGATCGGCCCGGCCCCGGCCAGCTTGAGCGCGATGATCGCGTAGAGCCCGATCGGCCCGACCCCGTAGACGAGCACCGGGTCACCCGGCCCGACCTGCGCGAGCTTGACCGCCTGACGGCCGACCGAGAGCGGCTCGGCATGCGATCCGAGCTCAACCGGCAGCTCGGGCGGCAGCGCGACCAACTGCCGAGCAGGCACGCGAGCGTACTCGGCGTACGCGCCCTGGGTGTTGATCCCGATGTTCGGCACCGCCGGGCAGCGGAACGGTATCCCGCGCGCGCAGATCCGGCACTTCCCGCACGACCCGATCGGCGACGCCGCGACCGGCTGCCCCTGCGCCCATCCGGTCACGTCCGACCCGAGGGCGACGATCCGCCCGCTGAACTCGTGCCCGAGGATCTGCCCGGGCGTGGCGTTCCCGTTCTGCAGGGCGTGCACGTCGGAGCCGCAAAGGCCGCACGCCTCGACGGCGACGACGACGTCCTCTGGTCCCGGGCTGGGGTCCGGCACTTCGCCGACCGCAGTCCCGGTCTCAAGATCTATGTACTGAACGGACCGCACTTGGCTCCTTCGCCTTTCGCTAGGTCTGAACTCGTGGCCTGCCGACTGCCGCTAGGTTTCAACCCGCGGCCTACCGACCGCCAAGCGTGGCGCCGGCCCCGAGGGGCGCGACGGTCCGCGCGTACACCGACAGCCAGCCGCACCCGGCGGGCGCGGCCAGTGGCGTCAGCGCCGCCCGGCGATCGGTAAGCTCGCCGGGTTCCACCTCAAGATCGACCGTTCGCGCGTTGACGTCAATGGCGATCATGTCGCCGTCCCGCACCAGGCCGAGCGGCCCGCCCGCGGCGCCCTCTGGTGCCACCTCGGCGATCACCAGGCCGCCGTTGACCAGGCCGGACATCTGCCCGTCGGTGATCACCGCGACCGAGGTGGAGAGCCCGGCGCCGTCGATGGCGAACATCAGCGCCGACGTCAGCCCCATGCCAGGCGAGCCCCGCAGCCCGAGCCCGGTGAGCACGACCACGTCGCCTGCTTCGAACCGCCCGGCGCGCGCGGCGGCGACCCCTTCGTCGCGGGAGTGCACGACCTTGGCAGGCCCGCGGAACTTCAGCGGCGCGTCGTCGGCGACCGTCCGCTTGAGCACGGCGCCGTCCGGCGCGAGCGAACCGCGCATCACCACGATGGCGGGGTGCGTGGCGAGGGGCTTGGCCAGCGGCCGGATGACCGTCTCGTCAACGTCCACGCCGGCGATCGCCTCGCCCAGGGTCACCCCGGCGACCGTCGGGGCGGACAGGTCGAGCAGCGGCGCGAGCTGCTTCAGCAGCCCGAGCGTCCCGCCGGCGGCGTCGAAGGCGGTGATCTGCGTGTCGCCGTTGGGCTTGACGTCGGTGAGCAGCGGCACGCGCGGCGCGAGCTCCTCGAAGAGCCGGTACACGTCCACGTCGCAGCCCGCTTCGACGGCAATGGCCTGCAGGTGCTTCAGGCAGTTGACCGATCCGCCGACAGAGAGGATCGCGGTGACGGCGTTGGCGAAGGCACGGTCCGTTAGCAGCGACCTCGGCTTCAGGTCTTCCTCGACGAGCTCCACGATGCGGGCGCCCGCCGCCGCCACCGCGCGCCACATCCGGTCGCCAAGGGCGAGCACCGGGGTGGTGCCGGGCAGCGCCATGCCGAGCGCCTCGCACGCCAGGTGCATGGAGTTGGCGGTGCCCATGCCGGCGCAGACGCCGGGCCCGGTGACCGCGCAGCGCGACATCTCGCCGAGCTCGTCGACCGTCATCCGCCCCGCGTTGACATGCCCGGCGAAGCGGAAGATGTCCTCGAAGTCGACCGCCTCACCGCGGTACATGCCGGACGGCTGGTAGCCGCAGCCGACGACGATCGTCGGGATGTTCAGCCGCCCGGCCGCCATCAGCTGGCCCGGCGTGGTCTTGTCGCAGGAGGCCAGGCAGACCATGCCGTCAAGCAGCGCGCCCTCGACGGCGACCTCGATGTCGGAGGCGATCAGGTCCCTGGTCGGCAGGATGTACTGCCCGGCCGCCCCGGCCGAGGTGATCGCGTCGGACGGCGCGGCGGTGCGCACTTCGAACGCGACCCCGCCCGCCGCGGTGATCGCCTCCTTGAGCGGCCCCACGATCTGGTCCAGGTGGGAGAAGCAGGAGGCCAGCGAGGAGGAGGAGTTGACGATCGCGATCTTCGGCTTCTCCAGGTCCGCCTCGGTCAGCCCGAGCGCGGTCCATTGCGCGCGGCGCATCGCCCACGGGGTCGACCCGGGCGTGAAGTTAGAGCGCAGCTTGCGAGCTGTCACACCCTGAGCCTGATACGACAGGGGTTGTCCGGACAAGAGTGGCCCTCCCAAAGGAAATGCCTGCGATTTGTTCTAGAGGATCTGCTCGGGGGCGGTGCGCCCCAGGTAGGCGCCCTGGTCTTCGAGGCGGCGCTGGAGTTCGGTGACGTCAATGGCGGCCCCGGACGACCCCGCGTGCAGCGCCATTCCGGCCGCGACCCCCGCGGCCTCGCCCATGACGAAGCAGGGCCCGGTGACGCGGGCGGCGGACTGCGCGCCGTGGGTCATCGACGCGCACCGGCCGGTCACGTACAGGTTCTTCGTGGCCGGCGGCAGGATGATCCGGAACGGGAGCTGGTTGAACCCGCGCGGCTCGCGCTGCCAGCGGAACTCGACGTTGCCCGCGACGTGCGCCTCGACCGGCCAGCCGTTCACGCCGATGGTGTCGTCGAAGTCGGCGCAGCCGAGCACGTCGTCCTCGGTGAGCTGGTAGGCGCCGATGATCCGGCGGGTCTCGCGGATGCCGATCTGCGGGGCGATGTCCACGATGTAGGAGTCCCGAACCCGGGCGTGCGGTCCCTGATGAAGGTGAACGCGTCCAGCGCCTGCTGCCGCCCGGTCAGCTCGCCCAGCGTTAGCTCGTCGACGTTGGTCCCGTCGATCGCGCCGCCATCGGCGGTGCGGAGCTGAGTCAGGTTGGCCCGCCACTCGAGCGGGTTGCGCTGCGGCCGGACGATCGGCTTCTTCCGGGGGAAGGTGTGCGTGCCGGCCTGCTCCGCCTCGTCCATCAGCCGCTCGACCGTCCGCCACGGGGCGGGCCCGGCCCGCTCGACGTCGACGGCGTTGATCCGGAACATCAGCGACGGGTACATCATCCCGTCGATCGGCGGCGCCTTCTCCCACGGCACCCCCGCCCACGCGGCGAGGTCCCCGTCCCCCGACGCGTCGATGAAGAACCGCCCCCGGACGGCGGCGCGGCCCGACTTCGACTCGATAATGACCGCGTCGATCACGCCCGCCGCGCCGGCGCGCCGGCGCGCCCGGCGCGCCCGGCGCGCCCGGCGCGCCCGGCCGCATGACAACTCCGACCGCCATCGCGTGGAACAGGATCCGCGCCCCCGACCCCGTCACCAGCTCGTCGGCCGCGATCTTGTACGCCGAGATGTCGAACGCCTGCGCCGCGATCCCATCCGCGATCGTCAGGTGCGGCGCGTTCAACCCATCCAGCTTCGCCAGCCGGTCGAGCAACTCGTCGGCCAGCCCCCGGATCACCCGCACGTCCACCCCGTGCGTCCGCGCGTGCAGCCCGCAGAACGTGGACAGCCCGCCGGCCGTCCCGGCCCCGCCGAGGAACCCGTACCGCTCGATCAGCAGCGTCGAGCACCCGGCCCGGGCCGCCGCCGCGGCCGCCATGATCCCGGCCGGCCCGCCGCCGAGCACGACCACGTCGAACTCGCCGTACACCGGCGTGGACCGGCTCGGCTCGATGATCGCTTCGCCGCTCAACACGATCTCCTCATCCCTGTGCGGGCTGATCGTGGACCGTTGTGTACACCGGGATGTACACAACGGTCCATCATCCGGTGGAACAACGGTCCGTTCGGACAAAACCTGAAGGTCGGCCGACGGCGACCCGCACCTGGCTGGTTCGACGCCCCGCTGATGACCCGCTTTATTCTTTCTGCTGCTCTTCGACCTTGGCGACGGACGGCGGTCGGCCGACCGCGCCGAACGTCTCGACGATGGACGACACGCCGGCGTTGGGCGCGCCGGCGACGACGATCTGCACGTCATGGGCTGAGCGGAGGATTGGCACCGGCGTGTCCAGGTCGGACGGCGCCGTCTGGGGCAGGGCGTCCGGGTGGTCGGCGGGCAGCCGCCAGCCGGTGCCCTTGGCGATCGCTTCCTTGCCGGACGCCGCGAGGTCCCTGTAGGTTCGGGATCCGCGCTCGATGATCGCCTGCTGCAGGTCCTGCTTGGACCAGCCACGGGAGTCAAACAGCCGCGCGTGCTCGGGGTTGAGCACCACGTAGACGGACGCGAACGCCCGGACCATCGCGCCCGTCCGGCCGATCGAATCGGCCAGGTCCATCGCCAGCTGCTCGGGGATGATGGTGTGCCTGGCCTCGACGTGCAGCACCGAGCGGATGACGGTCGACGTGCACGCGCTGTCAGCAGCGGTCAGCCCGTTGTCGGTGTGCAGCGGAGCCCACGGCGAGTCCTCCTCGTTCTCCGCGATGCAGCAGGAGTACTTGGCGGGCGTGCCCTGGGTGGCCTGGTCGAGCACGTGCGGCCGCAGTCCGAACGCGTTGATCGAGCCGAGCCGGATGGCCCGCCCGATCGTCGCGTTGGCACGGAACCCGGAGCCGAACAGGTTGCCCCGCGAATTCAGCCCGATCGCCGTCCGTACCGGCCCGTTCACCACGGTGAACGGCGCCGTCCCGGTGGTCGACTGCCAGATCGCCCGCGACACCCCGCCGTCGCCGAGGAACGAGTCCCAGGCGGCGAGCACAACGGGGAAGTACTCGGGCAGGCAGCCGGCCAGGGCCGCGTTGATCGCCGCCAGCCGCACCGTCAAGGCGCGATTCAGGTGCGGCATGCCGATGACCACGTCGGAGGGGGCCCGCGACGTGGTCGCCAGGAACTCCGACAGGTAAGACTCGGTGACCGGCACGACGGGCAGCCCGTCGGTCCAGCCGCGCGAGGAGTAGTACTCCATCGCGCGGCGGACCTGCGCCGGGTCGGCCAGCGGGGCGTCGTCGATCACGGGTGGTTCGTCCATCGCTTCCGACCTCCCTATTACTCCGCCGGTATTAATCCGCTGGCCTGATCGTCAGGCCCGCGCCGAGCACCCGGATGATCTCCGGGAGGAAGTCGCGGGCGATTACGTCGATCTCCGCCTGGGTCCGGCTGGCGATCGGGTGCGGCACGGCCACGTACTGGTAGCCGGGGAACCCGAGCGATCGAGCCATCGCCTCTGCGGTGATCTGGAAGGCATCTGTGCACAGGCTCACAGCGGGGATGCCCGCCCGCTCAAGCAAGATCCCATCGGCCAAACTGGCCGCGCTGCACGAGCCTCAATCACCGATCCCGGCGACCGCGAAGTCGCAGTTGTGCAGCATCTGATTGATCACGGACTCCTCCACCGGCGTGCCGAAGTAGCTCTTGGCGAACATCCGGATCTCCCGCACGCCGTAGTGCTCCACCAGCTCGCGCCCGACGGCCTCCAGGATCGTGAGGCCGTTCGGCTTGGTGTTGTCGAGCAGCCCGACGGTCAGCCCGCGCAGCGACTGCGGGCGGGGCTGGGCAAGCGTGGTGTCGGTGTCACGCTCGCTGTCGCCGGTGGGATCAAGCAGCGGTTCCCTGGTGCTCATCGCGTCACCCTCTCCGTCGCCGCGGGGAAAGCACAGGAGGATATGGAACGGACCGTGGTTTCATCTTTCCCCTCACGCCTTGACCAGCTTCCGCGCGTGGGCGGCGACGCTGGCGACCGTCAGCCCGTAGTACTCGTACAGTTCGGCGGGCACGCCGACCTCGAGGTCGGAGTCGGGGAGCGCGACCTGGCCCATCCGAACAGCCAGCCCGCCCCGCGCAATGGCCTCGGCGCACAGCGAGCCGAGGCCGCCGACGACGCTGTGCTCCTCGACGGTGAGCACGTGCCCGGTCTTGCGCGCGCTCGCCAGCAGCGCCTCCTCGTCATACGGCCGCAGGTAGGCGGCGTCGAAGACGTCGGCCTCGATGCTGTCATGCTCGAACAGCAGCTCCGCCGCGGCGGCCGCCAGCCCGAGGCCCATGCCGTGGCCGATCAGGGTGATGTCGCCGCCGCTGCGCAGCTTCGGCCACTTGCCGTGGACGTACTCGGGCGCCTGGTCGTAGACCTTGCCGACGCCCTCGGCGATCCGGATGTAGACCGGGCCCTCAAGGTTGGCGGTCGAGCGCATGAGGCTGACCGTGGAGGCCGGGTCCCCCGGGGAGAGCACGGTCGTGTTGTTCATCGTGCGAGCGATCGCGATGTCCTCGACCGCGTAGTGCGACGTGCCGAAGTAGCCCATCGCCAGGCCGGACAGCCGCCCGACCAGGCGGACCGGCAGGTGGTTGTAGTCCACGTCGGTGCGCCACTGCTCGGCGGTCTTCAGCATGCCGAACGGCGACATCGAGTAGATGTACGGCAGCAGGCCGGCGCTTGCCAGGCCGGCCGCGACCGAGACGGAGTTGGTCTCCGCGATGCCGAGCTCGATGTAGCGGTCGGGGAACTTCGCGATGAAGTCGGCGACCGTGTTGGACATGTCGGCCGCCATGGTGACGATCCGCTCGTCCTCGTCGCCGAGCTCGGCCACGGCGTAGCCGGCCGGGTTGGCGGTCATGGCGGTCTCGCGGTCGACGTCACTGAAGACGTCGACCATCTTCTTCTCGGCGGGCTGCTCGGTCATCGCGCGCTCCACTCGGTCTCGCTGGCCTCGCTGGTCTCGCTGGTCTCGCTGGCCTCGCTGAGCTTGATGCGGGCGGTGATCTCGGCGACCACGTCGGCGTACTGCTCGGGGCTGAGCAGGCCCAGGTGCCAGGCCTGCGGCTGCTTCTCCATGAACTCGACGCCGTGCCCCTTGCGGGTACGCGCGATGATCACGATCGGCTCCTCGCTCGACGGGTCAGGCAGCTCGTCAAGGGTGGACCTGACCGTGGGGAGGTCGTTCCCGTCGATCTCCCTGACCGTCCAGCCGAACGAGGAGAACCGTTTGCCGAGCGGCTCGATGTTGATCGCCTGCGACGTCGGCCGGCTCCGGAGAAGCCGTTGGCGTCCACGATCGCGACCAGGTTGCCGAGTTTGTAGTGGCTGGCGGCCATCGCCGCCTCCCAGACCTGGCCCTCCTGCAGCTCGCCGTCCCCGGTGAGCACGAATGTCCGGTAGTCGCGGCCGGAGAGCCGCCCGGCGAGAGCCATCCCGGTGCCGACCGAGAGGTTGTGCCCGAGCGACCCGGACGAGAAGTCGATGCCGGGCGCGAGCTTCATGTTCGGATGGTCGTTCAGCGGCGAGCCGACCCTGCCGAACTGCTTGAGCCAGTCCTGCGGGTAGAAGCCGAGGTCGGCCAGGACGGGCCAGAGCCCGGTCGCCGCGTGGCCCTTGCCGAGCAGGAACCGGTCCCTGTCCGCCCACCGGGGCTCGCTCGGCCGGAGCCGGAGTTCGCGGTAGTAGAGCGCGGCGACGATCTCCGCGCAGGAGAAGGTGGACGAGTAATGGCCGAGACCCGCCTGCGCGATCAGGTCGAGGGTCTGCAGCCGGATCCAGTCCGCCCGCCGCAGGAGCGCGGCATCGGTGACCGGCCGTCCTCGGTCAAGGGTGAGGGTGTCGTCGGGCATGGTGGGTTGCCTCTCGATGCGGTTCGCTGGCACCGCGGCTCCGCGGTGTCGTGGCATCAGCCTAAATTCGGCCCAACTTGTTGACAATATGCGCGCTGATCAGCATCGGGGCCCGCTGGCTGTGCCAGCCCACAATTTTCCGCATCGTGATCGCAGGTATCTATGGCGTCCACCAGGGCCATGAATATCAATGTTCTTTGAATGCTCGTTCGGGTTTGTGACGTGGCAATGTGGCGAGACGACAATTTTCCGCGGCGGCGAATGTGTGCCTGGCGATAGTTGACCAGAACGAGACGCGATCCGGCCGGTCGGACTGTTGACAATCCTGGTGGCCAGATCAAGTCTGTGACCAGGCGTGGTCCAGTTAAAACCTGTGTGATGTATGCGAGGGCGCATGAAACGCTTCAAACTAGATGGCAGACAAAGACCTAATACCCGGGCGGCGCGTGTCGCTTTCGGGATAACGGCGGTCGGCGCGGCTCTTCTGCTGGCCGCGTGCTCGTCGAGCAGCTCAAGCACGAGTGCAAGCTCCCCTCCTGCAAGCTCTAGCCCGAGCAATTCAGCGTCGTTGTCATCAGGCAGCGTGAACGTCGCCGCGCTGACTAACGACGTGAACCAGGGCGCGGCGATCCCTAGCTTCAGCACTTACGCGGCCGGCTACGGCAGCAAGGTGCCGAACACCTCCAACCTGGCCGGCAAGAAGCTCATGATCGTGCCGGGCGACAGCGAGCTGGCCGCGTGCACGGAGATCGCCCAGGCTGACGCGGCCATCGCCACCGCGCTTGGCATGCAGCCGACGATCTTCGCCAACCAGGGCCTGGAATCGGAGTACAACACCGCCGTCGAGAACGCGATCCACCAGGGATACGCCGCAATCGACCTGGAGTGCGACTTCGACCCGACCCTGATCGCGCCCGCGATCGCCCAGGCGGAGAACGCCGGCATCGTGGTGACGGTCTACGGGGCGACCCCGCAGGAGGCCGCGGCCTCCAAGGTCACCTACAACACCGTTGACCCCTACGCGCTCGACGGCAAGTACGCGGCCGAGCAGGCGGTCGCTCAGGCCGACGGCAAGCCGTTCCAGGCCATCGCGATCACCTCGAACGCGGCGCCGGCCACGGCGATCATGCAGAGCTCCCTGACCAGCGAGCTGTCGTCGCTCTGCCCGGCCTGCATTTTGACCGACGTGAACGTCGAGGTGCCGAACTGGACGACGGACATCGGCAGCACCCTGAGCTCGTCGCTGCTGCAGCATCCCGGCGTGACCGTCGTCTTCCCTGACTACGCGGGGATGCTGACCTACGTGCTCGCGGGCATTGAGTCCGCGCACCGCACTAGCACCGTGAAGACCTACCTCGCCTTCGGCGGCGGCACGCCCTTCATCAAGTTGCAGACCGCCCAGCCGGGGATGAGCATCATCCAGAGCGACATCGGCGGCTACCCGCCGTGGACCGGCTACCTGCTGTTCCTGCAGACCGTCCGCGCGCTTGAGAAGCTGCCGCCGATTCCGTACAACGACGCCATCGGCCCGGACCGGATCGCGACCCCGCAGAATGCCGTCAACGTCCTCACGACCGGCGGCTGGGGCACGAGCTGGGTCAACGGCTTCCGTGAACTGGTGGGGCTGCCGGCCCTGTCGGGCGCTGCGCTGACGGCCGCGTCAACGCTCAACGGCGCGATGACCGCC
Source organism: uncultured Actinomycetota bacterium (assembly GCA_963778435.1). GTDB lineage: Bacteria > Actinomycetota > Actinomycetes > Streptosporangiales > Streptosporangiaceae > Trebonia. The sequence goes on from CAVZUX010000047.1 coordinate 116,780, forward strand.
GCGCCCTGACGCCAACGGTTGTAGGGGTGGGCAGCGGCCCGCTCCAGGGCGGCAGCAGCCCGGGCGGTTACCGCCGGGCTGCTGCCCCGCTCAGTGCACATCCCCATCAGACCCATCAGCAGGAAGGAGGCGCAGGTTGTCAGTCACGGGCAGGGGAGCGCAGGGCGCGGCTAACGGGCGCATCGGCCCGCAGGAACCTCCGGCGTCCGGCGAGCAGGCATCCGTTCCCCCGGCGGTCGAGCTGCGCAATATCTCCAAGGACTTCGGCAGCAACCGCGCCCTTGACGGCGTGGACCTCCGCATTGGCGCAGGAGAGGTGGTCGGCCTCGTCGGGCAGAACGGCTCGGGCAAGTCGACCATGGTGAAGATACTGGCCGGGGTCTACGCGCCGGAACGAGGCGGCCAGATGTTCGTGAGCGGCGAGGAAGTCCCGCTGCCGCTGGCACCCGGCCAGGCCAGCGAGATCGGCCTCAGCTTCGTGTACCAGAACCTGGCGCTGGCCGGGGGCCTGACCGTTCTGGAGAACCTGACGCTCGGCCAGCGAGTTCGGGGCGGCTGGGCGCCGATCAACTGGATGGCGGAGCACAGGAACGCCGCAGCCGTTCTCAAGCGCTACGACGTCCAGCTCGACCTCGACCAGCGGACGGGGGAGCTGGCGCCGGTCGACCAGGCGCGGCTCGCGATCGTCCGGGCCGCCGAGGACCTTCGTCAGTACCGCACACGAAGCGGCTACCAGCACTCGGTGCTCGTCCTGGACGAGCCGACCGTGTTCCTTCCCGCCGAGGAAGTCGATCACCTCTTCGATCTCATCCGCGCCGTCGTGGCCGAGGGGGCGGCGGTGCTGTTCATCTCGCACGACCTGGCCGCGGTCCGCTCGATCACCGACCGCTTGGTCGTGCTCAGAGACGGCAAGGTCGTCGCCGAGCTGCTGCCCAGCGAGGTCCCCGACGAGCACGCGCTTGTCGATCTCATCGTCGGGACGTCGGCGCGGGCGGCCGAGCGCGCCCCGGCGAACGAAGCGCTTGCGCCCGGGGTAACGCCATCGGCGGCGAGTGCGGGTCCGCCCGGCGCGGGAGGCGCCCCGGAGCTGGTCCGGGATGTCGTGGTCGAGCACCTGGCCGGCGGGCGGCTCGAGGACCTGTCGTTCGAGATCGGCGCCGGGGAGATCCTCGGGGTGGCCGGCCTCATCGGCTCGGGCGCCGAGGAGCTGCCGTACCAGCTGTTCGGCGCGCGCGATGTCACCACGGGGACGCTGCAGGTGGGAACCCAGACGCTGAACGTCGCCGGGCTCAGCCCCCAGCGCAGCGTGCGGGAGCGCATCGCTCTCGTCCCGGCGGACCGCGCGGTGCAGGGCCTGAGCGAACAGCTCACCCTGTGGGAGAACATCGTGATGCTGGTCGCGGACGAGCACTACCGAGGCGGCGTCTTCCGCCGGGGCGAGCTGGTGGCGCTCGCGCGGGAGGCCATTGAACGGTTCGCCATCCGCCCCCCGTTGCCGCACGCGGCGGCCGGGACGTTCTCGGGCGGCAACCAGCAGAAGGCGCTGCTTGCGAAGTGGCTGATCGCCCAGCCGCGGCTGCTGCTGCTGCACGAGCCGACCCAGGGGGTCGACGTCGGTGCCCGGCGCGACATCTACCGGTTCGTGAAGTCAGCCGCCACCCTGACGCAGATGGCGGTGCTCTGGGTGACGACGGACTTCGGGGAACTCGCGGAGGTCTGCGACCGGGTGATCGTCTTGTCGCAAGGGCGCCATCTCACCACGATCGTCGGCGAAGAACTGACCGACGAAGCAATCAGCGCCGCAGCGCTGCGGCAGGCCAGGGAGGTCAAATGAGCGCCCCACACGGAGCGGCCGCTCCGGTCGAAACCGACCGCCAAGAGGAGCAGGCCGAACGGCCCAGGCCCTCGGTGGTCCAGCGCCTGGGACTCAACCGTTACGCGATCCTCATCGTGTTCGTCGCCATGGTCATCGCGTTCGGGCTGGACATACCTTCGACGTTCCTGTCGATCGGTGATCTTTCCAACATCCTCGGCGGCCAGGCAGTGCTGTTCATCCTGGTGATGGCGGTGCTGCTGCCGACGATCATGGGTGACTTCGTCGACCTGTCGCTCGGCTCCTCGCTTGGCCTGTCCGCGATGACCCTGGCCGTGCTCAACGTGAACCATGGAACGCCGGTGCTCATCGCCTGCCTGGCGGGAGTCGGCGCGGCGCTTGTGGTCGGCCTGGTCAACGTCTTCTTCGTCGTGTACTTCGACAACGACCCGTTCATAGTGACGCTCGGCACGATGACGATCGTGCAGGGCGTCACCTACATCATCTCCGGCTCCAACAGCGTTGGGATCGTCTCGACAGGCCTGTCGAACTGGATCTTCACCAACGACTTCCTGTCGATTCCGCTGGAGTTCTACTACGGCCTGGCTATCTTCCTCGTCGTCTGGTACGTGCTCAGCTTCACGCCTGTCGGGCAGAAGGCCCTGGTAATCGGGCAGTCGCGCGACGTGGCGCGGCTGACCGGCATCCGGGTGACCCGTCAGCGCGCCTGGGCCTTTATCATCGCGGCGGGCATCGCCGGCATCGCGGGAATCGCCTACGCGGGCACCAATGGGACGGTCGACCCGACGGCCGGAAGCACCCTGATCCTTCCGGCCTACGCGGCGGTCTTCCTTGGGGCGACCGCGATCAGGCCGGGCCGCATCAACGCCCTCGGCGCCCTGATCGCGGTCTACTTCCTGGCCACCGGCACGGCGGGACTTGAGCTGCTGGGCACGCAGAGCTACATCCAGCAGATCTTCTACGGCGCGGCCCTGGTCGTCGCGATCACCATGCCCAAGGTGACCCGCGATCGCATCTTCAAGCGAAGGCGGTCTGCCTGACAGGTGGCGGCCCCCATCCAACGCCCAGGCCCCCCATCCAACGCCCAGGCCCCCATCCAACGCCTTGGCACCCCGATCCAACGCCTTGGCACCCCATCCAACGAGCCAAGTGCGCCTTCGGGCCCGCAAGAGTGAGCCTGAAGGCGCACTTGGCCCGGATGCGCCGAGCGATGCGTGAAAGCGACGAGCGAAAGGCCAAGCAATGAGCGTCGTTGATGACGTATTCGACGTAAAAGATCAGGTGGCGCTGGTCACCGGCGGCGCATCCGGCCTCGGCTACGCGTTCGCGTCGATCCTGGCCGACGCGGGCGCGCGGGTGGTCATCGCCGACTGGAACGCCGACGCGCTGCAGAAGGCTGTCGGGTCGCTCGCCGCCTCGGCCGCCGCTTCCGCCGCCTCGGCTGCCGCCGCCTCGGGCTCCGCTTCGGCCTCCGCCTCGGGCCCGCCGCCTGAGGCCAACGGTGGCCCGCCCCTCGTTTCCGGCCAGACGCTCGACGTCAGCGACGCGGTCGCGGTGCACGCCTTCGTCGATCGCATCGTCGCCGTCCACGGCCGCATCGACATCGTCTTCGCCAACGCCGGCGTGGCGCGCGGCCGTCCCCCGCTGTTCCCCGAGGGCGGGCTCGACGACATGTCGATGACCGACTACAACGCGCTCATCGACGTGAACCTGCACGGCGTCGTCTACACCGTGCAAGCCGCCGCGAAGCACATGAAGCGCCAGCGATCAGGCTCCATCGTGACCACGGCCTCAACGGCCGGCCTCCGCAACGACCCGTACACGCCCTACTCCTACACGATCGCCAAGGCCGGCGTCATTAACTTCACCCGGCAGGCCGCGCACGACCTGGCCCGCTGGGGCGTGCGGGTGAACGCGATCGCGCCCGGGCCGTTCAAGACCAACCTCGGCGGCGGCAGCGCGACCTCCGCCGACGCCGACGCCCTGTGGCGCGCGGTCGTCCCTCTCGGCCGGATGGGCAACCCCTCCGAGATCCGCGGCCTGGCCCTGCTCCTGGCCTCGAAAGCAGGCAGCTTCATGACCGGCGGCGTCTACCCCATCGACGGCGGCGCCCTCCTGCAAGGCCCGTCCCTCCCCGCCATCGACTAAAACCCAAACGCCAAGTCCACCCAGAAAAGCCAGAGCCAACGCCAGGCCAAGGCCATGGTCAATGCCAATTTAAACTCCAAGATCAACGTCGACATCGAGGTAAAGCCGACGCCAACGTCACCGTGTACTGCGTCAGCATCAGGCCCAACGCCCGTATCAGGCCCAACGCCCGGATCAGGCCCAACGCCAGTATCAGGCCCAACGCCAGTATCAGGCAGCCCAACGCCAGTATCGACCCCGCCCCGTCTCGTGTTTACGTGGTGTACTTTACGTCGCGCCTACCCTCCTGCCCGAAATATCGGTATATTCCGGGCAGGAGGGTAGGCGCGCAAATGATTGGGTGTCGTTAGCGGCGCTATTCGCCGCTAACGACACCCAATCTTGGAACGGGGCAGTCGGGGTTGGGGCAGATGTGGCCTACGGGGGCGCCTCGGCTGGATAGCCAAGTTGCCACGTCGGCGGCCGTCTCGCATTGGCGCTGCTGATTCAGCAAGTCGGGAACGCCAATGCGTATCGTCTCAATTTTCTCATGGACGGAGTTCCAGCGGTCGCGGTTCTTGTCCCGCCATTGCTCATCCTCCGGATGCGCGGCGGTCCCGTCAATCTCAACGCAGGCCCGGTACTGCTCGTAATAGTTGTCCAGGTAACGGTTGCCCGTTGCCTGCCTGACCCGGACTTGCCGCATCGCGGTCGGCAGGCCATGCGACTCCTCAACGCCGCGAACGTAACGGAGTTCGAGCAGTGAGAGTGCGCCGCCCTTGGCATAGCCGAGCGCGAACTCGATATCGTGCCGCCAGCGGAGCCTGGGGCGGGCATTCAACGCGGCTAGCAGGCGATCGGCGGTCGTGAGCCTGCGGCCGATGGCCCGGCAGATCCAGTCGTACGCTTCGTCGAAATCGCGGGCGCACTCGATAATGTCAAGCACCGTTGCCTCGACGCGGGTACGCGGGGGAGTGAGGACTGGGTGCCGTGTTTGGGCCAGCGACCGTGATCGGTGGATAACGACTCCAGGGATTCTCCCCCACCGTTCGGGGTTGGTGCCATGCGGAACGGTAAGCTGGATCACCCGACTCTGGCCGTCCGCCAGTCCATACAGTTCTGCGGCAGTCTGGTGACTGAACACGGCGTTTGGTCCGGCGCGGAGCAATGCGCCCCAGAGTTCGGCCCGCCGGGTGACTGTGCCGGTGAAAGCGGCGTACACCCCACGGTGCATGACCTGCCAGCGGCCGTAACGCACCTGATTCCTGACCCACTCGGCGGTCATGCCTACCTCGATGGCTTGCCCGATGGCAAGAACCCCATCCTGGCGGTCGATCAGCCGTAGATATTCACGCGAGAGCTCGGCAGACATAGCACCAGCGTGCCGACGGCCGTCCCAGATGGAAAGCACCAACCCAACTCTGTGGATAACGCGTTCAGCATGACCCCATCCTGTGGATAATTTCCTTGGATTGTCGGCGCCACGTGATATCTGCTACCTCGCCGGAAGCACCTCATCCGGTCCCGCCTCTACCGTGGCGCAGATGGCCATAAAGGATCAAGACGACCGATCTGCGCTCCGTGGGCTGGATCAGCCGACCTACGCGGCGTACTCCGTGTCGCCGATGAACGCCGCCCAGAGGTCGGCGTAGACGCCGCCCTCGTCCAGCAGCTCGTCGTGGGTGCCGATCTCGGCGACCCGGCCGTGGTCCATCACGATGATCCGGTCGGCCCGAGCCGCCGTGGTCAGCCGGTGCGCGACGACGATCGTGGTCCGCCGCGCCGACAGCTCATCCGTCGCGGCGGTCACGGCCGCCTCGGACGCCAGGTCCAGGGCCGCGGTCGCCTCGTCGAGCAGCAGGATGTCCGGGTCGGCCAGCTCGGCCCGGGCCAGCGCGATGAGCTGCCGCTGCCCGGCGGAAAGGTTCCGCCCGCGCTCGCCGACCTCGTGGTCGTAGCCGCCGGGCAGGTGCGTGATCATCTCGTGCGCGCCCACCGCCCGCGCCGCCGCCTCGACCTCGGCATCGGTCGCGGACGGCCGCGCGTACGCGATCGCCTCGCGCCACCGTGCCGCTGAACAGGTACGCCTCCTGCGGCACGACGCCGAGCCGGTGCCGGTACGAGGTCAGGTCGTAGGTCCGCACGTCCACGCCGTCCACCAGCACGGCGCCGCCGGTCACGTCGTAGAACCGGGCGATCAGCTTCACGATCGTCGACTTGCCCGCCCCGGTCTGCCCGACCAGCGCCACCGTCTCGCCCGGCGCCACGGTGAAGGACACGCCCGCGATCGCCTCGCCCGCCGCCCTCGGCCTCGCCGCCGCGAGAGCTCGGACCCGGTCGCGTAGGCGAACTGCACGTCCCGCAGCTCGATCAGGCCGGTGAGCCCCTCGGCCGGCACCGGCACCGGGTCGGCGGGCGGCGGCGTCGACGTCTTCAGCCGCAGCAGGTCCTTGATCCGCTGCAGGCCGACCGCCGCCTGCTGGTACCCGTCGAACACCTGGGAGAGCGACTGGATCGGGGAGAACACCATGTCGATGTAGAGCAGGTAGGCGATCAGCGCGCCGACCGACAGCGCGCCCGACCGCACCTGGCCCACCGCGACCACGAGCACCAGCGCCGACGCGACCGTGGACAGCGTCTGCACGAACGGGAAGTACAGCGAGATGTACCGCTGCGCCCGCAGCCGGGACTGCCGGTAGAGGTCGCTGCGGCCGGCGAACCGGTTCCGGTTCGTCCCCTCCCGGCGGAAGGCCTGGGTGACGCGCAGCCCGGCGACGTTCTCCGCCAGGTCAGCGTTGACCACGCTGATCCGCTCCCGCGCCTCGTTGTAGGCCTGCGACGACTTCCGCCGGAAGACCACGGTCGCCACGGCGAGCACCGGCACGATCGCGAGCACGAGCAGCCCGAGCCGCAAGTTGATCACCAGCATCGCCGCGAGCACGCCGACGAAGGTGAGCAGCGAGCTGACCATCGTGACCAGCCCGGTCTGCAGGAACGACGAGAGCGCGTCCACGTCGCTGGTCATCCGGGTCATGATCCGGCCGTTCAGCTCGCGCTCGTAGAAGTCGAGGCCGAGCCGCTGCAGCTGGGCGAAGAGCTTGACCCGCAGGGTGTAGAGCAGCCGCTCGCCGTTCCGCCCGACGACCATGGTCTCGGCGATGTTGACCAGCCAGTCGGCGAACACGATCGCGAGCCCGATCAGCGACATCAAGACGACAAAATGGAACGCCTTCGCCTGCACGCCGCTGTCGATCCCGCCGCGTACCAGGGCGGGCAGCGCCAGGTTGGCGGCGGCGTCGAGGCCGTCGAGCAGGAGCCCGAACGATCAGCGCCAGCGCGATCGGCGGGAGCAGCTTGCGCAGCGTGAAGCTGTGCTCGGCGGCCCGCGCCGCCGTCAGCTCGACGTTCGGCTCGTCCTTGATCGGCGGCAGCGCCTCCACCCTGGCGAGCAGCTCCGGGACTGGGCGGCACGGAGCCGATCATCCCGTCCAGGTTGCCGCCGCGGCCGATGCCGCCGCGTCCGCCGCGTCCCGCGCCGACGCGGGACGGAAGCGGGCGCTGCCGGGGGCCGGATGGAGCGAGCGCTCGCGCCGCCGCAACGTCCGTAACAGCGGATGCGGAACGCACGCGTGGCTTCGCGTGACCGTTCCCGTTGCCCTGATCGGCGGCGGCGACAGGGCCGGGGAGCTC
>CAVZUX010000048.1:0-70395 GCA_963778435.1 uncultured Actinomycetota bacterium
AGCGTGGACTTGCCGTCATCGACCGAGCCGGCGGTGGCGAACCGCAAGATGTCCATGTCTAGAAGTAACCTTCCCGCTTGCGGTCTTCCATCGCAGCCTCGCTTGTCCGGTCGTCGGCGCGGGTGGCGCCGCGCTCTGTGATCCGGGTGGCGGCGACCTCGGTGATCACTTCGGCGACGGTGGCGGCGCTTGACACGACCGCGCCGGTGATGGTCATGTCGCCGACCGTCCGGTACCGCACGGTCGCGGTGAACAGCTGCTCGTCTTCCATTCGCGTCAAGTACTGGTTGTCGGCGAGCAGGATTCCGTCTCGCTCGAAGACCAGCCGCTCGTGCGCGTAGTAGATGGACGGGATCTCCAGGTTCTCCCGCTCGATGTAGTCCCAGATGTCAAGCTCGGTCCAGTTGGAGAGCGGGAACACCCGGATGTGCTCGCCGCGCTTGATCCGCCCGTTGTAGAGGTTCCATAGCTCGGGGCGCTGGTTCTTCGGGTCCCACTGGCCGAACTCGTCGCGGAAGGAGAAGACGCGCTCCTTGGCCCGGGCCTTCTCCTCGTCGCGGCGACCACCGCCGAACAGGGCGTCGTTTCGATTCTCTTCGATCGCGTCGAGCAGGGTCACCGTCTGCAGCCTGTTCCTGCTCACCCAGCGGCCGGTCTCCTCGACCGCCCGCCCGGAGTCAATCGACTCCTGGACCGAAGCCACAATCAACCGTACTCCGAGTTCGGCCGCCCGCCGGTCGCGGAAGTCGATGACCTCGGGGAAGTTGTGCCCGGTGTCGATGTGCATGACCGGGAACGGGATGTTCGCGGGGCGGAACGCCTTCTCCGCGAGCGCGAGCATGACGATCGAGTCCTTGCCGCCAGAGAAGAGCAGCGCGGGCCGTTCGAACTCGGCGGCCACCTCGCGCATGATGTGGATGGACTCGGCCTCGAGCACGTCCAGCTGGGACAAGAGGTAATCAGATCGCATGGGTCGCTTCCCTGATGGCATTGAGCAGCAGGCCAGCAATTGCGGGCCGGCAAACTAGGATATCCGGCAACAGCGGGTTCTCCTGGTTGTAGGCGACATCGCTGCCGTCGATCCGCGAGACGTGCAGCCCGGCCGCGCGGGCGACAGCGACCGGGGCGGCGGTGTCCCACTCGTAGAAGCCGCCGGAATGCAGGTAGACGTCGTTCTCGGCCTGGATGACCGTGGCGGCCTTCGCGCCTGCTGATCCGCAGGGGACCAACTCGGCGTTAAGCATAGATGCTACGTCCTTGACCAGCTGCGATGCCCTGCTGCGGCTGACCACCAGGCGGAGGCGGCGCTCCGCGCCCGACCCAGAGGGGAGGATTTCCGCCGACGCTCCTTCGGAAGGTCGGCGGAAATCTCCCTCCGGTCCGGTCGCTCTGCGATGTCCAAGGTAGACAGGACCGTCCCTTGGGCTGGCAGGGCTACCGCGCCTGCGGTGAGCTCGCCGGCTTCGCTGGCATTGCGCAGAGGCGTGGGCTCGCCGGCTTCGCCGGCATTGCCTACGACGCTTGCCTCGCCTTCGGCTTCGGCGGCGGCGGCCCGCGTCCAGAGGGCTACGTGGACGGCCCAGTCGGTGCGGCCTGGCTCGCCGAACTCGCGGGTGCCGTCTAGGGGGTCGACGATCCAGACGCGGTCGGCGGTCAGGCGGGCCTTGTCGTCGATGCCCTCTTCGGAGAGGACGGCGTCATCGGGCCTGGCCTTCGCAAGCTCGGCCATGAGGAATTCGTGGGAGAAGCGGTCGCCGGCGTTCCTGAGCACGTCAGGGTCTCCGCCCTGAGCGCGCAGATCAAGCAGCAGGCGGCCTGCTCGCTCGGCCAGGTCATGCGCGAGCGCGTGGTCGTCGGCTTTCGTCAAGCTGCCCTCCCCTGGGTTTATTCGGTTCGTCACGATAACGCGGGCGGACCGGTGTGGTAGAGGTTCTGGGCTTCGGTCAGGCCCTTGGTGATCAAGGTCTCCACTGCGTCGGCGCAGCGGTCGAGCGCGAAGGGAAGTTCCTTGCGCTCGGTTGCGGAGAAGTCCCTCAGCACGAAGTTCGCCGCGTCCATTCGGCCCGGGGGGCGGCCGATGCCGAACCGGGCCCGGTAATAGTCACGGGTGCCCAGGGCCGCGGTGATCGAGCGCAGGCCGTTGTGGCCGTTGTCGCCGCCACCCAGCTTCAGGCGGACCGCGTCGAACGGAACATCGAGCTCGTCATGGATAACCACCGTACGTTCAGGCGAAAGCTTGTAGAACCCCAGCAGAGCCGCGACAGGACCACCCGACAGGTTCATGTACGAATGCGGCCGGGCAAGAGTCACCGGCTGGCCGGCCAGGCGGCCCTCCGCGATGTCGTTGCGGGTGCGGTTGGCCTTGAAGCGGGCGCCCATCCGCTCAGCGAGCAACGCCAGGACCATCTGCCCGGCGTTGTGCCTGTTCCCTGCGTACTCGGGACCCGGGTTGCCAAGGCCAGCGATGATCCACCGGTCATCAGGCATGTGAGGGTGCTCCAACTTGCCGACGGGACGCGCGGCGCGGCCTGCGCGCTCGCGCCCCCCGTCAGATCACGTGTGTTACTCGGCCTCGCCCGGCGCCGGCGGAACCTCAGCCGGGGCCGCGGTCTCCTCGGCGCCCTCGCCGATCTCCTCGTCGAACTGCGTCTGGGTCTGCTGAGCGAGCACGTGCAGCACCAGCGCCTCGGGGTCGCCCGCGAGGGTGGTGCCCTCCGGCAGCACGAGGTCCTTGGCGAACACCTGAATGCCGACCTGCACGCCCTGGACGTCCACGTCCACGCCGTCGGGGAGGTGCGTGGCCTCGGCCTCGACGGAGAGCTGGACCATCTGCTGGTCGAGCATGCCGCCGGAGAACACCTCGCCGGTCACCCGGATCGGGATTTCAACGGTGACCTTCTCGCCCCGGCGGACCTCGATCAGGTCCACGTGCTCGATCACGCCCTTGATCGCGTGCCGCTGCACCGCCTTCGGCAGCGCGAGCGCGGGACGGCCGCCCGCGCCATCAAGGCGGATCAGCGCGTTCGGCGTCTTCAGCGCGAGCATGAGCTCGTGCTCGGGCAGCGTGAAGTGGCGGTTCTCCGCGCCGTGCCCGTACATAACGGCGGGCACACGACCTGCGCGGCGGATGGCGCGAGCCGCCCCCTTGCCGAACTCAGTGCGCGGCTCTGCTTCGATACGGACCTCAGGCACGGTCAGTCACTCCTCATACGGATACATGGGATGCGCACCGGAGTCTAGCCGGCGAACAGTGTGGACTACTCGACTGTCAGCAACGCGAGCAAAGAGGCTGTCTCCGTTGCCCGGTCCCGATCAGCGATCTGCTCGAATATCTTGGTCGCCGCGGCCAGAGACGCACGCGCTTCGGCCAGGTTTCCGGTCTGCGCCCGGGCCTCCGCCAAGTCCTTAAGCGTCGACGCTTCGCCCGCGAGCAGCCCGGCCGCCCGATGCTTGCCGAGCGCTTCCTCGAAGCTGGCTATGGCCTCATCAAGACGGTCCAGCCGCAGGTAGACAAGGCCAAGGTTGTGCAGCACGTGCCCTTCGACGTATCCGCCGATTTCCCGGCACATGTCACGGGCCTCGATATAGCACTCCGCGGCCGCGTCCAGATCGCCAAGCCCGAAGTAGACCTCACCGAGATTGTTCAGCGCGACGCTGCGCAGTGAAATCGCGCCCATCGGCTCAAGCAGGTCCGCGGCCTGGCGCATGTAACGCAGCGCATCCTGCCCCGGCCCGTCTACGTTGAGGTGTCCCTCGCCCAGCGCGATAGCGGTCTGAGCCTCTCCCAGCGTGTCGCCGAACTCCCGGCGGATGGCGAGCGCCTGTTCAAGGTGACCGAAGGCCTCAGGATCCCGCAAGCGGGCAAGCGCGAAGCCAAGCTGGTTGAGCACCCAGGCTTCGCCGAGCCGGTCGCCCGCCTTGCGCGCGCTCTCCATGGCGACGCGATGCATGGTCACGCACTCCGCCCAGTTACTCCGCCGGTTGAACACAGGGAACAAGGTGGGCGGAAGCCGCCAGGCGATATCGTGCAGACCCGCCGCAGCGGCCTGGCGAGTAGCGGCGGCGAGGTTAGCTCTTTCGTCGTCATACCAGGCCAGAGCCTCGTCCACGCTGCCAAAGGCAAGCGCGGAATCGCCTTCCCCCGCCGGTCCGCGAGCGACTTGGTAGCGGTGCGGCGAGACCGTATCGGCGGCGGCTTGCGCGGTGTCCAGGCACCAGCGCAGCAGCCTGCCGACCGCCTCGGCCCGCCCGACGTCCGATTCCTCCGCTTGCGCACGCTCGGTGGCATAGACCCGGAGCAGGTCGTGGAAGCGATACCAGTCCGGTGCAGGGGACTCAAGCAGGTTGGCGTCGACCAGCGTCTCGAGCGCGTCGGCGATGTCGTCTTCGGGCGCCCCGACCAGAGCCGCCGCGGCCGCCTGGCCGATCCATGTCCCCTGCCACAGGCCAAGGAGCCGGAATACCCGGGCGGGATCCTCGCCCACGGGGGGCTTCAAGAGGCTGCCGTAGCTGACCTGGAACGAGGCCCGCACGGCGAGATCGCCGATACTCAGCTCGTCCAGGCGGCGGTGCACATTGCGGAGCCGGCCGGCAAGCGTGGCGATCCGCCACTGCCGCCGCGCCGCGAGCCGGGCCGCGCAGATCCTGATCGCCAGCGGGAGCCCCGCGCAGGCGATCAGCACCTCCGCCGTGGCATCGGGCTCTGCTGCAGCCCGCTCCTCGCCCACGATCCGGGAGAACAACGCCAGCGCCTCGGTGTCCTCAAGCACGTTCAGATCGACGAACCGGGTACTCACCAGGTCCGGAGTCCGGTTGCGGGTGGTCACCAGGACCGCGCACGAGGCGCTGCCCGGCAGCAGCGACCGCACCTGGGCCGAGTCCTGGGCGTTGTCGAGCAGGATCAGCACCCGGCGGCCGGTCAGCCGGGTCCGGAACAGCGCCGCCCGTTCATCGTCTCGCGCCGGGACCTTGTCCCCCTCCACGCCTAGGTCCCGCAGGAATCGGGCCAGCACCTCGCCGGGCTCCGCCGGCTGCGCGCTCGCCCCGAGCAAGTCCACGTAGAGCTGGCCGTCAGGGAACTCCTCCCTGACCCTGTGCGCGGCGTGCACCGCGAGCGTCGTCTTCCCCAGGCCGCCCGCCCCGTTCACTATCGCGACGCGCACCGCTCCGGAACTGCCCGCCGCTTCTCCCCCGACAAGCAGCCCGCACAAGTGCGCCACATGCGTCTCACGCCCAGTGAAATCCCCGATGTCAGCCGGAAGCTGCGTAGGACGCGGAATGCCTGCCAAGGACCCCTCGGCCACCCCCAACCCAGCCGCAGCCGTTGTCGGAGCGGACTCGGCCAAGGTCCCGATCGCGATGCTGCCAGGTGACTCGGCCCGCCGCCCTCCGCTGATCCCGTCAGCAACCGCATTATCGCTGGAGCCAGGCACGGCTGCCGGACCTGACGCAGCCGCAGCGTCGGCGAGCGCATCCGCTCCGCCGTCGCCCGGCTGGGCGCCCGGCTGGGCTGAGGCGTCACGCCAGCTCCGTCGGGGGCGCCGGGCGCCTGGCTCGGCCTGCGCGTGGTCGCAGTGGACGACGCGTCCGCGGCGAGCAGGTCCGCATACAGACGCTTAAGCTCACTGCCCGGATCCACGCCGAGCTCATCCGAAATCATCTGCCGCGCCTGCGCATACGCCTCAAGCGCCTCGGCCCGGCGCCCGGCCTTCTCCAAGAGCCCGCATCAGCAGCGCCCACAGCTTTTCCCGCAGCGGATGCTCCGCCACCAGGCCTCGCAGCTCGGAAATGACCTGAGCAGCGCGGCCGCAACCGAGGTCGGCCTCGACGCGCAACTCGGTCGTGTCAAGCAACAGCTCGGCCGCCCGATCGGCGTGCGCCTCAATCTGCGGTGACGGCAGGACATCAGCGAGCAGCGGCCCCCGCCACAGCCCGAGCGCCTCACCGAGCAGTCCCGCCGCCAGCTCCGGATCGGCCGACGCCAGCGCCGCCCTGCCCTTGGCGGCAAGCGACTCGAACACCTGGAAGTCCACGTCTCCTGCTGAGACGCGCAGCAGGTAGCCGGGTGCCCGGTGCACGAGCACCTTGCCCTCGGTGTCGCCGAGGACCTCTTTCCGCAGGCGGTGCACGTAGATGCTGACCATGTTGTTCGCCGTGCTGGGGGGACTCTCGCCCCACAGCTCGAACATCAGGCTCTCGGTCGACACCAGCTGGCCAGGCCGCACGAGCAGGCAGGCGAGCAGCAACCGCCACTTACCAGCGCTGATCGCCGTCCACCCCTCCGGCGACAGCACCTCAAGCGGCCCCAGGACACGAAACCGCATTTGGCCGACCCTTCCGAACAGGGTTGTTGCAAACCCCACTTAATCATGACTTAAGTGCACCGCATATCGGATCGGCGCGATTAGGCACCTGCGCGGGGTTCAGCGCCGAGGGCAGTGGACCGGCCGGCTTCGGATTAATCGCGACGCAAGTGCCGCCCGACACTCTTGTCTCAGGTTCCCAACCAGCAAGCACCACCCAGCGACTTCCTCCAGGAGCACAAGATGCGCACCACCGCTGCCCCCGAGTAACCCGCAGCCACCACCCACCGGTCACCGCCGACCCCGCCTCCTGGAGATGACGACCATGCGCACCACAGCTGAGCCTGAGTGACCCGCATCCCAACCCACCGCCCCCACATTCACACCTCCGGGAGGTGAAGACAGTGCGCACCACCGCTGAGCCTGAGTGACCCGCAATCGCAACCCACCGCCCCCACATTCACACACCTCCGGGAGGTGAAGACAGTGCGCGACATGGCCACCCCCGACTAGTTCCAGCCCAACTTAGAGACGTTCTTCCGAGGAGTGCGCGGCATGAGCCGCGCACTCTCGGCAATTGAGCCCACGCCGGACCACCCATTGGAGAGCTATCGTGACTGCAGGACAGCAAACGACAGCCACCAGCGAGGAAGACGGATCACGGGAAGAACGCCTGCGGCGCATAGCAGGGACGCTAGGAAAAAGAAATTTCAGGCTATTTTGGATCGGCGAATCTACAAGCCAGGTCGGCAGTGCCGTATCTTCGGTCGTTGTTCCCCTCGTCGGCGTCAGGGTTCTTCATGCTGGAACATTCGCAATAGCCTCGCTGACCGCCGCGACATGGCTGCCCTGGCTACTGTTTGGACTACCTGCCGGGGCATGGGTCGACAGGTTCCGCAAGCGCACGCTGATGATCATTTGCGATGTGGTGGCACTTATATTGTTTGCGAGTATAGCGATCGGCGATTGGCTGGGAATACTTACGATCGCGCAGTTGCTAGTCGTGGCCCTGCTCGCCGGAGTCGTCAGCGTATTTTTTAAGGCAGCATTCCAAGCGTACATACCTCTGGTGCTCAACAAAGATGAGCTGATGGACGGGAATGCCAAGCTCCAGGTAAGCACGGCATTTGCCACAGTGAGCGGCCCGGGCATGGGTGGCGCGATCGCCCAATTCCTTGGCATCGCGACCGGCGTGCTGTTCAATGCGTTCAGTTTTGCCGTATCAGCGGTTTGCCTGCTTGCGACGCCATCCGTCGAACCGAACTCCAAAACATCGAAGCCCAAGAGGGAACTCGGCAAGGAGATTAGCGAGGGACTAAGGTTCCTCTTGCGCGACCCCTACCTGCTCCCAGTGGCCGCCTTCACTTCAACCCTCTGCCTCGGAGTCGCAAGTACCGACTCCCTAATGATCGTTTTCCTCGTCCGCACCGTCGGGGTTGCACCAAGCGAGACCGGAATAATAATGGGCGTGACGGGCGCAGGCGGACTATTCGGCGCCGTTATTGCAACGCGCTTTGTTCGGATGTACGGCAGCGCCCGTGCCATGCTGGTGTGCCGGTTTATTCTGTGTTTCGCTCTTCTGCTCCCGCTGACCACCCGCGGCATTGGCCTGATATTTACCGTTGGCTGGGTCATGGTGGGAGTGGCGATTATCTCCGGGAACATAATATCGGCGTCGTTCAGACAGGCCCGTTGCCCCGCCCAGATGCTTGGCCGAGTTAGCGCTACTTACTACACGATGACATATTCATCCATGGCGCTAGGTGGGGCATTTGGCGGAGCGCTAGGAACGTTCATTGGGGTCAGGCCAGCCTTGTGGGTGACCTGCGGGATCGTGGCCTCGTCAAGCATCATACTTCTCTTGTCACCAATACGACATCTTCGCGAGCTTCCAGAACCGGCTGCGCTTGCTTGATCACATGTCAGAGCAATTGCGAGCCTGGCGCCGGCCGAGCTTAGGTCTGGCCAGTTAGTAAAACGTGTGCGCGGGTGCGAGCGTTCCGCATCCGCGCACACGTCAGAGTTTCATGGCTGGCCGACGCGTAGCGTCAGGACTCGGCCTTTGGTGCCGGGGTGTCCTCGGGAGCCGCCAGATCCTCGGGAGCAGCCAGATCCTCGGGAGCAGCCAAGGTCCTCGGGAGCAGCCAAGTCCTCGGGAGCAGCCAAGTCCTCGGGAGCCGCAAGGTCCTCCGGAGCAGCTAGGTCCTCGGGAGCAGCCAAGTCCTCAGGAGCAGCCAGATCCTTGGGCGACAATTCACTCATTTTTCCGTCCTTCCCACCCGGCAACGCGAGTGCCGGGACCCGTCCCATTCCCTGGGGGGGAATGTTCTACGTGAGCACGCGCTCGTGAGTTTAGTGACGAGATGCCACGCTGCGGCGTGAATTTCAGGAGGTGACATGAAATGTTCAGCATGACGCCGACGCTTCCTGTCGCGGGCTAGCCCGCGAGCAGCGAAGCAAGCAGCGAGGCCGTCTCCGCCGCCTCGGCTTGGTCACCGATCTGCTCGAATATGCTGATCGAATTGGTCAGTGACGCACGTGCCGCCGCCCGGTTGCCGGTCTGCGCCTGCGCCTCCCCCAGATGCTTGAGCGTCAACGCCTCGCCAGCGAGCAGTCCGGCCGTCCGGTGCTTGCGAAGCGCTTCTGTGAAGCTGCTGACCGCCTCATCGAGACGGTGCATCCGCAGGAAGACAAGGCCGAGATTGTGCAGCGCATGGCCTTCGACGTATCCGCCAATTTCGCGGCATATGTCACGCGCCTGGATATAGCTCTCCATGGCCGCGTCCAGATCGCCGAGCCTGAAGTAAACCTCGCCCAAGTTGTTGAGCGCGACGCTGCGCAGCGAGGTGGCGCCCATGGGCTCAAGCAGGTCCGCCGCGCGGCGCATGTTCCGCCGCGCGTCCTCCCCTGGCCCGTGCATGTTGAAGTGCGCCTCGCCGAGCGCGAGGGCGGTCTGGGCCTCCCCCTGCGTATCGCCGAGCTCCTGCATGAGAATCAGCGCCTGCTCAAGGTGCCTGAAGGCCTCCGGATCCCGCAGCCGGGCTAGCGCGAAACCAAGCAGATTGAGCACCCAGGCCTCGCCGAGCCGGTCGCCGACCTTGTGCGCGCTTTCGATCGCGACGCGATGCATGGTCACGCTGTCAGCCCAGTTGCTCCGCCGGTTGGACATGGGGAACAGGGTGGGAGGGAGCCGCCAGGCGATGTCGTGCAGGCCTGCCGCCGCGGCCTGGCGGGTAGCCGCGACGAAGTTGGCCCGCTCGTCGTCGCACCAGCCCAGGGCCTCGTCTACGCTGCCGAACGCAAGCGGCGGGTAGCCGTCCGTCCGGGCTTCGCGTGATACCCGGTAGCGCTGGGGTGACATCGTGTCTGCGGCGGCTTCCGCCGTGTCCAGGTACCAGCGCATCAGCCTCCCAGCCGCCTCTCCCCTGGCGGTCTCCGACTCCTCGGCCTGGGCCCGCTCGGTAGCGTAGACCCGCAGCAGGTCGTGGAAGCGGTACCACTCCGGGGCCGGCGACTCAAGCAGATTGGCGTCGACCAGGGTCTCTAGCGCGTCGGCGACATCGTCTTCCGGCGATCCGACGAGAGCCGCCGCAGCCGCCAGGCTGATCCACGCCCCCTGCCAGAGACCGAGGAGCCTGAACACCCTGGCGGTGTCGATGCCTCGCGCGGGCGACCTGAGGCTGTGGTAACTGACCTGGAACGACGCTCGGACGGCGAGATCGCCGATGCTCAGCTCGTCGAGGCGGCGGTGCTCGCTGCGGAGCCGGTTCGCCAGCGTCGCGATCCGCCACTGCCGCCGCGCCGCGAGCCGGGCCGCGCAGATCCTGATCGCCAGCGGCAACCCCGCGCAGGCGACCAGCACCTCCGCGGTGGCATCCGGCTCTGTCGCCGCCCGGTCATCCCCCACAATCCGCGAAAACAGCGCGAGCGCCTCAGTGTCCTCGAGCACATTCAGATCGACAAACCGCGTGCTGGCCAAGTCCGAGGTGCGGTTGCGTGCCGTCACTAGAACCGCGCACGCGGAGCTGCCCGGCAGCAGCGGACGGACCTGAGCCGCGTCCCGGGCGTTATCGAGCAGGATGAGCACTCGCCGCCCGACCAGCGTCGTCCGGAACAACGCCGCACGCTCATCGTCGCGCGCGGGCACCTTGTCGCCTTCGATCCCAAGGTCACGCAAGAACCTGGCGAGCACCTCGCCCGGTTCGGCCGGCTGCGCGGTCGCCCCGAGCAGGTCCACGTAAAGCTGGCCGTCAGGGAACTCCGCCCGGACCTGGTGCGCCGCGTGGACGGCCAGCGTGGTCTTGCCGAGACCTCCCGCGCCGCTCACGACGGCGATGGGGACCGCGCCGGGAGTGCTCGCCGGATTACCCGCGAGCAGCAGGGCGCACAGGTGCGCCACGTGCGTCTCGCGGCCGGTGAAGTCCCCGATGTCCGTGGGAAGCTGCGCGGGGCGCGGGATGGATGATGCGGGCCCGGCGGTCGCCGCGGCAGACGCCTCGGCCGCGGCAGACGCCTCGGCCGCTGCTGCGGCTGCCGATGTCGCCGCCGGCTCTGCGATTGTGCCAATGGCGATGGTTCCCGGCGAGTCACCGCCTGGACGCTCGGCACCCGCGTGGTCGTCGGCATCCTCGACGTGCCTCGGCGTGGCCCCCGGGTACGGCGCCACCAGAGCATCGGCCGCCGCATCCGCAGCGGCATGCGGTGCACTGGGTACGGCCCGGTCCGGGCGCGCCCGTGCCTGCGGCGACGCAGTCGACGCATCGGCGGCGAGCAACTCCGCGTACAGCCGCTGGAGTTCGCTTCCAGGGTCCGTGCCAAGCTCATCGGCGATCGCCTGTCGCGCCCGGGCATACGCGTCGAGCGCCTCGGACGGTCGCCCCGCCTCCTCCAGAGCCCGCATCAGCAGCACCCACAGCCCCTCGCGCAGCGGATGCTCCGCCACCAGGCCACGCAGATCGGGTATCACCTGGGTTGCGCGACCGCACCCGAGGTCGGCCTCGATGCGCAGCTCGGTCGTGCTGAGCCAGAGCTCGGCGGCCTGATCGGCCCGGTTCGCCAGCAGTGGTGACGGCAGGACATCAGCGAGCAGCGCGCCCCGCCACAGCCCGAGCGCTTCGCCAAGCAACCCCGCGGCCCGCTCCGGGTCGGCCGACGCCAGCGCGGCGCTTCCCTCGGCGGCAAGCGACTCGAACACCTGCAGGTCCAAGTCTCCCGGCGCAATACGCAGCATGTACCCGGGCGCCCGGTAGAGGAGCATCTCGCCGCCGATGTCGCCGATGACCTTCTTCAGCCGGTGCACGTAGATACTGACCAGGTTGTTCGCCGTGCTCGGCGGGCTATCGCCCCACAACTCATAGATCAGGCTCTCGGTGGGCACCAGCTGCCCGGGGCGCAAGAGCAGGCAGGCGAGCAGCGACCGCCACTTGGGCGCCCCGATAGCCGTCCACCCGTGTGGCGACAGCACCTCAAGCGGCCCCAGGATGCGAAAGCGCATCAGGCTGCTCCCTCCGAAAGCACGCTCTCCTCCGCTTTCCTGGTAACCGCGAGGTCCGGCGACATGGAAGCCGCCCGCCAGATGTCTCCCGATGTCTAGAGTCGCGGATAAATCTCCGGACTTGCAGACCCCCACTCAATCATGACTCAAGCGCACGGTAAATCGCATACGGCACGATACGGCGCATTTGCGACTCGTTTGACCGGAGTGAACCGAGAGCCGCATTGGCGCCACGGCGGACATGAGGCCCGGTCAGGCGTGATCAAGTTCCAACATTACGGGACTTAACCCGATTAAGCCGACAGCCGCTGGCCGGCCTTCCTTGGCTCAATCGTCACTCAACAGGCATCTGCGATGCTCGGCTCAGCGCCAGAAAGCAGCGGGGGACCGCGCGGACACGTGTTCCGCGTCGCAGCGGACGGTAACCGGGGCATCGTCCGGTACGACGCGGAACACGGCCGGGCGGTGCCGGACGGCACACGAGCTGGTGGTCGGGACGGAGGGGTGGCCGGTCCCGACCACCTAAAAACCCCCGTCCCGCCACTCCCGGGGAATGGCGGGACGGGGCTGTATTTTTTCAGCTCTGGCCGTCGAAGAGACTGGTCACCGAGCCGTCGTTGAAGACCTCATTGATCGCCCGCGCGAGCAGCGGCGCGATTGACAGCACGGTCAGCTTGTCGAACTTCTTCTCCTGCGCCACCGGCAGCGTGTTGGTGATGACCACCTCGCTGATCCGCGAGTTCTTCAGGATGTCGATGGCCGGGCCCGACAGCACGCCGTGCGTCGCCGCGACGATCACCCGCTCCGCGCCCTGGTCGAACAGCGCGTCCGCCGCCTTCGCGATCGTTCCGCCGGTGTCGATCATGTCGTCCACCAGGATGCAGGTGCGGCCCTTGACGTGGCCGACCACCTCGAAGACCTTGACCTGGTTGGCCACCTCGGGGTCACGCCGCTTGTGGATGATGGCCAGCGGCGTGCCTAGCCGGTCGGTCCACCGCTCGCAGACCCGGACCCGGCCAGCGTCCGGCGCGACCACGGTCACGTTCCGCACGTTCAGCTTGCTCTCGAGGTAGCCCGCCAGGATCGGCAGCGCGAACAGGTGGTCAACCGGCCCGTCGAAGAAGCCCTGGATCTGCGCGGTGTGCAGGTCGACGGCCATCAGCCGGTCGGCGCCCGCGGTGGCGAACAGGTCGGCGATGAGCCGGGCCGAGATCGGCTCCCGGCCCGCGCTCTTCTTGTCCTGCCTGGCGTAGCCGAAGAACGGCATCACCACCGTGATCCGCTTGGCCGACGCCCGCTTGAGCGCGTCGACCATGATCAGCTGCTCCATGATCCACCGGTTGATGGGGGCGGTGTGACTCTGCAGCACGAAGGCGTCGCAGCCCCGGACCGACTCGAGGAACCGCACCATGATCTCGCCGCTAGCGAAATCGTAAAGCCGCGAGGGCGCGAGCTCGACCCCCATACAGTCGGCGACCTCAGTCGCAAGCTCCGGGTAGGCTCGCCCGCCGAACAACATCATCTTCTTCTGGCTGGGCGCCGTCATGCCACTCACCTGCTACTGCTCTCCCTCATGCCGTTCTGCACTTAAGGTCAAAATCTCTAGACTTGATCATCCGAACGGACCCGTTGCGCTGCGTCAGCGGACCGTGTTTGCCGCCGGTTGCGGACGACCCACCCGTCGGAATTGTGCTGCCGTCCCCGAGCGATGCCGAGGTCCCCGGCGGGCACCTCCTCGGTGATCACCGAGCCCGACGCCGTGTAGGCACCGTCCCCGACCACGACCGGTGCCACCAGCACGGTGTTGCTGCCGACGAAGGCGTGCTCGCCGACGGTGGTGTGCTGCTTGGCCGCTCCGTCGTAGTTGGCGAAGATCGTTCCGGCCCCGATGTTAGCGCCGGCGCCTACGGTAGCGTCACCAACGTAGGTGAGGTGCGGGACCTTCGCGCCCGGGCCGATGGCCGCCTTCTTCAGCTCCACGTAGGTCCCGACGTGGGCGCCCTCAGCGAGGCTCGTACCCGGCCGAAGGGAGGCGTACGGCCCCACGGTGGCCCGAGGGCCGATCTCGGCCTGTCGGCAGACCGCGTGCAGGACGACGGCGTCCTCGCCCACGGTGGTGTTTTCAAGCAGGCAGCCAGGCCCGATCTTGGCGCCTTCGCCGACGACGGTCGCGCCCTGGAGCTGGGTCTGCGGGCCGATCTCCGCGTCCTGGCCGATAGTGACGGTGACGTCGATCCAGGTGGACGAGGGGTCGATGATGGTGACCCCGGCGCGCATCCAGCCGTCAAGTATCCGGTCGTTGAGCTCCCGCCGCGCCTGGGCGAGCTGCACGCGGTCGTTGACCCCGGTGACCTCGCCGGCGTCGGCGGCGAGCATGGTCCCGACCTGGTGGCCGTCGCCGCGCAGGATGCCCACCACGTCCGTGAGGTACTCCTGCTGCTGGTCGTTGTCCGTGGTCACCCGCTTGATAGCGTCCGCCAGGAGCGTGCCGTTGAAGGCGTAGCAGCCGGAGTTGCACTCCTCGATCGCCCGTTCCTCGGGCGTGGCGTCGCGCTCCTCCACAATGCGCAGGAACGCGCCGTCGGAGCCCCGGACGATCCGCCCGAACCCGGGGAAGTGGCCCCGCGCGGTCAGCACGGTAACCGCGTTGCCCGCCCGGTGATGGCCGTCGACCAGCTCGCGCAGCGTCTGCCCGCGCAGCAGCGGCATGTCACCGTAGGTCACCACGACGGTGCCGGGGACGACCCCGGTCGCCTCGGTCACCATGCGGACCGCGTGCCCGGTGCCGAGCTGCTGGTCCTGGCAGACGACCACCGCCTGCGGCGCGACGGCGGCGACCTCCGCGCTCACCAGTTCCCGGCCATGGCCGACGACGACCACAAGCCGACTGGGATCAAGCTCGCCGGCTGCCGCCATCGCATGCCCGAGCAAGGTCCGGCCGCACAGCGTGTGCAGCACCTTGGGAGTGCGGGACTTCATGCGCCTGCCCTCGCCCGCGGCGAGGATGACGACTGCCGCCGGGGAAGTTTCGCTCACGAATTAACGCATCTCCTCGGGTATCGCGCCGAATATCTGCCAAGGGTCATCTTCCCCATGAACACCGCTGCGCGGAGCACAGAAACTATGTTCACCGGCTCCTCACCCGCAGGATACCCGCCTGTTGGGAGCAGGCGTGGACCAGAGTGATTGTTGACACGGATGTCGCCAGCCCATCGCCGACGGCCGACATCGTGGCACCAACGACCCCGTACCGGCGGTGCCGGTACGGGGTGTCAGCCAGCGTGCGGGGAGGCACCTGCGGGACCCGCATCCAGCGCCGCGCTCGCGCCACACCGAATGTGCCTCAGGGGCAGGGTACCTCCCGCCTAGCTGGCAAGATCTTAACCGGATTTGCCCGGCTTGTTGGTAGCTTCCGATGTGTCCTCGACCACGTCATTGGGGACGACGAGCTCGGCGGGCTCGAACCCGCCCTCGCCCGCCACCGCCGCGAGGTCGGCCCCGAGCGACTCCGCTGCCCCGCCCGCCGCCCGGCGGCGGCCGGCTCCTCGGTGGGCGGCTTGACCTTGCCGGTGAGCGCGGACGCGACCGCCGCGATGACGCTGGCCGCGATGGCGAACCCGAACGCCACGCCAAGGCCGTCGTGGAACGGCGCGCTGATCAGGTTCGGGAAGAACTCGCGGCCGGTCACGTAGATGGCGTGGGCCGAGGGCAGCTGGTGGATGATCGGCCCGAGCAGCTGCTGCATCGGGTTGTAGCCGAGGAAGGCCGCGAACAGCACCCCGATCGGCGGCAGGTGCGAGATCGTGGTCGCCGCCGAGGCCGGGACCCCCTGGGCCGTCAGCCCGCTGAACATGGTGGACGGCAGCTTGCTGGCCAGCCCGGCCACCATCAGCGAGAAGAAGATGCCAATGGACAGCACGGACGCGGAGTTCTGGAACGTTGCGATCATGCCGCCCGCAGCGCCGCGCTGGTTGGCCGGGACTGAGTTCATCAGCTCCGCCCGGTTCGGCGGGGCGAACAGGCCGGTGCCGAAGCCGTTGAGCACGATAATGACCGCGAACTGCCAGTAGGTGAAGTTCACCGGCAGGAAGACCAGGACGAGGAACGTGGCCGCGGTCAGCAGCGCGCCGCCGACAGTGAACGCCTTCGCGCCGAACTTGTCGGACAGGATGCCGGCCAGCGGCGCGGACAGCAGGAACCCGATCGTCAGGGGCACCAGGTAGATACCCGCCCACAGCGGAGTCTGGCTGTAGCTGTAGCCGTGCAGCGGCAGCCAGATGCCCTGCAGCCAGATGATCAGCATGAACTGCATGCCGCCACGGCCCATGGAGAGCATCAGGTTGGCGATGTTGCCGAACGCGAACGCCCTGATCCTGAAGAGCGAGATCTTGAACAGCGGCTCTTCGACCTTCGTCTCCACGAAGAGGAAGACGACCAGCAGCACGGCGCCGCCGATCAGCGCCCCAAGCACGAACGGGTTGCCCCAGCCCATCGCGCTTGTGCCGTACGGCTGCAGGCCGTAGGTGATGCCCACCAGGATCGCGATCAGGCCCACGGCGAACAGCAGGTTGCCCCACCAGTCCATCTTCGCGTGCTTGCGGATGCCGATGTCGTGCAGCATGAAGTAGGCCCACACGGTGCCGAACAGCCCGATCGGGGCCGAGATGAGGAAGATGAGGTGCCAGTTCACCGGGGCGAGCAGGCCACCGAGGATCAGGCCGATGAAGGACCCGGCGATGGCCGCGATCGAGTTGAGCCCGAGCGCGGTGCCCCGCTGGTTGGCGGGGAAGGCGTCAGTGAGGATCGCGGTCGAGTTGGCGAACAGGAACGCGCCGCCGATGCCCTGCACGACCCGCCAGCCGATCAGCCAGAGCGCGCCTGCCACGCCGTGCATCCAGGTCACGGTCAGGAAGATCGAGGCGACCGTGAAGACCGCGAACCCCATGTTGTACATGCGGACCCGGCCGAACATGTCGCCCAGGCGGCCGAAGGACACCACGAGCACCGCGGTGACGACCAGGAACCCCATGAACATCCAGAGCAGGTAACTCGTGTTACCCGGGGCCAGCGGGTTCAGCCCGATGCCCTTGAACACGGCAGGCAGCGCAATCAGCACGATCGACTGGTTGATCGTCGCCATCAGCACGCCAAGCGTCGTGTTAGACAGCGCGATCCACTTGTAGTGCGGCCCCAGCACAGGACCAGACTTCGTGGGTGAGCCTGCCGCGGAATGAGCCGACATGGTCGGAGATGTCCCCCAGCTAGTCAGGAAATCCTCAGTAGTTGCATTAGCCAAACTAACCTTAACGCACGGCCTGTAAGCTCGCGCTAGAGGGCTCGGACGACATCACGGTCGCCGCCCGGCACCCCGGGCGACTACGGTGCGGTGGCCGCAGCCATGACGCGACGGAGCACGGCGAAGATCTCCGGCGAACGGACCGCCTCATCGCGGAAGGAGCGGCGGGCGGGATTTTACCGGTCAGCACCACTGCCGCAGGGAACAAGGACACGGCGGAGTTCACGGTAGGCGGCATCGGGCTCTTTCGGGAAACTGGATGGAGTCGGTGCACAGGACCGCGGCGACGCTGCCGTCCTGCAATCTCGCTCGTGTCGGTCCCCAGTTTGTCATCGCCGAGGAATTATGCTGCTCCGCGCGTCTGGGTCATCGGGGAAGAGCCGCGGGAGGGAATGACGCACATCTTTAAGGACGCATATAAGCAGATCGCGGCGCTACCGGGGAGAGTGAAAGCCCTCATGGCCATCGTCCTCGCGGCGGGTCTCGCCGCGCTGGGTTTCTTTTCAGCCGGCGGCTTCAACAGCCCCGCCTTGGCAGCGCCACCCTTCTCGAATTCCGTGACCGCGCCTGCGGGCTATCAGATGACCTACGCCCATAACTTCACCACGCAGGGCATGGGCGACTGGGTGACCCAGCCCGGGGCGGGTGCCACGGTGTCGGTCAGCTCCAGGTTCGGGCTCGGGGTTGAGGTCACGGGTGAGGACCAGTGGGCTGAGGTCATCTCCTCGGATGCGGTGGTGGGACCTAACTCGTTCGTTCAGGGGCTTGTCTACATCCCCCCAGGTCCGAAGGGCTACACCGCTAACTGGCCTGCGTTCTGGGCGACGGGCTCGCCGTGGCCGAACAACGGCGAGATCGACATGCTGGAGGGGCAGGAAGGCCGCTCGTGTGAGCAGACGCACTACGGGGCACTGCAGCCGAATGGTGGCGCTAGCGGAAACTCGGTCAGCAACTGCGCGCCGCTCGGTTACACCGGCTGGCTCACGGTTTCCATGTGGCGGACGCGTCAGCAGGTCAAGGTCTGGTACAACCGGACGTTCATAGGCGTGGTTCCGCTGCCCACTACGGCCAACGAGGAGCTGATCTTCCAGAACCAGGACGGGCCGACCAACAGTTGCGACGCGTGCAACGGGCCCCTGGTTTACCCGTCCACGGCGTGGCTCTCGCGGGTCGCTGTATGGAGTGAGGGGTAGCGAGCGCTGACCATATGGGCGGGCAAGCCGATTCCGATGTAGACGCGCAGGACCAAATTAGCTCATCGCCTACATGATTCCGTAGCAGGTACCGGCATTGGTGTCGTTATCACGAAATTCTCAGCCATTTGTGCGCTGGGATTGCTACAGTGCCCAGCACGTCGGAGTAGGTTATCGGCATGTGTGATTCCCTGTCCGGGCATGCCAATCCAGCGCATGCTGCCGCGCCCCGGCCGCGGCACCCGGCCAGGGTGTCGGGGGATGCTGGCCGCCACTGGCTAGCGGCGGCCAGCTGGGTCGTCGGCTCCGCGGTATTGCTGGCCTTCTTCGTGCGGATCTCGCTCAATTTCAGGCAGAACTCCGACGGGTCGAACAATGCCCTCCAGGCCTGGGACATGCTGCACGGCAACCTGCTGCTGCACGGGTGGATCCTCGGCGACGTCACGTTCTACACCCTTGAGCTGCCGATCCTCATGCTGACCGAGCTCTTCTTCGGGCTGAGCGTGCTGAGCAGCTACCTCGCCTCCTCCGTCGTCTACCTGATCGTCGTGGCCTGCGCGGCGGCCCTGGCCGTGCGAGGCAGCGGCGGGGCTGCCCGGCTGGCCCGCTGCGGGGCGGCGGTCGCCGTCCTAGCCATCCCCCTCGCCATCCCCTACGGCCTGTGGGTCGAGCTCGGGCCGCCCGACCACATGGGCACCTCGGTGTTCCTCCTCGTCTCGTTCCTGCTGATCGACCGCGATCGCATACCGCGGGGCACCGCCCCCCTCGTCGGCGTGATCCTGTGCGCCGGCCAGCTGAGCGACGTGACCGTGCAGTACGTCGCCGTGCCCGCGATCATCCTGGTGTCCGCATACCGCATGGCCGTCGCACGGCGGGTCCGCACGGCCGACGGGGCGATCGCGCTCGCGGCGGCCCTGTCCGTGCCTGCCGAGCTCGCCGCCCGCGCGGCGCTGCGGCATTTCGGCGCGTACCTGATGGTCGCGCCGGACTCGGCACTGGCGCCACCCAGTAGGTGGGCGCACAACGCCGCACTCGCCTGGGACGTACTGCGGTACCTGTTCGGTGCCATCCACGCGCCGGGTGTCCCGCTGCACGGCGCGCTCAACATCCTCGGGCTGATTGCCCTTTTCGCCGCGGCGGCCGGCCTGGTTTCTGTGGCCGTACGGTGGCGCACCGCCAGCCGGGCCGAACAGGCCCTCTGCCTAGCGATTCTCCTCAACCTCGCCGCGTACGTGTTCTCCCCGATCCCGACGGCGACCAACTCCCATGAGATCGCCGTCGTGCTGCCGGCCGGCGCGGTACTGGCCGCCAGGTTCCTTGTGCCGGCCCGGATCACGGCCCCGGTGCTTGCTGCCGCGGCGGCCATCGTGGCGGCCGCCGCCGCGCTCGTGCCACTGGTCGGCGCCAGCACGTTCCCGCCGGCAACGCAGCCGTCCGACAACGTCATTGCCTGGCTTGAGGCCCACCACCTCAGCTACGGCCTGGCCGGCTACTGGTCGGCCTCGGCGACCACCCAGAACGCCGGCGGCAAGGTCGAGATCCGCACCATCGCGATCACCGGGGAGACGGCCTGGACGTACAACTGGGAGATGGACACCGGCTGGTACGACGCGGCCAGGAACTACGCGAACTTCGTCGCGGTCGAGGACCAGTACTCGTCACTGACCACGAAGATGGCCGAGCAGGCCTTCGGCACGCCCGCCTCCATCGGGAGCGTCCCCGGCTGGGAGATCCTCGTGTACCACAAGAACCTGCTCACGCAGGTCACGGCTGCGCCGCTGCCGCGCGTGGAGTAAGGCGGCGAACGCCACGGCCGCTTGGTGGTGGCTGGCTGGAGCCAGTCCCGCGCCCGGATGCGGCGCATGAGTCCCGCAGGCGCTGACATCCAGGAATAGGGGGCCAGACGCAGTTCCGGAGTCTGCGATAGCTGTAACTATGACTAATGGATCATTTGACACATATCTACCTAGAGGGTTTATAGTACCCAAACGTCCCGGACTACCGGGGAGTTAGGTGACGCCACCGAGATGCCACCCCCTGATCTCGCCAGATCAGCTCAAGGCGTCGAGAATCACTGCTAGGAGCGGTATGCAGGCGATGCCACCACCACCTGGATGGTACCCGGATCCGTCAGGCCAACCGAGGCTCCGCTGGTGGGACGGCGCGCAGTGGGGTGCCCAGGCTTCCGCCCCGGTCGGCTGGTATCCCAATCCGGATGCGCCTGCCCAGCTGCGCTTCTGGGACGGGGGCGCTTGGACGACGCACACCAGCCCGGCGGCGATGCCGCCACCTTCGCTAGCATCTACGCAATTGCCCCAAGCACAGGCGAGCAGCGACAGCGCCGTGATCAGTCGGATCGCCACCTATGAGCGCGCCTCCGGCTGGGCATGGCTGACCCTCGGTATTATCCAGGTCCTGACCGTGATCGGGATCATCGCCGGCGCCTGGAACATTTATGCCGGGATCAGCCGCATTAGGATAGCGCCGCGCATTCAGCGCCGTGAGGCTTCCATCCCTCGCGCCTTTGAACCCTGGACTATGTATGTTGTCATCGGCGTGATCAACCTCGTCTTCGGCGGCGTGATTGGCCTCGTAGTCGTGGCTCTGGACGTGTTTGTCCGCGATCAGGTCCTCAAGCACCGTCATCTTTTCCTTACCGGCGCCCCACAGGGTCTCGGCGGCGTTCCAAACAGCCTTTTGGGAACAGTTTCCAGCCCCTGATGCCGGTTGCGCGATAAATGATGCTGCACGCAGGGTCGAGCGGCGGCAGCTGCACGCTGCTAGTGATGTGCGCCAACGCCGAGAATCCGAAGCCTGGCAACGAGCAGTTTCCAGCAAGGGATCGATCATGAACACTGCGTCGGTGTCGGGTACTGACGTGCGCTTCAACCCGCCGCCCAACTGGCCAGCCCCTCCGCCTAACCGCGCTCGGCCGCTAGAGTTGCGGGGTGACTCAGCCGTCGGTTCCCTCTTTCGACCATATTTTCATCGTGATCATGGAAAACCATGGCTACGACGAGATCATAGGGAGCGCGGAAGCGCCCTATATTAACCAGTTGGCCGCCCGCTACGGCGTCGCCGCCAACTATGTTTCGGTCGCTCATCCGAGCCTGCCGAACTATCTGGCGCTGACCGGTGGCGACACCTTCGGGATCACCACCGACTGCACCGACTGTTTCCAGCAGGCCCCTAACCTGGCGGTGGATCGTATCAACCCGTCCGGGCGCACGTGGCGCGCCTACATGGAGTCGATGCCATCGCCTGGCCACCTCGGCGACGCCTATCCCTACATGCAAAAACATGACCCGTTCGTGTATTACGACGACTTGCGCACCGACCCGGCGCAACTGGCCAACGTCGTCCCCTTCGATCAGCTTGCGACCGACCTGGCTTCCACGCAAACCACCCCGGCGTTCGGGTGGATCACTCCCAACATGCTTCACGACATGCACGACGGTACGATCGCGCAAGGCGACACCTGGCTGTCCAGCCAGATCCCAGCGCTTCTCTCCTCTGCGGCGTGGGTCCAGCAGCGGTCCCTGCTGGTGATCACCTGGGACGAGGACGACAATGCGCCCGGTAACCAGGTGGCCACCCTCGTTATCGCCGACGGTGTGCCGGCCGGATTCCGGTCCGCGGTGGCCTACAACCACTACTCGCTTCTGCGGACTATCGAACTCGCCTGGGGACTTGCCCCGCTGACGGCCAACGATGCCGGAGCCACGGTGATGAGCGACTTCTTCCCCGGCGGCTTACAGCCACATACCGAGGGCTGGGTCGAGCGGCAGGATTCGCTTCGCGAAGCCCGGCAGGCGCTCGGACCGGCTCAGACGTAGGCGGCCGATGAACGCGGCAGCGCGATGAGCCTGGCCACCGCAGCCGAGTACGTTCTCATGCTCACCGCCGACCCAGAGCCGCCGGCCGCGGCACCGGGCCTGGAAGCGCTCAACCCACGACCCCTGCCGCGGACCCGGCCGGGAGGGCGAACCTGTGACTGAGGGCCAGGCCGGCCAGGTACCAGCAGATAGGACAAGGCAATGACCGCACAACTTTCCCACCAGAGTATTCAGGCCCGGGCGGCTCCGGGAAACGTGCCACCGGATCCGCCTGGTCGTCGCGCAGATGAACTACGCGTCCCGGTGAGTCTTCGAGCGACAGGCACCCTGGACCGTTGACCAGCAATGGCACAGTAGGTAACGATCATGGCCGTGGACTCTTTCACCGGCAAGCTCGCGGTGGTGACCGGCGGGGGCTCGGGGATAGGCCGTGAGCTGGTCCGCCAACTCGCGGCGCAGGGCTGCTCGGTCGCGGCGTGCGACCTGAATCCGGACTCAGTCGCGGTCACCGCGGCCACGGCGTGGGCGGCCGCCCCGCCCGGCGTCCGGGTCACCAGCCATGTCTGCGACGTCTCCGATGAGGCGCAGGTCCTGCGGTTCCGCGATGAACTGCTCGAGCAGCACGCCTCCGATCACGTCGACCTGGTCTTCAGCAACGCGGGCGGCCGCCAGGAGTGGGAGCGCACCTTCGCCATCAACAACTTCGCCATCAAGGGCTTCTCCGAAGCGCTAATCGAAGACCTGCGCTCCAATGCGCCGCAGGTCCGGGTCGTCGTGGTCATGCCGGGTGTCGTGAGCACCAACATCGCCATGAATTCCCGCCGGGCCCTCGGCCTGCCAGAGTGGGAGCAGCTGAGCGACGCCGAACTGCTGGAACAGCGAGAACTACGCAGAGATGTACGGCCCTCTGATAGCACAAGCGGAAGCTGAAGCCGCAGGAACGTCGGAGCCCTAGCCGCATCGAGTCGAATTCCCGCACATCAACCAGATCGGCACGAGGACGACCCACG
Organism: uncultured Actinomycetota bacterium; assembly: GCA_963778435.1. GTDB lineage: Bacteria > Actinomycetota > Actinomycetes > Streptosporangiales > Streptosporangiaceae > Trebonia. The sequence continues at coordinate 23,132 of CAVZUX010000048.1, forward strand.
CCTACCTCGGACACGATCGCCCTGCCATGCGCTGGCCAGTCGGGCGCCTGTGTCAGCGCATGGGTATGCGGACCCGCAACTCCTCTATTCGGCATGAGCGAGCGTCCGATACCGCTATCGGCCGTGTGGACTTACGCGCAGATCACCCTGATCTGCGCGGCGCGATCCGCCGCAGCCGCACGATGGGACCTGCGCCATAACGACGGTTCGCGCGCTCATCCCAAGGAGATCGCTGGCAGGTGCTGATCACGCACTGTGCGCGCACCGCCACAGCCACAGGGACCCCGTCAGGTATCATCGATGATACCATCGTCTGCATGGCGATGACCCTGAGGCTTGCCGACGACGAAACTGACGCGCTGCGCCGGCGCGCGGAACGGGAGCAGCGGTCCATGCAGGAAGTGGCCCGGCAGGCGATCCGCGAGTACGTGGAGAACCACAGCCGCGCCGAGCTGCTCGACCAGGTCCTCGACGAGGAGCTGCCCCGCTACGCCGAGGCGCTGGAGCGGCTCGGCCGGTGATCTACCTGACGCTCCCCGAGCTGCTGCACATCGCGGAGCGGACGCTGGGCGCCGGCTACACGGTGCGCGACTACGGGCTGCTGGAAGCCGCGCTAGCGCGCCCCCAAGCGACCGCGTTCGGCAAGAACGCCTACCCGGACCTGGACGCCAAGGCCGCGGCGCTGCTGCACTCCGTCGCCCGCAACCACGCGCTCGTCGACGGCAACAAGCCGCTCGCGCTCGCCGCGGTCATCGCGTTCTACGACCTTAACGGCCGACGGCTGACCCTGACCAACGACCAGGCCTACGACCTGGTGATCAACGTCGCCGCCGGGCAACTCGACGATGCCGACGCCATCGCGGCCATCCTCCGGAACACCACACAACTTCGCAGGTGAAGCGACAGCGCGAGCCGCGCGCCCAAGCCCCAGTTGCCGATTCCGTATTTGTTAAGCCGCTGGGTCGCGAGACGCTAGGTATGCTCCGAAGTCCCTGATCTGCGTGCGGGCCGCTGTCCGCAGTGATGAGCAGTGCAGCTGCGGCGCCGTCATCGGAGCGGAACGCTGAGATCGCAGACCAGGGTGTCGGGTGTGGCGGTCCGCTGATCGGCGATCAGGACCTGGCGCAGCGCTCCGGCCGGTTCGCGCCGCTGTTCACCCACCCAGGCTTCGAGCGCGTCGACCGCCGGTGCCAGGGCGGGCCAGCCCATGTCCTTCATGGCGACCCGGATGAAGGCCTCATCGTGGGCTGGCTCCACCCGGAGCTGAACGTCTGTGATCCCCGCAGCCGGATCCACCGCGCTGCCGGGGGCCACAGGCCGGCACAGTTCCAGCGGCCCGTCGCTATCGTCGCTGACCTCGCCGTAGAACACGAGGAACGGGCAGCCTGCGATGCCGTGCACGCCGGGAGCGGCTGACCGCAGCCGAGCGAAGGCTTCGCCGAAGAAGGCGTCCGTCTCGTTAAGGTGCAGATGGCGGCTGATAGAAAAGAGCGTGCGCTCGGGGATGATGCGGGTCTGGATGTCGTACCTTGCCATGCCGGCTCCCGTGAGTTTCGCCTGGATGTAGGAGACCAGGACCCGGCGGTCCGCCATGACCGACTCAACGCCGGCCCAGTAGCTCCCGACCGCCTCCGTCGCTTCGCCTGCCGGCTTGGCCGCGATGTCCGCGATGACCGGCAGCGGCATGCCGAGGCGCCGCAGCAGCGCGACGAGCCGGGCGCCGTCCACCTGGTCCTCGCTGTAGAAGCGATAGCCGCTGACGGGATCGGTCCGTGCCGGCGGCAGCAACCCGAGCCGGTCGTAAAGGCGCAGTGCCTTGGGCGACAGCCGGGTCCGCTCGGCGAACGCACCGATCGTCATCAGGTCCATCAGTCTCCTCCAGCGCCGGGCGACCTGCCCGGCTCCATGAGCATGCGGCTTGTCCCAAGGGAAAGGTCAAGTAGCCCGAGCCAGCCCGGCCCTCCGCGAGGACAGTCTGCCAATGCCGGCGCCACGCGCGCCAATAACCGCGATCGGGAACACGGGCAGCACCTCTGCCCCCCGCCCCCGGGACCTGCAGCGAAAGGCATCCTGCCGCCCCCGCCGCGTCGCGGGGTTCCGTGCTCGGCCGGCGCGTGTGATGATCGTGAGGCTGGCCGGTCTCATGGCGAGCGCACTATCCGGCCCCGCCGAAGGGCGGTGGGCCAGGGCGGAGCCGCGATGACCGAGTACCGGGCGTCCTTCGACGCTGCCGTCACCTTCAGCACGGGGCTCCCGGGGCCGGCCATCACCTCGTACCTGACCAGGGAAGCCTCGCGCGCGGTACGCCCCCGGCACCGAGTTCGCCATCGACCAGCTCACCATGGTCGGCAATACCGGAACCTACCTGGACGCGCCCCGCCACCGCTTCGCCGACGGCCCGGACCTGGCCGCCATCCCGCTGGCCCGCACCGCCGACCTGCCCGCGGTGGTCATCCGGGTCACCGGCACCCGGCGGCGGGAGATCACCGCGGGCGCCCTGGCGGCCGCGGACGTCCGTGGGAAGGCGGTGCTGCTCCACACCGGCGACGACGCGCGGTTCGGCACCCGCAGTACGCCGAGGGCGCGCACTTCCTCACCCGGGACGGCGCAGCCTGGCTCGCCGGCCACGCCCCGGCGCTCGTCGGCATCGACGCGGTCAACATCGACGACATCGCAGACGGCGAACGGCCCGCGCACACCCTGCTGCTCGCCGCGGGCATCCCCGTCATCGAGCACCTGACCGGCCTGGACCAGCTGCCGCCAGCCGGCGCCCACTTCACCGCAGTGCCGCTGCGCATCCAGGGACTCGGGACAGTCCCCGTGCGCGCATTCGCCAGGCTGCCCGCCTAGGCACCTCCAGCGCACACACCCCAAGACATCCACGCCGAGAGAGGGCGACCGCCGCAAGACGCCAAGACACGGGCTCGACAAGCAGCGCAACGCGCACCGCCTTTGGATCACGGACCCAGGGGCGGGCGCGCTGGCATCGGTTTCCGGACGGCATCCGCTCCGAGTGCCGGATCGCCGATTACGCGGGACGCGTTGCGGCGCGTCGTCCCCCCAGGCAAGGAAGCTGTGGGAGGCGGCCGACGCCGCACATCGCCGCCGCCAGCCTAAGCGGATCGCGATCTCTCCACCGTCGGACGTCGCCTCCTGGGAAGACATGTACGACGCCCTCGGTGACCTCATCACCAGCAAGGTCGGCTCCCACCGAGAGCTGGTCCGCCAAGACAAGAGCGGCCAGCGTCCTACGCGTTGGAGCTGCACGTCCGGGGCGTTATCCACGTGCAGGTCGAGCGATTGCCCGCGGTGTTGGGAACCCTGATCACGTCGGCCGTCTCAGTGATAGCGACATGGCTCGCTACTGCGGAATCCATGTTCATTAGGACTAGGGACCACGACCGGGCGCAGATCAGACAGTCCCGTGCATACGGGTTGAATGGCACCGAGCTCGTTGCGGTCCAGGGCGGTGGCGTGCGACTCGTAATCCAACCTCGGCCGCCGCACGTGCGCGCCCGGCGAGTGGTCGAGGAGCTCTTCCTCGACGGCGTATTGGTAGAACCCGGCGATGGTGCACAGCCGCCGGGTAACCGTGGCACGGGCGCGGCCGAGCCCTGCGCAGATCATTCCTTAGGGCTCTCAGAGACGTCGGCGATTGACCGTTATGAATCTGCCGCGTGCGCAGCTTCGAACTGCCTTCAAAGGTGACCGAGCCTGCGGTCCGGTGCCTGCACGACTGCCAACGGATAGCAGCAAGCGACCAGGGATCTTGCTAGAGCGTGCCGGGCGGCAGTTCTAGCAAGGGTGCTTCAACGAATGCACGCGCAAGGCCGGTAGCGCCGGTCACGTGGGAAACATTTCTCGCAGCCACCCTCACTTGAACAGATTCGTAAACAAGATAGCACGGGATTAGCCATTGCAAGATCAGCGCCCCCAGAAACTCTCATTTTGATGCGCCGTTTACCATAGTTACTTACTGGCACATCAGAAACGAATGAAATATTTTCTTATTCGACTCAGTAATTTTAGCGGAAGTAGGGGATAATCCAACAGAAGAAACGTGGAGTGGACATACGTATCGATGACAGATGGCTAATGGCCAGGCGTTAGCCATCTCCCGCATGGGGTCTGGAGCGTCTGGTGAGCACCCTAAAAGCTGGCATGCCCAGGCTCGATTACGGGCCTGGTAGGTTCCGAAGCGCCAGCAACAAGCGGCGGCACCTGATCTGGCGTCTGCCCAACGCCATCCTGCAGTCACGGGGCTCCTTCCAGCCGTATGACGACGAGTTCCTGGAGAAGATCGGCTGGAGCCGCACGGTCGTCGGCGCCATGTTCACGACTGCCCTGCTGCTCCGCTTCGGCGGGAGCCCGGCCACCGTCTGGCATGAGTTCCTGACCAACAGCGACGGCTGCGATTCCTTCTGCGACCCCAACACCTTCTGGGGCTCCTGGCTGACCGGCGTCTTCGTGGCTATCTGGGTCGCCGCTGGGGTCCTCCTTGTGCTGGGCGTCGTCATCGGCCTCACCTGCGAGGACGGCTGCCGCTGGGTGACGGTGCGGCGCCTGTGGCGGCCATTGCTCGCTATCGCCGGCGGGTTCGTCCTCCTCTACCTCTCCACCGGGGTCGTCGTCGGCATCAGCCAGGCCGTCCCGCAAGGTCCCGCCTACGACGATGTCATGGGCGTGGTCCTGGTGCTGGTGGCCGTCTACATGGTCAAGATCCTGCACCTGGCGGCGAAGGGCCTGTTCCGCGCCGACGACGTCCACCCGCTGCTCGCCCCGCTCGCCACGGTCCCTATCACCTGGGCGGTCGCGATTGTCATGTTCGGCCTGGGCGGGGACGGCGGCGAACACATCCCGTTCCCTCCCCAGTTGCACGTGCTCGTCTATGTCCTCGCTGGCTTCGGCGCGTTCCTCGACACCGTGACGAGCGTCATCACCTGGTTCCGCCTGCAGGCCAGTCCCTGGTTCGCCTTCCGCAGGGGCCCGGCCCGGCCTGGCGTGCCAGCGGTTGAGCACCCGATGCCGCCGCGCGTCCTGACTACCCTGCTCGTCGCGACGCTGCTGACGGCCGCGGCGGCGATCGCCTGGGGCAAGGCGGCGCTGCCGGTGTACCGAGCGGTGATGTCGGACTACAACTCCGCCGCCCAGGCCTCTGGCATCGCGAGCACCTCGATGATGCCCACCATCGTGAGCTCGATCGCGATCTCTCCCAACGGCACGCTGCTCGCCGCCGGCGGTGTCGACGGCTCGGTTTCCCTGTTTACGATCACCGGCCCCGGGGAGTCCACGTCGGATGCCGAGTTCATAGCGGACAGCAGAATCGGCGCCGAGGTCTTTCAGGTCTCGTTCTCCCCCGACAGCCGCACCCTAGCGGTCGCCGTCCAGGGCACCGTCTACTTCTGGAACGTGGCTAACCCGGCCCACCCGGTGCCGTATCCACACCCGATCGTCACCGGCACCGACCAAGACCACGCGGCGGTCTTCTCCCCGAAGGGCTCCCTGCTAGCCATCGCGGGCTGGGACGGGACCATCCGGCTCTGGAACGTCTCCGATCCCGCCCACCCGGTCCTGGCCGGGCAGCACTCCGGCGCCGGGAACACCGACACGCTGACCTTCTCCCCGAACGGCAAGACCCTCGCCAGCGGGTACGGCAACATCCACCTGTGGAACGTCGCCGACCCCGCCCGCATCATCCCGCTGGGCCAGATCCCGGTCGGCCAGGACGAGATCAAGTCCGTGGCCTTCTCCCCCAACGGCAGAATCCTTGCCGTCGGCTCCGCCTCCGAGGTCAGTAACGGCAGGGCTGACGGTTTCCCTGTCCCCGCCCCCTACGTCGACCCCTACTCCACCACGATCGCCCCGATCGTCCGGCTTTTCAACGTCTCCGACCCTCGCCGCCCCGCCCAGCTCGGTCAACCGCTGCTGGCACCCACGGGTATCCCCAACGTGGAAGACCCCAGCAGTCCAATCATGAGCAAATTTGTCTTCTCGGTCGCTTTCTCCCCCAACGGCCGCACCCTAGTCGCCGGGACAGACGGCCACGTCGTCTATCGCTGGGACACCACCAACCCGGACAAGCCCTTCTCCCTGGGTGCCCCGCTTACAGGCCCGACCGACTGGGTCACCTCGGTGGCGTTCTCCCCCGACGGCCAGACGCTCGCCGTTGGCAGCTCCGACGGCAGCATCCGGCTCTGGACTGCCCCTGTCTACCGTGCCGGCCATTGACCGACCCGGCCCCGGTAAGCCTGGTCGCCCCCGTGAGCAGGGCGCCCGCTGGTGCACGAGCGGCCGTCCGGGCTTGGGCTGGAACTGAGGTACTTTATACGCTCGGATCGGCGCATTGCTCGGCGGTGAGACCGCGACAATTCGCGCATCGGGCCGCCCGGGTTGACGCGATAGGCGCCTTCACCGCTCGGTCCGGAGCTTACGAATTCATCAGCGGCCTTGAGGCCGGGGCCTATGACGTCTGGATGATCCCACCTCGCCGAGACGTCCGCGACGGGGACCGCCGCCCAGGAGATACCTTCTCCTCTCACGCGGAGTTCGCGCAGGCGACAGAGAATCTGTGAGTTCTCTTCATGATCTAATCAGAAACCTAGTTTCTGATTAGATGGCATCCAGCCGCCCGATGGACAAAGCCACCCAACGGCGAGACACCACGCCAGGGTTGCGAGCTGGAACCAAACTAGAGACTCAGGACAATAGCGCTGACCGGTTTCCTCTGGGATAGACAGGGTTATCGGTTCGGCCAGGGGTCAGAGCGACACTCAATCAAACTGGGGCAACCTGTCAAGGGACATTAGGAATTGCCCGGTGGCGGTCGTGGGAGGTGCCCGCTGGCGGCCATCGGATCTGCCCGGTGATGGCCGCCAGACGTGCCTCGGCTGCTAGTTCAGGGGGACCACTCCTTTTCCTGCGATGGCCTGGGTGAGGCGGATGCTGTCGCCGCTGGTCTGGCAGACGTGGGCGTGGTGCATGAGTCGACGGTGGCGGTGGCCAGGGTCTTTGGCATGAGCTCGTCGAATCCGGAGGGGTGGAGGTTGGAGCTGACCGCGACGCTGCGGCGCTCGTAGGCGGCGTCGACGAGGCGGTAGAGTCCCTCGGCGGCGTCGGGGCCGACGGGCAGCAGCCCTATGTCGTCGATCTATGCGGATATCCGCATAGATCGACGAGGTCGGCTACATCCCGTTCGAGCCCGAGGCGGCGAACCTGTTCTTCCAGCTCGTCTCGGGCCGTTACGAGCGGGCGAGCCTCATCGTCACGTCCAACAAGCCGTTCGGCAAAGCGCACATGTTCGCGTGAACCTATGCCAGGCAGCGCCGGAACTGCACGGGTTCAGGAGCGGCGAGGCCAGTCGCCGGCGATGAGGTTGACCGCTTCGGGGAGCATCACGACCTGCTGCTGCGTCCAGCAGTCCGATTCCTTGGTGCCGATCTCGGCGCCGCACCTGGCGCAGGTGAGGTTGGGGCCGTTCAGCCCGTCGAGGCCGCAGCATCCGCCCTGGCGGTGGGGGTCGGGATGGAGGTCGGTGCTCTTGACGTCGTCGGGGTTGAGGACGAAGCCGTTCATCTCCGGGCTGACAGCGTAGGTTCCGGGCGTCATCCGGGCTGGCAGGAACTCGCGGGTGCCCCGCGTCTCTTCGGTGGCTGGCGCCGGCAGGGGGGTCTCGGTGATCGCGGCGGTGAGGCGCTTGCCGCAGCGGGCAGCAGACGATGAAGGCCATGAACCTCATTTTGTGCTTCATGACGGCCAGCCCGCCAGCCGGCCTGTGCTCAGCTCGTGGGGGCTGGCATTCTCCCGGGATCGATGCGGTCGGCGAGGTAGATCATGACGCTCTCGGCGTCCATGCCGAACGCGGCTGCCACGAGTTGGGGTCCATGGTGTTGACCAGGTCGGTCAGCCGGGTGCTGCGGAGCGTCCGGGGCGGGACGCCGCATGGGTCGAGCACGTGGCTGACGTAGGCGGCTGATGCCGCGGACGTCCTGGCGCGGGTGACGCGAGTGACCATCACGTGCGGGTTCTCGGTGGCCTGGGCATAGCGGTGGGCGAGGCAGCGCTGCAAGGCGTCCCAACTGGCGGGGTCGAGCGGCACCGGGTGCGGTCTCTTGCCCAGCCGGACGGCCCGCGCGCCGTGATCGATGTCGTCCACGCGCAGGCCGCGGACCTCGAGGCTGGACGTTCCGTGCACGAGGGCGAGGATCCCGAGCAGGGCCTCGTGCGGGTGGGCGCCGGGGCCGGCCGTCCAGCGGCGGAAAAGCTCGCGCTGCCTAGCCAGCAGGAGAGTCTGTCCGGTGAACCCGGCGGGCTGGCTGGCGGACAGCCTGCGGGTCGGGTCGGCGAGCACGTTCTTCTGGGCACGGGCGAAGCGGAAGAACTGGCGGAGCACCGTCAGCCGACGCTTGCGGCCCTTGGGCAGCACCGGGCAGATGCCCGCCCAGTGCAAGGGGTTCAGTGAGGCGCAGCTCAGTCAGTGGGCGAGCGATGTTCTCGCCCAGGTGATCGAGCAGCAGTCGTGAAGAAGTAAGCCATTCCTCGCTGGCGCGTGGCTGGTATTCCAGGCAGACAGCCGTGCGCATGGCCACTCCTCGGTCCGGACATCTCCAACGGTGTCCTGGCCGCGCTAGTCGCATCCATGGCGCTGGTCCGTAACGGGCTCGAGCCGAGATCGCGGCGCCGCCGACGCAAGGACTACAGGCGGTGGGAACGGCCAAGGCGCTGGCGACAATAAAGCGGGTCGCTCAGGCCAGGCCGGGCAGCCGAATGTTGGCGGGAGGCGGCCCCGCCGATCGTGCTGGAGGATCGGCTGGGCGGTGAGCAGGCGGAGTTGTTGACGGGTTCATCGGTGTGGGTGAATACGGCCTGGCACTGGAGCAATGGGCGCGGCGCTCGCCGAGGACACGATCAGGAGCGCGGGGACATGCTGGCCCTAGCCGCCCGGATGAAGATGGACGACTTCGCGCCCCCACGCGCCCGGGTTCTGCCCGCAGGCCCGTTCCCGGCCACAATGATGCCGGTCGGCGCTAACCCCAGACATACTCACATCCGCCACATTCACCGTGGGTGTCCTGTGAGCTAATGGCTCAGGTACACAGCGCCTGCCACGCATCCGGTAGAACAGGGCGCACTGCGGGAGACCGCACAGCCCGCTCCAGCTTGCCGGGCCGTTAGTCCCCACTAACGTCCCCAACTGTCATCCTGGGGAGTTAGGCCTCTGACCTGGAGCCCCGTTACGGAATCGAACCGTAGACCTTCTCCTTACCATGGAGACGCTCTGCCGACTGAGCTAACGGGGCCGGTGTTCAGTTGTCGCGTTGCGCCCTCGCGGGCACCGCGTAGAGAGCATAGCGCAAGTTGCGCAGTAGTCGTGCTTCAAAGATGAGGGCGGCTCCGGATGCCGCCGTGGGGGAACGGCGACACCCGGAGCACGGCCATCAGGTTGCGGCCCGGTTTCTGCTACTGCTCGAAGTTCGGGTTCGCGGTGGAGATGTCGTAGGTGCTACCCCAGTACCACTGGGTGGCGCTGGAACCGGGAACGACGTGCGGGACGCCAGTCGGGTCGGCGATCCAGTACTGGACGTGAGACTGCATCCACGACGGGAGAGCGGCCACTTCGTCCTGTACCTGCTGCCAGTCGGAAAGCATCGTGTAGACGATGGCCACGGAGTTCGGCTGTTGCGTGAGCCGCGCGTCAACCCACTGCGCAGCACCCGCCGGGGTGGCGTCGCCTGGCTCGACGTCGAGCACATTGGCCGACGGGTCGCTGCCGTTGGTGTCGATCCACACCACCGAAGAGTGACCGGTCACCTGCGACGCGGAGGCGGCGTACGGGCCGTCGGCGTATACAGCGGCTGGCTGGCCTGACGGGAGCGCGCTCGGCAACACCGAGTCGTACATGAGGTAGGGCGCGCTCGGCTCGGGGTTGGCCGCCGGGAGGGGGGTCTGGGGCTGCGCCGCCTTGGCGACGGGGGCCGCAGGGGCAGCCTTGGCCGGGACGGCGGCCTTGGTGGATGCGGTGGCGCTCTTGGCCTTCTGTGGCGCGGACTGGCTTGCATGGACCGTGCCGCCGAAGGCGTCGAGGGCGGAGTTACCTGAGTGACCCGAAGACGTCAGGGAACCGCCCTGAACGGTGGTCGCGACGTTGCCCGTCGCCTGGTCCCAGGGCGCCGCGCCGGCTATGGCGCAGGCCCCGCCGACCAGACCTGCCGTGGCCGCACCGGCCGCTAGCAGAGAAACACGTGAATGTTTTCGCGCCAAGTGGTTAGAGGTGCCATAGAGGCGGGTAGTGGTGCTACGCAGGGAGGACGTGGACGAGGACACGCGCGAGTTGAGCGAGGACACCCGCGAGTTGAGCGAGGACACCCGCGAGTTGAGCGACATGCGCGAGTTGAGCGAGGACATGCGTGAGTTGATGTTGATACGGGGGAACAAGAGTTAACCCTTGAGACGACGACCTCAATTGCGAGGCGGTCCACTTTCACCCTTAGCTCTGCCGGTCGGTCAGACGGACCGTAACGACGGCAGGGGCGTGGACGTTGACGCGGGTCAAGGCGACTTGTTGCGGGGGAGCAACCATCGCACGCCTAGGTGCTGAACTGTCACTAGTAAACATCAGACAGCGACGAAACATGTCAAGTTCGCACGGAAACAGTCCGTGACGTGTATCACGCAGAGTAACCATCGCCTGCAATCGATCGCAGTGCTACCCTTGCGCGCGTTCAGCGCCTCCCCGCCGAGCGCCGACCACGGCGCCTCAAGGCGGAATCACACACAGCCAGTGAACCCTGGAACTTCAGCTTTCCGGTCCCCCGCCGTCTCACCACGGCCCCGGAAATAAACACGCTCCGTACCAATCAAGTCACGATGAGCATACTAGGCATGGCGACACTGCGCAAACTATCCGCCACGCAATGCAACTGCGCTGCCCGGGCGGGTGCCTGACCAGGCTGCGAGGGCGATCGGCCGGTTGCGGACATGCGAGTGATCACATTGCTGCCCACCGGGTAGGAAGGCAGGTGGCGCAGGACTCTGCGCCCAGTGTTGAATAGGGGTGTATCGCGCGATGCGGGCGTATCGCGCCTGCTGTGCCACTCCACACTGAATAAGTCATTCCGCAGCACCAACGAGCAGCACTGGTAGGGCGTTTTCATGCGTTTCGCGCACGCACGACCCGCGGCGGTCACCCTGGTGGCGGGGGGTGTCCTGATCACCACGGCTTCCGGGTTCTCAGTCGCCGCCGCGCTAAGTACCACTGCGGCCCGAGCGCACCTGTCCGGCTACGCGGTCGCGGCGGACTATGCCGCCGCAGGCACCAGTGCCGTGTCGTGCGAGCCGCTCAAAGTATCGACCCCTACCCCTACTCGTACCCCGACGCCGACATCAACGCCGACCCCGACCCCTACGCCGACGCACACCCCAACATCGACTGCGACCCCGTCGAAGTCGCCGTCGCCGTCGCCGACCACGTCAGCAGACCCGAAGACGTCCAAGTCGCCGACCGCGACACCGACCCCGTCGAAATCCCAGTCACCGACCACGTCAGCAGACCCGAAGACGTCGCCGTCGCCGACCGCAACGGCAAGCCCGAAGACAACAGCAAGCCCGAAGACAACAACAAGCCCGAAGACAACAACAAGCCCGAAGACAACAACAAGCCCGACCGCGACGGCAAGCCCGAAGACGAGCGTCAGCCTGGAGAGCACGGTCGGCCGCAGTGGCGGCGGTATCGTCAACCACACTCAGGCGCCCGGCTCCTCTCCCTCTGCGACATCCTCGGCGACTCCCTCCGTTTCCCCGTCGCCGCCTATCCACGCCCACGCCCACCCCCACGGTCACGGCCTCCAAGAGCGCGACACCGAAGCCCACGCCGTCAAAATCGCCTAAGAGCACGGCGAAAAACGGTACGCCCGACGCGACCAGGTCCAGCAGCCAAGCAGCCAGCAGCGCCTCCCCGACGGTCAGCCCAAGTGCCTCGCCAAGCGCCAAGGGCCGCCCGTCCGCGTCGCATACCCCGTCGCCCTCCGCCACCGCCTCGCGTTCCGCCACCGCTTCTCCCACTGCCACCGCTTCTCCCACTGCCACCGCTTCTCTCACTGCCACCGCTTCGCCCTCGGCTACGTCAACCACCACGGCCCGCACCGCCGCGCAGTCAGTCCAGAGCTCCGCGAAGGTCAGCCTCTGCGTGCAGATAACGAGCTCCCAGGCGAGCAGCAAGCGCGGGGCCGCCGCTCAGTGGGTGGTAAGCGCCTGGACGAAGGGCGGGAACGTGCCTAACGCGACCATCCGGCTGAAGGCGACCCCGGCGAGCGCGACACCGCAGTTCAGCTTCGGCTGCGGCAGCAGCAACGGAACGGCGTCATGCGACCTTGGCGCGATGGACGCGAAGTCGGCGGAACGGCAGCTCCAAGTGGAGTCCATGGTCCCCTCCACGGCATCGGCCGTGAAGTTGGTCCGGCTGACGGTGATCGGCAGCGCGGCCAGCCTGCCTAACGACCCGAGCGCGTCCGCCACGCTCGCGGTCACTGGGTCCGCGTCTGTCACGCAGCCCACACCGGCTACGTCGCCGCTGCCGGTCGGCACCCTGCCCGGCGTCTCAATGATCAACCCCACGACCGGCGCGACGCTCAGCCCGGGCGGCAATGCCTCGGGCCTGTTCCCAACTCTCAAGCCTTCACCGAGCTCAAGCTCGAAGGTAGCGTTGAATGCGAAGGCCCGCCAGGCCGCAGATACCTCGGCCCTCCCGGAAGGCGGCCCCGTCATCGGCGCCCAACTAGCGGGCCTGGCCGCCCTGCTCGTGGCCTTCGTCCTGGCGGTAACCCGCTTCTCGATCCGACGCCGCCCCGCCCCCGCGACAGGAGCCCCGGCTGCAGAGCCGGCAGCAGCGCGGGCCACGGATTCAGAGCCATCCGACGCCGCCTCCGAGTCAGGCGAATCGGCGGAATCGGTGCAGGACCCTGCTGACCCGGCAGACGAGGACGAGTAACGCGACCGGAAGCCTAACAGCACCGCCCACCGCGCCCGCCCAACGCAGACACAGACCCAACGCAGACACAGACCTAACGCAGACACAGACCTAACGCAGACACAGATGCGCCCTGACCCCAATTGGAGAACCGGGGCCAGGGCGCTTCAGTGAAATTACTTCGCGTAGAGCTCGAGGCTAGGCCGGACGTTAGTCAACGTGGAGGCAAGCTGCGTCGTGCTCATCGTCGGAGATACCAGCGCGCCGAACGTGTCGTTGTCGAACCACACGCACATCGCGGCTTCCTCGTTGTCGACGTGGGTCTCGGTACACGCGGCGTCGCCCTGGAGCGAACCGGCGGACACCTTCTTCGTGTCCGGATAGGACTGCGCGAAGTTGGTGATCGAGGCGTTCGCATCGTCACTGGACAGCTTGCCGCCCACGAACATGAAGATCTGCGCGTTGCTGTCCGGGGCCACCTTGCCCTGCTGGTAGACGTCGGACACGACGCTGCTGGCCGTTCCGCCGCTTCGCGAGACGATGCCCTGCGCCAGGTTGTCCACGTGCATCTCCTCCCCGAGGGTGGCAGAACGCGTGTACCCGTCGACCGAGGCCGGGGCGACGATCTGGTGCGCGGGCCCGCTCGGGCAGGCGAACACGTACTTCATGAGCACGCCGCCGATCGCGCCGGCCGCGACGACGGCGATGGCGCCGAGCGCCATCCACTGCCGCCGGTCGCCACTACGACCGCGACGGCGGCCGACGGCGCGCCGGGCGCCGGTGTCCTCGTCGGTCTTCGGCCGCTCGATGGTGCGGGTGAAGGCGGCGGGCACCGGCTCGTCGGTGAGGTCCAGGTCGGCGAAGTGGTCGAACGACGTGTCCTCGACCCAGCTGCGCGGCTGGGCGACGGGCGGTGCGAGCAGTGCCGCGCCGCCGGTGCGCTGGCCGGGGGCCAACATATCCGTTGACGTCCGGCGCAGACTCTCGATGCGAGTCTCGCCGAAGGCCGGCACGTCGAACCTGGTGTGGTCGATATCGAGATCGACGACGCTCATGTCGAAGCGCGTCTCGGCCCATCCCCCGGCCCCGCCGCGGCCGCTCTGACGGGCGGGGGCTTCGCCGAACCCGTCATTGCCGTAGCCGGTGGGGGCCGCCTCTTGCCGGACGTCATCCCCCGGCAGCCACAGGTTGTCAAGCCGGGTCTCGTCGAACCGGGACCCAGGACCCCCGTAGCCGGGGCCGTCGCCGTAGCGCGGGTCGTCGTAAGAAAGACGGTCGTAGCTCGGCTCGTCGTAGCCGACCGCCTCGAAGTCGCTGGTGCCGATGATGCCGGACAGGTCGTAGCCGACGCCGCCGACACCTGGCACTGAGTAGTCGGAACCGTTGTAGCTATCCGACTGGTAGGCCGGCGTCTGGTGGCCGCCAGAACCGTCGTAACCCGGGATCGGGTATGCGCCGCTGAGGTAGTTGACGCTCTGGTAATCGCCGCCCGCCGGGTAGCCATCCTGCGCCGGGTAGCCATCCTGCTCTGGGTAGGCGACCACTTCGTCGTCATAGCGGAGCGGCTGGTCGTAGTCCCAGGGCTGGGAGTAGCTCTCCGCGCCGTGGTAGGCCTCGGGCGACGAGGCGACCGGCGGGTACGCCATCTCGATCTGGCCGCCCTGAGCGTAGCTTGACCCGGCGTAATCGGGCTGGCTGTACCCTTGGTCCTGCGGGTACCCGGGATCGCTTGCCTGCTGATAACCGGACTGGGCGTAGCCAGGGGCGGCGTAGCCCGACTGGTCCCAGCCCTGGCCCGCATCGACGAACCCGCGTACCGTCCTGGTGCCGACGATGCCGGCATCCTGCGCGGCCGGCCCTTGGTAGCCGGGGTCGCGGTAACCGTCGTCGCCGTACCCGCCGGCGGTGAAGGCCGCGTACGGGTGCTGGCCGTGGTTTACGGGCGGTGGCGCCGCCTGCGGTGCAGCGTTGCGGTAGTCGCCATCCCGGTACTCCAGGTCGGAGTATCCGGTTGGCCATGAGACCTCGGGGCCGAACGACGCTTGGCGCCGATCCGCTGGAAGCACCCCATGATCATCCTGGGGATGCGGCCATCCGCTTCTCACGTGGCGGTCACCTCATGTCTGGTGGTACCTGCGGTTCAGGCAAGGTCACAGCATCATCTCGGCAAATGCCCATCTTCGCTACCTGAACGGGCATATCGGCGCGCCTCCCTGGTCAACATTTCCGGAAAAAAGCTCATAACCGGACATTTAACCACCTGGCATTGCCCGCCAGTGACCCAACGTAGCGCTCTGGAAACTCAGATGGAGGGATCTGTGCACTACCCAGGCCAATTTTCGGCCGGACCGGCATCGATTCGTTACCTGGCCGGACTGCCCTGGTATTGGATGATGCGGAATTGTCGCGGTGTCCTGGCAGACCGCAAGGCGCGGACGCGACGGTCACCCCCTCGGCGGCGGCCCTGAGCTTCACCATCCCGCCAACCGCCGCGGTCTGAGTCGCCGCGATCCTCGGCCTCGCCGTCATGCTTCTCGAGCTCGCGCTCGGCTCCTCGGAACGGGAGGCGACGCTCGCTCGTCTTGCAACTATGGGCCTTGGCGAGGGGCAGCGGGCGTGGGTGGTGGCGCTGGAGGTGCTGCCCGCGGTCATCGCGGCCGCGGTGGCCGCCTGGGCCTGCGCCCCTTGCGCTGCCCCAGGTGCTGGCCCCGACATCGACCTGTCGGTGTTCACCGGCTGGCCGGTCATGGTGCCGCTCGCGGCCGACGTGGCCTCCTTCGCGGTGCCGCTTGCCGGCCTCGCCGTGCTCGCGGCCGTGTCGCTGGTGATAGAGATCAGGTCGGGACGCCGACGCGGCCCAGCGTCCCTTCGGGTAGGACGATGAACGAGGAAAATGCGTGACACAACCTGAAATTTCACCATTCGAGGACGGCAAAACGTGAGCAGCCCGGAAGTCGAAAGAGACCGTGTGACCAGCCTTCACGAGCCAAAGGGAGCCGTGCGAGCAATGATGGTCGACGTGCAGGACGTCACCCGCACCTACGGCAGCGGCCCAACTGCGGCCGCCGCGCTGCGGGGCGTCACCTTCGCCATCGGCGAGGGCAGGCTCGTCGCGCTGCGCGGCCGGTCAGGTTCCGGCAAGACCACGCTGCTCAATGTCGTGGGCGGGCTCGACTCTCCCGACGGCGGCACGGTCGAGGTCGCCGGGCAGGACGTGACCGGCATGAGCGAGCGGAACCGGATGCGGCTGCGGAGGGAGACCGTGGCCTATATCTTCCAGTCCTTCGGCCTGCTGCCGGTGCTCTCGGCGGCGGAGAACGTCGGCGTGCCGTTGCGCATCGCCGGCGTCGCTCCCCGCGAGCGCGAGAAGCGGGTCGCCCTGATGCTGTCGATCGTGGGCCTCGCCGACCACGCCCGGCAGCGGCCCGGCGAGCTCTCCGGCGGCCAGCAGCAGCGCGTCGCCATTGCCCGCGCTCTTGCGAGCAGGCCGAAGCTGCTCCTCGCCGACGAGCCCACCGGCCAGCTCGACCAGGAAACCGGAAAGCAGATCATGCGCCTGCTCCGCGCGGTCGTCCGCTCCGAGGGCGTCACTGCCCTGGTCGCCACCCATGACCCGGTCCTGATCGACCTAGCCGACGAGGTCCTGCACCTGGAAGACGGCAAAATCACCGCCGCCGCCTGACCGGTGCCGCGCCCAATCGGCCAGGATGACGCAGCACCGGACCGTTCGAGCTGGGCTTGCCCTTGATCTTCTTCGCTAGAAGACCACCACGCTACGCAGGACTTCGCCGCGCTCCATCTTGTGGAACGCCGCCTCCACGTCGCCGAGAGCGATCGTCTCGGAGACGAACTTCTCCAGCGGCAAGCGTCCGTCCAGGTGCAGGTCGACAAGCATCGGGAAGTCCCGGCTGGGCAGGCAGTCTCCGTACCAGGAAGACTTGAGCGCGCCGCCGCGGCCGAACACCTCCTGCAGCGGCAGTTCCAGCCTCATTTCCGGCGTCGGCACACCCACAAGCACCACGACGCCGGCCAGGTCACGGGCGTTGAACGCCTGCGTGTACGTCTCGGGCCGCCCGACCGCGTCGATCACCACGTCGGCCCCGAAGCCCTCTGTGTGCTCCTTGATCCCGGCCACCGCGTCGGCGGACCGCGAGTTGATGGTGTGCGTCGCGCCGAACTCGCGCGCCCATTCGAGCTTCCTGTCGTCCACGTCCACCGCGATGATCGTCCTCGCGCCGGCCAGCCGGGCGCCGAGCACGGCCGCGTCCCCGACGCCGCCGCAGCCGATCACCGCGACCGTGTCGCCGCGCGAGACGCCGGCGGTGTTGATCGCCGCGCCGAGGCCGGCCATCACGCCGCAGCCGAGCAGCCCGGCGGTGGCGGGCGCGATCGCGGGGTTGACCTTGGTGCATTGCCCGGCGGCGACCAGCGTCTTCTCGGCGAACGCGCCGATGCCGAGCGCGGGCGAGAGCGGGGTGCCATCGGCCAGCGTCATCTTCTGCTTAGCGTTGTGGGTAGCGAAGCAGTACCACGGGCGACCGCGCTTGCAGGCCCGGCACTGGCCGCAGACCGCGCGCCAGTTGAGGATGACGAAGTCACCCGGGGTGACTTCGGTCACATCGTCACCCACGGCCTCGACGACCCCGGCAGCCTCGTGGCCAAGCAGGTAGGGGAAGTCGTCGCCGATGCCGCCCTGCTTGTAGTGCAGGTCGGTGTGGCACACGCCGCACGCCTGGACGCGGACCAGCGCCTCGCCGGGCCCAGGCTCAGGCACGAGCACCTCGGTAACCTCTACCTCTTCGCCCTTGCCACGCGCCACCACGCCGTGCACCCTGATCGCCATCCGGGGCTCCTCTTCTTTCTTCTATTAAGGCCAAGACCTTCATGCTGAACGGACCGTGACTTCGCCCGTCTGCCTAACGCATTCTCTTCCCACGAGGGCCGACCCGTACAGCGCCAGCAGGCGCCGTCAGACACGGTTGGCGGCGCGGCCGCGCCAGGAGACGGCCCGCCCGGAGTAGTGGCGGCGCGCGGAGTCGGCCGTCATCGCGGCGTACAGAATCGCGATCAGCGGCAGCCCGGGGGCGCGCAGCGGCGACAGCCGGTAGAAGCGGAGCATCGGCAGGTAGCTGGCCGCCATCAGCGCCCAGCCGAGCAGCCCGGCGATCCCGGCGACGGCCACGGCGCCGCCCGTCGCGCCGACGGCGACCGCGATCAGCGCGGCGATCACCCCGGCGGGCGGCACCGCGTAGAGCAGCAGCAGGCCGACGAGCGTGCCGGCCAGCAGCGCCGGGTTGTACCTGAGCTGGACGTACGCGGACCTGGCGATCATGTGCCAGAGGCTGGCCAGACTCGGGTACGGCCGCGCCGACTTGATGTCAGTGGTCAGCCCGAGCCAGATGCGATTGCCGTGTTTCTTGAGCAGCGTGCCGAGGGCGACGTCGTCGATCAACGCGCCTCTTATCTGCTCGAGGCCGCCTGCCCGCTCTAGCGCCCCGGCCCTGATCAGCATGCAGCCGCCGGCCCCGGCCGAGGTCCGGCTCTTCGCGTTGTTGACCTTCTGGAACGGATAGAGCTGCGCGAAGAAGTAGACGAAAGCGGGCACGATCACCCGCTCCCACGGCGTCTCCGCGCGCAGCAGTGCCATCTGGGAGACGAGGGCGCGGTCGTCGTCTTCTGCGGCCCCGACCAGCTCGCGCAGCGCGGTCGGAGCCCAGGCAATGTCCGCGTCGGTGAACAGCACATACGCGGGGCGCGCAGCAACCCCGGCGCCGGATCCTCCCGACGACGCGGCTGTGGCTGCACTCCACGCGTCGACCGCGGCAGCCAGGCCCTGGGACATCGCCCAGACCTTTCCTGCCCAGCCATCCGGGCGCGTCCGGCCGGAGACGACGGTCAGCGGCGCGCCGCCGTCCCGCGCAGCCTTCTCGCCCAGTTCGGCGGCAACAGCGGCAGTGCCGTCGTCGCTCCCGTCATCGACGACGAAGACGCGGAACTCTCCCGGGTAGTCCTGCGCCAGCAGCGCCGGCAGCGTCCCGGGAAGGGAGTCCGCCTCATTGCGCGCAGGCACGACTGCGACGACAGCCGGCCACGACCTGCGTCCGGTCCCGGCCGGCAGCAGCGGCGGCAGCCGCTCTCCGGTCCGCCAGAAACCCCCGTGCGCCGCCACCAGGTAAACCCACGCGGCGGCGCTGACAACACAGGCGATCGCGAGTCCAAGCACGGCAGAAGCTTGGCACATCCCGAGCCGTCACCGGACGCCCCGTGCCGTTCGGCCCCACACCTCCATCCACCGGCCGGCACCTGTCGGCTATGCCAACGACAGGCCCATTATCTGTCATCTACGCCAAAGACGTCGCCTATTGGTGTCATTGGCGTAGATGACAGGTCTATTGGTGTCATTGGCGTAGATCACAGGTCTGCAGGAGAGGCCTGCATAGAAGGTAGAAGGAGGGCACGCTATTCGCGCGCCCTCCTTCTATGATCTATTTTACGGTTACATTGACACCAGGCCGCGCTGACCGTTGTAGGCGCGGACCCTGATCGGGGCCGGCCGCTGCTTGGGGACTGCCCGCTGCTGCGCCCGCAGGTAGGCAGGCACGGCACGGTTCAGCCTGGGGTGCCGCTCCGGGTAGCGCAGCACGATCCAGAGCGGGACGCCGGCCCACAGCCCGAATGCGATAATCATGAGTGGGATGTTCATCCACAGAGCTTGAGCCATCTTCGCCTCCTTTGACCCGCCTTCCGACGCGAGCCTTTCATCGCTTCGTTCTTATCCTGCCCCATTGGTTTCTGCTAAACCCATCGTCGGGCTCTGCCCTCGCTCTGCTTACAGTCCGTTCCTCTGGACTTCCTCTGCATGTCGCCTATATGTGCATACTCCGGGAAATGGGGGTAAAGGCGAACGCCCCCGCCCCGCCCCGCCGCCCTGCGCCGCCCGGCCCCCAGGCTGCCTAGGTTTGCGGTCGCAGTCCTTCGTTATCTTCTTGACGCAACGCTGGAGCGTGACGCGCTGTCTTCAGAAGAAGATGATCGAGCTATAGGGCGGATCCTCCACTTGCAGAAGGACGTGAATGGCATGGGTGCAGTGAGGCGCGGCAGCCGGATGGTGCGGCTCGGGGCGACCGCGCTCGCGGCGGCCACCGTGGCGGTGGCCGCGTGCGCGGCGGGGACCGCGTCGGCGGCCTCGGCCGCGACCGCCGGGCCGGCGAAGGCGACGGCGGCAGCGAAGACGGTTTCGGCCAGCGTCACGACGCCCGGCGCGTACACACCGCCGAGCGGCATTCTGCCTGAGGGCTCGTCGGGGGCCGGCATCAAGTCGGTGCAGCGGCGCCTCGCGGCGCTCAAGTACTACCCCGGCACGATCGACGGCAACTTCGGCTCCGATACCGAAGAGGCCGTCTGGGCGTTCCAGGAGGTCAACCGGATCCCGGTGACCGGCGTGATCGACGCGGCGACCAAGCGGGCGCTCGTCCACCCGAGGACGTACGTGTCGAACGACCCGCGTCAGGATTCGACCCGGGTGGAGGTCAACCAGGCGCTTGAGGTGCTGGTCCTTTACAAGCACGACAAGATCGAGCTGATCAGCCACGTCTCAACCGGCGGTGGCTACTGGTACAACTGCGGCGGCTCCGAGTGCCAGGCGGTCACCCCCGACGGCAGCTACCGCTCAACGGTCTTCATGCCCGGCTGGGTCCAGGTGCCGCTCGGCGAGATGTACAACCCGGTGTTCTTCATCAGCACCGTGTACGCCATCCACGGCGACACGGCCGTCCCCGTTTACCCGGCATCGCACGGCTGCGTCCGCGTCCCGATGGACATCGCGAAGTTCTTCCACAACCTGGTCTCGACCCCGGGCACCGAGGTCTTCGTCTACGGCAAGGCGCAGTGGGAGAATTAGCGCGGCTAACGATCTGGACGTGCCACCGCCGTCCGGGAGATAGTGGGAAGCGGCGCGACCGCGCCGCGCCCGGCCGGCGGCCGGGCCGTTAGCTGGATGTAAGGGTGGTCCCATGCTGCAGGCCTTCGTCTTCGAGCGTGTTGGCATCGTCGTCGGCGACCTGTACTTCCTCGACCCGAACCCGCACCCGGGGCAGGAGGGCGCCGAGCACGGGGTCCGGCTCGAGCTGCGGGCCTTCGACCGGGGCGACCTCAAGGGGACGATCTACTCGGCCATGCCGATCGAGGTCGGCCGGCCGATCTGGCGGGTCGACCTGCTCGAGGCGGTGGACGGCAAGCCGGGCAGCTTCAACCGCACCCACCACCACCCGATGTTCAACGGCTGGGACCCGTCGCCTCGGCAGTTCCTGCGGGAGCTGTCATCCGACCCGCTCGGCTGGCTGGCGGCGCAACTGGCCGACCTGCCCGCGGTGCTCGAGCGGGCCGGCGTGCCTGCCGAGGTGGCCGACCCCTCCGACGCGGCGTCGCTGCGGGACATCGCCCCGGCGATCGTCGGCGTCACCAGCATGATGCTGGACAAGGTCCGGGCCGGCGAGCTGGGCCTGGCGCCGGCCGATGACGCGGTCGACAACATCAGGAACGGCTGGTTGTAATACAGGCCGAGCCCAGATCCACCGCCACGAAACACGGCTGGCCGCCGGAGACGGTGCTGCCTGGCGCGGGAGTATTCCGCTGGAGCCGAGGGAAAGTCACTTACTTAGCCTAACGAAAGGTGGTTTTTCCGCCGGCCGAGACTAGGCTGTGTTACCGGTGTTCCAACTACAGGAGCGGCAGTCTTGTGGCTCGCGACGAATCCGCGATTGGCACGGTAGGCGTGATCACCATCGCTACCCGTGGCCAGGCCGGCCCCGGCGAAGTCAGGATAAGGATCCGCGGCGGTGCAGAGAGTTTCATCGCCTGGTCGCAAACGCCCCTGCCGATAGGCACCACCGTCCTGGTCGCCGACAACCGCGGCAGCCGTACGGTCGATGTCATGGAATGGACCGACCCGCTCGGCGAGGCCCCCACCGTCCTAGGTTCTACCGAAGTTCCTCGCTCAGGAGAGTGAAACTATGCTCGGATATCGAGTTCCCGCCCCCGATGAGGCGATGCTCATCTCTGGCGGTCGTCGCGGGATGAAGGAAGCGCCGTTCCGCGTCGTCACCGGGCACGGCGCCTTCGTCACGCCGATGTTCCGCAAGGTCCGTTACCTGACGCTTGCCATGCGGGAGGCCGAGGTCTCCGAGACCTGTGTCACCAAGCAGGGCATCTCGCTGAACGTCCGCGCGGTCATCGCGTTCAAGGTCGGCAACGACACCGAGTCCATCGTCAACGCCGGCCAGCGGTTCCTCTCCGACCAGGACCAGATGTCGGTGCTGACCGGCCGGATCTTCGCCGGCCACCTACGCTCGATCATCGGCTCGATGACCGTCGAGGAGATCGTCACCGAGCGGCAGAAGCTCGCCACCGAGGTACTCGACGGCTCCAAGACGGAGATGGTCTCCATCGGGCTGACCGTCGACTCGCTGCAGATCCAGTCGATCGACGACATGGGCGCCGGCTATATCGCCGCGATGGCCGCGCCGAACAACGCCGCCATCCAGCGGCAGGCCAAGATCGCCCAGGCGGCGGCCGACCAGGCGTCCGCCGAGGCGGTACAGGCGTCGGCCCGCAAGCAGGCGGAGTTCGCCCGGCAGACCGCCGTCGTCCAGGCGCAGTACAAGGCCGAGATCGACAAGGCGCAGGCCGAGGCGGCGCAGGCCGGCCCGCTCGCGCAGGCCGGGGCGCAGCGCGCGGTGATCGCCGCGCAGACGGAACTCGCCCAGCACCAGGCCGACCTGCGCCAGCAGCAGCTCGTCTCCGAGGTCATCAAGCCCGCCGAGGCGGAGGCCGAGAAGGTGAAGATTCTCGCCATCGCCGACGCGGAGCGGACCCGCATCGCCGCCGAGGCAGCCGCGTCGAACAACCGGGTGGCTCTCGACCAGTTGCTGATCGCGCAACTCCCGCAGATCGTCAAGGAGGCGGCCGTCGGCCTGCAGGGCGCCAACGTCACCGTGCTCAACGGGTCCGACGGCCTCGGCGAGATCGCCGCGGGCCTGGTCAGCCAGGGCCTGACGATCCTGGAGTCGGTCCGCCGAGGTGTCGGCGTCCCGCCGACCGATGGCAGCGGCAAGAACGGCCCCAACGCCATCGGCAACAACAGCAAGTCCCCGAACGCCTAGCCGCGCGGGGCAAGCAGGGCGCCCAGCTCCGCGGCGGGCGAGCCTTCGCGGATCGTGCCGTGCACCAGTTCCACGCGGTGGACCACGCGAGGCGTCGTGACCGGGATGGCGGTGATCCCGGTCATGGTCAGCGCCGTCTCCGGCAGCAGGACGAGGCCGTGTCCCGCCGCGGCGAGCCTGATGAGTGACAGGGTGTCCGACCCGTCGTAGCGGAAGGCGGGCCGGAACCCTTCCACGCCGGCCAGACGGCGGATCTCTGACAGCGGCGCGGCCACACCGGGCGCCTCTATCCACCGTGCGTCGGCCAGGTCCGTCAGGCGGAGGCTGGCTCGCCCGGCCAACGGGTGGTCCCGCGCAAGGACGACCGCGACGCCTACCTGGCTGACGCCCACGGCGATCAGTGCCGCGAACTCCGGGAGCGGGTCCCCTGGGCGGCCAACCCGTCGGTCAGCCCGAGGTCAAGGTCGCCGCGCGCGACCGCGGTGAGCACGTGGTCGCGCGCGCCCACACCGACCGTGACATCGAGCCTCGGCATCCGCTGGCGGAGCGCGGCAAGCGCGAGCGGCAGCAGCGGCGTGCCTGCGGCCAGCGCGGTAGCGCCCACGACGAGGGTGGCCGACGGCGGGAGGGTCATGCGCGTCACGTCGGCTCTGGCCGCATCAAGGCGGAGCAGAATCGGCTCGGCGTGTTCGAGCAGGCGCCTGCCCGCCTCGGTCGGGGTGACCGGGCGGCGGTTGAGCAGCGGGACCTTCAGGTCGCTCTCCAAAGCGGCTATCTGCTGGGAGATGGCCGCCTGGGTGTAGCCGAGCTCGACCGCGGCAGCCGAGAAGGAGCCGAGCCGGGCCACGGCCACGAAGGTCCTGAGCAATTGCGCTTCCACTGGATAAGAATCGCTTATCGAAGTACAAGAAAGCATCGTTGGCGCTTAACCAGCCGCCGAGGCCATCATGGCCGTATGACACAGCCCATGGCCAGGATCGCCCTCGTTGGCGATCGTTCAGCGAACGTCCGGGCGCACGCCCGCATCCCCGCGCTCATCAACGCGCTGCTGCAGCGCGACGGCATCGCACTCGACGCCTACTGGATCGCGACGCCGGACGCGGCAGCGGCCGACCTTGGCGCGTTCGATGCGATCTGGGTGGTTCCCGGCAGCCCCTATGAGAGCGCCGACGGGGCCATCGCCGCGGTGCGCACCGCGCGCGAGCAGCGAATTCCCTTCCTCGGCACGTGCGGCGGCTTCCAGTACGCCCTGCTCGAGTTCGCGCGGAACGTATGCGGACTGTCCGGCGTCGAGAACGCTGAGATCGCCCCCGAGGCGACCGAGCACCTGATCGTGCCGCTGGAGTGCTCGCTCAAGGGCCACGAAGAAGCGGTGATGATCGTGCCGGGCACGCTCGCCGCGAAGATCTCCGGCCCGGGGCGCCGGACCGAACGTTACCACTGCGACTACGGCCTGAACCCGGACTATCTAGAGCGACTGTCCATGACCGGTCTGGCGTTCAGCGGCTTCGACGACAGCGGGCAGGTCAGGATCGCGGAACTCCCCGGACACCCGTTCTTCATGGGCACCATGTTCCAGCCGGAACTCCATGGCGACGGCACCCAGCCGCACCCGATCATCGTCGCCCTAGCCGCCGCGTCGACGGCGCACGCCACCGCGGCGGCCAGCGCGGAGGTTCTGGCTGTCTAAGCCTCGGGCTCTTTGAGCAGCACAAAGTTGATTGCGGTCAGCTTCATCACAAGCTCGCCGTCCTGGTTGGTCGTCTCGGCGAGCGAGCGGATGATGCCGCGATCGGGCTTGCTGTTCGACCGCCGCGCCTCCAGGACGGTGGCGCGGACGTGCAGCGTGTCGCCGGGGCGAACCGGCCTGGGCCAGCGGACCTCGTCCACGCCCGCCGCCCCGAGCCCGGACTCCGGGCTGACGAAGTGCTCCACCAGCAGCCGCATCATCTTGGCCGTCGTCTGCCAGCCGCTCGCGATCAGCCCGCCATAAGGCCCGTCCTTGGCCGCTACCGGGTCCGTGTGGAAGGGCTGCGGGTCGTACTCCTTGGCGAAGCCGATGAGCTCCGCCTCGCCGATCGTGAAGGTGCCGCAGTCCACCACTAGCCCCGGAGGGTAGTCCTCGAAATAGCGGATCACGCGCTCAGAATCATCAGTCACGTCCGCAAGTATCCCTGTTCCCCTCTCAGGGGGCGACCGGAGACGGCTCCCCGCCTCCCGGCGCTTCGCCATGATCAGCCCGTTGTGTCACCAATACTGCCGATATGCCGGAATTGGATCACGACACGATCACAAAAAAAACTCGATTTACGTGCGTGAGCCGGCCGCACCTGCAATAGTTCCATCCGACGGTTCGGTTAGGACATAATCCTACAAACCATCCGAAACCGTAACATATCGGGCGGTTAGCCCGGCAAGACTGTGTATGCCCGCCGAGAGCTCTAGCAGCCGTGTAAGCGGGCCAGGCATCGACCATGGGGAGAGCATGACCGCTGGGCACAGTGACCGACGGCTCGTGAAGTTCAGGCGTCGGGGCAGGCACTCGACCCCCTCGCAGGTGGAGAAGGTAGCGGCGCAGGCCGGCAAGGCAGCGCCTGCCGTAGCCATCGCCGGCGCGCTCGTCGCAGTCCCGTCGGCACAGCACGCGTTCGCCGCACCGGACAAGCCGACCACGGTAACGACGCAGGCCCACGAGACAGCGCACGCCGCGCAGAAGGGCGCCAAGCCCACGGCGGCACTTGATTCGATCTCCACCCGCGCCGTCACCGTCGCGTCCACCACCACGGCAAAGCACTCGGCGCAGGTCAAGTCCAGCCAGTACAAGGTCCGCAGCGGCGACACGCTCTCGACGATCGCCCAGCGTTTCTACGACAAGGCCGCCGACTGGGGGTACGTCTACCACGAGAACGACAAGAAGATCTCCGACCCGAACCTGATCTACGCGGGCGAGACCCTCTTCATCCCGGGCACCGTGCCGGCCGACTACCAGCTCGCCGACTATATGCCGAAGCACGCCGCGCCAGTCGCGGCAACAACGACAACGGTCGCGGCCACCACCACTTCGAACAGCAACTCGGGCGACAGCGGCACCGTGGTCGTGCAGTCAAGCACCAGCACCGGCAGCGGCAGCGGCAGCGGCAGCGGCACTGGGACCGGCACCGGCACCGGCACCGGCACGAGCGGCGGACTGAGCGGCACCCTGGGCTGCTCCGGCCTTGAGCAGCTCTGGGACTCGGCCGGCGGAAACCCGGCCGACGCGTTCATGGCCGCCGAGATCGCGATGGCGGAGTCTGGCGGGAACCAGTACGCGCTCAGCCCGACCGACGACTACGGCTACTGGCAGATCAACATCTCCAACGGCGCGCTCGCGACGTACAACGCCTACGGCAACGCACGCGCCGCGATCACGCTCTCGGACGACGGCACCAACTGGTCCCCGTGGACCACTTACACCGCTGGCCTCTACGTCGGCAAGTGCTGACGAGCAGTATCTCCCCGCGGGAGACCCCGTTAAGAACGCCGCTCGGCGTTCTTAACGGGGCGCGGCCAGCACCTCGGCGATGCCCAGCCGGGCTAGCTCGTCGGCGCGCTCGTTGCCAGGGTCCCCGTTGTGGCCCTTGACCCAGTGCCAGCTGACCTGGTACGGGGTCATCGCGGCGACTAGGCGCTGCCACAGGTCCACGTTCTTGACCGGCTGCTTGGATGCGGTCTTCCAGCCGTTCCGCTCCCAGCCGGGCAGCCACTTCGTGATCCCGTCGAGCACGTACTTGCTGTCGGTGTAGAGCTGCACGGGCACGGGGCGCGTCAGCGCCTCGAGCGCGGAGATCGCGGCGAGCAGTTCCATCCGGTTGTTGGTGGTCGCACGCTCCCCGCCGTACAACTCCTTCACGACGGTGCCGTATCGCAGCACCACTCCCCAGCCACCCGGGCCCGGGTTCCCGCTGCATGCCCCGTCGGTGTAGATCACGGCCTCGTCCATGCCGATCAGGCTACTCTGCTTCCCGGCTCGCCTCCGGTCGCTCGGGACGGCGAACGCGGGGTCACGGTGATCCGTGGCCCCGCATTCACTACCGACGTTATGTAGGTCTAGTTAGTCGTGAAGAGCGCGCCGTAGAAGGTGAAGGATCCCGACTTGAGCGTCATCGTGGCGCCGCCGAGGATCTCCACCGTGGTGCCGGGGATGTTTGCGGCGGCGTCGAGGACGCCGCCCACGTTGGTCGCGCCGGGCAGCGACACCGACGCGAGCTTGCTCGACCCCTTGACGTAGTGGAGGACCAGCGCCGGGGAGTCGCCGTTGCCGTCCTTACCGACGATGTACAGCCCGCCCGCGCCGTCGGAGCTGACCGCGCCATCGTCACCCGTGGCGAAACTGGCGACCCTCTTCCAGCTCTTGCCGTTGAACTCCAGGACCGAGAGCGGGCCACCCGCGTCCTGCGTATGTCCGTTGCCGATCGCGTAGGCGGTCGTCGCTGACGTCGCGTAGACGCCGTCCAGTTCCGGGCGCCCAAACCCCTTGTTGTAGGGGATAAGCGAGGCCAGGTTAGCGGTGGACGTCACCTTGTCGCCGACGATGTGCTCCACGGAGGGGGCGATGCCGCCGATCACCCAGGCGCTCGTCGCGGACACGCCGCTGCCGGCACCGGTGGCCTTCGCGACCTCTTTCCAGGACTTCCCGTTGAAGTGGTACGCGCCGGGGCCGAACACCCAGATGTTGCTGGCCGACAGGACGGTGCCGTCGCTGATCGGCTTGCTGAACCTGGCGAGCACCGACCACTTGCCCTCATAGTAGGACAGGACCCGAGAGCCGGTGGCGTGGTTGTCGCTGTCGATTACGGTGAACGCGATCACGTGGTTCGCCGTGATCGCCGTCGCCGCGGTGATCGTCTCGCCCTTCTCCGCGACCGGGATGGCCTGCGCGTGCCACGCCCCGGAATTGACCCTGGTGTACAGCACGGGCTTGGTGTCCTCGGCACCGAACTGGCCGGGCTCGACGAAGGCGAACTCGGCGATCGCTGCATTCACCTTGACCCCGGTCACCGCCATGGTCTCGCCGACAACCTTGGAGAGCCCGGATTTCCAGGTCACCGCCTGGGCTGTGACGGCCGCGTTGGCCGTGCCCGCGCTAAGGGCTAGCAGCGCAGCAGCACCTGCGGCCACCTTGAGCATTTTCCGCGCCACAGATCGCTCCTTTAATCACTAGCCCCCATTACCGTGTCAGATTTTTAGACAGCTATCGATGGTGCTGCTGGTGTTTCGTCCGCATTGGGGAGGAGCGCAAGACACATCGCCGTCGACGCTGCGGTCGAGGCCTTCACCACCCCCACCCGTGACCTGGGGGCGTTGGTGTGTTGTATTTATATCGTGATGCACTCGCTGCCTTCGCCGGGATCACAGGATCCCGCGGACCTCGCCATCCTCGCCGGCCTGACAGTGGAAGACAACGAAGACGACGATCCGGTGCTGCTCTGGCCGGACGGGACACCCGTGGACACGTGGCGGGAGGATTATCCGTACGACGAGCGGATGACCCGCGACTACTATGACCGCGCCAAGCGACTGCTCCAGATCGAACTGGTCAAGCTGCAGAACTGGGTCAAGGGGACCGGCCAGCGGATCGTCATCATCTTCGAGGGACGTGACGCGGCCGGCAAGGGCGGCACGATCAAGCGGTTCACCGAGCACCTGAACCCGCGCGGCGCGCGGGTCGTGGCGCTGGAGAAGCCCACGCGAGCGGGAACGGACCCAGTGGTACTTCCAGCGGTACGTGACGCACCTGCCGTCCGCCGGGGAGATCGTGCTGTTCGACCGCTCCTGGTACAACCGGGCCGGGGTGGAGCGGGTCATGGGGTTCTGCACGCCCGAGGAGTACCTGGAGTTCATGCGGGAGGCGCCAGAGTTCGAGCGGATGCTTGTGCATTCCGGGCTGTCCATGACGAAGTTCTGGTTCTCGGTGACGCGGTCTGAGCAGCGGACGCGGTTCGTCATCCGGCAGGTCGACCCGGTGCGGCAGTGGAAGCTGTCGCCGATGGACATCCAGTCGCTGGACAAATGGGACGACTACACCGAGGCTAAAGAGGCGATGTTCTTCTACACCGACACGGCCGACGCGCCGTGGACGGTGGTCAAGTCCAACGACAAGAAGCGCGCCCGGCTTGAGGCGATCAGGCACATCCTCGAGCAGTACGACTACGACGGCAAGGACGAGCGAGGTCGTCGGCAAGCCGGACCGGAAGATCATCGGACCTCCGTCGCTGCTGTCTGAGAACTCGGCGGTCGAACCATTCTCGAGGTTGTGAGGCGCTAGAGGCGCGCCCGAGAACTACTCGAGGCTGCTGTACTGAGTCCAGAGGTCGGGGATCGTCACGCCGAGGTCGCCCAGGAGCCGGCGGAGGAGCGGCAGGGAGATGCCGATCACGTTGTTGTGGTCGCCGTCGATCGAGTCGACGAACCAGCCGCCCAGGCCCTCGATGGTGAAGGCGCCGGCCATTCCGAGCGGCTCGCCCGTGCCGACATAGGCGGAGATTTCATCCTCGGTCGGGGTGCCGAAGCGGACCGTCGTCGCGGCTGCCGCCTCGGGCGCGCTTACCGGTCGCAACGTCGATCACGCAGTGCCCGGTGTACAGCGTGCCGGATCTGCCCGACATCTCATGCCAGCGGGCGACGGCCTCGGCCGGGTCGGCCGGCTTGCCGTACGCGGTCCCGTCGAGGTCGAGCATCGAGTCGCAGCCGATCACGATCCCGTCGTCGCAGCGACGCCGCGACCGCCGAGGCCTTGGCCGAGGCGAGCGACGTGGTGAGCTCGGCGGTGGTCTCCGCCGAGAACGCGTCCTCGTCAATACCGCTGACGATGACCTGGGGATCAAGGCCGGCCGCGCGGAGCACGGCGAGGCGGGCGGGGGAAGCGGAAGCAAGTACGAGGCGCACGCATCAGAACATACGGCAACACTTGACGGCGCGTAGCATCGTTGCCATGCGCTTCGGTCTCGTTGGCACCGGTTACTGGGCCAGGTTCACGCACGCGCCCGCGCTCGCCACCACCCCGGGGCCTCGCTGACCGCCGTATGGGGACGCAACGCGGATGCGACTGCCGCGCTGGCGGCCCGGCACGGCGCCACCGCCTACGAGGACTTCGACGCGTTCCTCGACAGCGTGGACGCGGTCGCGTTCGCGGTCCCGCCGCACGTGCAGGCGCCGCTCGCGATCCGCGCCGCCGAGGCGGGCAAGCACCTGCTGCTCGAGAAGCCGATCGCGCTGTCGGTCGAGGACGCCGACGCGGTCGTCACCGCGGTCGAGAAGGCGAGCGTCGCCTCGGTCGTGTTCTTCACCTGGCGGTTCAACCGCGAGATCCGCGCCTGGCTCGCCGACGAGCAGGCGCGCGGCGGCTGGTCGGGCAGCGGCTGGTCGGGCGGGGTCGCGGTCTGGCTCGGCACCTCGCTGCAGCCGGACTCCCCGTTCAACACGCCGTGGCGGCAGGAGAAGGGCGCGCTCTGGGACCTCGGCCCGCACCTGGTGGGCATGCTCTGGGCCTGCCTCGGCCCGGTGACCTCGGTGACCGCCGTCGCGGGCCAGGGAGACGTGGCGCACCTGGTGCTCGCGGCACGAGGGCGGCGCGTCCTCCACCACGACCATGGCGCAAGACGCGCCGGAGGCGGCGTCGGGGTGCAACCTGTTCGTCTGGGGCGCGGCCGGCCGGTCGGTCATGCCCGCCACCCCGGCCGACCCCGAGCAGTCCCTGCGCGTGGCCGCCGTGGAGCTCATCGCGGCGGCCAACTCGGGCCGGGCCGCACCACCCCTGCGACGTCCGCTTCGGCCGCGACATAGTGCGGGTCCTGGCCGAGGCCGAGGCGCAGCTGCCGCGCGACCCGTTCCCCGCAGGAATAGAGATCAAGCTGGTAGCACCCAGTCGGCCTGCCACTATACCTAGCGTCCGCGTGTCCGCCTAGGCTTTACCGATATGAGTAGCTCGCCCGCCGTACCGGACCCCCAGCACCTGCGCGCCTCGGACGCCGACCGGGAGCGCGTCGCGGAGAAGCTGCGCGAGGCCGCCGGCGACGGGCGGCTGACCATGGACGAGCTCGACGAGCGGCTCGACGCCGTGTACGCGGCGAAGACCTACGCGGAGCTTGTGCCGATCACCCACGACCTGCCCGACACCGGGGCCGGCGTACGTGCCCGCGCCGTCTCAGTCGGCCTCGGGCGACGTGCGGCAGTACGGCGGGGAGCCGACGTCGCACACCGCCATCGCCATTCTCGGCGGCTTCTCCCGCAAGGGCGACTGGGTGGTGCCGAAGACCTTCAACGCCTTCATGCTCATGGGCGGCGGGGAAATCGACATGCGCGAGGCCCGGTTCTCCGAGCCCGAGGTCTCCATCCACGTGGTCGCGATCATGGGCGGCTGCGAGATCACCGTGCCCGAGGACGCCACCGTCCAGGTCACCGGCGTCGGCATCATGGGCGCGTTCGAACATTCGGTGGCCGGGTCCGGCAGCCCGGGCGGACCGGTGATCAACGTCAGCGGGGTGGCCCTCATGGGCGGCGTCGAAGTCAAGCGCAAGCCGCCAAAGAAGTCCAAGCGCGAAAAACTTCAGTCCCGACAGACCGGCGAACTGGAATAACGCCGTCTCAGCGGCCGCGTTCTGAGGCGGGGCTCATGGCTGCAGACGACCTCACGGCTGTGGTGGTTGGCGGGGGGATCGGCGGGCTGGCGTCGGCGGTCGCGCTGGCGCAGGCGGGCTGGCGGGTCACCGTACTCGAACGGGCACCCGCGTTCGGCGAGGTCGGCGCGGGGCTGGCGACCACCGGGAACGGGATGACGGCGCTGGCCGCCCTCGGGCTGGCCGAGGCCATCCGCGCTGTCGCCTATCAGACCGGCACCGCGGGCATGCAGGACTCCCGCGGCCGGTGGATCATGCGCATGCCCGACACCCGGTCCGACCCTGGCGCGGTCACCACGATCTGGGGACTGCAACGGCAACGGCTGCACCGCGTCCTGCGCGCGGCGGCCGAGGCGTTCGACGCCGTCGAGCTGGCGACCGACGCCGAGGTCATCGCCGTCCGGCCGGGCGAGCCGGGCGGCGACCCGGCGTCGGTCACCTGGCGGACACAGGCGCGGGGAGCAGACGGCCGCGGCCGACTTGGTTGTCGCCGCCGACGGCGTGCGGAGCGCGGCGCGAGCGCAACTGTTCCCCACGGCCCGGGCGCGCTACAGCGGCAGCACCAGCTGGCGGGCGGTCATCGGAGATACCGAATCCGAGGACCGGCTCGTCCAGGCGTGGGGACCGGGCACCGAGTTCGGCTCGCTGCGGGTAAGCGCCACCGAGATCTACTGGTACGGGTACTTCCGCAATCTTGAGGGAGCGGTCTTCGCCGACGAGCTGGCCGCCGCCCGCGAGCGCTTCGCGACCTGGGCACCCTGGGTTCGCGGCCTGGTCGATAAAACCCCCGCGGATCGCCTGATGCGCCACGACGTCTATCACCTCCCGGGCGGGCTCCCTGCCTACACCAGCGGGCGGGTCGTCTTCGTCGGGGACGCGGCGCACGCCATGCTGCCCACCGCGGGCCAGGGCGCGGCCAGCGCGCTCGAAGACGGAGCGTGCGTCGGCCGCATGATCGGGGCACCCGTTCGGGCCGGCGTCGGCATGGCCGCGGCGCTGGCCGCGTACGACAGCGCTCGCCGGCCACGATGCCGGCGGATCGCCAGGACAGCGATCATGACCGCCCGGTTCGGCTGCGACCTCGGCGATGGCTGGCGTCAGCCGGTGCGCAACGCGATCTTCCGGATGCTGCCGCCCGCGCCGCTGCTCAAAGCGGGCCAGTCAGTCGTCCGCTGGACCGCTCCTTAAACCGGTGAGGGCAATGGGCAGGCGAGAGTACGCCGCGTGCGTTCAGGATGATCGGTTTTAAGATTTTCTGCTTTTTCGCGTCACCCGGCTGGTTACCGCCAGCCGAGGGCGGGGGCTACGTGGGTCAGGATGGACTCGATGGCATGGGCGTTGTACTCGACGCCTAGCTGGTTGGGCACGGTCAGCAGCAGGGTGTCGGCGGCGGCGATGCCCTCGTCCTCCTTGAGCTGCTCGATGAGCTTGTCCGGCTCGGCGGCGTAGGTGCGGCCGAAGATCGCCTGAGTGGATTGCATCGATGTGGCCGATGCTGTCGTCGTCGTTGCCGCGACCGCCGAAGTACCGCCAGTCGCGCTCGTCGGTGAGGGCGAAGATGGACCGGCTGACCGATACCCGGGGCTCGCGCTGGTGGCCGGCTTCCCTCCACGCCTCGCGGAAGGCCTGGATCTGCTCGGCCTGCTGGGCGTGGAAGGGCTTGTCCGACTCGTTGTCGATCAGGGTGGAGCTCTGCAGGTTCATGCCCATCGTGGCCGCCCACACGCGCGGTCTTCTGCGAGGCCGCGCCCCACCAGATGCGCTCGCGGAGGCCTTCGGAGTACGGCTCGACGCGGAGCAGGCCGGGCTGGGTTGCGGAACATCGGCCGCGGGTTCGGCTGGGCGAAGCCCTCGCCCTTGAGCACCTGGAGCAGCACCTCGGCGTGGTCGCGGGCCATGTCGGCGTCGGTCTTGCCGTCGGCCGGCTGGTAGCCGAAGTACCGCCAGCCGTCGATCACCTGCTCGGGTGAGCCGCGGCTGATGCCGAGCTGGAGGCGCCCGCCCGCGATGAGGTCGGCCGCGCCGGCGTCCTCGGCCAGGTAAAGCGGGTTCTCGTACCGCATGTCGATGACGGCCGTGCCGATCTCGATCCTGCTGGTCCGCGCGCCGACGGCGGCGAGCAGCGGGAACGGGGAGCCCAGCTGCTGCGCGAAATGGTGCACGCGGAAGTACGCGCCGTCGGCGCCAAGCTCTTCGGCGGCAACCGCCAGCTCGATCGACTGCAGCAGCGAGTCGGACGCCGACTGGACCTGCGAGCCCGGCGCGGCCGACCAGTGCCCGAACGAGAGAAAACCAATGTCTTCACGCCCCGCTTGAACGCGGGCGCCCGCACCGCATTCCTTGACGCGACAACTACTTTTATCCGTAGGTGGGATGCTGCGGCCAGCCGGCCGGCGAGTCCTCCCAGTCCTCCTGCCTGCCGTACGGGGCGAGGTCGAGCACGTTGTTGACGAACAGCAGCCGGTCGACGCCGCGGGCCTTGGTGAAGTAGGTCTGGTAGACGTCCGATCCCGTCGCGGAGGAACATGCTGAACCCGAAGTACTCCCCCGCACCGCAGTCCTCCGCGAAGGACGTGCCGCGCGACGATACGAACGGCATCGTCCAGCCCATCTTCGCCTTGTACGCCTCGATCTGGGCGATCGGCATGTTGGAGACGGTCGCCCACGCGACGCCGCTCTCGGCCAGGCCGTCCAGGTTGACGACGTTGCTGGTGAACCAGGTGCAGCCGGGGCAGAACTCGTCCGGGCCGTTGTCCATGAACTGGTAGACGGCGAGTTGCGCGTGGTCGCCGAACAGGTCGAGCAGGGTCGTGGTCCCGTCCGGGCGTGGCGAACGTGTAGTTGTCGAACTTGACCATCGGCAGCCGTCGCCGCCTGGCGGCGATCGCGTCCAGCGTCCTGGTGGCTTCCTTCTCGGCCTTGAGCAGCTCATCGCGGGCTTGCTGCCACTCGGCAGCCGACACGATCTTCGGTTTCGCTGTACCTGACATGACGCGCATGGCCCTCCGTGTTTCGGTCCTGCTGCTCTGTCCTCTGCACGCAGAGACTGCGCGGCGGCCGCTTTCTCATCGGCGCGCGGGTACCTGAGGTCAAAATCCTCGTGTGGAACGGACCGTGGCTGATCCCGGAACCGCCAGCGGGCACTGGTTCGCTGCGGACGAGTTCGGACCGAGGTCAGAGGTTTCTGGGCCCGGGTCCCTGGCGGCCGAGAATGTCGTCGGGGTTCACGAGCTTGCACAGATCCAGGGACAGGCACCCGCAGCCGATGCATCCGCTCAGGTTGTCGCGAAGGCGCTGGAGCCGGGTGATCTGATCGTCGAGGTCGTCGCGCCAGGCCTCCGACAGCCGCTCCCAGTCCCTGCGGGTCGGGGTGCGGCCGCCGGGCAATTGGTCGAGCGCGGCCTTGATGCGGCGAAGCGGGATCCCGACGCCCTGCGAGGCTCGGATGAACGCCACCCGACGGAGCACTTCCCGTGGATAGCGGCGCTGGTTCCCCGCGGTCCGCCGGCTCGAGATGAGCCCTTGCGCCTCGTAGAAGTGCAAGGCAGAAACCGCCACGCCGCTGCGCTCGGCCACCTCGCCGACGGTGAGCTCACCCGGCACGAGTGGCTCCTTGGATCCTCCGACAGGGCTTGACCTCAACATTACTTGAGGTATTAGCGTTGGGCGCATGACACTCACCGACGCCGAGCAGCGGTTCCTCGCCCGCCAGCCCCGAGGTCACCTATCGACCATCGGCCCGGACGGAACGCCCCAGGTGAAGCCCCTCGGTTTCACCTACAACGCCGCCCTGGGAACGATCGACATCGCCGGGTTCAACATGGGCCGCAGCGCCAAGTACCGCAACATCCAGGCCAACCCCCGCGTCGCCTTCGTCGTCGACGAGGTGACCGAGGCAAGCATGGAAGGGGCGCACTTCCTGGAGATCCGCGGCACCGCCGAAGCCGTCTCCGGGCCGCGCCCGTCCGACGGCCACCTGGCATCGGAGATCATTCGCATCCACCCTCGGCGGGTCATCGCCTACAACGTCGATCCCGACCGGCCCGGCCTGCAGGCACGTGATGTTGCCGCAGCCGACGCCCAGCCGAACGTGGCCTGAGCCCGTGCTCGTCATCGAGGTGTCAACCGCGACGACGCTCAGCGGCGGAACATAGCGGTTACAGGCATCGGTGACCTTCAGGTCCGACCAGGCGAACGCGACGACCTCGCCCGTCAGATCCTGTGGTCCGGCACGGGCCCGGCCGGCACCGTCGTCGCCTACAGCACCGACACCGGAACCCCGGCCTAGACAGACGCCCGTGGCGCAGGCAATAACCCCCGGACCTCTCGGCGGGATGGCCGGGGTCGTAGATCTTGGCTAGGGCCGTCGGCGGTGGTAGGACCCCCCAACAGCCCGCCTGGCTTCCCAGGCTGTGTATTCAATGATACGGGAAATCTAGTTTGATTTCAATGAACATGCCTGGCTGCTTCGAGCACGAATTCGTGATGCTTCCCAGTCCAGCAAAGATCACCCGGATCGGCGGTCGGCCGGTCGGCGTGCCGGGCTGGAATGTCAGCGGGCCGTAGTAGTGTTCGATTATCAGCTTCGGATGAAGCGGCTGATCGAACGGGGCTAGTTCATGGGACGGCAGGAAGACGACGACGAACCCGGGCCGGGCGAGGCGCCCGGCCCGGGCGGGAGCCTGCCCGAGCTGCTCGCCGGCTTCGAGCGCGGCGGGGCGTGGGACGCCGCGCCGCCCTGTGCGGCGCTCGCCGCCGCGCTGGAGGCCGCCGCCGGGCCGGCCGGGCTCTACGACGGCGCGGACGCCGGCGCGCTGGTCGGGATCACCCGCCAGTGGGCCGCGATCGAGTCCTGGGCGGCCGCAGGGACCCTCGCCTCGCTGCGCGCCATGACCCGCGAGGACAGCGAGGGCAGGCCGCTGACGCGCCGCCGCACCGACCTGCCCGACGGGTGGAGCGACAACCTCAACTACGAGATCGCCGGCGCCCTCGCCATGGGCCCGGTATCGGCGGGGAACCTCGCGGGCCTGGCCTGGACCCTGGGCCTGCGCCTGCCCGGCATCGGCCGCCTCCTCGCCGCCGGCACCCTCACCAAAGCCAAGGCCAAGCTCATAGTCGCGACATTCGAGCCCCTCGACGAGGACGAGGCGACCCGCGCCGAAGCCCTCATCCTCGGCGACCTCAAAGGCAAAACCTGGTTCCAGGTCCAGCGGCTCGCCTGGCGCGCCGCCCTCGCCATCGCCCCCGACATCGCCGAGCGACGCCGCACCCAGGCCGAGCGCAGGCGAGCCCGGGTCACCCTGTTCCGCGAGGAATCCGGCGCCGCCGGCCTGTCCGGCCGCGACCTCCCCACCGCCCAGGCCCTATCCGGCCACGCCAACATCCTCGCCCGCGCCGAGGCCTACCAGGCATCCGGCGCCTTCCCCGACCACACCATCAGCACCCTGCAGGCCCTGGCCTACCTCCACCTCCTCAACGGCGTCACCACCCACGACGCGATCGCCTTCGCCCGCACCGCCACCGCCGAACCACCCCACAACACGCAGGACGACGAGGACGAGGAGCCCGACGAGGACCCGGACGGCGACGCCAGCCGTCGCGCCGACGCCCCCGGCGATCACCACAGCCACGGTCACGACGACGAAGGACCTGACGACGACGGCCCGGGGGACGACGACGATCCAGGCGACGACGACGATCCGGGGGACGACGATGATCCAGGCGATGAAGGCGATCCGGGCGACGGCGGCGGCCCGGGCGGCGGCCCGGGGCCAGCCGCCGGCGACGGCGGCAATGACCGAGCCGGGGGCAGGCCGATCCTGCCCGAGGTGACGGCCCCGCTCGCCACCCTGCAAAAACGGGCGGAGCGGCCCGGCGAGACCCGGCTGCTCGGCCCCCTCGACCCCGCCCTGACCCGCGACCTCGCCGCAGCCGCGGCCCGCTCCCCCCACGCCCGCTGGGAAGTCACCATCGTCGACGACCACGGCCACGCCACCGGCCACGGCATCGCACGCCCCCGCCGCGGCAGACGGCAGGGACCGCAGCCGCCGGGCCGGCCTCCTGCGCGCTGCCCGCACGAGTCAACATCACCGTCACCGAGACCCTCCTGCGCCAACTGGCAGCCCAGCCGCGCCCCGGCGCCCCGCCGGGCGACTGGGAACTCGCCCCCCGGACAACCGGGGCCGGCGACGGGGACGGGCCGGCGACGGCGACGGCCCCTGGGTACTGACCCTGCCCGGCGGCCGCGAACTGACCGTTCGGTTCGACGTCGTGCCCACCCACACCTGCGACCACCGCTATCAAGTCAACACCTACCAGCCAAGCAACCGACTCCGCCGCCTGGTCCAGGTCCGCGATCATGAGTGCACCTTCCCGCCATGCTCCCGGCCCGCCCATGAATCGGACTTTGAGCACGCCATCCCGTACGACCAGTGCGGGAGGACGGACGCCTGCAACGCCGGCGCCCGCAGCCGCCGATGCCACCAGGTCAAGCAAATGCCAGGATGGAAGGTCACGCAGCCGAGACCGGGCTGGCACGTATGGACGACCCCCACTGGACGGACCTACGTCCAGGAACCCTGGCGATACATCGCGTGACCACGTGTGCCCTGCGATGCCACGCAGATAGGGCAGCCTGAGCGGACAGGAACACGGCAAGGGCGATGGCCATCCGGACAAGTGGCATCCGCAACCACGGCCCGCCCAGGCCACCCGGGGCCGGTCACAGCGGCAGGGTGTATTTCAGGACGTAGTTCAGCGCCACGGCGAATACCAGGTACATCAGCCACAGGCCGGTTCCTAGATGGAAGAAGCCGGTCGCCCGCTCGCCGGGCCCGCTGAGCCTCGGCGCGTCGGGCCCGAGGGTCTCGAAGAACTCGGCCGCGTACACGCAGGCCAGACCGATGAAAAGGCCGCCGACGGGGTCATCGCCGACATTGAAGAAGACGATGATGCCCAGGATCGAAATCAGCAGGAATGCGATGCACATGCCGATATTTGCCCTGGCGTCGGCTCGTCTCAGCCGGATCCAGCCGAGCGCGAACCAGTGCACGCCGTACGCGGTGAAGGCGAGAGCGGCCATGTACAGCGCCGGAGACGCCGTGAACGTACCGAACAGGGTCAGCCCGAGGAAGAGGTACGTGCCCGCGATGAACTGCATGAACCCGGGCATCCAGAGGCCCCAGACCCCTGTTGCGAGGTCCACGCGCTCATCACGCTTCGGGTAGCCGAGCAGTTCCTGAGTTCCGTAGATCAGGTAACCGGTGCCCAGGCCAAAGAACCCAACGGCCAGCGGCGGAAACGAGGACTGCGGCAGCGTAAACAGGACACTTGGCTCCAGCACTGACATTTAAGACCCCCAGCCAGCCCGTGAATGATGCCGTGCTCTCGTGTCAGGCATGAAGTCTCCCCCCCGAGTGCTGAGCCGACTGCCCCGTGCAGTCCCTTGCCGAAGCCGAGAAACGGGCGAGCGGCCCGGTCTACCGCGGCCGCGCGGCAATGTCTTAGAGGCTGGTGTTGCCCACGGGGCTGGTGAGCAAACGTCGGCGCTGCTCGGCTAGCTGACCTCGACGATCCGGGCCTCGACCAGGGCGCCGTCCGCGATGCGCAGCACGCCGAGCGTGCCGTGCGGCTGTCGGCGGCGGTCGTCGGCGAGCCGGGATTGAAGATCCGCAGGGCCTCGCCGGCGGCGTCGAGCGGGATGTGCGAGTGACCGAATACGACGAGTTGGGCCTCGGGGAACCTAGCCCGCATCCGGGGCAGCCGCCCGGCGGCGGCGCCGCTGTCGTGGATCATCGCGACCCGTAGGCCGTCGACCGCCAGCGAGGCCGTCTCGGCCGCGCCCCAGGCGGCGACGTCGGGACCGTCGTTGTTGCCGACGACCGCGGTCACCGGCGCGTACTGCGCCAGTTCGTCGAGTACCGCCGCCGTGCATACGTCACCGGCGTGCAGGATCAGATCCGCGCCGCGCAGCTGCGACGCGACCGCGGGCGGGCATGACTTCCAGCGCCGGGGAGCGTGCGTGTCGGACAGGACGACAATCCGCATTGTGGTCGGCGACCTCCCGCCTTCTCGTCCGGCTCACTCGGCTCACTCGGCTCACTCGGCTCACTCGGCTCATTCGGCCAGACACAAGTCATGCCCGGTGGGCATCCGACGTTACCGCAACGGCTCGCCTGGCCGCCGGGCCGCAGATGCGAGCGAGCGGGGGGAAGGGCAGAGCCACCGTCCGTTCAAGAGAATGAATGTGATCTTCACTCCCTTAGCCCGCTGGGGCGGGGCGCTCTTCGGGGAATAGCAGGTGCACCTGGAGTGCCGCGACGCAAGCTCGGGCCTGGGCAAGCACCCAGCCGATCTTCGGATCGGGAATGACCTCAGGCGTCGCCCGGACGGCGAGCGCGAACCGCACGCGTCCCGTGCGATCGAGGATGGGCACGGCGACGGTCCGGATCCCGACCGCGGACTCGCCGTCGTTGACGGCGTAGCCCAGGTTGCGGACGGAGGCCAGCTCGGCGGCGAGCTCGGCCGGGTCCACGATGGTCTTGGCGGTGAGCGGGCGCAGCGGCCCGAGCCCGGCGATGTCGGCGGCGCTTGGCCGGTCCCACGCGAGGAGCACCTTGCCAAGCGCGGTCGAGTGGAGCAGGCGGCGCAGCCCGACCGCGTACTCAAGGCCCGACGAACCCCGCGCCACGATCACGGCATGGTCGCCGCTGCGGATCGCCAGGTCGGCCGTGCCGCGAGTGACCCGGGACAGGTGCACGAGCTCCGGTACCACCTTGGGCAGGCCGCGATCGTTGTAGGCGTGCAAACCGAGCTCCACCATCGCGGGCCCGAGCCGGTACCGCAGGCTTCCCTCGTCAAGCTCGAGAAAGCCCTCGGCGAGTAGGGTCCTCGCCAGCCGGTGCGCCGTGGAAGTCGGCAGCTCCACGCGGCGCGCGATGTCACTGGCAGATAGCACGCCGCTGTCATCGCCGAAGCAGCGCAGCACGCCGAGCGCGCGTTCTACGGCCCGTGCCCCGGCGGGTGGTTCGGTCACCTGTCTCCTCAGTTACTGGGAAAGTCTACGTATCGTATCGAGATCCATCTGAACTGG
Source organism: uncultured Actinomycetota bacterium (assembly GCA_963778435.1). Classification (GTDB taxonomy): domain Bacteria; phylum Actinomycetota; class Actinomycetes; order Streptosporangiales; family Streptosporangiaceae; genus Trebonia. The sequence continues at coordinate 63,998 of CAVZUX010000048.1, forward strand.
TCACGCCAGTATCGATCGAAAAGTTTCCCACAAGATGGGATTCCAATTGATTCGATCGGAAAAGTCAAGATAGCTTCTGGGCGTGGCTTCTTACGACACGATCTGGTACCCGCGCTGCCCCGTCCCGACAGCGACAGGAATCGCGGCCGACCTAGGCTGGCTTGCCGACGAGTTCGCCCCCGACGGCGTCGCGGTGCGATCGCTTCAGGACATCCCCCGGGAGGAGGCGTCCGACTTCCACTTCACGCACGCACACCCCGGGCTGTTCCGCGAAGGCGGCAACGTTCCCGCGCTCTGGGCGCGCTCCCGCGGCGAGGAAACCCGACGCAAGGCTCGATCACCTCGGCCGTCACCGCGCTCGCGGCCACCCCGGTGTTCGACCTCTTCGCGCAGATGTCGGAAGGGGTCACCAAGGCCGTTAACGTGCAGCCCTACGTCATCCAGCCGGAGCGGAACCCGGAGAGCAAGGAGGGCAGCGCCCCCGGCAGGACCACCTCCCGCACCACGCCAGCCGCCCTCGACGCGCTCACCCGGCTGCGCAGCAGGATCTGGTGGCCGAACTGTGCCGCGTGCACAGGCCCGCCGTGCTAGTGCGCCGACCTGATCGCCAGGGGCGCCGAGCGGCTGCTCATGCCGTGGCGCGGGCCACCGAGAGCTCCGGCTTCGTCGGCGGTCTGCTGCCCTCGTTCCCCGAGACCGAGGACCCGTGGGCCGCGGCGTCCGAGCTCGCCGCCGAAAGCGCGACCTACCGGTTCATGATCGCCTTCCAGCCCGGGTTCCTGCACCCGGTGCAGGCGGCGCGGATGTCCGCCACCTTGCAAGCCGCGACCGGCGGCCGGGTGGTCTACAACATCATCTCCGGTGGCGGCGGCCCGCAGCAGCTGTGGTGGGGCGACAAGGTGGCGCACGACGACCGCTACGCCCGGACCTCGGAATTCCTCGACGTGCTGAAAGGTCTCTGGAACAACGACAGGCTCGACTTCAGCGGCCGGTTCTTCCGCGTCGAGGGCGGCGGCCTGCCGGAGTTCCTGCGGGGCCAGCCGTTCCCCGAAATCTTCTTCTCCGGTTCGTCGCCCGCGGCGATCGACGCCGCCGGGCGGCACGCCGACTACTACCTGTCCTGGCTTGAGCCGTTCGGCCCGCTGGCCGAGAAGTTCGCCGCGGTGCGCAAGCACGCGAACGCCAATGGCCTCAAGCCGCCGAAGTTCGCCGTCCGGGTCGACGTCCTCGCCAGGGAAACCGAGGAAGAGGCGTGGGATGAGATCCGCCGCGGCTGGACGCGTTCCGACGGGCGACGCAGCGGCGAGAGCGGCACCGCCAGGAGGTCCGGCGATTCCGTCGGCTGGGCGCGAAGCCAGCAGTTCGGCGCGGGCAACGCCATCGGCGACTACCGGGACCTTGAGGTCGCCCCGAATGTCTGGGGCGGCTTCGACCAGCTCCGTCCCGGTCCCGCCTTCGGAATCGTCGGCGACTACAACCAGGTCGCCGAGCGGCTGGACGAACTGATGGACCTCGGCGTGGACTCCTTCATCCTCGTCGGCGTTCCGCACCTCGAAGAGGCTCGCCGGGTCGGCAGCCGGGTGCTCCCCCTACTGAAAGGACGAACGTCATGAGCCTTCGCGTCGGCTACTTCCCGCAGAACAACTCGCTGTGGGTGCTCCGGCATCTCGGCATCCTTGAGCGGGCCGTGCCCGACGTCGAATGGGTGAGCCTGCGCTCGCTGCCCAGTGAGCGGGTAGACCCCACCAGCGTCCTGCCGTCGGCGCAGGGCGACCACCTGTTCGACGGCGGCTACGACTTCATCGGGACCGGCTCGACGCCCCCGGTGACCGCCCAGGCGAAGGGCCACGACGTGGTCTACGTCGCGATATCGGAGCCGCGGCACGAGAACGGCCGCCTCGTGGTGCGCGACGACTCGCCGATCAAGTCGGTCAGCGACCTGGCCGGAAAGCGGGTCGCGTTCGCCCACGGGTCGTGGCAGACCACCCTGCTCCTGCTCGCGCTTGAGACCGAGGGGCTGAGCTGGCGGGACATCGTGCCGGTGGACACCTACGACAACGCCGCCGAGCAGTTCCTTGACGGCTCGGTCGACGCCTGGGTGGGCTCGTACCCCTACCTCACCAGCGTGGAGTCCCAGGTGGCGGTGCGCGGGCTGATCCCGACCGAGGGACTGTTCACGCACCGTTCGCTGTGGTTCACCAGCCGCTCGTTCGCCACCGAGCGGACCGGCGAGCTCGCGGCGATCGTGAACGCGCTGCAGGAGTCGGACCAGTGGATCCAGGACAACTTCACCGAGGCCGCGCGGCTGTTCGCCACCGGGGAAGACGACCTGCCCGCCTGGGAGCACGCCCTGCGCACCCGCCCGTGGGGCCAGCACCCGGTGTCGGAGGAGTTCATCACCGAGCAGCAGCACGCCGCGGACCTCTTCCGGGTCAACGGGCTGATCTCTCGCGACATCCGGGTCAGCGACGCGGTCCTGCCCGAGGTCAACGAACTGGTCAGCGCCTCCGCCAAGGCTCGAGCCTGGCGGTAGCTCTCGGCGCCAGCAGCCGGCCCGGCACGGCGATCGCCGTGCGGGCACCGGGCTTTTGGGGTGCGGCCCCGTCGGGGGTCAAGATCAAAATCCTGATATGGAACGGACCGTGAGTTTCTGCACTACCGCAGCGGCTCCGCCCCATCTCCGGGGTTTTGATTGACTTTCCAAAGACCGGGCTGTGACAATCGCCTGGTGAACGGAAACGACCACCTGGACGGCATATGAGCGAGGGTGGCCACCATCACGGCGGCGACATGGGCGGGCAGCAGGGCTTCTCCGACCCGGGCCCCCAGCCTGGGATGTTTCCGCCGCCTGAGCACCATCATCATCACATCGCGGACCCGGCCGACCTGATGCCCCCGGAGTACGGACGGCGCCGGTATGGCGTGCGCCGGTACCGGCCGCGAGCGGGCAGTCCTGCCTGGGTGGTGCTGTGGATCGTCCGGCTGGCGGTACTCGCTTTCATCGTCTACGTGGCTTTCCAGGTCTTCCACGGCGCGACGAGCACGCCCTCGCCCTGAGTGCCGGCGCGGTTCAGGTGCCTTTGGCAGCTCGGCGGTGCGGGCCGCAGCGATACTCAACCGCACCCGGACCGGCGGCCGGTACTGTGAGCCGTATGGATGACGAGTTCCCGATTTCCTACGAGGGTGTTTCCCCCGGCGTTCCGGTGCTGACCAGGGACGGCGAGCAGTTCGGTTTCCTGGAGCACGTCCTTGAGGTGGCTGAGGAAGACATCTTCGAGGGCATCGTGGTGTGGGTGGGCAGCGGCAGCTGGATGGACCGGCGGATCCAGCGCGACCTGAGCCAGGGCCACCTGTCCGCCGCCCGCCGCCTCGAGGCGTTCCGTCATCAGGACCTGCGGTTCGTCGAGGCGGACAAGGTCGCGGCGATCACCGTCGGCTACATCCGCTGCGACCTGGACCTGTCCGAGGCCGGGGCACTGCCGCCGCCTACCGGCGCGCCGGTCTTCTACGCCAACGCGATCGACCAGGCCCAGTACACGGGCCGGAACGGGAACCAGGTGTACGGGGGCATGTTCCGCCGGGCACGATGGACTCAGGAGTAGTCGGCGGCGATGACCGCGCCGGTGATGTAGGCAGCCTTCGGCGACGCGAGGAAGGCGATCACATCGGCGATCTCGCTCGCCTCTCGGCGGCGCGGCCGAGCAGCGTTGTGGTCCGCCTCCAGTTCCCGCTGGTTGCCGGTTGCCAGTTGCCAGTTGCGGCGTCCCGACACTTCTTGCTGTTATCTGCATAACGGGGCTAGGCTCCGATCGGCCACGCGGCGGCTCCGCCGCTTCTTGCTGTTATCAGGTTTGGTGCCAGCCTCGGGAAGATAGTGGACCGTTGTGTACATCCGGGTGTACGCAACGGTCCATCATCTTGCCGACCGTCGCCATGGCGGATCACTTCTTGCTGTTATCCGATGTCTCCGCAGGCGCGGCCGGATGGCTAGGCGGGTTTGATGGCTTGCGGGAAGGTGAAGAGGCTGGTGGGGTCGTAGAGGCCGACCTGTCCAATGCAACAGGCGGCCTCCATCGGTCACCCGCAAGCGTGGAGGTTACCCAAGGGTCCCGGTGAGGGCCTGAAGACCCAGGCTGGCCGCGGCGACCGTGACCCAGAGCAGCGCGCCGAGCAGCAGCGGCCTCGGGCCGGCCTTGCGGAGCGCGGGCACGTTGGTCGACAGGCCGATCGCGGAGAGCGCGACGGCGACGAGGAAGACCGACACGTGCTGGAGCGGGCCGTGGCTGGCTTCGGGGATGGCGCCGGCCGAGTTGAGCGCGGCGGCGACGACGAATCCGATCAGGAACCACGGCACCAGGCGGACCACCCGCAACGGCGACATCCGGGCTGATGCCGGCGTAGGCGCTGCCTCCGAGGTCCCGCTGGCCTCGCCGGCGCGGTTCCTGCGGGCGGTCAGCCCGGCCAGGCCCAGGCAGATCGGGATGATCATGAGGGTTCGAACGAGCTTCACCACGATGGCGTGGTTGGCCGCGGCTGCGCCGTAGGTGGTCGCGGTGGCGACCACCGAGGACGTGTCGTTGACCGCCGTCCCCGCGAACAGGCCGAACGACTGCTGGCTCATCCCGATCGCGTGACCGATGAGCGGGAAGACGAGGACGGCCGCGATGTTGAACAGGAAGATCGTCGAGATCGCGTAGGCGACGTCGGTCGACGCGGCCTCGATCACCGGAGAGACCGCGGCGATCGCTGACCCGCCGCAGATGCCGGTACCGACGCCGATCAGCGTCCGAAGGTCGCGCGGGATTCCGAGCAGCCTGCCGTACACCCACGCCGCGCTCAGGCAGACCGCGAGCGTGCCTAGCATGACCGGCAGCGACGCAACGCCGACCCGAGCCGCCTCGACGATGGAGAGCTGGGTGCCGAGCAGGACCACCGAGCACTGCAGGACGAACGAGCTCGCGTACTTCAGACCGGGCGCGAGCCGGGCGCCGGGCTTGATGACGAGGGCGATGACCGCGCCGATGACAGCGCCGGGAACTGCGCTGCCGACCAGCGGCACGTGCTGCCCCACCACCGTGGCCACCGCGGCGACGGCGACCGCGAGCGCGAGGCCGCGAGCGATCCCGCGCGCTCCGTGCGAAACCGCCACCCGTCGGGGCATCGTCGGCGGGGCCGACGCCGGGGGCGCGGGGAGCGTACGGGGAGCGGCGGTCCGCGGGTGTGTGACAGCGTTCATGGCGCTTTCAGCGTCGCTGCCGCCATGATCTGCGGGAAGGCGGCGAGCCTTGTGGGGGTACAAGTTACCCTTGTAACCGATGACCGAGACCGTGCACGACCTGGGCGCGCTTCGGGCGCTGCGCGAAGTGGGCAGGCAGGGGTCGATCGCCGCCGCCGCCTCATGCTCGGCGTCTCGCAGCAGGCGCTGTCCGCGCGGATGCGCACCCTGGAGCGAGCCATGGGCGTGACGCTGCTGGCGCGGACGCCGTCCGGGTCGCACCTCACCGAGCAGGGCAGACTCGTGGTCGGCTGGGCGGAAGACGTGCTCGATGCTGCGGACCGTCTCGAGGCCGGCCTTCGCTCGATCAGGTCTGGGGTGTCGCACCGGCTCGCCATCGCCGCGAGCCAGACGATCGCCGAGCACCTCGTGCCGCACTGGCTCATCGAACTGCGCACCGCCGAGCAGGCGGCGGGCTACCAGCCAACCGTCGTCGAGCTGACCGTCGCCAACTCCACCGGCGTGATTGATCTGGTCCGCGATGGAAGGGCCGGGCTCGGCTTCATCGAAACCCCGCACCTGCCGGCGGACCTGGTCGCCGAGGTCGTGCGGGATGACGAACTGCTCGTAGTCACCGCACCCGGCCACCCGTGGGCGCGCCGCCGCCGACCGCTGGCCTTCGCCGAGATCGCGGCGATGCCACTGGTCATGCGGGAGGCTGGCAGCGGGACCAGGGACACGCTGACGGACCACCTAGCGGCCCAGGACCCGCCGCTGCGGCCGGAGATAGCCATGGAACTCGGGCACAAGCCGGCGGTGCAGGTCCGCGATCGCGGCCGGCGTCGGCCCCGGCGTGCTCGCCGGCTCGCCGTCCGGGACGACCTGGTGCTCGGCCGCCTGGTTGCCGTCGAGCTGGCCGGTCCCCCGCTAACCAGGCAGCTCACCGCCGTCTGGAAACCCGAGCGCCCCGCTGCCGCCCGAGGGCCAACGCCTCCTCAACCTGGCGACGAATCTAACGGGACACGGACAGGGCCGATTTACCGGAGACGGGACACGGACGTGAGGGTTGCCCGCGGTGGGCTCTTGGCCGTGGCGGGTGAGAATCGACTCGGGGTGGAACTGGACGCCCTCAATGGGCGCCGCGAGGTGACGCACGCCCATCGGCAGCGGGCCGGTTCTCGCC